>JAILFN010000118.1 GCA_024697545.1 Ruminococcus sp.
ATATCCACTCTGCTGTCTATTGTTTGTAAGGTTTCCTAACCTCTGCAACAGCGCATTAGCTTCACCCGAAACCTGCGCATCACCGACAGTGCTTACGACCTTTCCGAGAAATGTGTTCAGACTGTCAACATCACCATTTGCTATATTGTTCGCAACGCCCTTTATTCCACGCTCACGATCGCCCGCAACATTGCGATAGCCGTTGGTGTTGTAGTTGTACATGAACGCTTCTATATCACGGGCAAGCATATCGGGGCTGTCATTATTCTGCTGATAACCGCCGCTCTTTCTGCCATTGTTGCGCTGATCGTACATCTGCTTGACCTTATCGACCGCCGCTTCATAGCGAGGGATATCCGATGAATTTATGGTGATCGTAGTAGTGCCGCCCTTAATCACACCGCTGTATCTGATGCCGTCCGCATCGAGCTGCCGGGCGATATTCTGAGCGTGTTTGTTATTCAAGCCCTTGTAATACTGAAGCTGACCACGACCTCCGAGTTGATCGTAAGGCGTGTTGCCAATAATGTTACTGTTCCTCTGCTGATAGCCGCCCTGCTGCTGATAATTTCGCTGATTGTAGCTATCATAAAACTGCTGATTTCTCACGTTTCCTAAACCTCCCTTGTCGAAATCAAGTTCTGCCGAATACTGAAATTCACTTAGTGCTATGCTTGCCGTGTCTGGCGCATCACGCACTTCATCTATGCTCGCCGCCTGTTTTCCGTCAATGAAAACATCAAGACCCCTGCCCCACATTTCAATAGCTTCCGCTTTCGATACGGGGTACAGATCGGGGTTATCCTCGGCAGCAACAATGCGCTTCGGCTCTTTTTCAATACCGTACAGACCGGAGAAATTTTCAATCTCCTCACGGCTTTCCGCCATGCCCTCGGTACCGTCGGGATATAAAAGATAAACAGCCTCGCCCTTGTCATAAGCGGCGAGAGCCTCCTCAGTTGTATCAATAGGGTTCATATACTGAAAATCGTAACCGTAGTTGTTGCGCTGATTTATCGTATTGGCGGTATCGTCGATAGCCTTGAACACAGCACCGATGTCCGTTTCCTTTTCTGCCTGCTCCATGATTTTTGCGATGTCGCTGTCCTCGAACACAATACCGTTCTGCTGAACAATATCCAAATACATCTCGGCTTTCTGAACATTTGATAATTCGGTGTCGTCCATAATCTCATTGACCGTTAGATCTCGTTTCTTGTATTTCAGCAGTTCCGAGTCGATAGCCGTAAAGAGTGTTTGCGAGGTTTTCTGTATCTCGTCAAGAAACTTGTTCAACTGATCGAGCTGTTTTCCCTCGCTCCACGAAGCGATATACGGGAAAGAGTAATCGGAAGTATCCACACCCAGCTTTTCACAGACGATAAAAGCTATGCTCTCCGCCTGCACCTCTTTTTCATTTCGTGGCGATTTCGTTGTAACGATCTTTTTATCGGGATCGTGCAGCAGACAGTGAGCAGATTCGTGGACAACGGTCTTTAGCACCTGTTCACCACTCATGCCTGTCTTTATTATAATACTTTTTGCCGAGGGACTGTAGTATCCTTTTGCACCACCTGTTATGGTGCGATACTCAGGTGCAATCCCCGTTGCTTTCTTTATCCCCTTAAAGATAACGTCCAGCTTTTCTTCATCAATTTCGCCCACAAGCTCCTGAACGGGGTCCGGAATGGGCTTGCCGTTTGTTTGGGACAAATCAAATACAAACTGTTTTTTGAAGCGCATTTCGACTATGTTTTTCTCGACCGTTTCCATCTGTTCGGTGCCATCGTCATTGTAGAGCTTGTTGCCCCACTCGTCCTCTGCCTGACGTTCTATCTCCACATACTGATTAGTCTTGTGAGGAACAGGGGACATTATGACAATGCCGCTCTCGCCCTTATTAACGCTTCTTCCGAGCCTTTTCCACAAGCCGAAAGAACCGACCAATGTTGCGTCCGGGCGCTGGAGATTTATAAGCATGGTGTTGCGGGCGGAATAGTCGGTGAACTTCGATACGAATTTCAGATATTCCTTGTATTTCTCCGAACTGAAAACCGCCTGCACACCATTATCAATGCGCTTGAAAATATCCTGCATTTCCTGTGCCTGCCTGCGCTGATACTCCGCACGTTCTTCGGGAGTAAAAGTCTTTTTCCAAGCCATACGATCACCTCCTTTTTAGCTTTATGGGCTTCGGCACACCGGGCTTGTCAGCGATGACCTTGCTTTCGGTAAGCTCCTGCTTCTGTTTCTGTTCCATCATCTGCTTTACCGCCTGCGCTGTTCTCAGCCTGTATGCCGTGTCCTCGATAGCTGTATCTATCTCGGCAACTCCGTGAAGCTGCGTCATCGTGTCCCACTCCTGGTAAATCTCGTCAAGGACGTTATCCGTGTCAAGCAAAACTTGCAGATCATCGGGGCTTAATGAAGTAATATTGGTGTTGCAGAAGTCAACAATATAGTCCTTGTTGTAGATCTCATACGCCGACTTGATTATCCTGTCGGGGTCGCCCTGCTTCAGATCAGCGATGTACTTCTCATACTCTCCGGCAACCTTATCAGCAAGTTTTGACAGCCCGTTATCGACCTGAAAATCATTGTACTTCTGCTCCAAAATATACGGCGTGAGCCTGTCCATATCATATATCTTGTTTTTCAGATACTCCTTGAAATCCGACCAATCGGGCTGCCATCGCATATCATTTATTGCACTTGCAAGCCTATGCTTCTGAACGGGTATAAATGTGTATATATCCTCATTATAGGCATTATCAAAATCCAACAGATCGTAATAATGGTCGTATTCCTCACAAACCAAAAGGCTGATACCGAGATCGTGCATCTCCCGTGCCAGATCCTTGTTCATCTGCACCACGCCGATATTATTTGCTTCATAAATGCCCTGATAAATACCGAGGTACATATCGTCGAATGACACATCGGTAACGTTTGTTGTCCTAAACACCGCATAGGTGTCATGATGGTTTTCCATGCAGACAGTCTCCGCAAACTTGTTGATATACTGCTCGTTGCGGTTATGCGACAGCGAATCCTCCATGAGCTCCATCATATCATAGCTGTCGATCTTGTCTTCACGCATAAGCCCCATGAGCTTCTCGACGGTTTGCGGCTGATACCTTGTGTAAGCAAAGGTCTCGGCGGTCGGCGCATAACCGGAGATGTATTCCAGTACATCATTGGAATAGTTTTTAGCGACTATTTTGTTGACTGCTTTAGGCGAAAGCAGATTGGAAATAGTCTTCAAGTTTTCTTCTCTGGTCATCTCGCACCGCCTTTCTTTTTGGGCTGGGATTGTACCTCCCCAGACTTCTTTTCCTTATCGGATTTTAAATCGCTTAATATCTTTTCGACTATCATGCCCTTCTTTTCCAACGTTCTGGTTATAGCATCGTCGGCTGCATACTGCATTGCCTGCGGAATGTCCGAGTATGTCCTGAGTTCATCATGCTTTAGCCATTCTCCATATATCACATCAAGCGGGTTCTCCATCTCCAATAATGCATTGAAATGCGCTGTTGTGATGTCAGCAGGCTCGGATTCGATAAATGCCTGAATATTGGTTTTGACAGTGATTTCATAGCAGCGAGTTATTGCTTCTTCCACACCCGCTGAACGTATCCCATCAAGAAACTCTCTGAAATTCTTATTCACAATATTACCGAGTTCAATATTCAGTTCTTCTTTCTGATAACTGTCATATTCCTCAAACAGCTCATCGACAGTTAAATGCTCTATGTCCTCCATGTCCTCAGCGATATAGTCACGAAAAGCATTCCAGTCGGGAGCGCTGCGCATTTTATTTATCATCACCGCCAGCGCAGATTTTGAGAATGTAATGCTGTCACCATCTGCAATGGTTTTCTCTATATCCTTAACAAGATAAAAATCGTTACTCTTGTCATAGGCATAAAGCTCCATGCCGAGCTTGTCAATTTCACGGGCTACATCGGGGTTGAGGGCAACAAAGGTATTGTCGCCCACCTGATACGTCCCCGATTCTACAAGCCTGCGTATTTCATTGTAGCTCCAGTCCTCAAACTTGGCAGCTACTAAAATGCGTGAAGCAGTTTGTGTGTCCAGCCCTGCGGCAATAGAGGAAAAATAGTCATTGAGATACTTCTCGCTGCCGCCCGATACAAGACTGTAATTGGCTATGTGCAGAAGATCGCCGTAAGTTATGATGTTGGTGTCATAGGCTTTCACAAGCCTTTCGACACCCTCATTACTGAGTTTGGTATGCGCCAGTCTATCGGCAAGCTCACGGCTGTTGTTTGCTATGACCTCCAAAACGTAATCCGAAAAATGATGACTGACGATCTTTGCGTACTCAACGTTATCGACCATGTTGCAGAGCTTCTCCATGCTTTCTGCTCGTGTAATAGTTCTCACCTCCTGAATTTCTTTCCCGGCTTGAAATGCGGTTTTTCCTGCAAATCGTCAGCGATTGTTTTCTTCGCCAATTCTGCCGCCAGTTTCTGTTCACGCTCACGGGCAGCTATAAGTATATCAGCGGTATTCTCGATAATGACCTCAATATCCGTATCGACAAAATCATCGTCGCTGCGCCACTGTTCGTAAATGGCATTCAATGCGTTATTGCTCGACATCAGCGCGTCGGTCTTGCTCTCGGGAAGATACTGCGGCACCTCGGTCATAAACATTTTTATTTGTTCCTTTATGACAATCTCATAAGCAGAGCCTATGATCTGTTCGGGCGAACGCTTCTTCATATCTTCCATAAAAGCAGTATGCTCTGCCGCTACCTTGTCCACAAGTTTGTCAGCATAACGCTCCATAGAAAAATATCGGTACTGCGCTCTGAGTTCATCGCCCGTAAGCTGAGATCTGTCAATGCCCTGATGCTGCTGAAACCACGCTTTGAAGTCGTGCCAATCGGGATACGCAATCATTTCATTGACAGCGACCGCCAGCTTCGGGAATTTGACAAGTTTTATCCTGTCGCCATTTTTGACGGCTTCATCGAACTCCGACTTCTGCGTGAGATCATAATATGTGCCGTTCTTTCGCATAGCTGTCAGCGGCACACCAAGGTCACGCAGTTCGGCAGCCACTCCGGTATTTAAGCCAATACTTGCGTACTGCGTCGGATAGTATGCACCGGATTTCACAAGTGCCATAAGTCCGTGATAGGTGTCAGGCTCATAGGAAGTTGCGGTGAGAATCCGTGCGGCGGTGGTATGATTTATCTCCTTTGCCCTCAGCGAACGGATAAAATCATCAATGTACTCCTCGCACCCAAAATCATAGCAGGAGTATTCCATAATGTGCAGAAGATCCTTCCAGTCGAACAGCTTATCGTCATAGGCAATTATCAGCTTCTCGACGCTTTCAACGTCAAATTTGGATTCAGCAAAACGCTCAACATACCCTCGGTCAAATTCAGCCATTACAGCTAAAGCCTGGTCTGAATAATCACAAGCGATTATCCTCGCCATCTGTTCCTTTGAAAGCACCTCCGCAAGACTTGCAAGGTTGTCATCACGATTTGTTTGTATCATACGTCACCTCTTTTTCGAGCGCACGGGCGCAGCCTTGAACTCGGAATAATACTTCTCCACATCTTCGGAAGAAATATCTTCATTTTCCTTTGAAACAAGGTACTTGTAAAAGCTGTCCCAATCGTCTTTCCTCATATACTCGCAGACAGTCTGAACCAGCTTAGTGCTGCCGCCCCGGATACAATCACCGTACTTGATACTGTCCTCTACATTTATTACACCGCTGGGGATATGTCCCTTTCGGCTTGCTCTCAGCGGTACTTTCAGCATGAAAAGCACTCTTGCGACCTCATAAGACAGCGACAGCGTTCCGTATTTTGTCGGGAAATATGCACCGCTTTTGACCTTGTTTGAAAGCTCATCGAAGTTGTCAACTTCATAATTATCCGCAACAAAAATATTTGTCGCTGTCTTACGGCTCATGCCGCCGCCCTTTATGCACTCGATATATTTCTTCACATCGACCTCGTTGCCGTTGCGAAAGGTGGAATATCTCATAACGTGCAGCAGGTCGGCACCGTCAATGATCTTTTCGGAATATGCTTTAGTAAGGGTATCCACCGTTTCCGCTGAATATTTTGTATCGGTGAACACCTTTGCTTTCTTTTTATCCGCCGCCGCTATGACCGAAAGGGTATTATCATCATACCCTTTCGCAATAACAGCGGCAAGAGCCTGACCGCCGAGGTTGCCGGCAATCTGCTCTATTGCTTCATCTCTTGTCATTTCATCATCTCCTATTCGATTTTATAGGTGTACTAACATTTGTGGGCGGATTTACGATAGTGACCTTTGGCTTGTAGTTCGGCATATCCGCTACCTCCTCGACTACCGACGGGATAGCGTCATCGCCCTTGCCGCTGCTAAGTGCTTCATTCACTACGTCGAGCCGTGCCAGCTTCTGAGCCAGCTCGTCGGCACGGTCAAAAGGTTTTGTCAAGTTTTCTTTTGCTTCGGCAAGGTTAGCCTTAGCCTTTTCAATGTCATTCTTATACTGCACAATACGCTTGGCAATCTCGTTCGCCGCAAGGTTTTCTATACGGCGCATATTGCCCTGTTTGTTCTCAAGATTGACATCGCAGGTGTATTTGAGTGAGCCGCAAAGTGAGATTACACATGGTGCGCCCTGATCGAAGAAAGTTAGATTTTGCGGGTTCTTTTCAAGCAGAAGATCGAAGCCGAAATAGCTGCCGACCCTCATGCTTTCTCCCGTAGTCGAAACCTTAATGATAGCCTTTTCAAGAGCTTCTCCAGCTTCATCACGAACGTGTTCACTTGTCGCTTCGGAATAAACCTTCCCGTCAATTTCAATCTGAAAAGCAGTTCCATCGGGATGATTTACACTGAACTGTGCTATATCGGCAGAAGCCTTTTCAAGATAAGTTGAATACTGCTCAATTCTCTGCGGCAGAGTACGCTCCGCCTGCTCCTGATACCGATACAGCGATTTCTTGTACTCGGCTTCAAGCATTTTGAGCGTCGCAACATCGTTATCAAGCTGTATTTTCTCCTTTATCATGGGGTTACCGCTTGCAATAGCCTGCATTTCCGAGTAGGTAAGCACCATCTCGTCAACGTCCTCAGACACACGCACCGGATCTTTTGAGGTCATTATCTGTGAAATGAATTTCGCCTTGTTCGTTATAATGCCCATCATGTACGAATCGAAGGTGTTTTCCGTAAGATAATGATAGATGCCGACCTCCTTGAACATATTGCCCTGACGTACTCCACGACCGTCCTGCTGGGTCAGATCCGCAGGCTTCCAGGGAATATCCAAATGGTGGATAGCGCATATTCTGTCCTGAATATTTGCACCCGTGCCGAGCTTAGAGGTTGAAGCCAATATGAAACGCTTTTCCCCCTGCCGCAGCTGCTCAAACATTTCTGCTCTTGCTTTGTCGGTCTTTGCATCACCAGCAAAACATATCTTATCACGGGGAATGCCGCGCTTTACAAGGTCATCCTTTATAGCTTCATAAATGGAGAAATGCTCTGCGTCCTCGTTTATCGCAATATCACAGAAGACGATCTGAACACCTCTCTCAGCCATTGTGTTATTATAATTCTCTACAAGAATATCCAACAGCTTATTCACCTTGCTGTCAGGTGCGGGAACTGCTTCC
>JAILFN010000124.1 GCA_024697545.1 Ruminococcus sp.
TGCGTCTACAAGTGACTCTGTGCCATAAGTAATGATAATATCTACGTCACTTAAAACATCTGCATTTTCTGCACTTACAGTAACAGAGAACTGAGTTGGATCAGTAATAAGACCGGTTACACTATCTGGTGTTGTAAATCCAAGGTCTCCAAGGAATGCTGCTCTTGGCTCTTGCTCAGGGCAAGGAACTTACAGTCATATCGAACAAATGTTCAGGGGACTATTTTAGATTTGTGCCCCTGAACGCTAAGTTTGTTGTATGAAGTTTACTTTGAGCCTTGATTGCGAGGGGGGCAGACACCAAGGGGGACAGGACGGGGAGGCTATCGCCGCGTTCGAGGACTTTCCCCCTAGGTTTCTGCCCCCCTCGCCTCCCCCCACTTCCTTACCCCTTTTGCCTCGAACAGCTCACTCGTGTTCGTACTGGTGAAGATTATGGGCTTTGGGTTTGGTTGCTATGGAGCGTTAACTGTTTGTTTGATATGACTGTTAGTTTTCAGCCTTGACAAACTTACTCGTGTCAGTCAAGGCTGTTACGATGGTTTTAACAAATTATTTATACATCAGCTGTTGACTACTGCTCGCTTTTATAGTATAATAATCGTGATGAACAAGGGCGTTCGTCTGTTCCGCAGGGGACAGATGCGCCCTTTTTTGCTAGGAGGATAACTATGGAATATACAGCTGATGAAGTTATGCAGTACGTTCGGGAGGAAGACGTAAAGTTTATACGCCTGCAATTCTGCGATGTGTTCGGTACGCAGAAGAATATATCCATCATGCCCAACGAGCTGGAACGCGCCTTTGAGTATGGCATTGCCTTTGATGCTTCGGCGGTAAGGGGCTTCGGCAATGAGGTCAGATCCGACCTGCTGCTCTTTCCCGACCCCAATACCCTCTCGATACTCCCCTGGAGACCCGAGCACGGCAGAGTTGTGCGTATGCTCTGCTCGATAAAGCGTCCCAACGGCGAGGACTTTGAATGCGATTCCCGCAGCCTGCTCCGCCGTGCGGTGGCAGATGCAAAGGCTGAGGGGCTTGAATTTTCCTTCGGTTCTGAGCTGGAGTTTTACCTTTTCAAGCTGAACGACGACGGCGAGCCCTCAACCGTGCCTTATGACAACGCGGGGTATATGGACATCGCCCCCGATGACAAGGGCGAGAATATCCGCAGGCAGATATGCCTTACTCTGGAGCAGATGGGCATTATCCCCGAAAGCTCACACCACGAAGAGGGTCCCGGGCAGAATGAGATAGACTTCCGCTATGCCGATGCCCTCAAAGCCGCCGATGATGCTATGGTCTTCAAGAACGTGGTCAAGACCGTGGCGTATTCAAACGGGCTGTTCGCCGACTTTTCCCCGAAGCCGCTGCCCGATGCCCCCGGCAACGGTTATCACATAAACATATCCGTCAGAAACGATGAGAACCATGTGATACTGCCCTCGGTCATCGCGGGCATTCTTGCACACATAAAGGACATGACCCTTTTCCTCGACCCGACAGAGGACAGCTTCAAGCGCTTCGGCAGGAGCAAGGCTCCGAAATACATATCATGGTCATGCGAGAACCGCTCACAGCTCGTAAGGATACCCGCCGCCACAGGCAAGTACCGCCGCGCCGAGCTTCGTTCCCCCGACCCCTGCGCCAATCCTTACCTTGCCTTCACCCTGCTGATCTACGCGGGTCTTTACGGCTACAAGAACGGGCTGTATCTGCCGCCCGTATCGGATATCGACCTTTTTGAAGCCGAGCCTTCGGTGGTCGAGGGCTATGACACCCTTCCCTCCTCACTCGATGAAGCCAAAAAGAATGCAAAGCGCAGCGAGTTCATAAGATCGCACATTCCTGCCCGACTTATAGACATCTATTGCTTGTAAGGGGGAAGGACTGTGAAACTTAAACAACGGCAATACAAGGTCCTTGTCGTTTCGTCGCAGCCGAAGTTCAACGACTCCCTTGAGTCCCTTATAGCGTCCCGCAGGCATTTCGAGTATGAGGTACAGACCAGTGCGAGTTCCGCGAAGCGCAGGCTTCTTGACCGCGATTATGACATAATTATCATAAACGCGCCGCTCCCCGACGAAGACGGAGTAAGGCTCGCGATAGACCGCGCGGCAGGTCTGCACACCGTCGTGCTGCTCATGGTATCAAACGAGTATTACGGCGATATCTTTGACAGGGTCTGTTCCCACGGGGTATACACTCTCCCGAAGCCGCTTTCGGGGCAGCTGATGCTTCAGGCGCTCGACTGGGCGGAGGTGACCTGTGAAAGGCTGGGTTCGATCGAAAAGCGTTCGGAATCCATAGAGAACAGGATGCAGCAGATAAAGCTCCTCAACCGCGCAAAGCTGCTGCTCATATCGGTGCAGGGGCTGAGCGAGGATCAGGCGCACCACAGGATCGAGAAAATGGCTATGGACAGATGCGTATCCAAGTATGTCATCGCAGAGGAGATAATCGCGATGAACGACACGGGCGACTGAACCATGACGAAAAAAGGGCTGCTGCACCGCGGTGCAGCAGCCTTTATGTATCACTCTGTTTCTTCCTCTTTATCTTTTTCTTTACCGTTATCGGTATCCTTGTCTTTTTCCTTATCCTTCGTTTTACGCTTCTGTTTTTTCTTCTTATCCTTAGCCTCGGCGGTACCATCATCCTGATCCTTGTCGCCCGTGCCGTGCTGCGGGTTGCCGAAGGAATCTATCGGATAGCCGCCGCAGTTGTAGAACAGCTCTCTGATGACCAGCGCACAGCCCGAAAGGAACTGGTGCTTGTCTTCGATTATCGAGGGCGATACGCAGGAAGCAACACGCTCACCGCCGACTCTTATCAGCGTTTCCCTCAGCTTCTCATAGGGGATATAATCATCAAAGCCGAAACCGTGCAGCACGATGCTCTGCGGGTTTGTCGAGAAGAAAAGATTGTTTATCAGCACAGCGAGCATTGTGATGGCGCTGTCGATTATCTTGACGGTCGCAGGGTCGCGCTTTACATATGAAAGCTCTACCAGCTCGCGGGTGATACGCTCGGGCTTGCCCTCGGTCGCGGCGCGCAGGAACGGCGTCTGCTCCTCCGAAAGCACCCTTGTGATCTTGCGCTTCAGCGCGGGCAGCGAGATCTCGTTCTCAACACATCCGCGCCTGCCGCACTCACATATGCGGTCGGAGCCGGGGTTTATTATCATCTTGTCAACGAAGTCTGTACGGTTATCGTAAGAAACGATAGGCTCGTTTAAGTTGGTGAACACGAAGTTCAGGCTTCTGCCGTACTGCAAAAACGCGATGTTCCTCGTGTCGGGAGAACGGTTCTTTAAGAAGTCGATGTTCGCCATAGCGGTGCCCTTTACCGAGTTGTCGAATATCATCGGCAGATCGGTGTAGCTGCTCATGAACCTTTTCAGCTTATCAAAATCTGGAGCGCCGCCGCCTCTTGATATGTCAAGACGCGAATACATCGTCGGGAAGATCGCAAAGCCTATGCCGAGCAGAGAGGACTGATCCAGACAGTTGTCCGTCAGCACCTCGTTCATCGACTTGATGAAGAATGAGTATATCGTTTTTCTGTCGGTAGATTCGTTTATTTTAAGTATGCGCTTATCCAGCACCTCGCCGCCGAGGGTGGAAAGACCCACGCTTATAAAATCCTCTTCGACCGCCATTCCCAGCACGAACTTGTAGTGGCGGTTGATGTCGATAAGTATCTTCTTTCTTCCGCGGGGAGCTTTTTCGGTGATATGCTTGTACTCACCGATCTCATGGATTATCCCCTGATCTATCATCTCATTGGTGATTATGGTAACAGCAGCCCGAGTAAGCTCCAGAGCGCCCGCTATATCTATACGCGATGTAGGACCATTTTGTTTTAATATTTTAAGCACCTGCATTCTGTTGCGGCGTTTCAGATCGAGTTTACTAATACCATGTTGTTCCATTATCCGCCCTCCTGTGTTATGTCTCACCCCGAGCAAACCACGAAAAAATAACAAAATATAAAAAAACTGCCTTTTTTCGGCGGCGTTGATGCGGTGGTAAGATCGAAAAATTAGTCTTACTTTTATTATACATCAAAGATTTTAATTTTTTGTGAATAACAGAATAAATTTTGACTTTTTTTGAAAATTTTTTGTTCTCCTTGCAGAACTTGTCAATATTCTGTATATTATGATACATCGTGAAACATAATAAGGCTCAGATCAAAACACAGGAGCTGATAAAAAATGTCAAAGATAAATATGCGTCTGTTTTTTAAGTCGTTCGCGGTAATGATAATGGCGGTCGCGGCACTTGCTGCGCTGGCTTATACCGCCTTCCCCTCGGTGCGTCCCGAAAAACAAACGATCTCCTCATACGGTTCGCGCGGTGCGGAAGTCCGTGCGATACAGGAGCGGCTTAAAGAACGCGGTCTGTTCAATGAAGACATAACAGGCTATTACGGCGAAAAGACCCGCGAGGCGGTGCTGAGATTCCAGAAGCAGCAGGGGATATCTCAGACAGGCACAGCGGGTCCCGTAACACTAAAAGCACTCGGCATATCGGTAGGCGACCTCCCTCCCGCGACCGAGTCGAACATCTATCTGCTGGCAAGGATAATCTCTGCCGAAGCCCGCGGCGAGCCTTACGTCGGACAGGTGGCTGTAGGTGCAGTCGTACTCAACCGCATCGAGCACCCATCATTCCCCGACACACTTTCGGGAGTGATATACCAGAACGGCGCGTTCACGGCGATAGTTGACGGTCAGTTCGACCAGCCGATATCCGACAGCGCCTACAACGCCGCGCGAGATGCCCTGAACGGCTGGGACCCGACAGGCGGCTGCATCTACTACTACAACCCCGCCAAGACCTCAAACAAATTCATCTGGTCGCGTCCCGTAGTAATAACCATAGGCGCCCACCGCTTTTGCACCTAGTCCCCCACCAAGCCTGCCCGCCGGCAGGCGCCCCAGCACTATCCAACACACCATAGAAACCAAACTTTTCAGGGCTGAAAACTTACAAGTCATATCAATCAAACATTCAACGCACCATATCAACCGCCCCTAAAAGCGCACAATCGCCCCCAGTTCGAACACGAGTGAGTTAGTCGAGGCAAAGAGGATAAGGAGATGGGGGAGCGCGAGGGGGTAGGAACCTTAAGGGGAAAGTCCTCGACTACGGCGATAGCCACCCCATCCTGTCCCCTTGTGGTTCCTATCCCCTCGCAGTCAGGGCTGAAAACTTACAGTCATATCAAACAAATATTCAGGGGACTATTTTATATTTGTGCCCCTGAATGCTAAGTTTGTTGCTGCTTTTTTGATAGCGCCTTGATTGCGAGGGGGGCAGACACCAAGGGGGACAGGAGGGGGAGCCTCTCGGCTGCATTCCACATATGCTTCGCATATGCAGGACTTTCCCCCTAGGTTTCTGCCCCCCTCGCCTCCCCCCACTTCCTTACCCCTTTTGCCTCGAACAGCTCACTCGTGTTCGTACTGGATTTGATGGTGGGCTTTGGGTTTGGTTGATATGGAGCGTTGAATACTTAATTGATATGACTTGTAAGTTCCCTGCTTCGACTAACTCACCCGTGTTCGTGCAGGGTAGTTGGTGCTGTTGTTTCCGCCATACAAAAAAGAAAAAAGCTGACACACGCAATGTGCATCAGCTTTCAGATGTTCCGAAAACAGCGGAAAAGCGGGAAGATCATTTCATGTATGTGTTCCACTTGCAGCCGTTCTTTTTGAGGTAATTCCAGGTAACGGGCCTGGGGTACTGACCTACGATGTTGTCTCCGCCTGCCACGAATGTGTTCTTGGTCCAGTGAACGAAGTAGATGTCCTTCACACCCGAGGAAATTGTGGTGCTTCCGACATAAACGATACCCGAGTCGATGCCGTTCTGCTCGAGAGTGTCGTGTATCTCAAGCTGAAGTGCGTCCATGGTTATCGCAGGCGGGATACGGCAGTCAACGTCCTTGTCACAGTAATCGTTGATAAGCTTCGTTCTGTTTTCGCCCTGAGTTTCTTTCTCGATAAAAAAAGCACTTACGGCGTTAAAAGCGGTCTTTGCATTTCCGTTTGCTGTTTTAAGTCTTGCTTTTTTTACATAGGTAAGCATACTGGGTACGAGTATAGCCGCGAGCACGCCGATGATCGCTATAACAACTACTAACTCTACCAGAGTAAAACCTTTATGGCTTCTCATAAAAATACCCCCTCTTGATATTTTGTCAAAAGCCGAACTGTTTCCCTCTGACTGATCTCTGTATCAGTCTATCATAATTCACTTATATTATACCATATCTGTAAACTTAAGTCAATACCATTTGACCGATGCTGAATACTGTTAGATAAATTCGGAGTAATATACAATTATGCAAATACTGTAAGAACTTGTTTTTGTAATATAATTCATAAAAATTTCGGGAACAGCCGTACTGCTCCCGAAATTTCGATTTATCCGCAATTTTTTTCGTATATGATACGCAGACCTTTCAGCAGCAAGGTCTCGTCAAGAGTCACTTTTCTGCGGCAATACGGCGCTATTGCGCCTGCAAGACCGCCTGTTGCTATCACGGTGCATTTCTCGCCAAGCTCGTCCTCGATGCGTTCGGCTATGCCGTCTATGCTTGAAGCGGTGGAATTGAGTATGCCGCTCTTCATGCAGTCGATGGTGTTGGTGCCGATGAGCTTTCTCGGCGGGGTAAGGCTTATCCTCGGCAGCTGCGAGGTGCGGCTGGTGAGGGAATCGAGCGACACGCGAAGCCCGGGGATTATCATTCCGCCCAGGAAGTTTCTCTCCCGGTCGATGACGGAGATGGTGGTCGCCGTGCCCATATCGACGAGTATCAGCGGCGGCTCATAGAGATTGACGGCAGCCACGGCATCGGCTACTCTGTCGCTTCCCAGCTGTGCGGGGTCGTCAAGAAGTATTTTTAGCCCCGTCTTTATCCCGGGACCTACGGTAAACACTCTGCCGCAGCCGAGGCGTTCCATCGCAGCCTTTACGGTATCGGTAAGCGGCGGCACCACCGATGAGATTATACCGCCCGTGATATGCTCGCCCGCAAGTCCGTTGAGCTCGAGTATGTTCTTTATCATCACGGTATATTCCATCTGTGTGGACTGGTGATTTGTGGATAAGCGTTCGACGAAGATTATATCATGCTTGTCGAAGCAGCCTATAACGATATTGGAATTTCCGATATCAACTGCAAGTATCATTTGAGATCCTCCAGAAGTCCGTGCTTTTCATAGCGGGCTGTTCTTACCGCCTTGTTGTTATCATCGACGAAAACTACGGTAGGCTTGAAGTCCTTCAGTTCTTCGGGGGTGACATCGGCGTAAGCCATGATTATGACCTTATCTCCGCGCTGACCCGAGCGTGCGGCGGCACCGTTTAGGCATATCGTACCGCTCCCGCGTTCGCCTGCGATGACGTAAGTCTCTATCCTGCTGCCGCTGTTGACGTTCACGATATGAACGTGCTCATACTCATAAAGTCCCGCGGCATCCATAAGGTCTTCGTCTATCGTCACAGAGCCGATGTAATCAAGTTCCGCCTGAGTAATGGTCACGCGGTGCAGCTTGCTTTTCAGTACAGAAATATCCAAATCAAACGTCCTCCGTAAAGAAATTGTCAATGAGCCTTGTCTTGCCTATATACACCGCTATGGCGCAGAGTGCGGGGCGGTCGAGGGCGGGTATCTGCTGCATGGTCGCAGCGTCCACCATTTTGACGTAATCTATTTTGGCGAGCGGTTCGCTCTCGATGAGCTTTGTCATCTCTCCCGTGATCTTAGCGGCATCGGTCTCGCCGTTCTTCACAAGCTCCATGCCGAGCTTTATCGACTTTGAAAGGATAAGCGCCGCCTGTCTTTCCTCGGCGGAGAGGTAGGTGTTCCTCGAGCTTTTTGCAAGCCCGTCCTCTTCGCGGATAATGGGGCAGCCGATTATTTCCAGAGGCATATTGAGGTCATCGACCATATGTCTTATGACCGCCAGCTGCTGAGCGTCCTTTTTGCCGAAGTAAGCCCTGTCGGGGGTGACGATATTGAAGAGCTTCGACACAACGGTGCATACGCCGCGGAAGTGTACGGGTCTTGAAAGACCGCACAGCTCCTGAGTCAGCACCGTCATATCCACGAAGGAGCTGAATCCGTCGTGGTACATCTCAGCGGGCTCGGGGTTGAAGATAAGATCGCCGCCGTGAGCTTCAACGAGTGCCGCGTCATGCTCAAGGTCGCGGGGGTAAGTCTCAAGATCCTCGGTCGGTCCGAACTGCATGGGGTTCACGAAATCCGATACAACGGTGCGGTCGTTGTCCCTGACGCTTGCATCAATAAGGCTTGCGTGACCCTCGTGCAGGTAGCCCATAGTGGGAACAAGCCCCACGGTAAGACCCTCTGCCCTCCATGCCTTTACCTGTTCGCGCACTTCTGCTACTGTTTTTACTATTTTCATTTATCTGTTCCTCTTTTTCAAAAAAATCCCGTCCTGCCTGTATTTTGCAGGTCTGACATTCTGTATGTACGGGCAGCTCACTTCAGCTGTCCGATGATCTCATCATCTATCTTGTATGTGTGTTCCTCGGCGGGGAAGCTGCCCTGCTGTGTTTCTTCGATGTAAGCCTTAAAGCCCTCGCGCATAGCCCTGCCCGCTTCGGCAAATATCTTCACGAACTTCGCGGTGTGACCCGTGTTCAGCCCGAGCATATCCTGATATACCAGCACCTGCCCGTCGCAGCCCGCGCCCGCGCCTATGCCGATGGTAGGGATCGTGAGCTTTTCGGTTATTATCTCGGCAAGCTTTGCGGGCACGCATTCAAGCACCACCGCGCAAGCTCCCGCCTGCTGTATCTTCAAAGCATCGTCGATGAGCTTCTGCGCCTTTTCGAGGGTCTTGCCCTGCACCTTATAGCCGCCGAAAGCATTGACCGACTGAGGAGTAAGTCCGAGATGCGCCACCACGGGTATCGAGGCATCGACTATCGCGCGGATCTGTTCGCAGACCTCAGCGCCGCCTTCGAGCTTTACGGCATTTGCGCCGCCCTCTTTCACGAGCCTTCCCGCGTTTATCACCGCATCGCGCACTCCTGTCTGATAGGACATGAACGGCATATCCGCCACGACAAAGGCGTTCTCCGCCCCGCGCGACACCGCCGCCGTGTGGTGTATCATATCCTCCATAGTTACGGGCAGAGTGTTCTCATACCCCAGCATGACCATTCCCAGCGAATCACCGACCAGGATAGAATTTACCCCGCACTCATCTTCAATGCGTGCAGTCGTGTAGTCATACGCGGTAAGCATCGTGATCTTTTCGCCCGATTGCTTCTGCGCCATAAGTGTAGCCGCTGTGTTTTTCATTGTCAGCACTCCTTTTTCAAAACGTTACGATCCCGCCCTCTGCGGGTACCGTACAGACCCCATTATATCACAAAATTATGAATAATTCAACCCTTTTTTTAGTTCCCGTCACGCTTGCCTTTGGCAGGCTTACGCACTGCGGGTCGTTTTTCGGGGAAATATGCGTCAGCATATTTCAGCAATAAGCCCCGCAGGGGCGTTTGCCGTGCTCGCATTCCAGCGACATGGCTCGTCCGGTGGGGTGTAATGACTTAGTGCGATCTGAAACACCTATCTGACCACATTTGCTATTACGGAACAAAGTTTATTCAAGGCTCCATAGCAACCAAACCTGCAAGCGCACAATCAAATCCAGTACGAACACGAGTGAGTTAGTCGAGGCAAAAGGGGTAAGGAAGTGGGGGAGTGTGAGGGGGCAGAAACCTAGGGGGAAAGTCCTCGACTACGGCGATAGCCACCCCATCCTGTCCCCCTTGGTGTCTGCCCCCTCACTTCAAGGCTCAAAGTAACAGCACGCAACAAACAAAGCGTTCAAGGCTCAAAGTAAAAGCACACAACAAACAAAGCGTTCAGCTCTTACTTCCCCAGAAGCTCGTCAGTGATCTTATTGCGCTCCTCCAGATCCATAGCGCAGATCTGCTCATAGGTGTATCCCGCGGCGATCACGTCATCCTCGGTGATACCGCCTGTGACGTAAAGCGAGAATTTCAGCTGCGTGATGTCGCTTATCGCAGCATTCTCCCCGACGTCAGACCATGTGCTGAGGTCGGGCAGCTCAACGCCCTTGCAGTCCCAGCTCATGCTCTCGATCTCGGTGACGGTAGTGCCTGCCTCACGCTCGGCGGTGAATGTCTTCAGCTCGCCCTTTTTCTCATCGAACACGAATGTGAATTTGTCGCCCTCTTCGTTAGAGAACACCTCGGTCACTTCGCCGTCGGCAACGTCAGAGCTCACCAGCTTGTCATCGTCGCCTATCTTTATGAAAGCGTTGCCGAAGCCGCCGCTTTCGTCCATAAGCTCATAGCATTCCACCTCGGGCACGAGCATATATGTGCCGCCGTCGATGGTGATGAATTCGGTGTAAACGCCGCCTTCCTCCATCGAAACGCCGCCGTCGCCGTCGCGTCCCCACATACGGCACTTCATGCCGTCCGCATAGTTTTTGCCCGTGACGTTCATGGTGATGTCGTACTTTCCGCCGTCGAGCTTGTCGCTGAACTGCTGGGCAAGCGTCAGCTCGGAAGCGGGTTTTTCCTTTTTGGTCTTCTCGGCGCCTTTCTTTTCGCCGCCGCAGCTGCAAAGCATCAGAGCGGCAAGGGCGAGAGCGCACAGTCTTTTCTGCATTTCTTTACTTTCCTTTCAGTTTGTTTTGTACATTATCTTCGTTCGTATATCCTCGCTGTCAAAGCCCGACTTAAAGCCGTAATGCACCGCAAGGGGATATACGAGCATGGTCAGCGGGTAGACCCAGAGCAGATGCACGGACATATTCGCGATATCCATATCCCGAACGAACAGCGATATCAGCCCCCACAGCCCGAAGTTGAGCGCCTTGAAAGGCAGCACTGCCGAGCCTATCACGCCGAAGTATGAGAGCAGCAGCATGATATAGGTCAGGGCGGCGGGCATCATGGCGATAAGCCCGAGCGCCAGTCCGAAGCTTCGCTTTACATCATCGCCGCGAACATCGTTCTTTATGCGTGCCTTGCTGCCTTCTTTAAGACCGAAATCCACGAGTATCATGGCATAGGTCAGCAGCCCCAGTCCGCCGAATATGGCGTAGCCTGCCTTTTTGAGCACCAGCGTCAGCGCCAGCAGAGACAGGAATATAAACAGCCCGAAGAACTCGCATTGCAGCCATTTGAGCAGCGCCTTTATAACGGCTCCGCGTCTGTCATAGCGGGCATCATCGGAGTAATCGGTCTGTTGGGTATTCTTTTTTTCCTCGGACATCAGTTACACCTCAAAAAAAGATATCGCCCCCCGTGAGAGGGACGATATCATTATAGCATATCTTTTCCGATAATGCAAGTGCCGCGGCGGATCACTTCTTGGTAGTTACCTTCTTGTTGACCCACGCGGAATTGCTCTTGAGACCCGAAGCCTTCTTGTATGCGCGGATCCTGAACTTGTATGCGGTGTTCTTTTTAAGACCCGTGATCTTGCAGCTCACGCTCTTGGAAGACTTTAAGGTCTTTACAGTCACCCACTTCTTCTTTGCGGTGTCATACTTCTGCACCTGATAGCCTGTGCAGGATATCTTCTTCCATGTGAACTTCACAGCGGTCTTGGACTTTGATACCTTGAGTATCTTGGTGGCGTTGGGCTTGGTGAGGGCGAGCTGCTCGTCGGAATAGCTGCCCCACTTGGTGATGTCGTTCACCTTGTTGTAAGCGCGTACCTTATACTTATAAAGGGTAGAGGTGCTGAGTCCCTTGTCCTTGTAGGAAAGCGAAGAGGTAGTAGCGATCTTCACCCACTTGCTCTTGGCGTCGTCGTAACGGTATACGGCATAGCCCAGTGCATCCTTGGCCTCTTCCCACTTGAGGGTGACTGCGGTAGTCGATGCGGAAGCGGACTTTACCTTTACCTTGGCGGGCTTTACGATTTCGCCGATGATGTTGAAGGTGGTGCTTGCAGAACCCGAATAGTTGCCCTTGAGGGTAACGGTAACGGTAGCCTTGCCGGGCTTTATGTTGTCCTTATACTCAACGTCGTAGTAGCCCTTTGAGAGCACCTTGCCGTCGCCGCGTACCTTTACTTCGGGAGTGATCTCGCTGCCCGTGAAGGTCTGATCCTCAATGGGGTCGATGGCGGGTGTTATGCTCTTGGGTGCAACGGTTATTTCCACTGCTGCGGTCGCAGGGGCGTAGTTTTTGTTCTCGGCAGCGGTGATGGTGATGGTGGTGGTGCCTGCGCCCTTTATGTTGACCTTGCCGTTGTTGTCGGCAGTAGCAACGACGACGCGGGAGCTGCTGTAGCTGAGAGCGCTGCCGCCGCTTGCCTTAGCGTTGAGGCTGAATGCAGCGTCGCCGTAGGTCTTCTTAAAGCTTGAAGCGACGGTTATCTTCTGAGCCTTCTTTTCTGCCCAGCTGTCATCGGGGGTGATGGTCTTGCCTGAAACACCCATGGAATCCATGATGGCATTGATGACCTTGGGGTCTGTCCACTTGCCGTTGCGGCGGTTCAGATGTCTGTGATGCTCGTTCCAGCCGGTGGTCGCGGAGGAGGTGAACTCGGCGTTGTTATCCCACATTACGCAGGGGAGGTCATACTCCTTTGAAAGCGCGAACGCTTCTGCCGCCCACATGGAACGGTTGATCTCATTCTCCTTGTCGGATATGCCCATCTCGTCGATGCAAACGGGTATGCCGCTGTCTGCGATGGACTTGTATACGCTAAAGGAATAGCGCAGAGAATTCTTTGCGCTCTCGGTAAACGAAGTAGCCTTTGCACTTGTGTGGTCGGTGCTGCTTCCGAGGCAGAGGTCGTTGGGGTCGTAGCAGTGGATAGAGCGTATGATCTTTCCGCTGTTGCCGGGGTCATTGGGCATAGTCGCGAGCTTTGCGCCGTTTATGGAAGCGGCGTAGCCGGGGCAGATTATGTATCTGCTCGCATTGTTGCCGCCCGAAGCACGGATCACATCCACCGCCGACTGATTGAGAGCGTCGATGACTTCAACGGCGTCCTTTGCGGTCTCTGTGGGGGAGGAATCGTTTATCCACCATTCTTCACTTGTGCCGCAGAGTCTCGGCTCGTTCAGGGTCTCGAATATAAGTCTGTCGCCGTAATCCTTATACTCTTCGGCAAGCGCTGTCCAGATAGAGTTGACGAACTTCAGCGAATCCTCCTTGTGATCGCTGTTGGGATAAAATCCCATCTTGCTCTTCGAAGAAGGACTGCCGAGGTTATCGTGATGTATGTTGATGATAACGTGCATACCGTCGTTGTATGCCCAGTCAACTACCTCGTGTATCCTTGCCATCCACGCCTCGTCGATGACGTAGTCGCTGTTCATGTGCTTGCCCCAGGATACGGGGATACGGATAGTCTCAAAGCCTGCTGCGTGTACAGCCTTGATGGCTGCCTCGGTGGTCTTGTCCTTCTGCCAGCCTGTCTCCATGTCAACACCGCTGCCGCCGCTCGTGGCGTCAAAGGTGTTTCCGAGGACCCAGCCCGCGCCCATTTCTCTCAGGAAATCCTGAGTAGATGAAGGTATGGCATCGGCAGAAGCGGATACGGGAAGGACAGCAGCCATTGCAGCCGTCATTGCCGCTGCGGAAAGAACGCTCATTCCGCGCTTGAAAATGTTCTTCATACGATCTTTTCCTTTCTGAACGTCCGCCGCCCGCTGAAAACGTGACGGCTCCTGACGTATAGGTTTATAATTCCCCGCACGCTCTGTACGGTGGTGTAGGGGCAGGGAAGCGGTGCCGCCCTGCCTGAACAGCTGTGTGATATCAGCGGACCTTTCCGCTGTACTCGTCGATAAGCTCATTGAGCTTGTCTATCGTGCGCGCCCAGCCTTCGGGGGAAAATTCCTCCTCAAAGCTGTCTTTGATCTCGGACTTGTCAAAGCAGAGGTCTCCGTACCATATGCTTACGACAAGGCGGGGCGGTTCGTCCTTTGAACGGGGCTCGACCCTGTAATTGAATGAACCCAGCACGCTGCCCGTCCATACATTTCCGAAATCAAGGTATGCAAAGGTAGGGACGTCGATATGTCCGTGGTACATAAAGCGGTCACCCCTTTCAAGAATAAATTATAGCCCTGAAGCCAAAAAAAGTATACAATATTTGCTGTATCATTATAACATTTTTAACGCATAATGTCAAGTATTATTTTGACCCCCTTGACAAAATCCGACCGAGGTGATATACTGTTGTATGTGTATATCTCGGGTACAGTTGTACGTTGGGGGTGGACTTCACTTGAACAAAAGCACAGGTATGGTAGTTGTGAGCGAATCGGCTCTGCCGGAGGTCATTATAAAGGTCCTCCACGCAAAGGAGCTGAAAGCCGCTTCTCAGCAGATGTCCTCTTCCGAGGCTTGCAGGATAGTCGGCATATCGCGCAGCGCTTACTATAAATATAAGGACAGTGTGTTCAGATATGAGGAACAGTCGGAGGAGAACATATTCTCACTTGAACTGAGGCTCATCGACAGACAAGGCGTGCTGTCATCTGTGATCTCGGCTCTTTATGAGCTCGGGATGAACATAATCAAGATAAACCAGAATCCGCCCGTAGACGCGGTGGCTTCCGTTTCATTATCGGTAAGGCGCGATCCCGAGGGTGCGTGCAGCCGCGATAAGCTTACGCAGTCGCTTGAAAAGCTCGACGGCGTGGCGGCGGTAAAGGTCCTCTGACCTAAACGATCTTACGTCCCTGCCGCTGAACGGAGCGGCAGCGCGGACAAAAAAGAAATGAAAGGATAAGTATAAATGAAAAACGTAGCAGTTATAGGTTATGGTGTTGTAGGCTCGGGTACGGTCGAGCTGTTTGAAAAAAATCGTGAGTCGATAAATCAGAAGGTCGGCAGAGACTGCGACATCAAGTATATAGTAGACCTCCGCGATTTCCCCGGCGATCCTTTTGAGGACAGAATGGTAAAGGATTTCAACGTTGTTCTCGAGGACAGCGAGATCGAGGTAGTTGCCGAAGTCATCGGCGGTATCGAGCCCGCATTCACCTTCACCAAGAAGGCTCTTGAAAGCGGCAAGAGCGTCGTTACCTCCAACAAGGCTCTGGTGGCTGCAAAGGGCGCTGAGCTTTTAAAGATCGCTCACGAGCATAACGTCAATTACCTCTTTGAGGCTTCCGTAGGCGGCGGTATCCCGATAATCAGACCTATAAACAAGTGCCTTGCAGGCAACACCATCGAGCAGATAAGCGGTATCCTGAACGGCACCACGAACTTTATCCTTACCAAGATGATAAGAGAGCAGATGGATTTTGACGCTGCCCTGAAGATGGCTCAGGAGCTGGGCTATGCCGAGGCTGATCCCACCGCCGACGTTGAGGGCGAGGACGCCTGCCGCAAGATCTGCATACTGGGCTCGCTGGCATACGGCAAGCACATCTATCCCGAGGACGTTCACTGCTCGGGCATAACCCGCATCACCCTTGATGACGTTGCATATGCCGAGAACGCAGGCTATGCTATAAAGCTTATCGGCTCTGTAAAGGCTGTTGAGGACGGCAAGGTGACAGCTATCGTTTGCCCGAGACTGGTATCCAAGAGCAACCTGCTGGCTACCGTTGACGGCGTTTACAACGCTATCTCCGTTACCGGCGACGGCGTAGGCGATGTTCTGTTCTACGGACAGGGCGCAGGAAAGCTGCCTACCGCTTCCGCAGTAGTGGGCGATATCATTGACTGCTTAAAGCACCCCGACCGTTCCATCATGATCTCATGGGAAGACAACACCGACAAGAGCTATGTTGTTAAATACAAGACCGTTGAGAACGCAATGTACGTCCGCATACAGGCTGACAACGCAGACCAGCTCAAGCCCGCCATCTCCGAGATGTTCGGCAAGCTGACCTACATCGAGCGTGCGGGCAGACCCGACAACGAGCTTGCGTTCATCACACCTACCATGGTAGAGAACGTTATAGACGAAAAGCTCGCAGAGCTCTCTCACTCTGCCGAGATCAAGAGCAAGATAAGACTGCTCTGATAAAAAAACTAAACTCTCAGGCGGGAAGGCACGATGCTTTCCCGCTTTTTGCTGCCTGAGCCTTATGCTGTCCTCTTTGGAGCTGCGGTATATACATCGACAAAGTTCCCCCGCGATTGACATACGGTCGGCTTTGTGATATAATACCAACTAAGACGAATTGAAGTAAAGGAGAAATGAAAGATGGATATGCAAGGTTACAACTGTATAGCAGTATTTAATCCCGATGCGGACAAGTGGCTGATGTGTATGCGCGAAAAGGAACCCTACAAGGGTATGCTGAATCTCGTGGGCGGAAAGATAGAGCCCGACGAGGGGCATCTTTTAGCCGCATACCGCGAACTAAAGGAAGAGACAGCCATCACCCGCGACGACATTGATCTTAAACACCTGATGGATTTCTTTTATCCGATGGACAACTGCTACGTTGAGGTGTATGTAGGCAGGCTCAACAAGCCCTTCAAGCCGCATGGCGATGAGAACAAGCTCATATGGACAGACCTTCACCGCAACTTCTTTGACCTGAAGCACTATGCAGGCGAGGGCAACATCGGGCATATGCTCGAGCACATAAAGCTGCACAGCGCTGAGCTGCTGGGCAAGGTCATAAAATAAACGGCAGCGGGCTTGTTCTAAACCCGCATTTCACCGCATACATATAGACAAACCATAAGGCATCGCTGTACTGACTGTGCAGCGATGTTTTAAAGAAAGAGGGAGTTATCGTATGTATATCAAAACGGTGAAGCTGAAAAGACCCGTGTTCCTTATTCTGGTAACGCTTATCGCGGCGGGACTGGTAGCGCTTGCGGCATTGTGTGCCGTAAAAGCCTCTGCGGGCAGGCGGGTGTACAAGGTCAAGACCGAGCAGCAGCGTCAGCAGCTTATCAGCGAGCTTGGCTGGAAGACGGGCGAAAAGCCTGTCAGCCACAAGACAATAACCATTCCCGACAGCTTTGACGAAGTCTACAAGGGCTACAACGAGCTGCAAAAGGAACAGGGCTTCGACCTGACGCCCTACCGCGGCAAAAAAGCCGAGGTCTATACATATAAGGTATACAACTACAAGGGTCACAAGGACTGTATGCAGCTGACGCTGATAGGCTGCGGCGGAGAGCTTATCGCGGGCGATGTCTGCTGCACCGAGCTGGACGGATTTATGCAGGGACTTGTGCAGGAGGACTGACGGCGTTTTCTATTGGGGTGCCCCCCGACTGTAATAGACCCTCACAATTACCCCAGTCCGAACACGAGTGAGTTAGTCAAGGCTGAAAACTAACAGGAACATCAACCGAATATTCAACGCTCCATATCAACCAAATCCAAAGCTCACAAACTCCTCCAGCACGGACACGAGTGAGCTGTTCGAGGCAAAAGGGGTAAGGAAGTGGGGGGAGGCGAGGGGGGCAGAAACCTAGGGGGAAAGTCCTCGAACGCGGCGATAGCCTCCCCGTCCTGTCCCCCTTGGTGTCTGTCCCCCTCGCAAT
>JAILFN010000090.1 GCA_024697545.1 Ruminococcus sp.
ACACGGGTGAGCTGTTCGAGGCAAAAGGGGTAAGGAAGTGGGGGGAGGCGAGGGGGGCAGAAACCTAGGGGGAAAGTCCTCGAACGCGGCGATAGCCTCCCCGTCCTGTCCCCCTTGGTGTCTGTCCCCCTCGCAATCAAGACGCTATCAAAAAAGCAGCAACAAACTCAGCGTTCAGGGGACAAACAAAAGTCCCAACCGATGGCAAAAGCAAAAATGCACCCTGAATATTTGTTTGATATGACTGTAAGTTCCCTGCCCTGAGCAAGGGGGAGAAACCCAAGAGGGGGAAGGATGGGGTGGCTATCGCCGTAGCTGAGGACTTCCCCCTCTTAGTTTTCTCCCCCTTGACCCCCTCTTCCTGATACCCCCTTGCCTCAGCTAACTCACTCGTGTTCGTACTGGGGGCGATGGTGCGCTTTTAGGGTTGGTCGCTATGGTGCGTTTATTGTTTGATTGATATGACTTGTAAGTTCTCAGCCTTGAAAAGTTTGGTCGATATGGTGCTGTGGTCGCCCGACTGGCGGCGGCGGGTTTGGCGGGAATTGAAAAAAGGGGTTGACAGATGGGGAAAAATGCTGTATAATATCGTACAGAGACAATGGCGTCCCGTTTGGTACAGTTGTGCCTTCGGAGGGTCATTGTCTCTTTTTTTACGCAATATCGCTATATTTTGAGAATACACGGAGGTATCATCATGCTAAAGCCGAATATGTTTTACGCCGATCTTAAAGACTCGTATCTGTTTTATAACATCGCTCAGAAGACGAAAAAGTATCTTGAAGACCACCCCGGCGCTCACCTTTACCGCATGGGTATAGGTGATGTTTCGCTGCCGCTTTGCGATGCAGTCATCAGGGGGCTGCATAAGGCTGCCGACGATCAGGCGGATAAGTCGAGCTTCAACGGATATATGCCCGAGTGCGGTGCGCCTTTCCTGAGAAAAGCTATCAGGGACTATTACAGCAGCGGCAAGGGCGTTGAGCTTGCCGAGGACGAGGTCTTTGTTTCAAGCGGCGCTTCGGACGAGCTGGGCGATATCCTTGATCTTTTCGACCGCAGCAACCGCTCGCTCATAATCGAGCCCGCCTATCCCGCTTACGTTGACGCAAATATCATGGGCGGCAGAGAGATAGTACACCTCGCGTCAGGCAGGGATAACGGCTTTCTGCCTACCCCCGACGAGAGCACCTCTGCCGAGCTTATCTACATATGCTCCCCCAACAATCCGACGGGCGCGGTGTTCACCCGCGATCAGCTGAAAGCCTGGGTGGACTTTGCAAACAAGAACGGCTCGGTCATACTCTTCGATGCGGCGTATGAAGCCTTCATCGAGGAGGAGGATCTTCCCCATTCGATATTCGAGATCGAGGGCGCACGCACCTGCGCTATCGAGATATGCTCGCTTTCAAAGACGGCGGGCTTTACGGGTACCCGCCTCGGCTACACGGTGATACCTCACGAGCTTGAAAGAAACGGCATGGAACTGAACAAGATGTGGGTGAGGAACCGCACCACAAAGACAAACGGCGTATCCTATATCATACAGCGCGGCGCGGCAGAGGTGTTCACCCCCGAGGGTCAGAAGCAGATACATGAAAACATCGCGGTCTACAAGAACAATGCAAAGGTGCTGATGAAAGCCCTCGACAAGCTCGGCATATGGTACACGGGCGGAAAGAACGCGCCTTACATTTGGATGGAGTGCCCGAACGGCATGGGCAGCTGGGAGTTCTTCGATCTGCTGCTGGATAAGGTGCAGATAGTCGGCACCCCCGGTGAGGGCTTCGGCAAGTGCGGAGAGGGCTATTTCAGATTCTCGACCTTCGGCGATCCCGATGACACCGCAAAGGCGGCAGAGCTTCTGCTGGGGCTTCTCGGCTGAGATATTTTGTGATAACTGTGCAACAACTTGATTTTGCAGGATAAAGATTTGTATATTGCAATAAATTTGCGGATCTCTATTGACATAAATTCGGAGTTGTGATAGAATAGTAACGAACAACGGCGTTCATTAAGGCTTTTTGTGCCTTGATGGGCGCTTTTTATTTTACCTGAGGTGTGATGAAAATGAAGGAAAAAGACATGAAAGCTGCATTTGGCGGACGAGGACTTTACGATCCCGCATTCGAGCACGATAACTGCGGCATCGGTGCCGTTGTAAACATCAAGGGCGAAAGATCGCGCAAGGTGGTAGACGATGCACTCACCATCGTTGAAAAGCTCGAACACCGCGCGGGCAAGGACGCGGAAGGAAAAACGGGCGACGGCGTAGGTCTGCTCTGCCAGATACCCTATGACTATTTCCGCAGAGAGTGCAGAAAGCTGGGCTTTGATACAGGCGCTGAGGGCGAGTTCGCCGTAGGTATGTTCTTCTTCCCGCAGAACGTCTTAAAGCGCGATCAGGCAAGAAAGCTCTTTGAGATCGTGGCGGGCAAGAACGGTATAGAGGTGCTGGGCTGGAGAGCTGTACCCTCCTCGCCCGAGATACTCGGTCAGAAAGCGCGTGACAGTATGCCCTGCATAATGCAGTGCTTTGTAAAGCGCCCCGCAGATATCACCGACACCGCGGCGTTCGAGCGCAGGCTTTACGTTGCGAGAAGAGTGTTCGAGCAGTCGGCTGAGAGCACCTACGTCTGCTCACTTTCGAGCCGCACTGTCGTTTACAAGGGTATGTTCCTTGTAAACGAGCTCAGACGCTTTTACACCGATCTGCAAAGCGATGATTTCATCTCTGCCATCGCTATGGTGCATTCGCGCTTTTCGACCAACACAATACCAAGCTGGGAGAAGGCTCACCCCAACAGAATGATCGTCCACAACGGCGAGATCAACACCATCACGGGCAACGCCGACAAGATGCTCGCCCGAGAGGAGACCATGTACTGCGAAGCCTTTAAGGACGATATGTATAAGATACTCCCCGCCATAAATGCCGACGGCTCGGATTCCGCAAGGCTCGATAACGCGCTGGAATTCATGGTGATGTCGGGTATGCCGCTGCCGCTGGCTGTCATGATAACGATACCCGAGCCATGGAAGAACGACAGGAGCATCTCAAAGGCAAAGCGCGATATGTATCAGTATTACGCGACCATGATGGAGCCCTGGGACGGTCCTGCTTCGATCATATTCTCTGACGGCGAGATGATGGGCGCGGTGCTGGACCGCAATGGTCTGAGACCTTCACGCTACTGCGTTACCTCCGACGGATTCCTTGTGCTTTCCTCTGAAACGGGCTGTATAGATATCCCGCCCGAAAAGATAGTCAGCAAGGACAGACTGCGTCCCGGCAAGATGCTGCTCGTTGACACAAAGCAGGGCAGGCTCATCGGCGATGACGAGCTGAAAAACAGCTATGCTTCCCGTCAGCCCTACGGCGAATGGCTTGATTCCGAGCTTGTGAACCTTCACGATCTGCACATACCCAACAAGAACGTTTCAAGCTACAACAAGGAAGAGCTGCTTCGTATGCAGAAGGCTTTCGGCTATTCCTATGAGGACATAAAGAACAGCATCCTCCCGATGGCGGAGAATGGTGCTGAGCCCATCGCTTCAATGGGTTCTGACATACCGCTGCCGCCGCTCGACAAAAACTCGCCGCCGCTGTTCAGCTATTTCAGGCAGAACTTCGCGCAGGTGACAAACCCGCCCTTTGACGCTATCCGCGAGGAGATAGTTACCGACACGAGCGTTTACATAGGCGAGGACGGAAATATACTTGAGGAAAAGCCCGAGAACTGCCACGTTCTTAAAATAGAACATCCGATACTCACCGAGACAGATATGTTAAAGATAAAGAGCATGGATTCGGACGGGCTGCGTTCGGCGGTGATACCGATAATATACTACATCGGCACAAAGCTCGAAAAGGCGATCGAGCGCCTGTTCATCGAAGCCGACCGCGCTTTCCGCAACGGTGCCAATATCCTTATCCTTTCGGATAGGGGCGTTGACGAATACCACTGCGCTATACCCTCGCTGCTCGCGGTAGCGGCTTTGCAGCAGCATCTTGTCTCCACAAAGAAGCGCACTGCGGTAGCGCTTATACTGGAAAGCGCCGAGCCGCGTGAGGTGCATCACTTTGCGGCACTTCTCGGTTACGGTGCCTGCGCTGTGAACCCTTACCTTGCGCATGAGACTATCCACAGCCTTATTGACGATGGTATGCTGGACAAGGACTTCTATGCCGCGGAGGACGATTACAACAGCGCGGTGCTGCACGGTATCGTCAAGATAGCTTCAAAGATGGGCATATCCACCATACAGTCCTATCAGGGCAGCAAGCTGTTCGAGGCGGTCGGCATCTCCGATGAGGTAATACAGAAATACTTCAAGGGTACAGTAAGCAGGATAGGCGGCATCACTTTAGAGGACATAAGCCGCCGCACCGAAAAGCTGCACGGTCAGGCATTCGACCCGCTGGGGCTGGATACCCTCGGCGGCATCGGAAGTCTCGGCAGCCACAAGCTCCGCTCGGGCAAGAGCGAGCATCTTTACACCCCCGAGACTATACACCTGCTCCAGCAGGCTGTGTGGACGGGCAGCTATGATACCTTCAAGAAATACACCGCCTGCTTTGAACGTGAGGACAAGCAGCTTACGCTCAGAAGCCTGCTGGATATCGACTTTGGCAGCAGCACGCCCGTTCCCATTGAGGAGGTCGAGAGCGTTGAGAGCATCTGCCGCCGTTTCAAGACGGGCGCTATGTCCTACGGCTCGATCTCGCAGGAGGCTCACGAATGTCTTGCGGAAGCCATGAACCGCATCGGCGGACGTTCAAACTCGGGCGAGGGCGGCGAGAGCCCCGAAAGACTCGGCTCCGAGCGCTGCTCGGCTATAAAGCAGGTTGCCTCGGGACGTTTCGGCGTGACGAGCGAATACCTAGTTTCCGCAAACGAGATACAGATAAAGATGGCACAGGGCGCAAAGCCCGGCGAGGGCGGACATCTGCCTTCAAAGAAGGTATACCCCTGGATAGCAAAGACCCGCCATTCAACTGCGGGCGTGGGACTTATCTCACCGCCGCCCCACCACGATATCTATTCGATAGAGGATCTGGCGCAGCTGATCTACGACCTCAAAAACGCCAACCGCAGCGCACGCATAAGCGTAAAGCTGGTATCCGAAGCTGGCGTCGGCACGGTAGCCGCGGGTGTTGCGAAGGCGGGTGCCGAGGTGATACTCATCTCGGGCTTTGACGGCGGCACGGGCGCTGCACCCAAAAGCTCGATATACAGCGCGGGTCTGCCCTGGGAGATGGGTCTTGCCGAGGTGCATCAGACGCTTATCATGAACGGTCTGCGCTCCCGCGTAAGGCTCGAGACAGACGGCAAGCTCATGACGGGCAGAGATGTGCTGATAGCAGCCATGCTCGGTGCCGAGGAATTCGGCTTCGCGACTGCGCCGCTGATCTCCATGGGCTGCGTTATGATGAGGGTCTGCGACCGCGACACCTGTCCTATGGGCATCGCAACGCAGAACCCCGAGCTGAGAAAGCGCTTTGCGGGCAAGCCCGAATATGTTATAAACTTCATGCACTTCATCGCGCAGGAGCTTAGAGAATACATGGCGCGGCTCGGCATACGCACCCTTGATGAGCTTGTTGGCAGGACCGATCTGCTGCACAAGAAGGACAGCGGCTGCAAGATAGATTTCAGCAACATACTCTGCTCCGTACCCGACAGCGGCAGACATTTCGAGCCTGAGTGCGCTTACGACTTCGCCCTCGGGCAGACCGCCGATGAGACAGTGCTCGCCAAAAAGCTCAGGAACGCTTTGAAGAACGGCAGCAAGAAGGATATAAGCATAAAGGTGAAGAACACCGACCGTGCGTTCGGCACGCTGTTCGGCTCCGAGATCACGAGGAAGTGGGGCGACCATGCCCTTGAGGACGATACCTTTACCGTACACTGCGAGGGCAGCGGCGGACAGAGCTTCGGCGCGTTTATCCCAAAGGGTCTGACCCTTGAGCTGTGCGGCGATTCCAACGATTATTTCGGCAAGGGACTGTCGGGCGGCAGGCTGATACTCTTCCCGCCCCGCGGCTCTGCGTTCAGGAGCGAGGATAACATCATCGTCGGAAACGTGGCGCTTTACGGCGCTACCTCGGGCAAGGCGTTCATAAACGGCATCGCGGGCGAAAGATTCTGCGTCAGGAACTCGGGCGCTTATGCGGTATGCGAGGGCGTCGGCGACCACGGCTGCGAGTACATGACGGGCGGTGCCGCAGTCATACTCGGCAGAACGGGAAAGAACTTCGCGGCGGGAATGTCGGGCGGCATCGCCTACGTTCTTGACGAGGAGCGTGATCTTTACATGAGGCTCAACAAGTCTCAGGTATCCCTCGAAACGGTTTCGGAAAAGTATGACATAGCGCTGCTCAGAGAGCTGATAACCGAGCACGCCGAACTGACGGGCTCTGAAAAGGCAAAGCGCATTATTGAGAGTTTTGAAGAATACATACCGCTGTTCAAGAAGATAGTACCTCATGACTACGCCGCGATCAACAAGGCTATATCCTCCTTCGAGGAAAAGGGCATGGACAGAGAGCAGGCAGAGATAGAGGCATTTTTCGCGGTAACAAGCAAAGGACAGGTGTGATAAAAAATGGGAAAGCCGACGGGTTTTATGGAATATAAGAGGTGCGAGACTTCAGCCGACGCACCGCTTGACAGGATAAAAAGCTTCAATGAATTCCACAGGGAGATCACAGAGGGCGAGCGCCGCGAGCAGGCTGCAAGGTGCATGGACTGCGGCGTGCCCTTCTGCCAGAACGGCAAGATGCTGGGCGGCATGATATCCGGCTGCCCGCTAAACAACCTTATCCCCGAATGGAACGAGCTTCTTTATCAGGGCAAGAACGAGCAGGCTCTGGAACGCCTGCTGGAGACTAACAACTTCCCCGAGTTTACGTCAAGGGTATGTCCCGCGCTCTGCGAGAAAGCCTGCATATGCGGCGTTCACGATTCTCCCGTTACGGTGCGTGAGAATGAGAAAGCCATCATTGAGTTCGGCTTCGGCACGGGATATATCAAGCCGAGGATACCCGCAGTTCGCAGCGGCAGGATGGTCGCCGTCATCGGTTCGGGTCCTTCGGGGCTTGCGGCTGCCGACCTGCTCAACAGGCGCGGACACAGCGTTACGGTATTCGAGCGCAGCGACCGCGCGGGCGGTCTGCTGATGTACGGCATACCGAACATGAAGCTTGAAAAGGACATAGTAGAACGCCGCACGGCACTGATGGAGCTTGAAGGCGTTGAGTTCAAGACCTCCTGCAACGTGGGAGCTGATGTCACGGCGGAGGAGATACTCGGTCAGTACGATGCCGTGATACTCGCCTGCGGAGCTTCACAGCCGAGAGATCTGAATGCCGCGGGTCGTGATGCAGACGGCATATACTTTGCGGTGGATTTCCTCACCTCTACGACAAAGAGCCTGCTCGACAGCGGGCTGAAAGAGGGGACTTTCATTTCCGCAAAGGATAAGAACGTTATAGTCGTGGGCGGCGGCGACACGGGCAACGACTGCGTCGGCACGGCAGTGCGCCACGGCTGCGCTTCGGTCACACAGCTTGAAATGATGCCGAAGCTGCCCGACGAACGTGCTGCGAACAACCCCTTCCCCGAGTACCCGCGTGTCTGCAAGACCGATTACGGTCAGGAGGAGGCAGCGGCTCTGTTCGGCAGCGACCCGCGTGTTTACGAAACTACCGTCAAGGAGTTCGTAAAGGACGAGAGCGGTGCGCTGACTGCCGTAAAGACGGTGAAGGTGCATTTTGTCACCGAGGACGGCAAGCGTGTTCTGCGCGAGGTAGAGGGCAGCGAGCAGCTCATCCCATGCGAGCTTTGCCTTATCGCAGCGGGCTTCACGGGCTGCCAGAGCTACATAGCCGAAGCCTTTGGTGTTGAGCAGGGGGCGAGGAACACCGTTGCCGCCGAGGGCTTTGCAACGTCCGTCCCCAAGGTATTCACGGCGGGCGATATGCACATCGGGCAGTCGCTGGTAGTCCGTGCGATACGCGAGGGCAGAGACTGCGCCGCCGCGGTAGATGAGTTCCTGATGGGATATACGAACTTATAAGACCCTGCCAAAGAAAAAACAGGTTTTTTGCCAAGCTTTTTCTCGTAAAAAAGCTTGCGGGTCGACGACGTAAGCCTGCGGCTTAACGGCAGAGCCCTCGTCGCTCTCCGCAGAGAGCGAAACTCTTATCACAACGTGCGCTCCGCAAGGGGTGAATTCCAAAACAGTCCTGTGGACTGTTTTGGAAGAGGGGACGCCCTGCAAGAGAGGGCATCCCCTTTGAACAGCCCCGACTATCACCACGTCAAGCCGCTTGCGGCTTGACGACGTAAGATTGCAGCTTACGGCAGAAGCTTGCGGTTCAACGAAAGACCGACGCAAAACCACAAACCCCTGCCAAAGAACAAACCTGTTTTGGCAGGGGTTATTATGATCTCCGATTTGCAGCCGGAGGATCTGCGTATTTAGAACCTGTCCACATAGGGATTCATGCACGTCTTTTCGTCAAATTTTGCCAGTGACTGCGTTAAAAATCCTTGAAGGGCGACAGCCCATCGGCGGATTTTTGCCTTGTCACTGACAAAATTATGCCTGAAAATCCGTACAT
>JAILFN010000023.1 GCA_024697545.1 Ruminococcus sp.
GTCAATAATGTAATTGATACAACTGGGTGCGGTGACAGTTATCATGCTGGCTTTCTTTGTTCATATTTGAGAGATTGTGATATTATAAATGCAATGAATGAAGGTTCAAGAGTCGCTTCTAAAACATTAAGTCATATTGGCGGCTTTTAACTGGTATATGTTAATCTTGCAACATCAAATTCTGATTTCTCTTAGTATCAAATAATAAAGGAGCACCCCCATGAAAGCAAGGATTAATATCCCTAAGAAAACATACGTCATCAGCGTTTCCCTCATGAAAGGCTGTTACCGACATATTCAAATAGCTTCAAACAAAACACTTGAAGAACTCTCACAGGCTATCCTTGACGCATTTGATTTTTGTGACGACCACCTCCATGCGTTCTTTATGGACAATAAATTATGGAGCGATGACGATTCATATTACGCCGATGCGGAGGACGGTCAGCGGGATACTTCCAAATACAAAATCGGTCAGCTCGGTCTTGAAAAAGACAAAAAGTTCGTCTATCTTTTCGACTTCGGTGATGAATGGGATTTCAGCTGCAAAGTACTGAAAGTTATTGACGGCGTTTGCGAGGACACCGAAGTAGTGCGCTCTGTCGGTGAACCGCCCGTTCAGTATCCCGAGCTTGCATATGACGATGATGACGGCGTATTCGAGCCGTACCCCGACAGCCTTTACGCTGCGGCGTTCAGGTTCAGAGATACGAAGCTGTGGAAGAAGCTGAAAAAGGAAGATATATTTGCGGTCAAGCTGTCCGATGACGACGATGAAGATTTGCTCTACTGCTCCGTGACTGACGATCATGGCGGCTTCCCTGCCCTTTTGGTTTTTCACGAGGGCAGCGGGCTTCACGAATACCTCAAACCGCACGTTTCAGGCGAGGGTACGCCGAAGGAATATATGGAGTACATCTGCTTTCAGGAGTATCTGAGCTGTGAACTTCAGGACGAGAAAGTTATCGCCCCCGAGAGCAAGAAATGTATTCTTGACTATGCCGAAAGAAACGGCGTATCGCTTAATGGGAAGAATTGCTATCCCCTATTTGCCGAAGCAATATCGGGTTGCTTTCCTCTTGCCATAGAATTTTATGAAGACCGTGAATACCTTGAAAATGCGCTGGACGCAGCGGTTTTTCTTTCAAAAGCGATAGGACGAAAAGACATTGCCAGGTTCGGTTTCGGCAAAAAGGACACTGTTCCGATGCTTGAATACGACCTCGAAAAAGGCTACACTTTCTCCGAAATATCATACCCCGAACCGAATGATAATCCGTACCTTTATTATCCATCGACACGAAAGCTCAGAAAGAAGCTGCCGCACAAAGGCGTTTACGAATGCGATATTGTTTTCGCACCCGTTCCCGTCCCCGATGAAATTGAAAATATGACTTCCCCGATACCGTATGCGGTAACTTTCCTCGCAGCCGAAACAAGCATTGAAGGCGAGTATTTCCACACCGACCTGTTTGACGGATATGACAGCATAAACAGCGAGATCATGCTTTCATGTGTGGTCGATAATTGCAAGGACTATGGCGTCCTCCCCGAAGAAATGCGCGTGGTCGATAAACGCACCTACTACTTCTTACTGGAGTTCTGTCAAAAGAATGACATAAAACTTACCACTGTCGAGGAATTCGAGATATTTGAAGATGTGCGCAGCGCTTTCATAAATGATCTTCTCGACCAGACAGAGGAAGAATTCGGAGAAAAACTCTCGGCAGAGGATATGTACAACGAGATATGCGACGCTATCCGTGAGCTCTCCGAGGAACAGCTTGCGACCATGCCGAAAGAGATGTACGATCAGATAATGGCATCGGATCTACTACCCGACGATTTACAGGCGAAGCTGCGGAGGTCGAGGATACGACCAAACAAAGGTAAAGGAAAAAAATCATGAGAAGAAAGGGAAATAGCTGATGTCCGAAGACAAATCATTTGAACTTCCCCGTTCCCTATACAAAGAATTCAAGAAAATGAGCCGTGAGCAGATCCAGGCTGTCCTAACCGATATATACCATCAAGGTGTTGCAAGCGTTGAGAGCACATATGTTGACCTGACCGACCTGCGTAAGGCAATAGGCAGCATCAGCGGTATCGGTGAGAAGCGACTTAATGAGATTATGTCCGTCATAGAATCCTTTGTAAACAGTAACAATACCGACTCAGAATAACAGAGAATACAGATCAAGGAGATAACATGGCTGGCACAAAGCATTTAGTTTTTCAAGAAATAATAAACAGAGGCAGGTATGATGATTACCTCAACTTTGCAGCATATATGCATATCACTCAGGGAATGTCATATTTCAATTCTGCACTCGTTTTCTTACAGCGTCCGGGTGCGGTCTGCGTAAAGACCGAGTATGCATGGCAGAAGGACTACGAAAGAACTCTGAAACCGGGAGTAACGCCTATCGTCATTATGAAGATCGGCGGACCGGTATCGTTTGTGTATGATATTGCCGACACAGTTGGTGAAAAAGTTCCTCCCCGTTTCAAAAATATAATGGAATGCCATGAAGTCACAACACCGCTCGGCAAACTGTTCCCAGATTTGCAGTATGTTGTGAAAGCGGCAGGGATATACTACTCTGAAAGCCCGATGGGGTTGCGTCAGTACGGCGAAGCCAGATGCGATTATCCGACAAAGCTGTCCGTTGAACGCTGCGGGAACAGCAAAACCACCTATTACTCCATTACAATAAACAGCACCGCTAATGACACAAACAAAGCGGCAGCGATACTGCACGAGCTGGCACATATTCTATGCGGTCATCTGCCCTGCGAAGATGAGAAATCCATGAAGACATTTAAGATACCCAAACGCAAGGATACCGACAAGAATACTAAAGAATATGAAGCTGAAAAGACAGCCGAATATGTATGCAAAGCTATGGGGATAGAATATAGTGCCGATAATTACCTCAAAAGCTACAACACCGAAAATGTAGATAAGGCACTATCGGAATCATTCATTCTCGATGCGACCCAGCGGATCATAGAGCTTATGCTGAAAGCCGGAATTGACCCGCATCTTGTTGAAGAAAAAAACTATATAAACAAACCGATAGCCCTTGACAACCGCTTCCCAAAATGATATACTATATTTCGGACGATGACGTAAGGCGAAACGTCATATGGCAAAGGGCAATTGAGCATCACGCTCAAAGATCGTGGGGCTGCTGCGTGGCAGCCCCATTTCTTTTTGCCTTGAATGATATTTTACAGCTTTTTCTTCCGCTTCTTCGCCTCCTGCTCCTTCCGCTGACGTTCTTCTTCGACGAGCTTCCCGATATAATCCCCCCGCGAGATCTCGGCATAAGTGTCCCTAATGTCCTTGTAAACATCATACCGCTGTCGGCAACCATCAAGTTTTTCCTTGATAGCGGCTATCTTTTTATCAAGTTGAGAAGTCTTTTCGCGCAGTCGGTCGGCATCGGCAGCGGTCATTATACCGCCGTCATTTACCGCCTGCTTGCAAATATTGATCTTCACCTGTTCCGCAGAGGACAGCTCCTTTTTCTTCGACAGCGCAAAGTATTCCTGCGCCTGCTCCAAAAGACTAACCATGCGGTTGTGTTCCTCGATATAGTTGTTTATTTCCTGACGCTGTTTTTCGTACTCTGCCCGGAGCTTAGTGATCCTGCCTTCAAGTTCACCGATAGAACCTATTCCATCACGATTGATAACAGATAACTGTGCCGACAACCTGTACACATCGAGGTCGTTATCCACAGAATATTCTGCGGTCACGATACGCTTTCTCGGCACCTTCTTCCGCTGTTCCGCGAGTATGCGAATATCGCCTATGACAGCGACATACGCCACCCTCAACTGCGACTTGCTGTCCATTGTGGGCGTTGTTCCAGTGCCTACTTCACGATATAATATCCGTGTTTTAAGGCTATCTTCGGTGTATTCTTCTCCGAGGGTCTTGGTGCGCACAAATCGTTCCTGCCCCGGGGCTCGGATAGAGATATACTTGCCGCGCTTTATTTCATACCCACGTTCTTCAAGAGCCTGCAACAGATCATCGAGCGAATTGACGGAGTTTATCAGCCCGTCAATCGCCTGCCGTATCTGCTCCTTCCACGAAGAGCCGTACTTCCGCTGCTCCCATTCATAGTAACTGACCGACCGTCCCTTGTTCTCAAAGTTCAGCGCAGGGGTAACTCCGAACGCCCGGCATACACCGTTGACATTTTCCCTCGCCTGCCGCAGAGAGTTGCGGCAAGCGTAGTATTTCTGTCCCGAGAGAGAGTAAGAATTGAGAATTATGTGGGCGTGGACATGGCTTCTGTCAACGTGTGTTGCGATGACCGCCTGAGCGTCCTCTCCGAAGTTCTTTCTGACGAATGCTTTTGCTATTTTGTGGGCGAGATCGGGCGTGACGTTCTCCGAGTCTGCGAAGCTCATTATATAATGGATA
>JAILFN010000025.1 GCA_024697545.1 Ruminococcus sp.
AACATCGGGCTGACAGACCTGAGTAATAATATACAATTGTGATGGTAGTACATCTTCATTATTATTATAGCACAAAATTTTTGTAAATGCAATAATAAAAACAGTTTTTTTATTTTTATTTTGCATTTCAAAGTGTAAAAAAATCCCGTCTTAAAATCGTCGAATTTGTGCATTTTAAACAAGGCAATTAGTGATAAGGTTTTACAGATCTTGCTATTGACTTTTTACGCATAAGATGATATAATATATGTAATATACGAAAGCTGCGTTGAATACGCCGATCTTGAAAGGGGCTGACAGCATGGAAACGAGAGTTGCTGTACTTGCGATAATCGTGAGCGACAACAGGTACACAGACGAACTCAACGACCTGCTGCACGAATATGCAGACTCGATAATCGGCAGGATGGGGCTTCCGTACAGGCAAAAGGGGCTGAACATCATCACCGTTGTTCTTGACGCTCCGCAGGACAGGATAAACAGTCTTGCGGGCAGGATCGGAAGGCTCGACGGGGTCGAGGTCAAAACCGTAACAGCTCCCGCAGCAAGCAAATGATAGATCAGATTCTGCCGCCTGAACAAGCCGGAAGGATCTAAACAACTAAATAGAGAATATTGTCTCCTGACACCGAAATACTTTTATTGAGGTGAAAGCAAGATGGATATGCCGTCATGTTATCTATAGGGGCAGTCTGTCTATTTTTCGGGAAAGACAGACTGTCTCTTTTTATTATGGCAACACACGACTTATCCGATCGGGAGGATCTGTATGGAGATAAGAAAGCTGATCGACAAACTGAATGAAAACAAAACGCTCGGCAAGGACGAATGGATATATCTTTTCGGCAACTACACCGACGAAGACAGGGCGTATGCCGCCGATACCGCGCGGAAGCTCAGCCTTGAAAAATTCGAGAACAAAATATTCATAAGAGGTATCGTTGAGTTCTCGAACATATGCAAAAACGATTGCTTATACTGCGGTATCAGGCGTTCAAACAGCTGCGCTCAGCGGTACAGGCTCGATGAAGATGACATCATGGAATGCTGTGCAGAGGGCTACGAGACAGGCTACCGCACATTTGTGCTGCAAAGCGGCGAGGACGGTGCATGGGGTGCCGAAAGGCTCGCAAAGCTGGTCTGTCGCATAAAGGAAAGCTATCCCGACTGCGCCGTGACGCTTTCTGTGGGCGAGCTTGAATACGATGAGTACAAACTTCTGAGAGATGCGGGCGCAGACAGGTATCTGCTCAGGCACGAGACCGCGAACAAGGAGCATTACGGAAAGCTTCACCCCGCCGAGATGTCATTCGAGCACAGAATGAACTGCCTGCGGCAGCTAAAGGAACTGGGATACCAGACGGGTGCGGGGATAATGGTAGGCTCGCCGTTCCAGACGCACGAATGTCTTGCGGACGATATGCTGTTCTTTGCCGACTTCAAGCCGCAGATGATCGGGATCGGACCCTTCCTGCCGCACAAGGATACACCCTTCCGCGGCGAGCCGAAGGGCAGCTACGAGCTGACTCTCATGCTGCTGAGCCTGTGCAGGATAATGCTGCCGAACCTGCTCCTGCCCGCGACCACGGCGCTCGGGACCATAAACCCGCGCGGGCGTGAAGAGGGCGTGCTGGCGGGCGCGAACGTCGTGATGCCTAACCTTTCGCCGACTGCGGTAAGAAAGAAGTATATGCTTTACGACAACAAGATATGCACCGAAGACAGCACGACCGAGTGCCGTCACTGCTTGCAGGCAAGAATGAAGTCGATAGGATATGAAGTGAGCATTTCGAGAGGAGATTACAGCGAATGATAAAGATAGCATTATACGGCAAGGGCGGCATAGGAAAATCCACCATCGCTTGCAGCGTGTCTGCGGCTCTGGCAAAGCGCGGCATGAGGGTCATGCAGATAGGCTGCGACCCCAAAGCGGACTCTACCTCGCTGCTGCACGGCGGCGAAAGGATACCGACCGTTCTGGATCTTACAAGGAAAAAAGGCAAAAAACTATCGCTGGAAGACGTTGTGTTCGACGGCAGCTTCGGCATAAAGTGCGTTGAAGCGGGAGGCCCTATCCCGGGGGTAGGCTGTGCGGGCAGAGGTATAATCAACGCACTCGAGACTCTCGGGAAGCTCGGGGCTTACGAGGTATATTCTCCCGACATCGTGATATATGATGTGCTTGGCGATGTGGTCTGCGGCGGCTTTTCAATGCCGATGAGACGCGGATATGCCGACAAGGTATACGTCGTGACCTCGGGCGAGAAGATGGCGAAGTATGCGGCGGGAAACATCTGCATGGCGCTTGAAAACTTCAAGGGACGCGGTTATGCTGCTCTCGGCGGGATCATACTCAACCGCCGCGGGGTCGATGACGAGGACAAGGTGGTTGAAGAGCTGGCTTCGGATTTCAAGACCTCTGTGATAGGCGCACTCGACCGATGTCCAGAGATCCCCCTCGCCGAGAAGGCGGGCAAGCCCGTATCCGAGCTTTTCCCAGAAAGTGCCGCGGCTGCACAGCTCGACGCTGTCGCTTCGGCGATACTCGATACCGCGGAGGTGTGATATGCACAAGGAATACGAAAGACCGCCGGGGGTAAAGATATCTCAGGCTGACATAAACGAGCTGCACCCGACGGGGCTTGAATACAACGCTCCCGCAAGGGGTATGTGGAACATCGTGCATCAGGGGATGCTGATACCCGAAGCGCACCAGATATTCGTCTGCGCCCAGGGCTGTCTGCGCGGAGTAATACTCACCGCCGCCGAAATGCTCGAGCTCGACAGGCTCAGCTGGGTATCGGTCTCGGAGGAGGATATGTTCGACGGCTCGCTTGAAACGGACATAGTTGACGGCGTGACCGATATACTCAACAGGCTGGGCAAGCGTCCGCCCGTTGTGCTGCTATTTCTCAGCTGCGTGCATCTTTTCGCGGGCGTGGACTATGAAAATATACTTCGGGAGCTGAGCGGCAGCTTCCCCGACATCACATTCATCGACTGCTACATGACACCGACGATGCGTACCACCGTAACGCCGATAGTCAAGATGAGCGCTCAGATGTACCGTCCGCTGAACGTCACGAAGAAAGACCCGAAAGCGATAAACATCATCGGCTGCGACCGTCCCACCGACCCCGATTCCGAGTTGGTCAGGATCATAAAGGGCAGCGGTCACACTCTGCGTGACATATCGGAATGTAACACCTACGGGGAATTTCAGCGCATGGCTGAGGCTTCGCTGAACATCGGCTACATCCCGACCTGCGGGCTCGCGCTTGAAGAGCTTGAGGAAAAGCACGGCACGCCCTCGCTTTATCTCCCTATGAGCTTTGACTATGACACGATCAGTGAGAACTACTCAAGGCTTTGCGGTGAGCTCGGTATCGACACGCCCGACTTTTCTGAGGATATCGCCGCCGCTGAAAAAGCTCTCGACGATGCAAGATCGGAGGTCGGAGATATAGCGGTAGCGGTAGATTTTACAGCCGTCACCCGTCCGCTCGAGCTCATGAAGCTTCTCAGCGAGCACGGCTTCAACGTGAAGTATGCAGTCGTGGATTCCGTAGGCGAGGAGGCAGCGGCATTTGAATGGCTGCGTGACAACCGCCCCGATATCGAGCTTTATTCCTCGACGAACGTGAATATGCTCTATCAGCACATCAGGGCGACCGAGCCTGTGCTTGCCATCGGGCAGAAGGCGGCTTACTACTTCGCCACCGATCATTTTGTGAACATCATAATGAACGGCGGGCTTTACGGATTTTCGGGCATCACAAAGCTTTGCGGCATGATCGCCGAAGCTTACAGAGAGCCTACGGACAAACGCAGGCTGATAAGCCACAAGGGCTTCGGCTGTGCAAGCTGTCTGACAAATTAAAGGGGGGCAAGTGTATGAAAAATGCGAATGTTATCATCCCCTGCTACGCGGCGGACACCTCGGGCGTATGCTCGGCACTTTACGAGCTTGGCGGCATGACGGTGGTACACGACGCTTCGGGCTGCAACTCGACCTACTCGACACACGACGAGCCGCGCTGGTACGATATTGATTCAATGATATTCATCTCGGCGCTGACCGAGATAGATGCTATAATGGGCAACGACGAAAAGCTCATCTCCGACGCTGTTTCGGCGGCTGCCGACCTGCACCCGGAGTTCATCGCGATATGCGGCTCACCCATGCCGATGATGACGGGCGTGGACTTTGACGCGATAGCCGAGGAAGTGGAGCAGCGCACGGGGATACGCACCTTCGGACTGCACACCAACGGCACACGTTCCTACATTGAGGGCGCTTCGGAAGCGTTCCTTGCGGTGACTCGGGAGTACGTCAGGGAATGTCCCAAACGCGAGGGCATCGGCGTGAACATCATCGGCGCGACACCTCTCGACCTGCCTTGGAACACCACCATCGGGAGCATCAAGAAATGGCTCACCGACTGCGGGTTTGAGTATGTCAGCTGCCTTGCGATGGACGGCACTCTTGATGAAATAAAGCAGGCGGCATCGGCAAAGGTGAACCTTGTTGTGAGCTATGCGGGAATGGCTGCGGCGAAGCATATGCTTGATGAGTTCGGTATAAACTATGTGTGCGGCATACCCTTCGGCGAGGGCTTTGGCAGACAGCTTGCCGAGAACATAAGAGAAGCCGCCGCCGCGGAAGCGGGCTGCGTATCACCTTACGGGGTAAGCTTTGACGAGCCCGACTGCACAGCCGATACCGTCATAATAGGCGAGAGCATTTCGGCAAAGTCACTGGCGCAGGCGATAAAGCTTGACATGGGTATCGCCGCTTCCGTGATATGCCCGCTGCCGACAGATGATATGCTGCTATCTGACAAAGACCTCTGCCTTTACGCCGAGGAGGACATCAGGGCGGCACTTGAACGCATAAAACCGAAGCAGGTCATAGCCGACCCGCTTTACAGATACATTATCCCGAATGAGAGCAGACACATAGAGCTGCCCCACTTCGCATTCTCGGGAAGATGCTTCCAAAAGGATATGAAAGACCTGATAAACAAAGACATCAAGGAGTTATTTGAATGATAAAACTGGCAATTTACGGCAAGGGCGGCATAGGAAAATCTACCTGCACCGCCAATCTTTCCGCAGCTCTCGCGAGCCTCGGCAAGAGGGTCATACAGATAGGCTGCGACCCGAAAGCCGATTCCACCATCAACCTTCTGGGCGGTCAGCCGCTTCAGCCCGTTATGGATTACCTCCGCGAGCATGACGATGAGCCCGACAGGATCGAGCAGATATCCAAAGTCGGCTTCGGCGGTATACTCTGCATCGAAACGGGCGGACCCACCCCCGGGCTTGGCTGTGCGGGACGCGGCATCATCACGACATTCTCGCTGCTCGAGGAGCTTGATCTCTTCCGTAAGTTCAAGCCCGATGCCGTGCTTTACGATGTACTCGGCGACGTTGTCTGCGGCGGCTTCGCGGCACCTATCCGCGAGGGCTATGCACACGATGTGCTGATCGTTACCTCGGGCGAGAAGATGGCGCTTTATGCCGCAAACAACATCAACAAGGCGGTAAAGAACTTTGAGGACCGCAGCTACGCTAAGGTCAAGGGCGTTATCATGAACCGCCGAAGCGTTGAGAACGAGGAAGAAAAGGTACGCGCATTCGCGGAGAGCGCGGGGCTTAAGATCGCAGCCGACATACCGCGTTCGGCAGACATAATAAAATACGAGGACATGGGCAGGACGGTCATCGAGGGCGACCCCGAATGTGAGACCGCAAAGCGATTCTTTGAGCTGGCTCAGCGCCTCATCGACGAGGACGAAGGCAATGAATAAGGCATACTACATCACGGCGGGTAAGCTTTCGGCGCGGGGCTTTGACGACCTGCCCGACGAGCTTGTTTCAACAAAGCACATGATATACAGCTCCCCCGCGACACTGGATTTCAACTCTCCCGGTGCTAAGGGATTCGGAGTAAAGCGTGCGGGGCTTGCTATCCCCGGTTCGGTCATGCTGCTTATATCCCCCGGCTGCTGCGGACGCAACACAGCACTGCTCAACGAACTCGGGTACAACGAGAAGTTTTTCTATCTCCTGCTTGACGACACCGATATCGTCACGGGAAGATACCTTTCAAAGATACCGCAGGCGTGCGAGGAGCTCTGCGCGGAGCTTGACTACACACCTTCAGCGATAATGCTCTGCTGCACCTGCGTTGACGCGCTGCTCGGCACCGATATGGAGCGTGTCTGTCGAAGCGTTACCGAGCGGACGGGGGTGGCTTCTGTGCCTGCATATATGTATGCACTGACGAGAGAAAAGCGCATACCGCCGATGGGGCTCGCAAGAAAGTCGATATACTCGCTGCTCGAGCCGCAAAAGCGCAGATCTAATGAATGTGCGATAATAGGATTCTTCTCGGCACTTGAGGATGGCTGCGAGATATACCCAATACTCAGAGCCGCGGGAATAAAGAAGTTCCACGAGATAGGGCGCTGCAAGACCTTTGAGGAATACAAGGAGATCTCACGCGCAAATTTCAGCCTTGTGCTGAACTCCGAAGCGCGGTATGCGGCTCAGGATATGCAGGAGCGCCTTGGTATGCCTTTCATCGAGCTGACAAGGCTCTACCGCATTGACAAGATACAGAATATGTACCGCCTGCTGGGTCAGGCGATAGGCGCAAAGCTTGACGACACAGAGTATTACAGCGAAGCACGCGCCGCCATAGACGGGTTCATCGCAAAGCACGGCAGGCTCAACATAGCCGTCGGAGAATGTATAGATGCCGACCCGTTCGAGCTGGCGCTGGCACTCGTCGAATACGGCTTCAACGTGCGGGAGATATACGGCACGGTGGGCGAGCGCAACTTTGTGTTCATCAGAAAGCTTGCGGAGGTATCCCCCGAAACGCGGATATACTCAAACCTTTCGCCGACGATGATGAACTACGAAAGGGACATACCGCTCGACTGCGCTGTCGGCAACGATGCGCTCTACTACCACCGTGACGTCCCCGGGGTAGGCTTCAACGACGAAGCTCAGCCGTTCGGCTACCGCGGGATAGTCCTGCTCATGAGCGAGCTTGACCGCGCCATTGAAGAAAACAGACAGATCGCGGAGGTGGGCAAATGAAAAAACTCTTAAAACACATTTCGCCCTTAGCACCCGACGATTCGGGAGCCTGCTCGGTGCTTTACGAGCTTGGCGGGATAGTGGTCATATGCGACGCGGGCGGCTGCGCGGGCAACGTCTGCGGATTCGACGAGCCGCGCTGGCACACAAAACGCTCGGCGCTGTTCAGTGCGGGGCTTCGCGATATGGACGCGATACTCGGGCGTGATGACAGGCTCGTGGAGAAGCTCGTCAAGGTCTGCGGGCAGGTCGAGGGAGAGTTTGCGGCGATAATCGGGACACCCGTTCCTGCCGTCATCGCAACGGATTTTAAGGCGCTCGGGCGAATGACCGAAAAGCGTGCGGGACTGCCCTGCATAACGATAGAAACTGACGGCACAAAGCTTTACGACCACGGCGAGGAGATGACTTACCTCAGGGTATTCAAAAGATTCGCCGTCGATAAATATGAGGTGAAGAAGGGCAGGCTTGGCGTTATCGGCGCTACCCCGCTAAACACGGGACTTTGCCGCGCCGACAAGCTGAAGGAAAAGCTCGGCTCGGACAGGTGGACAGACATCGTCTGCTTCGGGCTGGACAGCGGTCTTGATGATATCCGCCGCGCAAGCGAGTGCGAGATGATACTTGTCATATCCCCCTCGGGAATAAAGACCGCCGAGTACCTGAACGAAGCCTTCGGCACGCCCTATGAAGTCGGCTTCCCGCGGCTTTACGAACCCGCCGAGAAGGCTTCCGAGAGCATGAACGGAAAGCGCGTGCTTGTGGTGCATCAGCAGTTTGCGGCGAACGAGCTGCGAACACACTTCACGGGCTGCGAAGTCGATTGCGCGACATGGTTCAAGCTCGACAAGAGATACGCGCAGCAGAACGACTTTTTCATCGACGGCGAAGAAACTCTTACAGAGATGATCGCCGAGCGCGGCTACGACGTTATCTTCGCCGACCCCGACATCAGACGTATGCTCGGAGGCTTCGGCGGAAAGTTTATAGATTTCCCGCACTATGCGATAAGTGCGGCGATGAATGAATGACACAGAAAGGCGGTGAGTCCCATAATTACCGAAAGGCTTAAAATATTCGGCATCGTACAGGGTGTGGGATTCCGCCCGTTCATGGCAGTCGCCGCAGAGAGATACGGCATACGCGGGACGGTGGCTAACAAAGGCTCATATGTCGAGGCTTACGCACAGGGCAGCCGCGAGGCGATAGACGGATACATCGAGGAGATACGCCGCCGCCCGCCCGAGCGCTCGGTGATACTCGACATCGAGCATGAAGAGATCGACCACGAGCCGTTTGAAGGCTTCGGGATAATCGAAAGCGAAAAGGAATACGGAAACATCTTCGTATCTCCCGACATTGCGACCTGCGACAAGTGTAAAGCTGAACTGTACAGCAAAACGGACAGAAGATATCTACACCCGTTCATAAACTGTACCCAGTGCGGACCGCGCCTCACGATACTCGACACCATGCCCTATGACCGCGAGCGGACGAGCATGAAGGACTTCCCGATGTGCAAAAGCTGCTCGGACGAATATTACGACCCGTCTACCCGCCGCTTTGACGCGCAGCCCGTCTGCTGCAACGAATGCGGTCCCGAGGTATACATCATCGGGCAGGATATAAAGGGCGCTGATGCGATAACGTATATCAGGCGGCTCATAATGGAAGGCGGCGTGGCTGCCGTCAAGGGCATAGGCGGATTCCATCTTTGCTGCGACGCGCGAAACGACGCAGCGGTAAAACGTCTTCGTGAGCTGAAGCACCGCCCGATGAAGCCCTTCGCGCTCATGCTGCGTGACATGGACACCGTGCGGCAGGAGTGCGATATCAAGGAGGGGCAGGAGGAGTACCTCACGGGCTGGCAGAAGCCTATAATGCTGCTCGAAAAGAAAGAAGGCTGCACGATAAGTGAGCTGATAGCGCCCGACAACCTGACCGTCGGGGTCATGCTGCCTTACAACCCCGTTCAGATGCTGCTTTTCGACTATCCCGACGGGATAGATATGACCGACTGCCTTGTGATGACGAGCGGAAATGCGCGGGGCGCGCCGATATGCCGCACAGATGAGGACGCGGTAAAGGAGATAGGCGGCTTCTGCGACGCGATACTTTCACACAACAGGCGGATACTGATACGCGCCGACGACACCGTTACCGACTGGCTGTTCGGCAAGCCGTACATGATACGCCGTTCACGCGGGTTCGCGCCGCTTCCCGTCATGCTCAAAGCCGAACCTAAGCGGCAGGCGCTGGCGATCGGCGGCGAGCTGAAAAACAGCTTCTGCATCGCGCGGGGCGGACTGCTCTACGCTTCGCCGTTTGTCGGCGATATGGCGGACATACGCACGGTAAACGCGCTGAAAGAATCGGTCAGAAGAATGTGCGGGCTGCTTGAAGCTTCGCCCGAGGTCATCGTCTGCGACACCCACCCGATGTACAACACCGTGACCGTCGCGGAGGAGCTGTCCAAAGAAATGGACATTCCGCTGCTCCGTATACAGCACCACTACGCTCACATACTCTCCTGCATGGCTGAAAACGGCTGCGATGAGGGCGATCGTGTGATAGGTATCAGCTTCGACGGCACGGGCTACGGCGACGACGGCACGATATGGGGCGGCGAGCTTATGATCTGCGGCTTTGGCGGCTATGAGCGGGTCGGCAGCATCGAGCCGTTCATGCAGGTCGGCGGCGATGCTTCGGCTAAGGAGGGCTGGCGGATAGCGGTACAGCTGATTCGTCAGGGCTTCGGCGAGCAGTCAGGTGAGGTCTGCGAAAAGCTCGGACTTTGCGACGGCAAAACGTTCAGGCTGCAAGCTATGATGGCTGACAAACGGCTGAACGCGGTAAGATCTACAAGCTGCGGACGGCTTTTCGACGCAGTCTCGGCGATACTCGGCATACGAACAGCTTCTACATTCGAGGGCGAAGCTTCGACGGCGCTTATGTACCACGCGGAAAGAGCCGTCAAAAGAAACGGATCGGTAAGATCAAAGCTGCCTGTAACTATGACAGCCGACAGCGAAACAGGCAGCGGCTTTATTACGCTCGGGACAGGCGAGATCGTGACCGAACTCGCCCGAAGAAAGCTTGCAGGTGAAGATGCCGAGCTTCTCGCCCTGGAATTCCATTGGGCGCTGTCGGAGCTTATAAGGATATCCTGCATCGGGCTGCGGGAAAGAACGGGACTTGACACCGTTGCCCTGAGCGGCGGAGTTTTCCAGAACCGGCTGCTGGTGCAGCTGACCAAAACGGCTCTTGAAAAGGCAGGCTTCAAAGTGCTGCTGCACGGAGTCATCCCGCCAAACGACGGCGGCATATGCGTAGGTCAGGCAGCCTGCGGCGCGCTGATGAAAATGTAAAAACTGCTGCTGTGTAAATGAGATCACACGCAGTTTAAGGCTTATAATAATAAATAATCGGAGGTATATATCATGTGTGTTGGATTAGCATCTAAAGTTGTAAAGGTAAATGACGGCACCGCCGTTATCGACGCGGGCGGCGCTCAGAGATCTGTAAGTGCGGGCGTGCTGACAGACCTTGAGCCGGGAGATTATGTGATGGTACACGCGGGCGTTGCCATCGCTAAGATCACACAGTCGGACGAGGACGAGGCAAATGACCTGATGGAGAACCTGATATGAACGAGACTATAAAAGCTGCGAGGGATATAATAACCTCATACGACGGCAGACCGCTGAGGATCATGGAGGTCTGCGGAACACATACCCACGAATTTTTCAGGCTCGGCGTGAGAAAGCTGCTGCCCGAAAAGGTAGACCTGATATCGGGTCCCGGATGTCCCGTCTGTGTGACGGCGGTCGGCTTTATCGACGAAGCCTGCTGGCTGGCGCTTGAAAAAAACTGCATCATCTGCACCTTCGGAGACCTTATAAAAGTTCCCGGAACCACCATGAGCCTTGCGGGGGCAAGGTCGCAGGGCGCGGAGATACGCCCCGTATACTCCCCTCTTGACGCTGTTGAGATCGCAAAGCAGACCCCCGACAGGCAGGTGGTCTTCCTTGCCGTGGGATTTGAGACCACCACTCCTTCGGCGTGCCTTGCGGCAAAGCAGGCTAAAGAGCTGGGGCTCAGCAACTTCTCGCTGCTCACCGCCAACAAGACGATGCCAAACGCATATCAGGCGCTTGTCGGCAGTGCTGACGCTTTCATCTATCCCGGTCACGTCAACGCGATAACGGGTAATTCCGTCTGCAAGAAGCTCTGCGAGGAGCAGGGCGTTTCGGGCGTGGTCGCGGGCTTTACCGCTTCCGAGCTTATAACGGCGCTTGCGGTTGCTATAAAGCTGCTCGAAAAGGGAGAGCCGTTCTTCCGCAACTGTTACCCGAGAGTGGTAAAAGATGAGGGCAACCCCGAAGCGATAGCCCTCATGAACGAAGTAATGGAGCCCTGCGACAACGAATGGCGCGGACTCGGGCTTATAAATGGCTCGGGCATGAAGCTCAGACCCGAGTACGCCGAATTTGATTCGCGCATAAAGTTCTCAATGCCCGAGATAAAAGGCAAGCCCAACCCCGCCTGCCGCTGCGGCGATGTGCTTCAGGGCAAGTGCAAGCCCTCCGACTGCAAGGTTTTCGGCAAGGGCTGCACGCCGCTTCACCCCGTCGGAGCCTGCATGGTATCCGACGAAGGCGCCTGCTCGGCTTACTATCAGTACGCAGGGATAGTCTGAGCGCTCTCAACATTTTCGCAGTTACTCAGAATAATAGATCAAAGGAGATTTTGTTATGTCAAATACAGTTACCCTCGCCCACGGTGCGGGCGGAAAGCAGACAAGTGAGCTTATCGAAAAGGTGTTCAAGGCACACTTTTCAAATCCCGAATTCACCCCCGATGATGCGGCGGTGCTCCCCGCACCCGGCGGAAGGCTCGCTATGAGCACAGACGGATTCATCGTTTCACCCTGGGAGTTCAACGGCGGGAACATCGGCAAGCTCAGCATCTGCGGCACGGTCAACGATCTCGCCTGCATGGGCGCTAAGCCGCTTTACATGACCTGCGCTTTCGTTATCGAGGAAGGCTTCCCGATGGACAAGCTCGAGGAGATCGCGGCTTCAATGGAGAAGACTGCCGCGGAAGTCGGCGTTAAGATCGTGGCAGGCGACACAAAGGTCGCGGGCAAGGGTCAGTGCGACGGCGTTTTCATCACGACGACGGGTATCGGTCAGATAGTTGACGGCGCAGATACCTCGGGCAACTATGCAAAGCCCGGCGATGCCGTTATCGTAAGCGGTGACGTCGGCAGGCACGGCTGCACAATACTTATAGCACGCGATGACTACGGCATTGAGTCGGACGTTGACAGCGACTGCGCTCCGCTCTGGGGCACCGTTGAATCCATGCTGAACGTCACGAAGGATATCCACGTTATCCGCGACGCCACACGCGGCGGAGTAGGTACAGTGCTCTATGAGATAGCGGGACAGAGCAACATAGGTATCCGCCTCAATGCTTCTGCCATCCCCGTTGACGAGCGTGTAAAGGGTGTCTGCGGTATGCTGGGTCTTGAGCCGCTCTACCTCGCCTGCGAAGGCAGACTTGTCATCTTCGCGCCGCAGGAGCACGCTGAGGCTCTCGTTGCCGAGCTGAGAAAGGGCAAGTACACCGCAAATGCCGCGATCATCGGCACCGTTACCGAAGAAAATGCGGGACGTGTCATCATGGAAACAGAGATAGGCACGCAGACGGTACTTCCCCAGCCCAAGGGCGAGCTTCTGCCGCGTATCTGCTAAGGAGGGCACTATGGAGCTGAGAGCTTTCAGGAATGAAGACGCGGCTGTCATCTGCAAATGGATACGCACCGAGCCTGAGCTTTACCGCTGGTCTGCCGACAGGTTCAACAAATTCCCGCTGACGGGCGAGGACATAGTCGGCAGCTACACGCCGCAGCGTGAGAGCGGGCGCTTCTTTCCGCTGACTGCGATAGATGAAAGCGGCAAGGCTGTCGGGCATTTCATCATCCGCTATCCCCGCGAGGACGATGATTCGACCGTAAGGTTCGGGTTCGTGATACTCGACCCCGAGCAGAGGGGCAAAGGGCTCGGCAAGGAGATGTTAAGGCTCGGCATACAGTACGTCAGGGAAAAACTTGATGTCGGCAGGATAGACCTCGGGGTGTTTGCAGGCAACGAAAGCGCCGAGGGCTGTTACAAGGCAGTCGGCTTCAGGGAATACAGCCGCCGCAGCTGTGAGATGCCGATAGGTACATGGGAATGCATCGACATGGAATTGTTCATATAGAAACACAAAAGCGTGAGAGTTTTGATGCTCTCACGCTATTTGTGTCATTTCAGGGGAGTTGCAGCTTTCGCTGCAAATTGGGGGTATAGTTTGGTGGGGTGGGCTGCAAAAGTGCCGCACCCTGATATAATAAGATATAATATCTAAAAAGCTCAGTTCTTATAGGGGTTCTCGCCGTAGTAGCGGGTTGCTGCGGGGCGGTTGTACTCGCGGTCCTCAACGCCCAGGTATTTGAGCAGATCGAACAGCGCCCTGCCGTGGTGACCGAAAACTACCGAACCGTGATGCGGGTAGCCCTTTTCGATAAGGACATAGCGGTAGAATCTGCCCATTTCCTTTATGGCGAAAATGCCGATCGTTCCGAAGGAGCGTGTAGCCACGGGGAGTATCTCACCCTCTGCGGCGTAGCTGCGGAGAGCTGCGTCGGCAGTGGACTGAAGACGGAAGAAGGTGATCTCACCCGGCTTTATGTCGCCCTCGAGAGTGCCGCGTGTGATATCGGGCTCCTTGTCGGGCTCAAGACCGCGGTGCATTATGCGCTGATACTTCATCACGGGGCTCTGCATTATGCAGGAAGAACCGTTGCCGCAGTGGAAGCCCATAAAGGTATCACGCTGGGTATAGTCATATTTGCCCGCGATATCCTCACGATAGATATTAGCGGGAACGGTGTTGTTGATGTCAAGCAGGGTAACGACCTCATCGGAGACACACTCGCCGATATACTCGGAAAGCACGCCGTAGATATCGACCTCGCAGCTTACGGGTATCCCGCGTGCACCGAGCCTGCCGTTTACATAGCAGGGCACGAAGCCGAACTGCGTCTGGAATGAAGGCCAGCACTTGTTGGCGAACGCCACGAACTGTCTTTCACCCTTGTGAGCCTCAGCCCAGTCGGTGAGGGTAAGCTCATACTGTGCCAGTCTGGGGAGTATTCCCGACATCTTGTTGCCTGCGCCGAGCTCTGCCGCCATCTCATCCACCAGTGCGGGGATACGGGGGTCGTCCTTGTGCTCGTTAAATGAAGCAAACAGGTCAAGCTCGGAGTTCTCCTCGATCTCAACACCAAGGTCGTAAAGTCTTGCTATCGGCGCATTGCAGGCAAGAAAATCCTGCGGACGGGGGCCAAAGCTTATGATCTTGAGGTTCCTGAGCCCTACCACGCCGCGCGCGATGGGGATAAACTCATTTATCATATCGGCGACCTCGGGAGCGGTGCCGACGGGGTATTCGGGTATGTAAGCCCTGATGCCACGAAGCTTTAAATTGTAGCTTGCATTGAGCATTCCGCAGTAAGCGTCGCCGCGGTCATCTATAAGGGCATCTCCGCAGTCATCTTCGGCGGCAGCCACATACATGGCGGGACCGTCAAAATACTTTGCGAGCAGTGTCTCGGGGGTCTCGGGACCGAAATTTCCGAGGTAAACGACCAGCGCATTGCAGCCTGCTCCGTTGATCTCGCCGAGAGCCTTTCTCATGTCAAGCTCATTCTCGATAACCGTAGGACAGACGAACAATTCGTCGGCGGAGTATTTCTCAGCGTAAGCCTTTGCAACGGCGTCCCTTCTTGCCTCCGAAAGGCTCATGGGGAAACAATCGCGGGAAACAGCGACGAGTGCAAGCTTTATCTGAGGGATATTTCCAAGTTTATTGCCCATTTTTTCAGACCTCCATATACACATTAAAATTGACCGTACAAGTATACGTTGGTAAAAGTAACCGCTGACATAATTATATCACACTGCCGCGAAAAATTAGTGAACTTTTTGTAAATATAGAGGCGCTTTTTTGAAAAGTACGGATAAATTTGATATATTTCCAAAATATTTGTATGTACAAAAGCGACTGTGATGTGACCAAAACGGATAATGTATGTTATTTTCGGTCATTTTTGCTTCTCAGCGCGAACACGGCTGTGCTGATAAGTATCCCGACTGCCGCTCCTGCCGTGTCTATGCAAACATCGCGAAGCTGACAGGAGCGCCCCGGCACGAAGTGCTGGTGCAGCTCATCGCTCACGGCGTAAAGCAGGCAAAACCCCAAAGCCGAAAGGGCGCAGTTCCTTGTAAGCACGGGACGACCGACGGCAAGGAACATCTGTACCGAAAGTACACCAAGAATAAGATAGACCGTGAAGTGGGCTGCCTTGCGTACCCGGAACTGCATACTTTCGATAAGCTCTTCACGGGCGGCATCGCTCAGGTCGGTAAAGCCCGATACGGTTATGCGGCAGGTCATGTATATCACGCCGCCGCTGGTCTCGGAGGATTCGTCTGCCTTCTGTGCGGAAAATGTGAATATCACCCCGCACCAGATGACCGTCAGCAGGATAAACACAAGCGCACGGATGTTTATTTCCGCCTTACGCTTCTTTATCATCGGCGCACCTCTCTTCCGCAAACGCCGTCAGCGCCTCGCGGGTGTTGTCAAGCCTTTCCTCAATGACCTCGGTGAGCATGAGCTTCAGCATCTCGCCTATCTCCCTGCCCTTGAAGCCGAGCGCCATTATATCGTTGCCGCCGAGTGCGAGATCTGTTATCTTCAGGCAGCTCTGCTGCTCACGCAGCTCTGCGGCTATTCTTTCAAGCTCGTCTAGCTCACGCAGCTTCTCTTCCCGTCTGAACTGCGACTGTGCCAGCGTATCCGCGCGGCGTACCTCGAGCCAGTCGGCGTAGAATTCATAGCCGTATTTTGCTATGAACCGCTTGACGGGTCTCAGCTCTGCGGGAATGCGGTTGTCATGCTCGGCGATCAGTGCGGTTATCCTCTTGCGCGAAGCCGTATCGGATCTGAGCCTTCTGAGTATCACATTTGCCATGTCCGCCCCCGCGAGCTGGTGCAGCTTGAAGTGATCTATCCCGTTTGCATCGACAGTGTGCTTTGCGGGCTTTCCGATGTCGTGCAGCAGCATGACCGTCCTGAGCGTCGGGTCGGGTCGGATATTCTCGACAGAATGTGTGATGTGTTCCCAAATGTCATAGCAGTGGTGAGGGTTGTTCTGTTTAAAATCAAAAGATGCCCTGATCTCGGGTATCACCTGAGCTATGATCTCGCGGTACTCCCTCAGCACGCTGCCTGCATAAGGCTGTATCAGCAGCGATTTCAGCTCGGAGTAGAGGCGCTCTGCCGAGACCTCGTCAAGCAGCGAACGCATATCCATTGCAGCCCGAAGCGTTTCGCCGTCGATGGGGAAGCCCGTTTTTGACGCGAATCTTACGGCGCGGAATATCCTCAGTGCGTCTTCGTCGAATCTTCTGCGCGGCTCACCCACACAGCGTATCAGCCCGCGCTTTATATCGCCCTCTCCGTCAAAGGGATCGAACAGCTCTCCTCTGAGGTTCATGCAGATGGCGTTCATCGTGAAGTCCCTGCGTTCAAGGTCGCTCCTGATGTCTCTTACAAACGTCACGCTCTCGGGTCTGCGGTGATCGAGGTAATCCCCGTCGCAGCGGTAGGTGGTGATCTCGACCATCTCTCCCCTGTTCAGCACGGTAAGGGTGCCGTGTTTCAGTCCCGTAGGGATCGTCCTGTAACCTGCAAAAGCCTTCATCATCTCATCGGGCATCGCCGATGTGCAGAGGTCCCAGTCGTGCGGGGTGACTCCCATAAGTGCGTCCCTGACGCACCCGCCGACGCACCATACCTCGTATCTTGCCTGTTCGAGCACCTGCATGAGCTCGGCGGCATACTGCGGTATCTTTATTTCCATTCTTTCCATAATACTCCCAAAAAATCAAGACCGCACAAAAGCCGTGCGGTCCTGAACGTTATCATTTCTTTTTGCCGAATAGCTTTTCTTTAAGCGGCTTTTTACGCTTTCCGATAAGTTCGAGGGGATCGCCGAAGCGCGCCTTGTTCTCCTCATCGGTGTAGACCTTTTCGATCTCCTTGTTCTGCATGATGGTATTGAACTGCTGGAGCAGCAGCTTCTGCTCGAGAAGTGCCGAAGCGTCCTCGGCAGTCTCAGCCTCGCCGTCCTCTACCAGCTTGCGAAGGTCATAGATGTAATCCATCTCGGAAAGATCCATAAAGGTTATTCTCTTTTCAAGACCCGCGTAATAGCTGTCCTTAGCCTGGATAAGCTGAGGCTCACGCGCTTCGAGGAAGCGTATCTGCTCTGCTATGCCCTCGTTTACCTCCTCCTGATCCTGCTTTGCAGCGTCAAGACGGTAATGGTTGAGCGAGTAGAAGAAGATACATCCGCCCGCTATGATGAACAGCGCGAGAAGAACTGCGGGGATCCAGGAGATCCATATAAGTATAAAGAACACGACCAGACCCGCAACGCCGGAAATGGCGAAGCCCTTTGTAAGGTGAGACTTCATGTCATAGTTGTCTATTACATACTGCTCGTCATGGATATATGTCTTGAGATATTTCTGATTCTCACGATTCTGGTCTATGGCAGCCTCCATCTGATGGTACCTTCGGATATACTCCGCTGCCTGGTCTATTTTTTCAAGCTCTGTCATACAAATTATCCTCTTAGTGAATAAATTTTAGGACGCCGCCCGCCAAAGGGCACTCTTATCCCATACACAATATTTAGCCAACACCGCGCAGCTGCCGGCTCACGGCTTTAAACGTTATTATCTTAATTATATCATACAATTAAAACTGTGTCAAGACATTTCGCCAAAAATATTTACTAATTTCAAGAATTATTACATACACTGCAAAAAGGATCAATCCCCGCCCACAACGATAGGTTTTTTCCGTTTCAGAAGGTGCTCCTTTGTTTCGGAAGCCGTGATCCCGCTGAGCATTATCAGCGCCGTCACGTTGGGCACAGCCATCAGTGCATTGAAGATATCCGCTATCCCCCATACCGATTCAACGGTGAGGTAAGGACCTATCAGTATCGCGAATATATACACCGCATGGAAAACGCGGGTAACTGCCGTGCTGCTGCCGAAAAGATAAGAAAGGCAGCGTTCGGAGTAGTAGCTCCAGCCGAGTATCGTTGTGAATGCAAAGAATATCAGGCAGAGCATGAGCAGGAAGGAGCAAGCCTTTTCGGGAAGCGGAAGTCCGTAATCGAAAGCCGCCATCGTTATGCTGACACCCTTGAGCGAGGGGTCTGCCCAGCTGCCCGAGATCACTATCGCAAGCCCCGTCATGGTGCAGATACATATCGTGTCGATGAAGGTCCCCGTCATGGTGACGAGCCCCTGACGCGCCGCAGACTTTGTCTTTGCCGCAGCCGCAGCTATCGGTGCAGAGCCGAGCCCCGCTTCGTTCGAGAATATCCCGCGGGCTATCCCCTTCTGCGCGGCGAGCATTATAGTGCCGCCGAGTGAAGCTCCCGCAAAGGGACGCAGACCAAAAGCTCCGCCGATTATCTCGCCTATCGCGGCGGGTATCTCGGATAAATGCGTAAAGATTATGACGAGTACGCAGAGAACGTATGCCGCCGCCATGAATGGCACCACAAACTCTGACACTTTTGATATGGACTGTATACCGCCGATCAGAACAAGCCCCGCACAGACAGTGACTATCAGCCCGACCACAACGGTAACTATGGTATACTCATTCCCGAATATGCTGAGCGTCATCGTATTCTCGTCCGAAAAGAAGCTGTTGGCGGCTGAGGTTATGCCGTTTATCTGGGTGATGGTGCCGATACCGAACAGACCCGCAAGCGTCCCGAAGACCGCAAAGATCTTAGCCAGCCATTTCCAGCCCGCACCCATGCCGTTTTCTATATAATAGAACGGACCGCCCAGCACATTGCCGCTGCTGTCGCGCGTGCGGAACTTTATTGCAAGCAGCCCCTCGGAATACTTTGTCGCCATGCCGAGCAGGGCGGCGACCTCCATCCAGAAGAGGGCACCGGGACCGCCCGCAGCGATAGCGGTAGCCACGCCGACAATGTTGCCCGTGCCTATCGTTGCCGAAAGCGCCGTGCAGAGTGCGCCGAAGCTTGTGACATCGCCCTCGCCCGCCTCTTCATTCTTTACCATATATTTGAGCGCCGTCCCGAGGTTTCTGAACTGCACGCCCCTAAGCCTTACTGTAAGGAACACACCGCAGCCGAATATCAAGATCATGAGCGGGATCCCCCACAGCCATTCGTCTATTTTCGTAACTATCTCATTCATACAATTTCTCCCCTGCCAGTTTTTGCCGAGCTGTTTTCTATTTTACCATATCAAGAAGCCAAATGTCAAGTGACCGACCGTCAAACCTGCTATAAGGGCGTGTTGACACTTTTTTTCAAAACAGGTTTTTTATTCCTTGCAACAGGTTATTGATACCCCGAGAAAAATTTGACAACGCTTTATCACGGTGATATAATACCGTCATGAACAGAAGAAAGTTCGATACGCGGCAGAAAGAAATATAAACGCCGCAGGATTTTTTTCATAAAAGGAGCTTGTTCCGATGAACAAAAAGATCATAGATGCCGCAGCGATAACGCTGCTGGGTCTTATCCTTCTGATCTTTGGCATCTATCTTAATGTCAAAGACTCAAACTACCGGCGTGACTGGAAAACATTCCGTCTGTCTGCTGAAACTGCCGAGGGAGTGATCTCCCGCATTGAAGTGAAGTTTTCGCTTCAAAAGCACAAAGGTCACAAGAACGTGCTGTTTGCCGAGTACACAGACAACAACGGCGTCACCCACGAAGCAAAGCTCGAATACAGCGATCCCGACATGAGAGTCGGCGACACGGTGATCGTTTACTACGACAAGGATCATCCCGAAAAGACTATGTCCGATCCCGCTGTCGCTCTTTCCGGCAATGACACGGCAAGGCTGATGCTCATAACAACAGGCGGCATAGCGACAATGATAGGAGCAGCTGCATTGTTTATCGGGATAAAGGGAAGAATATAGAAAGGAGACACTGCACCATGCAGATGATAAGAGCAGTTTGATCTGCCTTTCACAAAGGTTTTACGATCTGTTTCACAGGGTATCATCACCCTGTAAAAAATTTGACAACGCTTTATCGCGGTGCTATAATACACACATAAAGTCCGAAAGACACAAAGCTTTCGGAGCGATGCCTCAGAAAAACAAAAACGGTATCGCGGCAAAAATGCAGTCGGGTCATAACGCGCAGGTGCTTTTGTACAAAGCTTGGTCGGTACACAAAGCATCGGACACGGAACGGCATGACGCATGAACAAAAGGAAGATAAAAAAGCGCGGCATATAAAAAGAAAAACCGCCGTGCCGATAAATCAAGAGTAAGGAGAAGATCATTATGTACAAGTTCAAGACAGAAAGCTACAACATGAAGGACGCCGCAAGCGAGATATTCGAGCTTACCAAGCGCGGCTGGGCGATCATATCGGTTTCTCCCGATACGAAACACGAAAACGACATTGTTGTCGTATACAGAAAGAAGATCCCCTGCTGCCGGCACAGCCCGACAGCATCACAACGCGCGAAGTATAATGAAAGCGCGTACTAAAGTGCTGACCTGTTTCAAAGGCGGCACGCCATAATACCAAGCACTTCACCTCCCCATCAGCGCCCGATCCAGGTCTTTGACCGATCGGGCGTTCTTTTATTTATACATTATATTATCAGAAGACGGAAGATAGTATTTTTTCATAATAAAGCTTTGCTCAAAGAGCAGAAATTTGCGGAATCTGACCTTTTATCACGCTGATCCGTCAAAAGCCCTTGACAATAGATAAAAATCGTTGTATAATGTAGATTGATTATGAAAAAATTTAGACGGTTTGACTGTCATGCTATAAACGACAAAGTGAGGAAGGATAAATATGAAGAGAAAGGCTCTCGCCGCTGTCGGGGCGGCTGTTATATTCGCGCTCAACGGCGCGTCCGTTTTTGCCGATTACGGCTACGACGGCGGAGATTACGGCTATGGCTATGATGAAGGCTACGGCTATGACGACGGATACAGCTACGATTACGGCTATGATGACACATGGACCGACCAGACCTATGATGACGGCACAGGCTATGACGACGGCACAGGCTACGGCGATGCCGGCGATGCTGTTACAGCGCTTGAAAGCGGCACAGACAGCGTTCTCACCGAAGCCGATCTCAACAAGCCCGCGGTGATAACCCTCGTTCCCAGCAAGATCAAGAACGAATCCTTTACCGCAGACCTCAAGATCGAATCAAATCACAAGATAACCGCTGCCGACCTTACCATAAACTACGACAGCAAGGTCGTGAAGCTGGTAAACAACCGCATCAACACCGAAGCGGGCGGAGAGGCTGCCGCTGCCGAGACTCAGGCGGGAACGCTCCAGTATCAGCTGACAAACCCCGCAGGCTCCGACTGGAAGGAGAGCTACCTGACGCTCAAGTTCCAGATCACAGAGCTGACCGAGCGTTCTACGGTGCTTTACATCTCGGTAAACTCCCTTACAGATGAAACTAACACAGAGCTCACCTACCGCGCGGACGGCACTATCATACAGATAGAGGGTGCTGTTGAGGTAGATCCCTCAGCCGATGAATCAATGTACACCGAGCTGAGAGTAGGAAAATCCGATTCACCCGTATCCTTTGAGTCGATAGGTCTTACCGATGTCAAGAGCGCGGCTTTCACCGACAAATCCGTAGCCGATCTTACCGAGGGCGGGTTCTCCACATATAAGATAGGCATCACGAACCTTACCATAGAGCACTCGGACGGCACTCTTTCTTACTACCGACTTGTGGTAGCAGACCCCGCCGACCTTACCACTCCCGCAGCCACCGAAGCAACTGCTCCTGCCGAGACAGTCGCCACACAGCAGACGGGCATCACAAAGACCGAAACGGGACACAGCCCCAAAAAGATGATGTACATTATCATCTATGTGGTAGTGCTTGTTGCACTTATCGCCATTGTCGTTGAGTTCTTTATATACTACGGCAACCCCTACAAAAAGACCGCAGAGGCTCTCAGAAGTGCTCCGCCCGCACCCAAGCCCAAAAGACCTGCGGTGATAGACGACGATATGTTCCCCGAAGCAGCCGAGAGCACCGCTCCCGCTGAGGAGACCGGGGAATACGAGGAATCCCCCGCCGACGGCGGCGTTTACGGCGAGGAGATCTACGAGGAAGACTACTACGACGAGACAGCTCCCGCTGAGGACGACAGCGAATACGAAGAGGGAGCCATTGATCCCGAGCAGACCGAGTATTCGGAAGACGAGGAGTACGAAGAGTACTACGACGACGGCACAGAGTCGGAGGAGATCTACGAAGACGAGGAAGAGTTCGAGGAGTATCCCGAGGACGAGACCGAATCGGAATCGAACGAGCTTCCCGCAAACGCCGAATATGAAGAAAACGGCGAGCAGGAAGAAAAATGATCGCATAGAAAAAGGCTGTTGCATTTATCGCAACAGCCTTTATTGTTTATCCAAGCTCCTCGATGCAGAAGAGACGCGCCATATATGACTTTGAAAGCTTTACCGCAAGAGTTCCCGTTGAGGCGTTCCAGCGGAACTGCTCTTCGTTATAGTCGGGGTAGATGCAGCTGACCCGCGCCGCTTTGCCGCAGAGATGCTTTATCGGCAGCCGGGCGGTGTCCTCGGAGGACTCGCGCCGCCATACGGCGAGGTAGTTCTTTCTGCCGTTACGCAGACCGAGCGAGACCCAGCTGTCCGAAAAAGAGGACAGTCCCAAGCTCCAGAACGGAACGGCTTCGCGTATATCCTGACGTATCGACTTGTAGACCTCGATGCCCTGCTTTACAAGCTCGCGGCTCTCGGGCTCGATGTTGGCGAGGTGTCCGCTCTGATGTATACGCAGCAGCATGGCGTTGACCATGTTGAAGACGACCTCCTCACGGTCACGCCCGCACATGGGGTAGCTCCAGACGGCAGCCTGCTCGGGAGTGAGTGCCAGCGGTGCGTTGGCGGCTATCGTGCAGTAGCGGCGGTAGTCGTCCTGATCGCTGGTGGACTGTATCGAATAGCGTGAAAGCATAGCGTAATCAATACGCATACCGCCCGACGAGCAGTTTTCTATGATAAGATCGGGGTGGCGCTGCCATACTCCGTCAAGCCATTTGAGATAGGCGCGCTCGTGACCGAGAAGACCGTCGCCGAAGCTGTCCGCGTCATGCTCGGTGCCGAGCCCCGGCTCAATGTTGTAATCCATCTTGATATAGCCCACGCCGTATTCTTTTATAAGACGCTCTATCACCGAATCGGCGTACTCGCGAACCTCGGGATTGCGGAAGTCGAGCTGATACCTCGAACGGTCGTATACCCTCTTGCCGTGGCGGGTGAAGAACCAGTCGTCCGGCTTTTCCTTCGCAAGCGGACAGTTTATACCCATGACCTCGATCTCCAGCCAAACGCCGGGGATCATCTTTCTTGCGCGGATAAGATCTGTGACCTCTTTCAGACCTCCGGGGAAGCGGCGCTCGCTCTCCCGCCACTCGCCGACCTCGTCCCACCACTGACCGTCCGCATACCAGCCCGCGTCTATGCAGAAGTAATCGCAGCCTGTCTTTGAAGCGGCATCTATGAGGGGTATCTCCTTTTCCGTCGTTGGGTCGCCCCACAGGCAGTTCATATAGTCGTTGAATATTACCGCCAGCACCTTGTTATCGCGGTTGCGGCGACGGATCACGCGGCGGTACCTCGTCATCTCGCCGACAGCTTCGTCAAAGCTCACGTCGGAAAAGCTCAGGGCGCAGGGCACCGAAACGAAAGTATCGTTAGGCGCAAGCTCCTTTGTCCAGTGTGATTCGATCTCGGAAGGACCAGAGAGCTGCAAGTAGAGATGACCCTCGCGATCGGATATCTCCCAGTGCCACGAGCCGTTGTGTTCGATTTGCCAGAGCATATGCGTTCCTGTCTCGGTATTGCCGACATAGCCCATCGGCAGGTATTCCTTTGAAGACCAGTTGCCGACGTTGGTGCAGGCGAATACCTTTGAGGAATGCTGCCATTCGCTCGCCATCGCCTGCTCAAGACCCAGCTCGGGAAGAGTGTAGGTCTTCCACTGAAGCTCGCGGTACCATGAGTTGTGGCAGACACCGACACGGAGCTTTTTATCCTGCGGCAGAAGCCCCTCCTTTTCTATGCCCGTCAGGCAGAAGGAAGAGAGGTATTCAAGCGTCTGAGTTTCGCTGCCGTTGTTGGTAACGACAGTCCAGCAGCGCACTGCCGATATGCCCTTGAAGAACTGAAAGTGCGATACCACTCTGACACCCGTTACCTCGTCCTTCTGGGCTACTTCTATCTTGCGTCCAAGCTGATTGCATACATCGGTGTATCCCGCATATTTCAGAGTGCAGCCGGGTGCGGTTATTATGTACTTGTTGCCGTGGCGCTCAAAGGGACGGTCCAGCCCCGACATCTGCACCTCGACAAGATTGAAGCCGAAGGAGCCCGAGCGCTTGGATATGGTGCTTTCGTCAAAGGGCAGCGGCGAAAAATGCAGCAGACGGACGTTCTTTTCATCGTCTATCTCAATGACCATGTTTATTCGGTTTTCGCTGATATCATATCTTCTCATACGCTTCAGTCCTCCGCTTTTCTCATTTCCATGAGCCTGTCAAATATCCTGCCTGCCGTGTCAAGCTTTGTGAGCTTCGGCAGCTCCTCGCCGCCGTCGGCAGTTATCATCGTGACGACATTGGTGTCTGTTCCGAAGCCCGCTCCCTCTGTACGAAGCGAGTTGGCGCAGATCATATCACAATTTTTGCTGTACAGTTTTTTGGACGAGTTTTCGATCACGTTCTCGGTCTCCATCGAAAATCCGCAGAGCAGCTGACCTGCGGGCTTGTTCTCGCCGAGCGTCTTCAGTATATCGCGGGTGCGGGTCAGCGGTATCGACATATCCCCGTCGGATTTCTTTATCTTGTTATCCGCCACCTGCGCGGGGGTGTAATCTGCGACCGCCGCCGCCTTGACGATGATATCCTGCTGCGGCGCAGCCTTTGTCACCGCTTCAAACATATCGGCAGCGCTCGATACCCTAACGACATTGACGAAAGGCGGCATCGGCTCGGTGCATCCTGCCGCCACGAGCGTTACCTCCGCGCCGCGCATCGAGGCTTCCTTTGCAAGTGCTATGCCCATCTTTCCCGTCGAATGGTTGGTGATAAACCTCACGGGGTCGATGGCTTCCTGCGTAGCGCCCGCAGTGACAAGCACTTTCAGCCCCGCCATATCATGCGGACGCGCTGCCTCGTGAAGTATGCACTCGATAAGATAGGAAACATCGGGCAGCTTGCCGTCGCCGATATCTCGGTTTGCGAGCATTCCCTTTACCGGTTCGATAATGCCGTATCCGAAGCGTCTGAGCTTTGCTATGTTATCCTGAACTATCGGGTCGTGCAGCATATTATGATTCATGGCGGGAGCCACAAGGCGGGTGCAGGGGCACGCCATTACGGTAGTGGTCAGCATATCATCGGCGATACCGTTCGCAAGCTTTCCTATAACATTCGCACTCGCGGGCGCTACCATCACAATATCCGCAGCCTTTGCCAGCGCAACGTGTTCAACGCTGTACTGAAAATTGCGGTCGAAGGTGTCGATAAGGCACCTGTGCTGAGTGAGCGTCTCAAAGGTTATGGGGTTTATGAACTGAGTTGCGTTCTCGGTCATCAGCACCTGTACATCTGCGTGAAGCTTTGTCAGCTCACGCGCACAGTCAGCCATTTTATAAGCCGCGATGCTGCCCGTTATACCCAAAACTATCGTCTTTCCTGTAAGCATATCATGCTGCCTCCCTTGGCGTATCATTACATATTAATAATAGCACAAACAGGATAAAAAGTCAATCTGTCGTGCAGGACTTCGGATACTTTTTCATTATGAAAAAAAGAAAAGCAAACAGCGGCGATCCGCTTTCGGAACGCCGCCGTGTGCAAGGGTCATTATAGTAAACGTCAAAACACTTTGCCGTTTACTATATTTGTTCAGCCTTTTATCTCAAGTCTTCTTGCCTTTGGTGTTTCAGGCTGCTTTTTAGGGAGGGTAACATACAAAATTCCGTTCTTATATTCCGCGCCTATGCCTTCGATGTCAATGCCGTCAAGGGAAAAGCTGCGCTTATATGAGCCGTAGCTCCTCTCGCGGCGGATATATGTCGGACGCGGCTTGGCATCTGCATTCTCTGCCTGAGCGCCATCGGCATTTTCCTCGCCCTGCGAGGTCTCTTCGGTGTGTTCGGCGGTAAGGGTAAGGGTATCGCCCTCGATGTCCAGCTTCAAGTCTTCCTTGTTGAACCCGGGCAGCTCTGCTTCAAGCGTGAAGCTGTCGCCGTCATCGCGGATATCAGTCTTGAAGCTGCCGAATGCGGCAGGTACTCTGCTTCCGAGCAAGCTGTTCTCAAGATCGTGGAATGCATCAAAAAGGTCCATGCTTCTTCTTTCAAATGGTGTAAGTGTATACATAACTCATCTCTCCTTTTTCTTTTCCATGGTATGTGGTTCTTTTCCATAGTATGCGGCTTTATTCGTTAAAGTATTCACTTTCCATCGGACTCATCCCTTTCTTTGTCTGTATCTATATCATAGACCCGTTTTATGATGATTTTATGATAAGATGGTGACAGCAAGTTAAAATTTAGCACTCTCTTGGGTAGAGTGCTAACACTCGTCGTAACAGAGTGCTAAACCAAGCCATAAGAAAAGCCCCCGTGCTGAAACACGAGGGCTGTGATATCAGAGCTTCTTTATCTTGCCCGAGACATACTGCATTATACGGAGGGAATCCTTTACATCTACCGTTCCGTCGCCCGTTACATCGGCACGCTTTTTCTGCGCCGAGCTGAGCTTTTGCTTTCCCGAGGTATAGTTCATCACCATCAGCGAGTCCTTGACGTCTATCTTGCCGTCGCCGTTGACATCTCCCTTTTTCAGCGAACTGCTGCCGCCCTTGCGGTTTATGTGCAGCGTATAGCTCCTTACGACACCGCTCGAAGCCTTGACCTTTACAACAAAGGTGTTGTCGCCGTACTCAAGCGTTTTCTTTCCCGCGCCGCTGACGGAAGCCGCCGAGCTGTAAGGTATGCACTTGAAGGTAACATAGCTGACCCCGCTGTCCACCGTAAAGCTGTACTCCTGCGTATAGCGGTAGAAGTTCGCAAGCAGATCGACACCGTCAGAAGTTATGGCATCGAAGCGGGTGAGCAGGTTGTTGTTGTCGCCCGTGCTGGAAGGCTTGGTGCAGGCTGATGCGGGCATATTGCTGTAAACGGGTATCTTGAACTCTATCGCGGAGGACAGCACCTCGGAGGTGTAGGCGTTCTTCATCTCAACAGCCTCATTCGCCTGACCGAAAACGCAGGTCATATACTGATGGTAGTAAAGACCGTTGCCGCCGTCTACGACATCGAACTTCTGAAGATAGAGGGTGTCCTGCTGTCTGTTGATATACCCGCTGCCGAGGTAGATAGCGCCGCCGATTATCGACTTATGCTGATTCGTCCAGGGAAGCAGATACGTCGGGTCGTAGGTCGAGGCAAACTTGCAAGCCATCTCGCCTGCCGTCATGGTGGAGGTATAGTAGGCATTGATATCGAAGAAATTAAAATAGCCCTCATACCCCGGGACTGTGCCCAGCGACTGCGGAGCGCCGTTTACCCCCTGCTCGTAGCGGCAGCGTGAAGCTAAGTGGTAGGGCGATACCCCGGACCTCTTTGCGGCATCCATAAAGGTCTGCGCGTAATTATATGTAACGCCTGTGTCGGGTGCGGTAAAGTCACCGCTCATGAAAGTACCCTTGAGGATAGCCTTGACACCGCTTTTGTTGTGTACGCTTTTGTTATATGACTGATTCTCGAACATGAATATGTAGTCGTCATTTATAAAGTTGCGGGGGTCGAGATAGTAAGCGATTATACCCTCGGAAGCGGCGACCCATGTGCCGTCAAGACCGTACCATGTACCGCTCGGGGCATCGAATGCGCCCTTTTCGCAGCTCTTCCATGAGTCGGGAGCACCGTCATGCACAAGGTTCCTGCCGACAACGCATTCCTCGGCAAGAACGGTGTTCCAGTCAAGACCCGTTTTCTGTGCGGTGAATACCCACTTCGGGTGCTTCGAGTGCATCGTGCGGAGATATGGCTTGTAGCTTTCGGGAAAGCCCTGCGATCTCATATGATCCTCAAACGCGGTGTCGGAAACGGTCAGCGGATCAAGCTGCACCTGTTCCGCAGCAGCAGGGATATTGCTGCCCGCTGTGCCGAGCATGACAATGGACATGAACGTTACCGCCGCGCGTCTGAAAAACCCTTTCATCTTTATCCATCTCCTAACAAGATCAGTTCCCGCAAAAGGACAGCGTCCGCCTTTTTGCCAAAGTTCGATATTATTATACAACGCAGAAACCGCGTTTGTCAACCCTGATTTTGTTCACATAAATTTTACATTCGACGAAAACGCGGGGTGTGTGAATTGATTACATTTCGGTAACATTTTATCTTGTGCAGCTGTGTGCCTTTCTCCACCATATCTGCTCCAAATATGTCATCATGGCAAAATCACTAAATTTTCCCTTGAAAATTCTACGGTCATTCGTATTGACGAAAAGTGTTTTTAGTGTTATAATCCTGATACCGAATGTAATAATTGCGTAACCTTCTGCGGACAGCCGTGCTGCTCACAGACAAACAGATAATATGAACAGAACGTAAACGCCGCAGTGCGCTATGCCTTCGGACTTGTGTAATATATAAATTTGAACCGATCTTGAAAACGGGGGATGCTTTATGAACAGACGTTTCCACAAGCGCGCTATCACAGCCGCTGCTGCTGTGATGACGCTGACGACCGTCGTCACATCGGTCGATGCGGCGGGCAAGAACAACATTACCATCGAAGCGGACAGAGCCTCCGTTTCGGCTGGCGAGAGTTTCGGTCTGCTCGTGGGTCTGGATACCGATAACGTCGGCGTTTCGGGCTTCACCATAGATCTCCACTACGACAGCGACGCGGTATCCCTCAACATACCCGACGAATCGGAGTACGCCCCCGACAGCAAATTCGCGCTTGTGACCAATTTTGAGTACGCGGACGGTATCGTGCGTATCGTCGGTGCGAATATGACAGGCAGCAACGTCAAGGGTCAGACCGTCATCGCAGACCTCGGCTTTACCGTAAAGGACGGCTATGACGGCGACATCGGCTTCTGGACTCAGGTCCAGGATCTCGTTTATACCGACGGCGATGAGTTTGTAAACGCCGAGTTCACGGCTTACGGCGAGTATGACCGTTACACCGTAAAGAACGATACGCCTGTCGTCACGGCAGCTCCCGAGACAGAGCCTATCGTGACAAAGCCCGAAACGCAGCCCGAGACGGAAACGGAAACGGTATCCTCAGAGACCGAGACCGAGCCGCAGCTCCCCGAGACATTTATCCCGCCCGAGACTGTCCTGATCCCCGAGACCACCCTTCCCGAGACCGAACCCGAGACAGAAACAGAACCCGCGTCAGAGCTCCCAGAAGAGTCTCTTCCCGATGAGGACGGAGAAACGGATACTCAGCCCGAGGAAGAAGAACCGCAGAGCGGCGATGTTCTCTTCGAGCACAGGCAGGGCAGCGAGGATTTTGTCGGCGAGACCGATCTGCAATATATCTTCGACCCGAGCGTTTACACCGATGCCGAGGGGACGGTCGATATCTCCGTGACCGTTGAATCTGACGGCACCGCAAGCGGCGGCATAGGTATGCAGACCGATGACGGCTGGAAGATATATTCCGCGAACGCGGACGGCAGCGGCGAAACTGTATGGTCCGCCGAGGACGTCGATCTCTCTGAGGTGAGCGGCTCTATCGCCGTGCAGCTTTACTACCTCGAACATGATTCGGATTTTAAGATAACGAGCATAAGCATAACCTCTGACGGCGCGGAAACTCCCGCTCCCGAGGAGACCCCTGCCGATGACGGCGAGCAGGCAGACGACGGCAGCGAGATCCCCCTGCCCGCAGTCCCCGAGCCTGCCGAAGTTCCCGACGATGACGAGCAGGTGACGTCAGCTCCCGATGCCGTTCCCGAAACGGAGACCGAAAGCGAGACCATCGCCACAGATGAGACGGAACTCCCCGAGACCGATGCACCCGCCGCAGAGCCCGCGATCACAGAAGCTCCCCGTCAGGAAGCTCCCGAGACCGACACCACTACCACCACGACATCCGCACCCGTAGCTTCGCCCTCGGGCAGCTCAACTTCGGCAGTTTCGGCGGCTTCGACCCCGGTCAGGGACGGCAATCCTCAGACAGGCAGCAAAGTGCTCGGCAGGCACGCGCTCCCCTTCGGGATAATAGCGCTCTGCCTCGGACAGATAGCCTACTCCACCTTCCGCCTGACAAGAAAGGAAAACTGACAATACAAATACTTCCGAAGCGTGTTCTGCGCTTTCGGTAATTACTCATAAAAACCTCTGAAAGCAGAAAAGCGACCTTCAACGGGTCGCTTTTTTGTGGTCAGTTTTCCAACGCCTCCAGCTCGCGCAGATCATAAGGCGTCTTCTGGTATACGCAGTGGTTGAGCCAGTTGGCATAAAGCATATTCGCCGAGCAGCTCCAGTTGAAGCGGGGAACGGCGGTAACGTCGCCGTAGGGGAAATAGTGCTTCGGCTTCTTTGGGTTCAAGCCCTTCTTCATGTCGCGGTCGTACTCCTGCGCCAGGGTATCGCGGTCGTATTCGCAGTGTCCCGTCAGGAATATCTGACGCTGCGAAAGGTCGGAGACTATGTGGACGCCTGCCTCCTGCGATTCCGCAAGTATCTCAAGTTCGTTTATCTTGACTATGTCCTCGCGCCTTACTTCCGTGTGACGTGAGTGCGGGCAGAAGAAGGTGTCGCCGAAGCCCCGCATCAGCGGGTGGTGCTGGTCAAGGGTCTTATGCAGGAACACGCCCGACATCTTTCTTTCAAGCGGATACTTGGGTATGCCGTAATGGTAGTAAAGCCCTGCCTGTGCGCCCCAGCAGATGTGTATGGTCGAAAAAACGTTCGTCTTGCTCCATTCAAATACCTCGCAGAGCTCGTCCCAGTAATCGACCTCGTTATACTCCATCTGCTCAACGGGAGCGCCTGTGATTATCAGGCCATCATAGCGGTTGTCCCTGACCTCGCTGAATGATTTATAGAATTTCAGCATATGCTCCTGCGGAGTGTTCTTCGGGCTATGACCTGTCTGAACCAGGTCTATCTCAACGTGCAGCGGAGTATTTGAAAGCAGCCTAAGCAGCTGAGTCTCGGTCGCGATCTTGTTGGGCATGAGGTTCAGTATGGCGATCTTCAGCGCTCTTATGTCCTGATGTTCTGCGCGGTCATCGGGTATCACAAAAATATTTTCTTCTTCAAGCGTCGCGAATGCAGGTAGATTATCGGGTATCTGTATAGGCATTTGGATCCCCCCTCGTTGGGTCATTTGATATGATTCTTTATGTATAAGATTATTATATCACCTTTTTCCAAGCTTTTCAAGCGGTGCGGCTCGAATTAAGCTTTTATTAATATTTTCTCAAACTACTTGATTAAAGGGTTTAAATGTAGTATAATAATAAATGTATAGGCAGCTTATCAGTCAGCTGCCGCGATCAACCTTTTACGGAGAGATCATGATGAAGAAAAAACACAACAATCCATATATATACGCAGGCGTGACGGCGATATCCGTTATCAGCTTCACCATGCTTCTGATATTCATAGTCTTTCGCCACAAGGAGCTTTCCTCGGCACTGGACAAGCTCACAAAGGCTTTGCAGCCCGTTATCATCGGCTGCATAATAGCTTACCTGCTCGCCCCCGTCTGCAACCGCTTTGAACGGCTGTTCAGGAAAATACTGCCAAAGAACGACAAGGGCGGAAAGATCTCGGGAGTGCTCGGGGTGGTGTGCAGCTCTCTGGCGGCGCTGCTCGTCATAGTCGTGCTGATATCGCTGATAGTCCCCGCGACCTTCAACAGCCTTGTGTCGCTGATAACCTCGGTGCCTGATTATGTACTGAGCTTCATCGACTGGGCGAACAAAAAGCTCGCCGACTACCCGATGATATACAAATATCTTATGAACGCCGTAGACACGATCTACGACAGATTCTCAAAATGGACGCAGGATCAGTTCATGCCCTCGATGCAGACGGTGCTCTCTGGCGTGGGCAACGGCATAGGCATAGCACTTCAATGGCTGCTCAATATCATCATAGGCTTTATCGTTGCGATATATCTGCTAAGCTCGAGACAGCTCTTCGCAAAGCAGGGCAAGATGACCCTTTTCGCGACATTCAAGCCGAATATAGCCGAGAAGATCTATGAGGAGATACTCTACGCCGACAAGATGTTCAGCGGCTTCCTCCGCGGAAAGCTTCTCGATTCCACCCTTGTCGGACTGATATGCTTCACGGCGCTCAGGCTGATGGGCTTTCAGGACGTTGTGCTGATAAGCGTTATAATCGGCGTCACGAACATCATTCCATTCTTCGGACCATTCATCGGCGCTATCCCCTGCGCCCTCATCGTGTTCGTCACCGACCCGAAAAAGTGCCTCTACTTTATAATATTCATACTGATACTACAGCAGTTCGACGGCAATATCTTAGGACCCAAGTGCATGGGCAGCAATATAAATCTGTCGGCATTCTGGGTGCTGTTTGCGATACTTCTCTTCGGAAGGCTTTTCGGATTCATGGGTATGCTGCTCGGCGTGCCGATATTTGCCGTTATCTATGATATCCTGCGCAAGGTCATCTACTACCGCCTGCACAAAAACGGCAGGGACGACCTGCTTCCCGGCGATAAAAAGCCCCCCGCCCCGCCGAATGAAGATCCCCCCGCTGCCGAGGAAGCTTCGGCAGAGCTGACGGACGAGCCCGCAGAGGCTGCCGAGGTATGATAACTGATGTAAAAAAATTATAAAAAAACATACATCTGACTTGAATTGACAAGTATTTTGGTATATAATATTATTTGTTGGTCTGCGGCTCGAAGAGCGGGCTGCATGACAGTATCAATAATAGATCATTATCCTATTTTTCGGAAGGAGCGTTTGTTAATGGGTGGTTTTTTCGGAGCAGTCGGTAAGGACAGAGATAATACCGTGTTCGATGTCTTCTACGGCACCGACTATCACTCCCATCTCGGCACCCGCCGTGCCGGTATGGTAATGTACGACGAGGACAAGGGATTTGACAGAGCGATACACAATATCGAGAATTCCCCTTTCCGCACCAAATTCGCAAGCGATGTCAACTCTATGAAGGGTAACATGGGCATCGGCTGCATCTCCGACTATGAAGCTCAGCCGCTGCTGATACGCTCAAAGGTCGGCACATATGCGATAACTACCGTCGGCAAGATAAACAACACCGAGGAGATACTCGAAAAGCTGTTTGACAACAGCCACCTGCATTTCTTCGAGATGAGCGGCGGCGAAGTCAATGCTACCGAAATGGTCGCTGCCATCATCAACCAGAAGGAGAGCATCGTAGAGGGTATCCGCTACGCTCAGGAGCTTATAGACGGCTCAATGACAATGCTCATCATGACAAAACAGGGCATCTACGCCGCAAGAGATAAGTACGGCAGAACTCCGTGCGTTATCGGCAAGAGCGAGAGCGGCTACTGCGCCGCATTTGAGAGCTTCTCTTACCTCAACCTCGGCTACACTCATTACCGCGAGCTGGGTCCATGTGAGATAGTTCTGCTTACTCCCGAGACTGTTATAAACATCGCTCCCCCGCGTGAGGAGATGAAGATATGCACGTTCCTTTGGGTATATTACGGCTACCCCTCCTCATCTTACGAGGGCGTGAGCGTTGAGGATATGCGTTACAACTGCGGCGCTGCTCTTGCAAAGCGCGACGACGCACGCCCCGACCTCGTGGCAGGCGTTCCCGATTCGGGTATCGCACACGCTATCGGTTACTCCAACTACTCAAAGATACCCTTCTCAAGACCCTTTATCAAGTACACCCCCACCTGGCCGAGATCCTTTATGCCTCCCAACCAGACTCAGCGCAACCGCATCGCGCGTATGAAGCTGCTGCCTGTTCAGAGCCTTATCAAGGACAAGAGCCTGCTGCTTATCGACGACAGCATCGTTCGCGGTACTCAGATGAGAGAGACTACCGAATATCTCTTCCAGTCGGGCGCTAAGGAAGTACATATCAGACCTGCCTGTCCGCCGCTGCTTTACGGCTGCAAGTACCTGAACTTCTCCCGCTCCAGCTCCGAGATGGATCTTATTACCCGCCGCGTTATCGCTGACCGCGAGGGCGATAAGGTAAGCCCCGAAACACTCGCTGATTACGCTAACCCCGACAGCGCAAATTACGCCGCTATGGTCGAGGAGATAAGAAAACAGCTTAAATTCACAAGCCTCCGCTTCCACCGCCTTGACGATATGCTCGACTCCGTCACAGGCATCGACCACTGCAAACTCTGCACCTACTGCTGGAACGGCAAGGAGTAAGTGCTTCTACACGAGGCAGTGCATAGCTTTTGGGGACTCTGTCCCCAAACCCCTGCCAGAGAACCCCTTTTGGAGAAGGGGTTCTCTGGACTCTCCCTAAACCTCTTTGTTATTTTTGGGAATGGGGCATACACATACTAACAAAAAAAGCACCCTTT
>JAILFN010000026.1 GCA_024697545.1 Ruminococcus sp.
TATATACCGAGTTTTCAGTGCGGTTTATTTCATCAATGAATATGATGACTGGCTTTATTTCGCCCGTTTTGAGCATTCCGAGCTTCTGCGCGGGGGATATATCTTCAAGCGCGTATTTATTCTCGTCGCCCGAAAGCTCCGAAATGTCGGGGCTGCCGCCAGCTTTGAGAAAAATACGCTTTTGCTCGTTCTGTATGCGCTCAACCGCATAATAGGGCAGAAAGCGGAATTTCACTCCGCCTTCCTCGTCCTTGTACTGATAAGGCAGACCGGTTATCTCGCCCTCTTTGAGCGTTCCGCCCTCAATGGTTATGCACACTCCGCTGAGATCGTCCGCTATAGACTTTATCATCTGCGACTTACCGATACCGTGTTTTCCGGAGATCAGCGGAGTGATCGCAAGGTCTTTTTTCTCACTCACGATATTTGCGAGCAACGCTCTTTTGACAAGCCTTTTGGCTTCATTTATCGTTATCACTTAATAATTCACTCCCTTTAATCTCAGAAAAACATCAAGCTGCTTTGAGCGGTTCTCTTTTTTACGCCATTCATTTCTGCCCTTTGTCAGCACTGTTTCTGCATCAAATTCGACAAAATGCTTTTTGAAAAAGCTTTCCGAAAAAAGCTGATAGCGTGCGATCTTATCATTATCCAACGCTGAAAAGTATTTGTCAAGGAATGCCTCACTCAAAGGAAGCTCCGATACTATCGCTTCAAGTTCATGTGCGTCAAAAAGAGAAAAGTTATGGTCAATAAAGGTTTCGTCAAACTCATTGTGAGACTTTATGTATGCACGAAAACTCGATTTATAGGTATTTGAAAGCCGCATAACATTCAGATCTGCCTTAAACTGATCTGAAAAAGAAAGCTTGGGCGCACTGCCTTTTGGTGCTATATCAGAAATATTCATACCGGGAATATCGGAGGTTTTTTTAGTACATTTATCCTTTTCGTCAGCCTTATTCCAGCTTTCATACCTGTCAATAAGCTCATAACACTGTTTCTTATAGTCTTCGGTATAGGTTCCTACCGCAAGCTCAGTTTTGAAAAGTGCTATGTCCTCGGGTATAAGATCGCTGCTGTTGTTTTTAAGTATTTCAAGAATTTCCAATGCTGTCTCCTTTTACTGCACAGGCTTATGCAGACCGTTTACAAGATTTTTTATGAGCATCAGCTTATCACCAAACAGATCAGTAATAACATAATCACAGAACGGGCTCACCTGCTGCAAGTCCATAAACGTAATATCTCCGTTCGTTTTTGCGTAGTCGATTATTTGCTGTATGTAGCTTTTTTGCATTTCATCAAGTGTAGGATCATTCAGTATAGAAGCAAATTTAGTCTGAACAGCCTCATCTGCGATACCGACCTGAAGCCTCAGCCATATCAGCAGAGATTTTCCGCCTGACCATGTGCTGAGATCCGCCGCGGTACCGAGTTGATTCGTAAATACGTCGGTAAGTTCAGTTTTTTCATCGTCTGTCAGCATATCGAGATTTCTGATCTTTGCAAGCGACGGGTTTCCGGAAGACTGAATATACTCCATAGCCTTTTCGGCATACGTTTTCTGCGGAGCATCACCGGTATTGCCGTCATCAGCTATTTTATCGGGAATATCGACTATCCAGTAATTCTTCTTATTCGGAAGATACTGCATCAGATTTCTCAGCTGCAAACGAATCTTTTCCGTTTTTTCAAGCGAGAAATTATCATAAAGGAAATTGCAGTCGGTCATGTCCTGTATTAGCTGTTCGTTCTTTACTATATCCGGGATAGTTCTGAGCTTTAACAGCTCTTTCATTCTCGCGGATATTTCTGCCGATACATTCACAAAGCCGTTTCTGATTTTCAGAGGGTCTTTTCCTTCTTCGATTTTCTTTCTGTATTCGTCCTCAACAACATACATGAGAAGATCAAAGCTCTTGACCTTCATATGTGCTTTTTCGGAGGGAATAAGTGCTAAAATATGTTCCTGAATCTCTCGCTCAGAGGTTTCGGTAATGCTGTCCCAGCTTTCGGCAGTTCTGTATTTGCTTACAAAAGCCATATTATACTGAACTTCAACTGCGTCATTGTTGAGTGAACGGAGCTCTGCAACAAAATGATCGTGCAGCTCTGTCTTGTATTTGGTTTCAAAAGCGGTGAGCTTCTTAGCCTCCTGCAAATTTTTAAGAATACTCAGTCTGCGCTTGTTAATGTTGTAGCTCTGCGAATGGATCACGGATCCTTTTGTATCGCCATCCATTTTCGACCAGTTTCCGTGAGTATTGAAATATCCGAAATTATCGAAATAATCAAATATAAGGAATCCGCGCTTGTCTTCTCCCGGACCAAAAATATCAGGCGAAAGACGTGTACCCCTGCCTATCATCTGCAAGAATTTGATCTTTGATTTTACAGGCTTGAAGAACACCAAGTTAAGAATATCGGGGACATCAATACCGGTATCGAGCATATCCACGCTGACAGCTATCTGTGGCATACTGTCACGCTGTTCGAGCAGTTCGATCAGATTGTCACTGTTCTCAACATGGCTGTCTATCAGAACACAGAAATCGCTGCCGAGATTTTGATAGAGATGATTGAACCTTTCAACAATCTTAACAGCTTCAATATGACTGCTTGCAAAGATCATAGTCTTTCCGAGCTTATCGCCACCATCAATCTTGATGCCGTTTTTCATAAGATCGCCAAGCATTGCGTCAATAGTTCCGATATTAATGACACGCCTACCGATCTGTGCGGCATCTATTTCCGCACCTGTGAAATCTATCTCAGAGGAATCCTCGGGGGTAAATTCTTCCTCAAACTGCGCTTTCTGCTCATCGGTGAGATCATCGTATTTTATGCCGCGCTTCATCGCTTCGGTGGTCTTGTCAAGAATACTGAATCCCACCAGATACTTATCTGCAATCGCCTGTTCAAGCTCGTAAGCCATATCGGGAGAGTTGTTAGGCAGCTGAAAAACGTCGTATGTGCTTTTGTTTTCCTCACTTCTCGGAGTTGCAGTAAGTCCCATCATCAGTGCATCAAAATAGTGGAACAGCGCTCCATATTTCTTAAATATAGAACGGTGTGCCTCATCGATTATGATTAGGTCAAATCTGCCTATGCCAAATTCCTTTGTTTCGTCATCTATCAGGTTTATCATAGTCTGATAGGTCGAGAAAATGACTCTTGCATTTCCGTCACGGTTAATGCTTCCACCGGTATAAATTGAAGTAGTTACATTCGGCAGCAGTTTATTGAAATTCTTGTGCGCCTGTTTTACAAGGCTTGTCCTGTCGGCAAGGAAAAGAACATTCTTTACCCAGTTCGCCTTCATCAGAACATCGACGGTTGAAATAGATACACGGGTCTTGCCGGTACCGGTAGCCATAACAATAAGGCTTCTGCGACGGTTTTGCGAGAACGCAGAACACACCGCTTTTATCGCATCTTTCTGATAATAGCGGTTAGTAATGTTTTCGTCAATTATAATGTCTGAAAGGTCTGTGCGTATGTCGCGGCGCAGTTTGAGCAGTTCGAGTTCATCTATAGTATGAAAATCAAACACTCGTCTTGCAGGAAAACCAAGCTGATCTATGCAGTAGATATGATAACCGTCGGTATAATAAACTATTGGCTTATAACCGTATTTCTTTTCAAGCAACGCAGCGACCTTGTTCGCCTTTGCTCTGCCGGCAACGGGATTTTTCTTAGTTTCGGTTTCTTCGATTATCGCAAGCGGCTTGTTATCACGTCCGTTTAGAATATAATCGATCATCTCACCGGAATCGTCGATAACGCAGTTAAGCGATGCACAGCAAGGCAGAAGCTGATTATCCGTGCCGACGGTTTTCCAATTGGATTCCCGCAGCGATGCACGGACAAAAAGCTTTTTGTTTGCTTCTTCATTTCTGCCGTGAGTAGTATCAAAGACCGTTTTGCGCATACGCTGTGCGAACTCTGCCACTACCTCTGGTTCTGCAACTATTTTTTCGTGCTTTGCGGCAGGCTTTTCCTGTGCGGGCGCAGACTTGGATTTTTTCTGCGGCGTAACAAACTCCGGATAATCTTCTGCCAGACCGAAGCGCAGCATCATCTCACCGACAAAGAAATGAAGATTTTCAAGTACATCAATAGCCTCACGCACTGTCAGCTCGCCGGTATGATTTGCAACATTACCCATTTTACGGACGTAGTGAATAACGTTCATGGTGTATCTGTCATCGATCAGATCAATAAACCGCTGATCGCTTACCATATCATAAATGCTTCTGTTATCGGCATTTTCTATCTTTGAGGCGAAAATATGCTTGATAAGGTATTCCAGAGCCTGCCGTGATGACATACCGCTGAGATAAGCCCTTGAATAAACAAGAGCTTCGGCATCGTTGCAATAACGCGCGAGCTTATTCATTTTAGGAATCTGTTTTAAGTAATCAAAGTTCATTTTAACACCCCATTTGTTTTATATTCTTTATTCATATGATTAGCGATAAATTTTGATTTATTGGTTTGTTTGATAAAATCATAAAATGAATACTGCCTCTCGATTGGTGGCAAAATTATATTTGTTTTGAGTATCCCGTCTTGTCCAATAGTAGTCATTGTTGCAGTTTTTGATTGTGATATTACTTGATTCCTAAAAAAACCTGTTGTTGACTGTACCTGCATAAATTCGGGAACACACTTGTTCAAATCAAGTGGTAGCCGAATAACATGACATTCAAACAGAATCTTTTTTGAAGCATCTTCTGGAACAATTGATGCTTTGCCAATACCTTCTGCCACTAAAGAAGATCTACAAAATAGCATATCTCCATACTTGACTTCATACTTTTCTATATCCTTATCAGTTGCATTGGTTCTTGGAAGTGCCACAATATTGGAATACATTCTATTGACGACATTCACAACGCCAAGAATACCAACATTTCCATCATCGCAATACTCGTCACGTTTTGCAAAGAAACCATTTGACACTTTTCCACTTATTACCTCAGATATATTAACTATATCCCACCCCATAGGGTTAGTTACCGGATCTCCAAACATCTCCACAAATCGGGCTTTTACAAGCTCGTCCAGCTTTTCAAGCTGCTGTTTGCGGTGGGTAATTATGGATTGGAGTTTGTCGAGGGTGTCAGCAATACATTGCTGTGTTTCAATTCCTGGAAGTGGGACAGGGTACTTTGCAATTTGCTTAGGCTGTGCTCTTGTAAGGGAACCGCCTATTCCAGTTAATCCTGAGTTAATTAAAGTCCTAAATGCAGGGGATTGAAAATAATAACATAAATATCTTGCATCGTTTTTTGGACTTCTTATAATCACCCATTCAGATGAGGCGATAAGTTGATGTTTTGTATGATGCTTGACAATCCAAACACGATTTATTCGTGGATTGATTTTACAAACTAATATATCATTTTCTTCAACTGTTACTTTTGAAGAACCAATCTCATTTCCATGCAATACTTCTGGATAATCTAAATCAAAACTTGGAACACTATATAACTCATATATGGTATCTGGCGAATTTAATGGATTTATGGTTGTTCCAACATATTCGTTTATGTCATGAATAGTCTGTATTTTCATTTGCTTTACAGCCACAAACCCGAATTTGTATATCACCCCAATATCTTCTGATGTGAGTTCTTCACGTTGGTTTGATTTACCATTGCATACTGCATAGTTGTGTCAATCTGGGAATGTCCGAGGATTTTCTGCACCTGTTCGATAGGCATACCCTTGTCAATGGCTCGGGTCGCCATAGTTCGCCGGAATTTATGCGGGTGAATGCGCTCGGCAGAAACACTCCTGCCAAGTTCTCGGATACGGATCTCCACACCACTGATTTTCAGCCGCTTATGCGGAGAATTGAGAGTAACGAACAGTGCAGCATTATCGTCAGTTCTGCTGTCAAGATATTCTTTCAGATGAACCTTAGCCTTCGCATCAAAATAGACGCGGCGTTCCTTGTCACCCTTGCCATACACGATACATTCCCGGTACTCCAGATTTATGTCATCACGGTTCAGGCGGACAAGTTCACCGACACGCATACCCGTAGAATAGAGCAGGTCAATCATTGCGAGGTCTCTTATCTCTGTACAGCAGTCACGGAGCTTTTCGATAGTTTCATCGGAAATAACGCTTTTGACCACAGTCTTAGTTTTGATTTTATGTATGCGTTTCATCGGGCTTTTGAGGATATAGTCCTCCTCTTCGAGCCACGAGAAAAAGCTGGAAATGTTGCGGCGGATATTGTCAACAGTCACATTTGAACAGCCGCCTCGTTTCTGATACTCAGCCAGATATTCGCGCATTTCCTCGGTAGTGATCTTCCGCACGGGAGTTGTCACGGTGCCGATAAGGTGCTCGATAGTCTTTTGATAATACTCGATAGTGCGTTTGGAGCAACCCTCGATCTTCTTCGCATCAAGGAACATTTTCACATAATCGCTGTTGCTGATCTCAGTCTTTTCGGGTGAGTTCTCTGCAAATGTTTTCAGCATTACCTCTTGCAGTTTCTTCATCTGACTGATATTCAGATACTCTGCCATTTCGTTAAGTATGGTCACAATTTTTTCTTCCATGCTGGTATACCTCTTTCTTTTTAGTGTACCAACATCCCTGCGACCAATTATTTATGAGATTCTGATAATTATATCTGTATCAACGCTCGGAACAATAAATGTTCTGTATTCAGAGGTATCTAATTTGCCTATTATAATGTCATCTCTTGCGCTATTAGAATCGTTTACTATAACAATTCTATATTCATTCTGATTAGAAAACTTACGGCATTTATGGAAACAAAGTTCCGTCCCAAAGCTATTGATATCTGTAACCATTAATGATTTATCAATATCAAATAAATGATCATCATATGTAACAATACCGTCTTTATGATAAAGATTCATAGAATCAATCTTATCGTTGAGCATATTAAGAAGTTTAATAGGATTTGAGAAAAGAACTATCTCATATAGTTTAGGGTCATCATTACCGACTATACCCTTAATTGTATCAGCCGGGACAGAAAAATATAAAGCACCATCTTTTTCTTTGCACATTTCAGGAGTTATCGCATAAAAGCAGAAAATACAAGTGTTTAATCCTAAAGCCAATGCTTGACAATCATCGTCACTTTCATCAAATGCACGCAGTTCTAATCCACTTGCGTTGATAACATAGTTTCGAGGAAATGATGTTTCATGAATATCTCCGACAAGACCAGAATTATCTTTTTGAGCCATTTCACGGAAATATTCTGAAGTATTCATAAAGAACTGTCCAGTTTTATATATCTTCTCCTGATAATCTTTTTTCGCTATTCTTATAAAAGCTATAATATCTCTTTTCATACCAAATCACCCAAAATACTCCTGCATCAAACTATCAAACAGCAGCTGCGCCTCATCAAGCGCCTTCTGCACTGCAACTTTTGATTTGTCGGTCTGTTCTACGAAGGCGGCGAATTGCTCTTGAGTTTCAAGTGAAGGGATTGGGACAATGACCTTTCTGATTTCCGAGAGATTCAATGTCTTCTGAGCAATGCCCTTAACCCTCTCATCTATCTGGCGTTGTACATCATTTGAGAGAATTGCACCATGTAAATATACTGAGTTTGCAACGCTTGAAATCGGCTTTAAGTAAGCAATATGGCGTTGAAACAGAAACCGCTTGTTTGATTTAACAACAGCAGGATGCCCATAAGAGCCAACGGTTGATAAAACAATATCGCCTATTTCTATAGGAGTCCGTTTGTAAAGCTCGTTATATGTCTCTTCTGAGATGAATCTTTCAGCATTATACGTGATTTCATTTGTTACGATATTGGATACAAAAAGGAATGGTATACCATTTTCTACAAATTTTGGTGGTTGATGCGTTCCGTCTGTAATAATAGAACATATCTCCGCTATGGTTCGTTTATCTTCAATATCTCCAAACATCTCCACAAATCGGGCTTTGACAAGCTCGTCAAGCTTCAAGAGTTGCTGCTTGCGGTCATTAATGATAGCATAGTTTTTTTCCAATATAGCTGCATACTGTAGTTGCTGATCTAATGGAATGTCGGGGACTTTCGTTTCTTCTAAAACCTTCCGACTGATTGCTTTAAATGTGCTTCCTGTTCCTTTGATGTTTAGTTCTGCTGTTTTCCCTTTGAGTAGCCAATAGATAAACTCAATAGAGACCTTGCTTGTATCTGGCGTTATCGCAGCTAAACCACGCCCTATGCAACATCTTTCTCTTGCAAAATTCAATGCACCTATCGGTGCTCTGACAGATATCAGAATATCATTAGGGTTTGCAATTTTAGTAGGAGCACTGCACCAAACTCTTGTAACTGGATATCTTTCACCGAAGTCCGCATTTCCTTGAAAAAACGGAATACCGTCACAGTTATCATTATAGCTTTTAGAATCGGGTGATTGCCCCATATTGATATTGCAAACATCAATAAGGTTGATGTAATTCAAGATATCATACCTTCAAACCCGAATTTGTCCGGGTCTGTTTTCCTTTCATTTTGTTTTAGGCTGTCTCAGCCCAGCAGTTTTTTCAGCTCTGCCATTTCGGCAACAACCTGCGCGTTCAGGCTTTCAAGCTCTGCCATGATCTCCTCGGTGGGCGGGTACTCAATAGGAATATACTCTGTCTTCTTATACTTATTGATAGACAGGTCATAATCGTTGTCAGCGATCTCCGACTTAGGCACGAAAAAGCTCTGCTCGGTGCGCTCCCTGTCCTTTTCGCCTTCAAGATTGCCGAAACGTGCAATAATGTCGGGAATGTCGTTCTGCTCAATGGGGCTGCGCTTGTCGTCAAGGCTGAAACCGTCGGCTTTCATGTCATAGAACCAGACGTTGTCCGTTCCACCGCCGCCTGTTTTCGTGAAGATAACAATAGCAGTCGAAACGCCCGCATAAGGCTTGAAAACACCGCTGGGCATCGAAATGACTGCTTCAAGGCGGTTGTTTTCCACAAGCTCCTTGCGCAGAGCCTTGTGAGCCTTGCTCGACCCGAACAGCACACCGTCTGGAACGATAGAAGCACATCTGCCGCCCACTTTCAGCGATTTCAGGAACAGCGCCATGAAAAGAAGCTCGGTCTTTTTTGTGGGAGCGATGGCGGTCAGGTCTTTCGAGATAGTTTCCTTGTCAAGGCTGCCCGTGAAAGGCGGATTTGCCATGATAAGCGAGTATTCCTCACGGTGGGTGTTATCCTCCGAAAGCGAATCCTGCCATGTGATGTGCGGAGCCTCGACCCCGTGCAGCATCATATTCATCGCACCGATACGAAGCATGGTCTGATCGGTGTCAAAGCCTGAGAACATGGTGGTCGTGTAATGCTTCTTGTTCTCAGTTTTCATAAGCTCGGTCTTGTAATTCTCGGAAATGAACCTAGCCGCCTCGCAGATAAATCCCGCCGAACCCATAGCCGGGTCGCAGATAACATCATCGAGATTAGGCTTCATAAGCTCGACCATCATTTTGATGATATGTCTCGGTGTGCGGAACTGTCCGTTAGTGCCGCTCTGCGCTATCTGCGAAAGCAGGTACTCATAAACATCGCCCATAATGTCCTTGTTGTTGAGGTCAAGGCTGTCCAGCGCATCGACTACTCGCACAAGCACGCGGGCAGTCGGCACAAGGAAGATAGCGTCCTTCATATACTTCGCAAAAGCGGTATCCTTGCCCGCGTGAAGTTCTTCTTTGATAAACGGGAACACCTTGTCGGTCATGTTCTTGAACATAGCCTCGGCTTCATAGTGCCTGAACTTGTGCCAGCGGCAGGTCTGATGTTCCTCATCAAATATAGGGTCAGCTACCGGCATATCGAAAGCAGCCGCATTGGATTCTTTTTTCAGCTCGTTATCGTCGAGTATCTTTATAAACATGAGGTAAGTGATCTGTTCTATAACAGTCAGCGGATTAGTCATGCCGCTCGACCAGAATATATCCCAGATACCGTCTATTTTATTCTTAAGCTCACCTGTAATCATGGCTTTGACCTCCAGATAATTATTTATATTATTATAACATTTTTTTGTTTGGTTTTCAAGAGTAAACCAACAAAAAACACCATAAATCTTCCTTGCGCTCTGAACCTGATATCCACGCCATCAATTGGATAAAAAGGAGGTTCCTCTTAGCAACGATTTATCGGATCTACTGATTATAGAGGGGCAACATTATAACTATTCACGATAAAAATACTTTGCTGATGCAGGGTCGATTCTTAATATTTTGTAAACAATTGCAGAAAGCCCCGAAATCCGGTTACAAAAATCGCGATTTCTGTATGAACTTATGAGAAGGGTCGTTTCAGAGGCGTGAAAAGGCATAAATCTAAATATTTTGTGAACGAACTCGTGTCTGCCTTAACTTTACGGGCTGAATCCTAGGTATATATAGAGATCATCATAATTCCCGCGAAAAAATATTTTTTGCACCGCGACTATACCCGTGAACGGAGGTGACATTACTTGTTCAGTTTCGGTTAGAGTGACCGTGCGGCTATAACTATCACAGACCATCATCGCGGCACATCCTGAACAGCACCCGTGTGTTCAGATTCTCCCTGAACCCAGCCACATGATAAAGCTCCCACTTGGCTTTATCTATTGCATTCGCCGGATAGCCTTCACCCTTGATAAGTCTGCCGATAACGTAATTCTGCTGGTCCTCATCAAGCGCTACGGTTCATCGATTTCCTCATAGACCCGCACCCATAATTCGCTCCTGAAAAGATTTCCTGTATCATTTTTATAACCTCCGAAAGATGTTGTTCTTCTGTGCAGTATCATTGTGAGCAATCCCTTGATGTTGAAAGAATATGTTTAAGGCTCCGAAGTTGCTTCGGAGGTGTACCGAAAAAGGGCTCCAAATGTGCATACTTAGGGGAGCTGTTGTAAGCTGATGATTTTCAGAACGATAATCGAACTTTTGATAGTCATACTATCAAGCAACTGCGGTAGCCGATGCGATTTGGGGTATCAATGGTTTTTACATCACAAAATTAATCCTTTTCCGCTCCTTTTTCGCTCAATGACAAATCGGAGAATTTGTGGTATAGTGGACTGCAACGAAAGGCACTTGCATTTCATTTTGCCATAGGAAGTAAGCGCATCAACAGCACCCACCACCTGTGCAATCCGCTGTCAAATGTTTCCTTGCGACATACCCTAACGAACGATTCTCACAAACTTTATTAAAACTCTCTCGACAGACCAGAAAAAAGTGCTCTGCCGTTTCCTACCTTATGAAGGGTATAATCAAAATGTAAAAATCTATCACAATCTATTCGACAGCAATAATCAACACACTCACTTCTCAGCCGTTTCGCCTGAGGCAGATGAAGTACCGCATTCGTCATTCCAACCGAACCAATCAAAGAGAGGTGCTCACCATTAGTCCATAATCTGTTTGACACCAAACCAAGTACAGGGCGCAAAAGTACCTTTGCCGAGCCATCACTATACTATCGAAAGGAGTTATGACTTATGTCAGTATAAGTATATAAATACCACCATGCTCAAAAGCACGTTTGCAAGAATTGTCACCATACTTTAACATCGATGAATTTATGTTCTGTGAAACTGTGCAATCAAAAATATGACGAACCGATTTACGCCTTTTGAAATATCAATCGGGAGTCTCGCCAGCTTCTTTGATCGACCTGTTCAGATATACTTCGCCGTATCTGAGTGGTTGTTTTATCAAGGGTTTACATCAAACGTAATGATTTATTTTTGCCATAATGCCGCAGGCGCAGCACTTCGGTGTATCATAATGATTTCAATTTTCGTGTACCTCTGCCGAGGACGGCTGGGCGTGGGAGTATTCGTTTTAATTCTTGCAAGCATTGACAAAGCATATGCTTTGTCGCCTAAATATTTCCAATTCTGCTGCGCGGCAGAATTGGCTAAAAGGGAACCCTGACCCTTTTTGAACCGAACATCCGACACAACATCATCAAGGAGGTCGATAATATCAAAGTCGAAGGAAGAACGTATAAACATTTGTCATTCACCAATGACGAGTGGAAAGAAGTTAAAGAGAGAGCTGACGAGTGCCACATGAAGACCGCTACATACATCAAGTACATGGCGCTGCATGGTAAGATCGTGAATGTTGATGCGAAGATGTCCAGTGACCTGCTGGCTGCTCTTGGACGTGTCGGAGGGAACGTTAATCAGATCGCGCACCGCGCAAACGTCACCGAATATATCACGCAGGAAGATTTAGAGAAGTTGTTGAAATGGAGGGACGAACTACGCCGTACATCAAGAGCCTACCTATCCACTATACAGTCCGCGCTCGGCTGCTCTACATAATGAATCCCGAAAAAACGGCAGAGCGAACGCTCGTCACGGGGCTGAACCTTGAAACGGACGTTGACACCGCCATGCAGCAGCTCGCTATGACCTACGAAAGATACTCGCGCAGGAAGTTCAACGCTAAGCCGCCGACCAAAGGTGATAAGCCTGTCAAGGCGTTCCACCTCATTCAGTCATTTGCTCACGGAGAGTGTTCTGCGGAGGAAGCACACGCTATTGGTATTGAGTGGGTGCGACGTGCTTTCGGTGAGGATTATCAGGCGATGGTCTGCACCCACACAGACAAAGACCATATTCATAACCATGTGTTACTATGCCCTTACAGCCTTTCGGGAAAAAAGTTCAACAGCAAATGGAAAACGCTGTGGGATATCCGCCACGCTTCGGACGGTATCTGCCGGGAGCATGGTATCGGTATTATGGAACAGCTTCGTGCGCAGCCCGACCACGAACCGAACTCAATGTCATACGGAGAATGGCTTCATCGCAGGCTGGGGGATTCTTGGAAAGAACGAATCAGAGTCCGCATTGATATGCTGGTGGAGTCAGCCGCTTCGCTCAATGAACTACTTTCGGTTCTCGAAGGGCAAGGCTACACTATCAAGCGCGGTAAATTCATATCAGTGAAAGCACCAGACCAAGGGAGAGCCGTCCGTCTGAAAACTCTTGGAGCGAGGTATGAGGAATCGCGCCTTGCGAGAAGAATTGAAAAGAGTATCGCAAACCGCCAGCCGCCCAAGTCGCTTGACGAGATAATCGACGATGTCATGCAGGAGTTTAGTCATGAAACACGCAAGCTGAAATTCGTGAGAGGGGTACAAGATGACTTGTATGCTCTGAACCATCAGCTCAAAATCATCAACTCCGAGCAGATTACTTCTATAGGTGAAGTCGAGGGTAAGCTGTCCGCCGTCAGGAAGAAGATATCTGAAATAGAAAACAAGATACGGGCTGGCGAGGTCGAAGCGTTCCAAATCGAGCAGTACAGCGATATGCTTACGAAACTGCATCTACAGGAACGCGACTACAAGAGCATTATGGATACCTTCAATGAATCATCATCGGGTGACTACATCAGCCGCATGGTCAGCGAGGTCAAAGCTCGAATGACGGAGCAGGAGAAGGACAAGCTGCGGCATTTGCAGGAGCAGAAGTATGAGATCTATATTCCGACCAACGACAGATATATGGATTACGTTGAGCACCGAGCTGTGCCGAGTGCTGCGGAGTATGGAAAGGTGGCTGAGGGCAGTTGGTATGATACCGAGGGTGAGAGCATTTATCAGCGGCTGCAAAGCATCTATGATACCAACAAAAGTATTTATGTCGGGTTCGTGATCAAAGTTGAGGGGCGAGCGTTTATGGTGGACAAGAAAGGATTCAAGGAACTGCCCGACTTCGATAAGCCAGCAGTGGAGAAGAAGCAGGAGAAGTCAGAACCTAAGAAGAACAAGCCTCGCCGCTGAACGCTGTTTTGATACAGGAGTATGAGATTCCGGCAATAATATAGTTGTTCAAATGTATTAAGCAGATGTTTCTAAATTGTAAAACTAAATTTTGAATTTGAAAGGGAAATTATATGACACAGAATAAGCAGGAGCTCACAAGGCTCATTAAAGATATATCCATCACGAAAAAGAGTATCGAAAAGGCGCAGGCTGCTATTAAGACGAAGCGCAGCATGTTCGATACACAGCTTAGAGATGTCGAGAAAGAGCTGGGCATCACAAACTATACTCTGATCGAGATCGGCAGAGTCGCTGTCAGATATTTCGGCTGGACTATCTCGGCGGACAAGCTGGAGGAAGAACTCGATCTCATTTTCTCAGACAAGACCATATTGGAATATGTCGAGGGTGAGAAGAAGAACCTGCCATTTGCCGACGCACTTGCCGAGTTGGATAAAGTGTTCGGCGGGTCAGCGGACAAGCCGAAGAAAGAGGAAGCGGTTAATGCAAGTGAGGCGGATACTGATGCTGGTGCCGCAACTGTTTCCGACAGTATGAATAAGTCGGGTGACGTTTCGGGAGATACGACGTGATATTTATTTCAAAAGTGTAAACGGTAATCGTTTACGGATATATCTAATTATATCATACCATCTCGACACCGTCAACATTCAGATCATATTTCATATAGAAGGGACTGATAAAAAATGAATAGCAAAATTAATTCTATCTTCATGAATGCTATATAACAATCTGAAACTTGGAGGTAACAATATTTGAATAGAAATATAGAAACAACAGAAAACGAAAACAACAAGCCCGTAGCGGCTAAGTTTGAAATATCAGAGGAGAGCCGTCAGGCGTTTATCCGCGCTATGAAGATAGGCTATTACAAGGCTTTCCACAAGCAGGGGCTGCTCACAGACAGCCAGCTTGAAAGACTGATCGACATGAATACCGATAAAAACAACGACCGCCCTGCATCATAAGAACAAAAGATGGTTTCCCCTCTGTTATTTCTAACTGTTTGATCACTCTGTTTCATATATTCATATACAAAAAATCCAAAATAGAACTTGACATTTTGTGCTTTAAAGTGTAAAATTAAAATAGCAGAGGGGGAAAGTTTTCCCCTAAATATATGGGGAGAGGAGGTACAATGTATAGAAAGAAAAGAGTAGCAGCTTACTGCCGCGTCAGTACAGACCAAAGTGATCAGATCCACTCTTTGACGGCTCAGCGTCAATTCTTCGAGGAGTACATAAAAGATCACTTCGATTGGGAACTCATCGACATTTATTACGACGAAGGTATTACAGGAACATCTACCGCGCATCGTGAAGGGTTTAATAAAATGATATCCGACTGCGAGCGTGGAATGATCGATACTGTACTTACAAAAGAAGTCAGCCGTTTTGCCCGTAATACCGTCGATACCCTCAACTACACCCGAAAGCTGAAAAATCTGAATATCAACGTCATTTTCATGAATGACGGTATCGACACAGATGACAAGGATGGCGAACTTCGTCTGACGATCATGGCATCTTTGGCTCAGGAGGAATCCCGAAAGATATCCGAGCGTGTCAAGTGGGGCATACGTCGAAGTATGGAAAAAGGTTATGTCTGGGGCAACGGTCGCTTGCTCGGATATACCATTAAAGAGGGCAAGCTGATACTTGTTCCCGAAGAAGCGGAAATTGTAAAAAGGATATTTCACGAATATGTTTATGAGGACAAAGGAATGATCAGTATTGCAAATGGGCTCAATGAAGATGGTTTTCGTACAACATTCGGTGGATTATTCAGACAGGATTCTATCGGTCACATTCTGGACAACCCAAAGTATTGTGGTGATCTCTTACAGTGGAGAACACATTCTACAGATTTTCTCACCAAAAACAGAGTAAAAACTACAGAAAACGAAAAGCCCGAATGCTCGCTGATCGAACTTGAAGATACTCACGAGGGTATCATATCAAAGGAGCTTTTTGAAAAGGCTCAGGAGATACGCGAAAAGAGAGCGAGCCTGACAAAGAATAGGTCGCATCATTCCAACAAGCATTGGTTCAGCGGTAAGATCGTCTGCGGAAAGTGCGGAGCGAAGTTCACCTGTTCCTGTAAATCGAAAGATTATTATTCCATGCACTGCACCAACAGGCAGGTCTATGGAAAGACCATTCGCTATGAACCCAACGGCAGGCAGTACGGCTGCGATATACCGAATACGTCCGAAAAGGTGTTCATCGTCTGTGTGCAATATGTGCTGGAATATATAGACACCCAGCGTGAGGATATTATCGCCGCGCTGAAAGATGATATCGAAACTATCCAGCAGGATAACATCGTGTTTGACATTGAGCCTTTGCAGGCTGAAATAGAAAAGCTCGGCAAGAAGAAAGAAAAAGCTATCGATCTTATGATCGAGGGTCTGATAACAAAGGACGACTTACGGAATCAGACAACCAAATACGACAAGGAAATAGAGGAAATACAGAAGAAGATTTACGAAAGCAAAAACATAGGAGACATTAACCGCAAGCAGCTCGAAGCGGTCAAGGGACACATCGCCACGCTGAAAAACATGGAGTTCGATCTTGAAAATACCGATATGTTCAAGGAACTGCTTGAAAAGATAGTCGCTCAGGACGAGGGCGTGATGGATATTTACCTGAAATTTCTCCCTTTCGGTTTCAGGGTGAAATATCACAAGAAAACCATCTCCGGTACTCGCAGGAGTCAAATGATCGTTGTTGATGAATGCGTGAATATATGACTGTTATAAAATTGGTTTTTGGTGGGTAGAGTGTATTCTATGTCATTATCTTCATACGCTTTAATAGCATTGTCATATGTATCTTTTTTGAATGTCTCGTAACATTTAATACCATAAACTCCTCCCGTAATAAGCACTATCGATGCTAAAGCGTAAATAGTACGTCGCATTATTGCCTTGCGCTTTTCTATTTTTTCTGCTTCATTTTTCTTATTATCAATCTCTTTGATTCTTTCATTGCATTGCTTTATCTTCTCTTCCGAATCACGGTAGCCGCGGATTCTCTCAAATTCGCCTTTTGCTTTGCTGAATTTGTCAAGCTGTTTTGATAGATCAACTTCAAGGGAATTAAAAATTTCAAGTGCTTCGGCATAGACAGCCGCATTAGCAGCTTCACGAGACTTTTGACGGCATTCAAGAACCATCTCGGCACTATCCTTGTAATCACCCAGCTTTTCAAATTTTGATAAAGCAAATATATAGCGTTGCTCGGTAGTTGCATTTCGGAATACTCCCATAGCTTCGGCATAATCGATCTCATTCGCTTTCTCGTCGCATTCCTTCATTTTCTCTGCACTATCCTTGTAAAATCTGATTTTTTCAAAATCAGATTTTACCGCCATGCAAGCAACTCTGCTTTTCGGTATCGCTGTCGTGCGTTTCTGTTCAATTGTGGTGCAGCCGCGCAAAAAGCGCGGCTAAAAAAGTTCATGCTTCGTAAATGGCAGCATAGGCAGGTAGCACCACTGGCTATACAAACCCCGACTAAAGGCGGGCTTTGCATAGGCTGCGCGGTACTACCTGCTCAGAGGGGACTTCTCGGCTGTCGTCTTGGTCGGTGCTTCTGCCTTCGGCAGAGGTGTCCACCGGACACCCGCACCCCTCCGAGACCTCCCCGGTGGCAGAGCATACGCTCGGGAAAATATGTTTGTTGATAATGATATTTTGTTATAGATCGACATCATTTACTGTTAGGATTTTTCACTTCACAGTTATCAAGACCAAACTCAAGCATCATATTGATCAGCTCATTGCGGGAACGGTTAGTCTCCATAACAAGTTTCTCAAGGTGGTCGTGTATTTCTTCGGCGGCGGTGTGAGCATCACTCCTGAGACTTCCGAGGGCGGTAATAAGTTCTATGCTACAAATATGACGGCACAGGACTTTGTCGCACAGGGCGGTATCGGCAGCACAGCGGAGGATAATCCGTTCAAGGACTGGAGCTTTATCGTGATCCCCTATGCGACAGGCGATTTTCACGCAGGCACGGGAACTTACGAGGGCAAAAAGACTGTGTATCACACAGGTTACAACAATTACTCCGCTTATGTAGAACAGGTCAAGCAGTATATCGGAGAGCCTGACGCGCTGCTTGTAACAGGCTTTTCGGCAGGCGGTTTTGCGACCTCCTTGTTGGCTGATGATGTGATCGACCGTTTTCCCGGCGCTGAAAATGTGACCGTCTGTGTGGACAGCTCCCTCCTGCTTTATGACGGCTGGCACGAAACGGCTGTGGATCTGTGGAAAGCTCCGAGTGAAATATCAGACAGGCTGACCACAAACAACCTCGTTCTTGACAGTCTGACCGCACTCCACGAAAAGCGCGGTGACAGCGTGAAAATACTCTTTGACTGCTCCTACCGTGATGATACGCTGATGCAGTATCAGTCCTATATCGACAGCGGAAAAATGGATAAGACCAAAGAGCTTGGTGATAACTTCCAGCGTGATCTGAAAGAAATGGTAAACGGCTTGCAGACGAATATCCCCGATGTGGGCATTTATATCTGGAGCTGCGGAGAAAATGCAGAAACCCATAATACCCAGCATACGATCATCTCTGCCAATGTATTTGACAAGCTCGGAAACGACCGAAGCGTTGGTGAATGGATATTTGACGCAGTGAACGGTGATGTGAAGAACTACGGGATTGAGCTGCTCGATAAATCGTTTTGAGGTAAGGTCTAAAATGAAAACTGAAACGAAGCGTTGGCTTAAGGTGTTGATAATCATCGGTATCATTCTCCTTATCCTTTTCGCTGTTGCAGTGATATTCTTCATCAAAGGTAAGATACACGAACGCCGTCAGCCTTTTCACCGATATGAACCCAATCGGGAATATCGGACATTTCAGCAACAGACTTGCCCTCACGCTTCTGTAAAAAGATAATATCAGTGGTCACTTCCGTGCCTGCATTATCCTTAAAAGCACCGACATTTGCACGGAATTTCGCCTTTGCACCGCCTTCACCGAGAGCATCATCGGTAATAGTGAAGTTTTCGCCCTTATCGGGTGCGGTTACTTTGGTTGCAGGAGCTTCGACCGCAGAGTTATCGGGTGTGACCTCAGTCTTTTCAGGCTTGCCCGCTGAGTAAACCCTGCTTCCTGTGCTATACTATTCATGGAAAAACTCTCAATATGATATTTTGTTTGTCAGCACTTAACAGTATATCATATTGAGAGTTGTTTTTCTATTTTGGGTGTCTATGAACTATTGCAACATACCAAATTCCAAAATATTATCAGAACGGAGCATTGGGAAGCAAAATGGAGTTGAAACATCTTTATGTCTGTGGTATAATATGTAATGGTCTTGAATACAAGACTTATTTTTACGATAACAGGTTAGTTATATCTAACCAAATTGGAGGTAATTATGAAAGGAAAAGGGCTGACCGGAAAACGTCTGATCAAAAAGCATTTTGAAAAGGCAGGGATCGCATGAACCGAGATATCTTTGATTCGCTTGATAAAGCCGGCTTCGGCTCTAATGTTCACGAGATCGCTGCCGAGGGTGAATGCCGTGTTCTGCGGCTGGATGATGAATCGGGTGAGGGGTTCATGACGATGTACCGTGTGTTTGACGGTATTTATCTGATGTATAATGATTTTCACATGAAGCACTGTGTATCGGAGTATCAGAATGCGGATACTGTGCTTTGCATAGACCACTGCCGAGAGGGACGCATCGAGCATGAAAACGCCCTCGGCGAGCGCTACTATATGAAGGCGGGCGATCTGCGGATAGACAAGCGAGTGCATCACGCAGGCAAGGTAGAGCTGCCGCTTTCCCACTATCACGGCATGACCATAGGGTTTATGCAAGAGACTGCACAGAGATCGCTCCGACATGAGATGCCGTTTCTTTCGGTCGATCCGGATATGCTCGGAAAAAAGTTCTGCCCTGAGAACAAGGAATTCCTGCTCCGTACAAATGAACAGCTGAATTCGGTTTTTTCACAGCTGTACCATACGCCTGAGAGTATGAGACTTGATTTTTTCAGGTTGAAGATCGCAGAGCTGCTTCTTTTGCTTTCTTCCGTTGACACCGCTGAAAAATCAGAACAGCGGCAGTATTTCCCGGCAAGCCAGACCGCTAAGATCAAGCAACTGCACACTCTTATCACAGGCAGCCTCGATAAGACTTTCACGGTCGATGAGCTTTCCGAAATATCGGGTATGCCGCCTGCCTCACTGCGAAAGGTGTTTAAGGCGGTATACGGCACACCTGTGTATCAGTACTTCAAGAGCTACAAGATGAAAGCGGCAGCGGAAATGCTGATCTCTGATCGGAAAATGAATATCGCTGACATTGCACAGCGGCTCGGATATGACAATGCTTCAAAATTCTCGGCGGCTTTCCGCGATGTCATGGGCGTAACACCGCAGAATTATCGTAACAGACAGGAGGATATCTAATGGGGAAGGATCAGAACGGATAATTCGGCTGGCTGCTCAGGCAGTCGGGTGAGCGGAAAGGAAAGTTTACCGCAAGCGTGATACTTGCGGCGCTAAGTATGCTATGCGGTATCGTGCCGTACTATTTTATTGCAAGGATCGTAAAAGACCTGCTCGCAGGCAGCCCCGATAAAAGCGCATACATCATCAATTGTGTTGTGATACTTGCGCTGTGGCTGGGACACTCGCTCTTTCATGCACTGAGTACGGCAAATTCACACCTTGCGACATTTCACACACTTGCAGTGATACGCAAAAAGGCTCTTGATAAGCTGGCGAAAATGCCCCTCGGCAATGTCATCAGTCAGCCGTCGGGTGCGGTGAAAAGCACGATCGTGGAGCGTATAGACAGCATTGAAACAACTCTTGCACATATCCTGCCCGAGTTCACGACGGGCATCGGCGCTCCGATCATCATAATGATTTACACCTTTGTTATCAATTGGAAGCTGGGACTTGCAGCGCTCATCACGCTGCCGTTAGGGTTTATCTGCTATATGCTCATGATGTTCGGATATGAGGAGAATTACGGCAGGACAGTCCGTGCCACAAAGGCGCTGAACGCTGTCACAACGGAATACATAAACGGCATCGAGGTCATCAAGGTGTTCGGCAAGGCACAGTCCAGCTATGAGAAATTCGCTGCCGCCGCTAAAGAAAGTGCCGCAAGCTTTGTGGACTGGATGCGAAAATGCAACGTGTATATGACCTTTGCCATGTGCATCATGCCTGCGACAATGCTTTCCGTTCTGCCTGTCGGAGGTATCATGACCATGCACGGCACGATAAGTACAGCCGATTTTATCACGGTCATTATTCTGACTGTCGGTCTCATCGAACCGCTGCTCGGTATCATGTCCTATTCCGATGACATCGCGCAGATGGATACTATCGTTACGGAGGTCAGAAATATCATAGACGCACCCGAAATGGTACGCCCCGAAAAGCTGACAAAAACGATGAAAGGCGGCGACATTGAGCTTAATGATATCCACTTCGGATATGATGACAAGAAGATCATACACGGCATTTCCATGACGATACATAAGGGCGAATTTATCGCACTTGTCGGACCTTCCGGCAGCGGCAAATCCACCGTTGCAAGACTTATCGCAAGCCTGTGGGATACAAGCGGCGGAAGCATTTCTATCGGCGATGTGGATATCAGGGATATCCCTCTTGACGATCATAACCAAAGATCGCCTATGTTTCGCAGGATAATTACCTCTTTGATATGACTGTCCGTGAAAATATCCGCCTCGGGAACCGGTCCGCGACAGACAAGGACGTGGAAGAAGCTGCAAGGAGATGCGGCTGTCATGAGTTTATCATGAGCCTTGAAAACGGCTATGATACAGTTGTCGGTTCGTCAGGCGGACATCTTTCGGGCGGTGAGCGTCAGCGGATCTCTATTGCAAGAGCTATTATGAAGGACGCTCGATAATAGTCCTTGATGAGGCAACTGCAAATGTTGATCCCGAAAATGAAGCAGACCTGATGAAGGCTATAGACGCGCTGACCAGAGAAAAGACCATTATCATGATAGCACACAGGCTGAAAACCGTCCGCAATGCCGATCAGATCATTGTCATAGACGGCGGAAAGATCGCACAACAGGGCACACACGATGAGCTTACGCAGTCGGACGGTATCTACCGCAGATTCGTGGAAAGCAGGCGCGAAGCTGCTTCGTGGAGACTTTGAGAACCTGTCCACATAGGGATTCACGCACGTCTTTTCGTCAAATTTTGCCGTTGACTGCGTTAAAAATCCTTGAAGGGCGACAGTCCGTCGGCGGATTTTACATTGTCACCGACAAAATTATGCCCGAAAATCCGTACATTCACCCTATGTGGACAGGTTCTGATATGACAGGGCATTTTACGGCAGATATCGAAAACAGAGGTCTTGTACCCGATCAGCGGCAAAAATGCCGGTAATTCTATACAGTACAGGCGCGGCGGCGATGCTGCCGTAACCGATAATACCGTTGCTGCACCCATATCCTGCATATTGAAAACGGCGGGAACGAAAGCGGATGCAGCGGAAAGGGAGCAATATGGAACAGACACCTTCTTTGCACAGAACAACTGAACTGACTTTGGCTGAGCAACAGCTTGCCGAAAATACATTTACCTTTTGTATGGAGCATAAACAGGAGCATTTTACCATCTCATTTCTTGCAGCCCGTGCAGGTGTTTCTCCTACAAAGCTCAAGCAGGTATACCGCCGTTTTTACGGCGCTCCGTTATTTACACATATCCGCAGCGAGAAAATGCTTTTCGCTGCCCACAAGTTAGCCGAAGCTAACATCAAGATCGTTGATATTGCCGGAGCCTGCGGTTATGACAACGCGAGCAAATTTTCTGCGGCATTTTGCAGCGTTATGGGCTGTACGCCCTCAGAATACCGCCGCCGTGTCCGTTTGGAGTAGAAAACAGATCATTACTATGCTATAATATAGCAAATGGAGTGAAAGCTCCGAAATTAAAAAGAGGTGATCTGTATGAGCTGTTTACATTGGGCAAAACTCGGTTTGTTTGCAGGCGGTGTGCTGTTTGGTACAGCAGGAATCAAGATCCTGAGCAGCAAGGATGCAAAAAAGTGCTATACAAATGCGACCGCTGCAGTCCTTCGTGCAAAGGACTGCGTGATGGAAACTGTCACGAACGTTCGTGAAAACTGCGATGATATCCTGAACGATGCAAAGGACATCAACGCGGAACGTTCCGCTGCCGATGCTGAAGCTGTCATTGCGGATGCTGCTCCCGAATCAGCAGAAGAATAACCGGATGCAGACCGCTCTCGGGCGGTCTGTTTTATTGTGAGGTGTTGTAAATGAAATGTAAGATACTGCATGAATCAAAAGGACGTATCCGTGTCCATTTCTGCCAGAAGTTCATGACGCTGCATCAGGCGGATATGGCGGAATATGCGCTGTCTGCGGTCAGCGGCATCACTAAAGTTCAGGTGTTTGACCGCACCTGCGATGTGATCGTGTATTACCGCTGTGACCGAAAAACCGTGCTGTCTGCACTCGCACATTTTAGGTACGATGAGCAAACGGAAGCGCTTGTTCCTGCACAGACAGGCAGAGCGCTTAACCGTGAATACGAAGAAAAGCTGACATCTGCGGTCATGCTGCGTGCCCTCCACAAATTCCTGCTTCCGCTTCCGTTACGCCGTCTGATCTCGTTCATCAAAGCACTGAAATATATTCGCAGAGGGCTGAAATGTCTGATGCACGGCAGACTTGAGGTCGAAGTGCTCGACGCTGTCGCGATAACGGTCTCGATGCTGCGCCGTGATCTCAATACCGCCGGAAGCGTGATGTTCCTGCTGAAGATCGGTGATATTCTCGATGAATGGACGCACAAGAGATCCGTCGATGATCTCGCAAGGACCATGTCGCTCGGCGTAGAACAGGTCTGGATGCAGACGGCAGACGGACAGGAACAGCTTGTTCCCGTCACACAGATCCAAAAGGGTGACTGCGTTATTGTGCGGACAGGCTCGATGATCCCGCTGGACGGAAAGGTGATCGCAGGCGATGCGATGATAAATCAGTCATCTATGACAGGAGAATCCGTGCCTGTTCACAAATCTGAGGGCGCATATGTCTACGCAGGAACGGTAGTTGAGGACGGCGAATGCACGGTACAGGTCGAGAATACCGCAGGCAGCGGACGCTATGACCGCATCGTGAAAATGATCGAAGAATCGGAACAGATGAAATCGTCTGCCGAGAGCAAGGCTGCACATCTTGCGGATAAGCTGGTGCCGTGGTGTCTGGGCGGAACGCTGCTGACATATCTTCTGACACGCAATGCAACAAAGGCGGTGTCTATCCTGATGGTGGATTTCTCCTGCGCATTGAAGCTTGCCATGCCGATCTCGGTCCTGTCAGCAATGCGGCAGTGCGCCGGATCGGGTATTACCGTCAAGGGCGGCAAATTTCTCGAAGCGGTCGCCGATGCAGATACGGTCGTATTTGACAAGACCGGAACACTGACGCATTCACAGCCGCGGGTCGCACAGGTCATCCCGTTCGGCGGGCGTGATGAAGCGGAAATGCTGCGGCTTGCTGCGTGCTTAGAGGAGCATTATCCGCATTCGATCGCAAATGCAGTCGTTGCAGAGGCGGCAAAGCGCGGTCTTCTCCATGAGGAACGCCATTCCAAGGTGGAATATGTGGTCGCACACGGCATTTCCAGCATGATCGACGGCGAACGTGTCGTCATCGGCAGCTATCATTTTGTGGTGGAAGACGAAGCCTGCAAAGCTCCCGACGAGAATATATTCCTTCATCTTCCCGAGGAATACTCGCATCTGTACCTTGCGATCGGCGGCGAGATCGCAGCGGTCATCTGCATTTAAGACCCGCTGCGTGAGGAAGCAAAAGCGGTCATTGATACGCTTCACGGGCTGGGTATCTCAAATATTGTGATGATGACAGGTGACAACGAACGGACTGCCGCATCCGTAGCCGAAAAGGTCGGTGTCGATACATATTATTCGGAGGTCCTGCCCGAGGACAAGGCTGCATTTATCCGTGCAGAGCATGAAGCCGGACGGCGTGTCATCATGATCGGCGACGGTGTGAATGACTCCCCTGCACTCAGCGAATCCGATGCGGGAATCGCGATCAGCACCGGTGCGGCGATCGCAAGAGAGATCGCAGATATTACCATCTCCGCAAACGATCTTTATGCGCTGGTCTCGCTGAAAAAGCTCAGTGATGCGCTCATGAAGCGGATAAACCGAAACTACCGCACGATCATCGGTTTTAATACGGGACTGATACTCCTCGGTGCTGCGGGTATCCTGCCGCCTGCGACATCTGCCCTGCTGCACAATGCTTCGACGTTGGCGATAGGTCTGAAAAGTATGACCGATCTTACGGTATAAAAGGCAGACAATATAGGAAAGTACAAATATAAGCGGTGCTATGAGGGAACTCACAGCACCGCTTTTTATTATGCTCTTCAGGCAGAAAGCGGTAAGGAGCAGGATCCCGATCAGACCGTATAAGAAGCTGAAAGCCATTCTTACCATCTCCCTGAATCGAGATCTATCGCTATCGTTTTACCGCACTGAAATATACCATCGAGCCTTCAACCTTAAAATCAGTAAGATCATACGCCTTTTGCAGCCGCTTTCTCAGTCTGTCGGCGGTATCGAAAGGCGGTGTGAACCAGCCTTTCTTAACAAGAAGCTCCCGCACAAGGCTGTCGGTTATCTTTGACTCTCCCTTGATATAAAAGCAGGCTATGAATCTGCCGCCTTTTTTCAGCACACGGTAAGTTTCACGGAACGCCGCCTTTTTATCGGGAAAGGCATGAAAGCCGTTCATGCTGAGCAGGATATCAAATGTTTCATTTTTATACGGCAGTTTCCCCACATCACCCTGAACAAGCGTAACATTCTCAAGATCATTCAGTCTTTCGCGAGCCTGCGAGAGCATATCCTCACTGTAATCAAGGCAGGTGATATCGGCATTTTTCATTGCGGAATACTTCTTATGTGTGAAAACAGCAGTACCCACGGGGACATCCAGCAGTCTGCCCGAAAGATCATCAGGGATAAATGAAAGCACTTTTTCCGCGATATCATTATCATCCACACCGCCCCAGAAAAGTCGGATATACAGCTTGCTCCACCATTTATCCTGTGTCAGGACATTATCATAAATATTCCGGGACTGCTTATAGGAATCCGTTATGCTGTCATACCGATCTACAGTGCTTTGCGGTTTTCTCACGACACAATGCAGACGGCAGAATCCACGTTTTTCAAAGGACTCCATGTGCAGCCCTGCATTATCGCACAGCTTCCTTATATCCTCTCTGCCGTAGATGCGGACATCGCCCTTGCCGATCAGATGTGCAAGCGGCATTTCAACGGTATTGCAAAACCAACGCACCGCAGCCGAATCCATCGTCATATCACGCAAAACCAGTCTGCCGTTCGGACGGAGAACGCGGTACACGCTGTCAAAGAATTTCTGCGGATCGGGATAGTGATGAAAGCTCTCGCAGCAGATCACAGCATCAAAAGAGTTTTCGGCAAAGGGCAGATTCTCGCAGTCACCGACCACAAGCTCTACGCCTTTCATTTTCTTTCGTCCGGCGACCTTGATCATTTTCGGTGTCAGGTCAATACCCGTGTAATGCTTTTCGGGATATTTCCGATGCAGAAGGGTCAGCATCGGACCGGTGCCGCAGCCGCAGTCCAGAAGATCGGTAAACGGCTCTTTTTCAAGCTCTGCCAGCACATCGGGGTAATCCTTTTTGCACATCTTATAAACGCCCGCATTGTCCGATTCATATATCTCGGCAGCTTTGGTAAACTCCTTCACGGAGAGGTCTTCGTATTCTTTGCTTGTCATTTTGGAACTCCTTTCAGCTTTGTTTGCACGAATGTTCTGCCGCATTTACTTTCTGCTAAAAAGACCTTTCTTCTCATACGGCTCACAAGTTACGCTCATCACATTATACCCTGTGCCGTCAAGTGCGGCTGTGAGCATTTGTTTTGTCAATTCATCTTTGCTAATGATGATCGTTTCGCCATTTTTATGGGAAGAAGTTACCTTTTTCACTGACATCTTCGCACGAATCGCATCGTTGACATGGGATTCGCACATTCCGCACATCATGCCGTCTATTTTTACTGTTGTCTTATACATAGATCTCATCTCCTGCTTAAATTATCGTATCAGCATCACGATCAAACCAACGATCGCAGCCGGTATCAGTGCAAATACCGATCCCGGGAACAGCATACCTTTCAGATGAAACCACTTCTGATGATAGGCTTTGTCCATGTGTTCCGTACCCTCAAGCCGAAAACGTTTCATATTTGCAAACAGCACCCAGTCCATAAAAAACGTATCATAGGCTCCGATCCAAGCCATCATGCCGAATGCAAGCAGAAAACCCTGTGTAAAAGTCTTTGCTCCGGCAAGCAGTGCCATGATAACGAGTATCACCGCAAAACAAAGAATTGCGATAGATTTTTTTACAACGACACTTTTTGTAAGCGGCGCGGTCGGTATCCGCTTATGCGTTTTGAAGTATTCCTCTTGTATATCGGGCGGATAGTTTTCTATCTGTACCATATTGTTGCCGCCGCTGGTTTTGAAGCACATAACGGTAAACAACAGTGCAAATACAAGCATTTCTATCATTATTACAGGCATATTCATATCACTGCACACCCTCCTTACTGTTTATCAGATCATAGATCTTGCAGCCTTAACGTAAGGCTTTTTCTGCTTTTTCATCTGATAATGAGCGTAACTTTTCCATTTTTTATTCCATGCCTTTCAGCACTTCGACCATATCTATCCTCTTTATCCTGCGCGAGAACAGGAAGCTGACAAGCACTGATACAGTCATTACAAATACTGCCGCAATTATAAATGTTGTCGGTGCAATATAGCAGGGCCAGTCTATGGAATCGCCGTTCGAGTCCATCATAGCCTGCAGCGGTACACGTCCGAGAGGAACTCCACATATCACTCCGATCATAGACAGCCATAGATTCTGCGTTGAGAGCAGTCTGCGTATGGCACTGCTCTTGAAACCGAGAACTTTCAGTGTAGCAAATTCCTTCTCACGTTCGTTGAATGACAGATTTCCCGAATTATAGAGCACTATGACTATAAGCAGAACCGAGAATATGACCATGAAATACACGAGCAGATTCATTATCTCCATCATTTTGTCAAAAGCTGCTATCAGGTCCTTCATGCTGTGGACTGCGGAAACACATTCATTATCGGCGACATTTTCGCAGTCATTTTTTGAAACGAGCATAACAGGACGAAAGTCCATTCCTGCGGCTTCGTAATCCTCACGAAGCATAGTAATACCTGTTATATTCGGGTGGCGTGAGATAAGTCCTATCTTGCTCTCATTCCATTTGCTGCCCGTTGCAGTTTTCCAGTACACCTTGTCGCCCTCGGACAGTCCCAGCTTTCTCGCCTGTTTCATGGTGAGTGCGACAGTGCCTTTCGGGATAGGAGTCGTATTAAGTTCGGTATCGGAAACGCAGTAAAGCTGTTCTCCCTCGGTAACTGCCAGCTTGCAGCTTATGATACCGTCGGAAGTCGGGTGATCCTTTGCTGCAATGGACACAGCCTCCATAGCGACAAGCTCGCCGTCAGTCCCGATCTTCAGCTCCTCTGCCTGTTCGGAAGTACAGCTGTCATTGAGAATGACCTGATACTTATAGTTCTGGATGTCATGGAAATACCAATCACGGACATAATCCACCGTATCATATGCACCAAGCCCAAGCTCCATTATCATCATACCCATACAGGTTCCGAATACGCCCATAAACGCGCGCATTTTCGAGCGTGAGATGTCACGGAGATTGTATCTTGCATTGAAACTCAGCTTGTTCCAGAAAGGAAGCTTCTCAAAAATACAAGGCTTCGCACTTTTTGCTGCCGCAGGTCTGAGCGCTTCGGACGGATGTATTTTCAGTATCTGCTTGCAGCTGATATAGGAAGTTCCCGAGCATATCAGAACAAGCACAGCCGCAACGATGATACTCTTGTAACTGAATCCCGGCTGCCAGTTCGGAATGGTATAGAACTGACTGAACATATCGACCATAAGTCTGCCGAATGTCAGCAAACCAAGAATAATGCCCAAAGTACAACCTATCACTGAAAGTACAAAACTGTAGCTGAGATAGTGAAACAGTATCTTTCGTTTTTTCATTCCAAGTGCGTTGAGCGTGCCTATCTGCGTTCTCTGCTGTGCTATCATTCGCTTCATTGTGGTGATGATAACCAGCAGTGCTATGGCTACAAACACGAATGAGAATATGTACGAAAAGCTGTCATGCTGTGCAAGTTCGTCCGAAAGCTGATACCAGCCGCGGATACTGTTTCGGTCGGCAAGATATGCGTAGTTCTCATCAAGTGCATTTGATATCTCTTCCTCATAGCTGAGTGCTTTTCCGTCACAGGTGAATATGATCTCATTATTGATACGCATTTCTTCCGGCAGGGCTTTCTGCGATAAATAGGCAAATCCGATGTTATGAAAATCAGAATCCGTATCGGTCGAGGCACAGGCGAATTCGTATTCGGGGGTGACGATAAGTCCCTTGACTTCTTTTTCAATATCGACCCCCATTACATGAACGGTGAATCTGTCACCGACCTTTATTCCCCATGTCTCGGCAAATCTGCTGAACAGCCACAAGCCGTTTTCGTCGTCTGCATCGAAGTCAGCGCCGTCAACGGTCTTCGGGATCGTAACATCTGTGCTGTTCTGAAAATAGCAGTACATCTCCGCTGTATTGTATTTTTCATCGGCTTTTCCAAGTACCTCAGCACGTCGCTGAACATCTTTTATACCGCTGATATCTGCAATTTTCTTTGCCTGTTCTTCACTGAAGTCTGCACCGTATATCCAGCCGTCAGCGAAGTTTGAGCCGTTTTCAAAATCGTTTCTTGCTTTGTTGCCGCCGATAACATTCGCCTGAAATCCCGTATAGCACCACATAGCGACCAGCGACAGGAGCATGATAGAAAAGAACTGTGCAAAGTTCGCTTTGATATCACGCAGCATTTTACGTCTTAGCATCGCCGTCACCTCACCATTCGATATCGTTGACGGAGAGCGGCTTATCATTGGTCTTGACCGACTTGATCTTGCCGTTCCTCATGTGAATGATACGGTTCGCACACTTTGCGATATCCGCATTGTGCGTAACGAGAATAACTGTATTCCCGTGTTCTGTTGACAGCTTTTGCAGCATATCAATGACAAGCTTTCCCGTTTCGGAATCGAGAGCACCTGTCGGCTCATCGCCGAGAATGATCTTCGGATCTTTGGCAAGTGCCCTTGCAATGGAAACTCTCTGCTGCTGTCCGCCTGACATCTGCGTAGGGAACTTGTTTTTCTGATCGGCAAGTCCAACACGTTCAAGCATCTCATCGGCACTGAGAGCAGATCTCTTGATATCCTTGACAAGAGCGACATTTTCATATGCTGTCAGCCCCGGAAGAAGATTATAAAACTGAAATATAAATCCTATCGTATCAGCACGGTACTCAGAAAGCTGTTTGTCATTGTAGGAAGATATTTCCTTACCGTCAACGATGACCTTTCCCTCTGTCGGAATATCCATACCTCCCAGCATATTCAGCACCGTTGACTTTCCTGCACCTGATTGTCCCAGTATAACTACGAATTCACCTTTTTCTATGGTAAAGCTCACATGATCGACAGCGACCTGTTTTCCTTCGCCTTTACCGTATATTTTTACAACATCATTAAATTCGACTGCTGACATTCTATTTCCTCCCTTACTGTAGTTAGCAAGTACTAACCCACATTTATATTATAGCATATGCTAACCGGATTTTCAAGTCTTTCCCACAAAAAAAACTTCCAAGAATGACCAGCTTTCTCATATTATTTCTGTACTGTTTTTCCTCCTACAGAGTATCCCCACAGAAGGAGCAAAGATATGTAACCATTATGCACAAACTGTTACCTAAGTAACCGCTTTTCTGAAACTGCCCGTTGTATTTTCGCAAGTTACCTGCTATAATAGAATTAACGGAACGGCAGTTACCTAAAACCAAAGGAGGAAAAACTAATGCAGACTTACATTACTTTGAATGACGGCACAAAGATCCCGCAGTTCGGGCTGGGCGTTTATCAGGTGCCGGATGGCGCTGAAACTGAGAACGCAGTCCTTGACGCTTTGAAAATGGGTGTCCGTCACATCGACACGGCTCATGCTTATCAGAACGAGAGAAGTGTCGGCAAGGCTGTCAAAGCAAGCGGTATTCCCCGTGAGGAGATCTGGATCACCACAAAGCTCTGGCCGCACGAATACGGCGAGGGCAAGACTGCCGAAGCAATCGACAAGATGCTTGCAAGACTCGGCACTGATTATATCGACCTTCTTCTCCTGCATCAGCAGTTTGGTGACTACCTCGGTGCGTGGAAGGACATGGAGAAGGCTGTGAAGGCAGGCAAGGTGCGCTCTATCGGCATCAGCAATTTTGAGAGCGAACGCCTTGAGGAGCTGTGCGAGGCTGCCACGATCAAGCCGTCAGTTTTGCAGGTCGAGTGCCACCCTTACTATCAGCAGAGCGAACTGAAAAAGCGTATCGAGAAGTACGGCACGGTCATTGAGAGCTGGTATCCGATCGGTCACGGTGACAAGGGGCTGATCGGTGAAGCGGTGTTCACGAAACTTGCGGAAAAGTACGGCAAGAGCAACGTGCAAATTATTCTTCGCTGGCACATTCAGGCAGGCAATATCGTGTTCCCGAAAACCACAAATCCCGACCACATGAAAGACAATTTTGACATCTTCGATTTTGAGCTGACCGCCGATGAAATGGCTGAGATAGCTGCACTTGACAACGGCAAGCGTTTCTTCAATATGACACTTGCAGATCAGGAAAAGAACCTCGTTGCTTGGCATCCTGCGGACTGATACTTGAAAAACATACGGCTCTATGGTATAATGTAACCGTAGTTACTTACCGTAGAGCCGTAATGATTAGGAGCTGATACTATGCTGATAACAGGCAATGAAGATCTGAGAGTACGCAGGACGATAGAAGCGATCAAGAGGTCGTTTGAGGAAATGATCTGCGAAATGGACTATGAAAAGATCAGAGTGACAGAGCTTTGCCGGAGGGCGATGATAAACAAAAAGACCTTCTATGTCTATTATCAGACGCTTGATGATCTGCTGTCGGAGCTGCAAGCAGAGCTTTCGGCTGGTTATCTGGAACGGATCAGAGACTTTTCTCTCCCCGATGAGCTTGACAAGGTGAACCGTGCGTTTTTCCTGTATTCCGAGGAAAAGGGGCTTGCCTATGAGAAGATCACCTGTGCAGGCAGCAGTTCCTATCAGTATATCCGAAGCGGAATGATGAAAGAGGTCAATGAATCGGGCTGGGGCAGTTCAAAGAAGTACCGGGCTCTTTCCGATTTCGAGAAAACGGCACTGATGGATTTCGTCAACAACGCAGTTCTCGGCATTTACAAACAGTGGGTAGAGGACGGAAAGCAGCAGTCTGTAGAGGAGATCATCGCACTGACAAACAGGCTCGTCCTTGGAGGAGTGAATGAGTTTTTCGGGTAGGTGAAGCGAAATGAAAACAAGAAAACTTCGGGATAAAGATAACAAGCAATGCAGTACAGAACGTCAAGCAAAAACTTTGAAAATCTTTGTTGAATATCACCTTTGACATCAAAAAATATTTTTGCTATAATATTAAGGCAATAATATTATAGCACTGACACACGTTGTATTCTCAGGAATGCGTAAATCTGATCACGGAATGCTATCCGCAGATGAAGTATCCTTTGAGTACAGCGTGTTTTTTGTGCGGAAACGGAGAAAACTATGCCAAGAAACCAAT
>JAILFN010000033.1 GCA_024697545.1 Ruminococcus sp.
TGTTTGTCAGATTTGAAAGGAATTCATTATGCTGAATAAAGTTATTCTTTCCGGTAGGATCGCACAGCCTCTTGAACTCAGACAGACAGGCAGCGGTGTTTCGGTATTACAGTTTAATCTTGCAGTTCAGCGTTCTTTCACCCGTCAGGGCGAGGAGCGTCAGACTGATTTTATAACCTGCGTTGCATGGCGTCAGACTGCTGAGTTTATCAATCGTTATTTTGAAAAGGGCAGGTCTATTGCAATAATCGGCAATCTTCGTTCTCGTACCTACGAAGACAAGAATGGTACTAAGCATTATGTGACCGAAGTATTTGTTGATGAAGCGCAGTTTACTTTCGAGCCTAAAGCACAGAATGGCTACGCTCAGAATAATTACGGTGACTATAACAACAATGGCGGTTACGGTAATCAGGGCGGCAGTTACGGCGGCGGTTATCAGCAGAATAACAATAACAATTACGGTCAGCCTCAGCAGCAGGCTCCCGTTCAGCAGAACAATGAAAATGTTAACATCGGTGAGCTTCAGGATTTTGACCTGTTCAACGATGACGGTGTTCCTTTCTAAACCAAACGTCACATTTTTCAGTTAGGAGGATTGAACATGGAAAGAGGTTCTAGACCTGTAAAGAGAGGCCGCAAGAAGGTTTGTATGTTCTGCGTAGACAGAGCAGAAAAGATAGATTACAAGGATATCAATAAGCTCAGAAAGTGCATGACCGAGAGAGGAAAGATTCTTCCCCGCAGAGTTACCGGTACCTGTGCTTATCATCAGAGAGAGCTCACCTCTGCTATAAAGAGAGCTCGTCATCTTGCTCTGCTGCCTTACGTTGCAGACTAATATTTGATTTTTCAAGACCCTCGTTTTCGGGGGTCTTTTTTTATACAAAAAAACAGCTGCTATCCGTCATTTCGGATAGCAGCTGTGCTGTTATTGCATTTTTACGAGTTTGAAGAGCTGTCGGTCTTCTTTGACTTTTTGCTTGAAGATTTCTTCTTGCTCGATTTCTTCTCTTTCTTTGCAGCTTCGGCAGCTTTCTTTTCGGCTTCTGCTGCCTTTTTCTGAGCGTCGCGAATGCTCTTTGCAACGTCCGGGATGCTGGGCAGCTCCTCAAGTGTGAGAGTGAAGTTGTTGTTGTAGTACTCGATAAAGCGTGCGGCAGCCTGCTGGCTTGACTGTGTATCGTTGATGGCAATGCCTGTTTCGGTGCTGAAATAAGGCTCGGTCCACAGCGCGGTGTAAGACCAGAACGCCTTTTCGCTGAGTATGCTTTCAATAGCGGGCAGCGCTCCGCACTCGGTCATGGCGATGGGCTTTGTCTTTGTGATGTTGTTGAGGGAGAGCAGGGTGTTTATCTGTGCATCTCTGTTGCCCTCGGTGTATACGTCTGCCGAGATGACATCGCAGTAGCTGTCACCGACATACCAGTCAGCGTTCTGTGCGCTCCATACCCATATGAGGTTGTTGAGCTTGTGGTATTCGGTCATTCTTGTATACATTACCTGCCAGAGCCACTTATAGGTATCCTTGTCGATGCCCCACCAGTAAAGACCGTTGCTTGCAACGGGGAGAGGTCTCCAGATCACGGGGACGTTCTTCTCGCTGAACTTTGTGAGGGGAGTAGATACCGAGTCGATATCTTTAAGTATCAGATACAGTTCCTTAGTGATCTTTTTCTTCTTGTAAAGGCTCTTATACTCTTTGGGAGTCCACGCAGCGATCTCATCTACGCTGAACTCGGGCTTCTTTTGAATGGCGGCGACGTTCGTCTTAGTTTCGACTCCGTCAGAAGTTATAGCAGCTGCCTGTGAGCCTGCGCTCTGCTGATCTTCGTTCAGATCGTCGGGATAGCTGTCTGTACTTCCCATAACGTTGAATCCGGTACTGCCAATGCGGTTATAGGAATAGTCGTAGGAATAATCATCGGTATAACCATCGCTGTAACCGTCGTCGTAGCCGTAATTATAGTCGTCGCTGTAGCCGTCATCGTATCCGTAGTCGTAGCTGCCGCCGTCGGTGTAGGTAGTATCGTCTGAAGCGGTTTCGGCAGAACTGCTGTCACTGCCGTATGCGGTCGAGCTGTCATCCTCCTTGACTTCTACTTCTGCGGGGACAGCCTTTCTCACATCGAATGCAACGTCCTTTATTTCTATTGCCTTGCTGTCCTTCTTGCCGCTCGGGTCGATCCAGTACCAGTCATAGGCAACAAGTCCGCCGTCCTTGAAATACTTGTGAGCGATGCCGATATCCTTGATATCGTTCTTGGTGTATCCGCCGATGTCAGCGATCCTGATAGCAGGGGACTTTCCTGTAAGCGATTTTACTGCATCGGTCTCATCGCTGCCGGAGGGGGTAACGTGCTGAGCAGTTATGACCTGCTTGCCGTAATTTGAGCAGAGCAGCTGATATACAGCCTGAGCTCTGTAAGAAGCGTTGGGGTCGGACAGGACAGATGAACTCAGGTCGGGATTGAGTGCGCTGATATCGTTGTTGGATTCAAGTGTTACATAGTCAACATCGACCTGATTCTCGGTCGAGCCGATCTTGATCTCATTGATGCCCTTGTCAAGCCAGATGTTTTCAAGATGCTTTTCCGCGAAGCTGCCGTCGCCCGACGTGCGGAATATCCAGACCACTTTTCCGTTAACATAAAGCTGGCTGTTTACGCCCTTGTCGGATGCGGTGTTGATCGTGATGTTATAAAACTGACCCTCGGGAAGGTCAAAGCTTATGCTCCAGTTGTCGGGCGTAGCGCCGTTTACATAGCCTTCGCCTTTGAAGTTCGCACGGTCTCTGAGTATAGCAGCGCCGCTTCCGATTATCGTGCCTGATTCCGCCTGATAAGTCTTGTTGTATTCTACATACGGTACATCAACGCTTTCAAAGATAGTATCTTCGTAGGTCTGACCGTCCATCTTTATGGTCGGGGGGATTTCCTCTCCTTCAGTGTCTTCGGCGTCTGTCTCGACAGCGGCAGAGGAATCATTGCCCGCTTTTGTCTCTTTTTTGATCTGTTCATTCTTGATGATCGAAGTACCGCAGGAGCTTAATGCCGATACGGTCATAACGATCGCCGCAGCACCTGCTGCGATCCTTTTTGAACTCATTTTAGATTTCTTCCTTTCCTTTTCGTATATATGATGATAATAGATCACTTGTAGTTTGTTACACTGCACGGTTCACCCGCTTTAATGTGCAGCCGGATGATACTGCCATCGGCAAGCCTGTGGTTTACGGTGCAGTCTTTGTCTGCGTTGATAGAAGCGGTGTAAAGCACCTCGCCGTTTAAGCTGTCGGTCTTCCATTCGCAGTCTACGGTAAGTCCGCCTCTTGCACGCAGTCCCTTGAAGCTTCCGCTGTCCCATTCCTTCGGGAGCGCAGGCAGCAGTATCAGTTCATGACCCGTGCTTTGTATCAGAGCTTCGGTGATACCCGCAGCACCGCCGAAGTTTCCGTCTATCTGAAAAGGTGGGTGCATATCGAAGAGGTTGTCGGCAGTTGAGTGTGAAAGCAGGGCTCTTACATTTTCGCCTACCTTCTCGCCGTCGAAAAGCCTTGCCCAGAAGTTTATTATCCATGCTCTCGACCAGCCTGTATGGCCGCCGCCGTGAGCAAGTCTTCTTTCAAGGGTAGCCCGCGCCGCCGATGCAAGCTCGGGAGTTCCGTGCATAGTTATCATTTCACCCGGATACAGCGCGAACAGCTGTGAGATGTGCCTGTGCCCCGGCTCGACTTCGTCGTAGTCGATCGCCCATTCCTTTATCTGACCGTACTTTCCGATCTCGGGTCTGGGTAGCTTGTCTCTAATGCTGCGGAGCATTTCACTGTTATCGCTGTCCTTGCCGAGTATCCTTGCAGATTCTATCACCGCTGTAAAGAGTTCATATATGATCTCGCTGTCCATTGATGGACCTATGCAAAGCGAACCGCGGGTGCCGCTTTGGGTGATATAGCTGTTTTCGGGCGAGACGGAAGGGCAGGTAACGAGCCGTCCCTGTTTATCTTCGATAAGGAAGTCGGCGAAGAACTGTGCAGCTTCTTTAAGTGTATCATATTTCTCGGCAAGGAAATCCCTGTCAAGAGTGAATTTGTAATGCTCCCATATGTGCAGGCAGAGCCATGCAGCGCCCATGGGCCACTGAGTACCAGGCATCCAAAGATCCTGCGGAGCGGTATCGCCCCAGAGGTCGGTGTTATGGTGCGCCACGAACCCGCCGCAGCCGTACATTTCCTTTGCGGTCATCCTGCCGTTCGGGCGCATACGCTCAATAAGATCGTAAAGCGGATATGTCAGTTCGGAGAGATTGCAGGTCTCCGCACTCCAGTAATTCATCTCGGTATTTATGTTTATTGTGAAACGGCAGCCCCATGCAGGCCACATATCCTTGTTCCAGATGCCCTGCAAATTGGCGGGCAGCGTCCCCTCGCGGCTAGAAGCTATCAGCAGATAGCGGGAGTAGTTCCAGTAAAGCTCGATGAGAGGATTATCCTTCCCGCCATCTCTGAAAGCTTCAAGACGTTTGTCGGTGGGAAGACCGTTGCTGTCTTTTCCGAGGCACAGCTGTGCGCGGGAATAATATCTCTTGTAGTCATTGATGTGTCTTTGAAGAAGCTCGTCAAAGCTTTTTGCCGCTGCTTTCTCTACGTCTTCAAGAGCCTTAGCCTTGTGATCGGAGCATCGGTATGTAGTCCTTGCACTTATAAGGATCATGACCTCATCGCAGCCGCGGCATTCTATAAAGCTTCCGTATGGAGAGGCATTCCCGCCCTTTGCGACTGCCTTTACAGCGGCGGCAAAGCCTATGCCGTCCGCGCCGCCGCAGTATCCGTGAAACAGCAGTGTGTCATCGGAAACGGGGGAGTTGTCATCAAAATAATCATCTCTGCCGTCGATGCCTATGCGGATATTTATCCCCTTTGGAACATCGCAGCGTATCCAAACGGCAAGAACTCCGTCAGGCTCCGAGCAGAAGACATCGCGACATATAATCTTACCGTTCAGTGTGAACGAACAGTTCGAGACCGCGGTCTCAAGATCCAACGATCTTGTTTTATATTCTGCATCGCCGCCGTCAAGATGCGTGATGGATAGATCTCCCAGAGGCATATAATGGCGCTCATTCACGGGCGTGCCGCAAAAAGCATCAAGCACGATCGCTTCGGCTTCCTCGATCTTTTCATCAAAAAGAAGATCTCTTACTTTTTGCAGGTTTTGGAGGGCGGAAGGGTTGTTTCTCTTCCTGGGTCCTCCAGAAAATATCGAATCTTCATTGAGCATGATCTTTTCGCTCGTCGGCTGACCGAACACCATTCCGCCGATCCTGCCGTTCCCGACAGGCAAAGCACAGTTCCAGTCCTCGGCGGGTGAGTCGTACCAAAGCGTGTTTCTGTCGTTAAAGTACGGCATATATCATTAGTTCCTTTCATACTGACACTAACAGGATAGGTCATTTCATATTCCATTATATTATATCACAGTCTGACAGAAATTGCAATAGGAACAGTGCGAAAATTCTTGTTTTTCGGTAATTGTTCACCAACCTGACACTATGCTGTCCAACTGTTTGTGACTTTTTTCTCAACAGTTTAAAAAGCTCTTGACAATCGTGGGAAGATATGGTATAATCCAAATGTTATATTCAAAAGCTATGACGGGAACAAGTAGCGTTGCAACAGTGTTTTCAGAGAGTCTGCGGTGGGTGTGAGCAGGCAGCGGGTGCAGCGTCGAATTACCTCCTATCAGCTTTGTGTGTGAGAAAGGTGCTTTCGCACGATTAGCACATGACGTTTGCCGCGTTAAGGTCAATGAGGTCGGATATATCATCCGATAAACTGAGGTGGTACCGCGTTTTTAACGCCCTCGGGGAGTTTTGGCTCTTCGTGGGATTTTTTATTTTCGGAGGTGTTAGGTATATGACCGAAAATAAAAAAGCCTTTGTTTTACACACTGTTTTATCAAATGCGGCAAGGCTCTTGTTTGCAGTCTGTCTGATACGTTTTCTTGCGGTATATCCTTCTCTTGATCCCGAGATCGGTATACATTTTGACGGCAAAGGCGCATTTGATATCGTTGATAAAAAGATCTATGGGTTTTATCCGTTTGCAGTCTCACTGGCGATCTTACTGTTTTGCGCTCTTTTCTGCTTTCTGGCACGCAAAGCGAAAAAAGGTGAGCGAGTCAGTGAAAAGGGTGACAGGCTCACACGGGCGGCGGTGACGCTGTATGTAGATGTATCGCAGCTTGCAATGGTCTTCTTCTTTTCGGGTGCCTGGTCAGACTGTGTTATTCGTCAGCGGCCGCTGAATGTTTATATCGGTCTTACGATACTATTTACCTTGTTCGGGCTGTTATTTGTTCTTGTGATCTTTATGATCGCGGTGAGGATCGCCTGCCGTATAAAAGAATGAATGCCGTTTTTTCAGATTTATGAAAATACCATCGGTGAGGTGAATGATAGTGATATACAGACATCTTGAGAAAAAGGATCTTGATACATTTATATCCATGCGGATACACCAGCTGAGGGAGGAGGGCGCGACCGAGGAGATCGACCTTGTGCCCGCTCTCAGAGACTATTATGAAAGACATATGGCAGACGGCACATTCTTTTCATGGATCGTCGAAGATGATGGAAAGATGATCGGCACGGGCGGCATCTCGATAGTTGAAAAGCCGCCGTATTTCGGCTGCCCGAGCGGCAGGATAGCTCTGCTTTCGAGTATGTTCACCGACAGCGCTTACAGAAGACAGGGCATCGCCAAAGAGATCCTCAGAAGGCTCACCGACGAAGCCCGTGAGCGCGGCTGCTCGGTCGTGCAGATTACGGCATCGGATATGGGCGTGTTGCTCTACACCGATTTCGGTTTTGTAAAGAACAGCAACTTCATGCAGCTGAAGCTGTGAGCGGTTATACTTTGAAAGGTCGTGATATAAATGATATTCCCCGCGGATACCATTCATTATGTTAAGATATACCAAATGAAAATAATAAACATATGATAAAAACAAACATACGATCATAAAACGGAGGAAAGAAAAATGACAGTATTTGAAGAACTTAAAAGACGCGGACTTCTGGCTCAGCTCACCGATGAAAAGGAGATCGAGGAGCTTGTAAACAACGGCAAGGCTACATTCTACATCGGATTCGACCCGACAGCCGACAGCCTTCATGTAGGTCACTTTATGGCACTCTGCCTTATGAAGAGACTTCAGATGGCAGGCAACAAGCCCATCGCACTTCTCGGCGGCGGAACAGCTATGATCGGAGATCCTTCTGGTAAGACAGATATGAGAAAGATGCTCACAAAGGAGACTATCCAGCACAACGTTGACTGCTTCAAGAAGCAGAGGAGCCGCGTTATCGACTTCTCCGACGGCAAGGCTATGGTCGTAAACAACGGAGACTGGCTGCTTGATCTCAACTATGTTGACGTTCTGCGTGAAGTCGGCGCACATTTCAGCGTAAACCGTATGCTCACCGCGGAGTGCTACAAGCAGAGACTCGAGCGCGGTCTTTCGTTCCTTGAATTCAACTACATGATAATGCAGAGCTACGACTTCTACAAGCTGTACACCGACTACGGCTGCAATATGCAGTTCGGCGGTGACGACCAGTGGAGCAATATGCTCGGCGGCACAGAGCTTATCAGACGCAAGCTCGGCAAGGATGCTTATGCTATGACCATCACCCTGCTGCTCAACTCCGAGGGCAAGAAGATGGGCAAGACAGAAAAGGGTGCGGTATGGCTCGATCCCGAAAAGACCAGCCCCTATGATTTCTTCCAGTACTGGAGAAATGTCGGTGATGCCGATGTTATCAAGTGCCTGAAGATGCTCACATTCGTTCCCATCGAAGAGATCGAAGAGATGGAAAAGACTATGGAAGGTGCTCAGTTCAACAAGGCTAAGGAGCTGCTTGCATTCGAGCTCACAAAGCTCGTACACGGCGAGGAGGAAGCTAACAAGGCTCTCGAGGCTGCGCGTTCGCTCTTCTCGGCTAACACCTCCAGTGCAAATATGCCCACCACCGAGATCGAGGCTTCCGAGCTTACCGACGGCGGCATGAATATCCTCGACCTGCTCGTTCGCTGCGGACTTGCTCCTTCAAAGGGCGAGGGCAGACGACTTGTCACCCAGAACGGTATCTCTGTAAACGACGCCAAGTTCACCGACCCCAAGGGAAGCGTTGACCTTTCGGGTGAAGTAGTTATCAAGAAGGGCAAGAAGGTCTTCCACAAGGTTGTCGTGAAGTAACCGGCTTTTGTTCGTTAAATTATTATCTATTGAAAAGCCCGTGAGCATTCGTTTCGCTCACGGGCTTTTTGGTCATCTGTCGTATGGATCGGTTATGTAGTTGTTGTAAAAGAACGTATTCTGATAGCTTTTGTCGTATATAAGAACGTTTGTTATAAAATACTCCTCGCCGTCGATCGTGAAGTAATAGACCTCTACGCCCTCAACTTTAGGATCGGGTTTTCCGAGCAAGGTCGAAAGCTTGTCATCGGTGATATCGGGAAAAGCCTTTAGTGTCTTGTGCTCGTGCCTTGAATATGAAGGCTTTGCGGACTTTCTGTAATACATATTAGAGTAATCGTTGATCCTGTCGAGATAATATTGAGCATCAGCTGCGTTCTTATCGAGGAACACCTCGTCTTCGTATCCGAAAGCGGCGATCTGCTCGGGGTATTCCGAGGTATCGTTTTTGTCGTAGACGGGGATCGTGGAGTTTGTGTATTCCTTGCGTTTTTCAAGCTTTTTAAAAGCCTTGCCGATAGTCACGACACTTTCCGACATATCATTCGGGTCGGCGTAGATCTTTATTTGCGAATAATCATCAACTTCACCGAACTTTGCCGTGCAGTCGGGCTCGGCTTCGTTTGCCTTTCCGCAGAGACATTTAAAATACTCCGACTCATAATTGCTCGTGGTCGAGGGTACGCTGCCGAAGCTTGCGCCGTCGATGCTGATGTCGCTCATGTAGCTTGTGATGTGGTACTCAAAGCCCAGCTCATCCTCGAAGTAAGCGGTACGGCTGTTTTCATCTTCATCACAGCGGAGATATTTGCATTTGCCGTTGTGCCTTGCCTGCATTTTGAGTGTTCTGAGGCTTGCGATGTGTCCGCAGGACGAGAACAGCGTCACGCAGAAAACGGAAAGCAGTATGGCAGATATCAGTTTTTTCATTGGCTTTCACTCCCGATATCAAATTTCTTTTAATGATATTTTATCACAGATCTATCAGTATTGTGTTAACTTTCTGTTAATCTGCAAGCGGGCAAAAAACTAAGATCTTCCTGCTGCCGACGAAGCTTATTCGCAAAGAAGCGCTGCCAAAGCTTTTCCGATGAGCTCGCCGCTGTACTTTGCCTGATCCAGAGTGTTGCCGTGACTTCCTACCTCTATGAGCAAAGACCCGTCGGTCAGATCCTGATTGTAAAAGCGGTAGTCGAAAAGTATCGGTCTTGTCAGACCCTCAAACATAGTTTCGGTGCGGGATTGCAGTTCGCAGGCAAAGCGGAAGTTGTTTATATAATCGGGCATACCGAATGTGCCGTCATCGCAGCCTGATATTATCATTATCTGCGCCGCATCCTTACCGTTGATCTCGGCAGTAGGTGCAAGACGCACTCCTTCGGCAGTCTCGATCCCGTCGCGGTGTATATCAAGTGCTATCCTGATGCTTGGGTATTGCTCGAGCAGTTCGGATACCGTTTCACGGCTCGAATCGTATGCTGCGTCATAGCTCGGGTAATCGTGAACAAGGGTATCGTGTATCACCGATATCCCCGAGGCTTCGAGCTGCTTGCAGATCTCGTTGCCGACGGCTGTTATATTCTTGTCGGCTTCTGTTGTCTTTGCGCCGAAATCCGAATCGTACCAGTCCTTATCCTCAAGCTCAAAGCATTCGGTGGTGTGCGTGTGGTAGATGAGTATCTGGGGCTCGTCCGTGCCTGTTTCTATATCGAACACACGTCCCATCGTGCTTGCTTCGAGAAGCTCCTCGTTGGTGTGCCATGTGCAGTTTCTTACCTGACCTCCGTCGCGGAGGTCAAAATACTGCTCGCCCGTGTAGCTGCCGAAATTGGTCTTTTCGATACTGCCGTCATGGTCGGTCAGGTCATCGGGGTAAGGTATAGCGTCGAGCACCTGCTGCGACGGCAGGGGAGTAGGTATCTCGATGCCTTCTGGGCGATGCACCTCGATCTCCTCGGGCGCTGCCATAAGGTCTGCGGCACCTGTGCTGACTTTGATGCTCCTGATAGGCGCAGCAGCACTTTTGGCATCAAGCTCGGGGTCCCATGAAAGCTCTCTGGCAGCCGAGTAAACGATCCTGTCCGAAAAGTTCGGGACATATCCGTAGCCTCCCGATATCAGCATAGGCACCGCGGAGCAGGAAAGCATGATGATCCCTGCGCGTTTCAGCTTGTTTCTTTTGTCCATTGTTATACACCTCCGACATATATATATTCCTGTCAGAGGACAAGTATTCACGCATATCATGTAGCATATCCGAAAACATAAGGGGGTATTCGGTGTGGATCATCTTGTACTTGTAGACAGCGTTAGGGCGGTACCCGATGACGGGTTCCGGAAGCTTGTGATGTGCGGCAGGGTCTTGCTTGAAGAAGAAACAGCGCGCAGCTTTATCGAAATGCAGCAAGCGGCGGCAGGGGACGGCATCGGGATAAGAGCGTTCTCGGGGTATCGGTCTGCGGCATATCAGAAGGAGCTTTTTATCCGAAGCGTGTGCGGTTACATTAGCGACGGAGTGAGCAGATCCGATGCCGAAGCACTGACGGCGAGATATTTGGCAAGGCCGGGTCACAGCGAGCATCAGACGGGGCTCGCCTGTGACATCTGCCGCTCCGACAGCGATGATGCCGATGAAAGCTTCTCTTTGACAAAGGAAAGCTTGTGGCTGAACGACAATTGCTTCAGATTCGGCTTTATACTGAGATACCCGCGTATGAAAGAGCACATCACGGGGATAGCATATGAACCGTGGCATTACAGATATGTCGGTGCGGCTCATGCGGCAGATATAATGAATAACGGGATAACTCTTGAAGAATATCTGTACTATCGGGAACTGACAAAGCAATTGTTAAATAATTAACAATTGTATAAGATTATACCGGTCGAGTTGTCTAATGCTAACTAAGATATAACACTGTGATATAGCGTTTTGCGTTAAAATGCCCAAAAAAAAGAGAGAAGTTTGTGTAATATTTTTTTGAAATTGCTTGAAATAAACTAAAAAATAATGTATAATAGTATAGTGAGTTATGCCTGCTTTTACTATACCGATGAAGGCATATTTTCAGGTAATTATCATATATCACGAGGAGGTTTTTTTATGAGTGAAAAAACTGCTGTTCCTTTTCAGGGCACACCTGAACAGGAGGCTCAGTTGAAGGAGGTCATCGCTAAGCACCGCAACCAGCCGGGCGGACTTATGCCCACTCTCCAGGAGGCTCAGGGAATCTATGGTTATCTGCCTATCGAGGTGCAGACCATTATCGCTGACGGTCTTGGCAAGTCGCTGTCTGAGGTTTACGGCGTTGCTACCTTCTACTCACAGTTCTCGCTCACGCCTAAGGGCAAGCACAGAATAAGCGTATGTCTTGGTACTGCCTGCTACGTTAAGGGCTCCGATAAGATCCTTGAGGCTGTTGAAGCAAAGCTTGGCATCAAGAGCGGCGAATGTACTGCTGACGGACTGTTTTCCATTGATTCCTGCCGCTGTGTAGGTGCCTGCGGACTTGCGCCCGTTATGATGGTCGATGAGGACGTTTACGGCAAGCTGACAGCTGAACAGGTCGGAAAGATTCTTGATAGCTATAAAGACTAAAGATAGGAGGAAGGCAGTATGACCATTGAACAGCTTAATGAAATAAAAGCAAAGCGTGCTGACATTGTCAAAGTCAGAACAATTATTGCCGAGGAAGGCGAAAAGCTTGCTGCTCAGACCGGTTACCGTAAGCAGGTCCTGGTGTGCGGCGGTACAGGATGTACTTCTTCGGGAAGCATGAAGATACTCGACGCTCTTAACAATGAACTTGAGGCTACCGGCATCAAGGACGAGGTCCTTGTTGTAAGAACAGGCTGCTTCGGCCTTTGCTCCTTAGGTCCGATAGTTATAGTTTATCCCGAGGGCGCTTTTTATGCTCAGGCTACTCCTGAGGGCATCAAGAGGATCGTTGACGAGCACCTTGTAAAGGGCGAAGTCTGCAAGGATCTTCTTTATAAGGAGACCGTTCATGAGGACGGTTCCATCATTTCTCTGTATGAGACTAACTTCTACAAGAAACAGAAGAGAATCGCTCTGAGAAACTGCGGCGTTATCGACCCCGAGAACATCGAGGAGTATATCGCTACCGAAGGTTATCAGGCACTCTATAAGGTACTCGATTCCATGACTCCTGATCAGGTAGCTCAGGAGATCCTCGATTCCGGTCTGAGAGGACGCGGCGGCGCAGGTTTCCCTACCGGAAGAAAGTGGATGTTCACCAAGGACGCTCCCGGCGATGTTAAGTATGTTGCATGTAACGCAGACGAGGGCGACCCCGGTGCTTTCATGGATCGTTCCATCCTTGAGGGTGACCCCCACGCTATCATCGAGGCTATGACCATTGCTGCTTACACTGTAGGCGCTTGCCAGGGCTTCGTTTACGTTCGTGCTGAGTATCCTGTTGCTGTACACAGACTTCAGGTAGCTATCGATCAGGCCAGAGAATACGGTCTGCTCGGTAAGAACATCTTCGGCAAGGGCTTCGATTTCGATATCGAGATCCGTCTCGGCGCAGGTGCATTCGTTTGCGGTGAGGAGACTGCACTTCTTACCTCTATCGAGGGTAACCGCGGCGAGCCCAGACCCCGTCCTCCTTTCCCTGCTGTAAAGGGTCTGTTCGGCAAGCCTACTCTGCTCAATAACGTTGAGACTTATTCCAATATTGCTCAGATCATCCGCAACGGCGCTGCTTGGTATGCTTCTATGGGTACCGAGAAGTCCAAGGGTACCAAGGTATTCGCTCTCGGCGGTAAGATCACAAACGTTGGTTTGGTCGAGATCCCCATGGGTACTACTCTTCGTGAGATCGTTGAGGAGATCGGCGGCGGCATCCCGAACGGCAAGAAGTTCAAGGCTGCTCAGACCGGTGGTCCTTCCGGCGGATGTATCCCTGCTCAGTACATAGATACTCCTATCGACTACGAGAGCCTTTCGGCACTCGGCTCAATGATGGGTTCGGGCGGACTTATCGTTATGGACGAAGACAACTGTATGGTCGATGTATCCAAGTTCTACCTCGACTTCACCGTTGATGAGTCCTGCGGTAAATGTACTCCCTGCCGTATCGGTACAAGAAAGCTGCATCAGCTGCTTACAAAGATCACCGACGGTAAGGGCGAGCCCAAGGATCTTGAGACTATCAAGGATCTTGCAACTCACATGAAGAGCAGCTCTCTCTGCGCTCTCGGTCAGTCTGCTCCCAACCCCGTACTTTCTACTCTTCAGTATTTCGGTGACGAGTATAAGGCTCACATTGAGAACAAGACTTGTCCCGCAGGTGTCTGCAAGAATCTGCTCAGCTACGAGATCGTAAAGGATAAGTGCGTAGGCTGCGGAATGTGTGCCAGAAACTGCCCTGCAAGTGCGATCAACAAGACTGATTACATTGCTCCCGGCAAGAAGCTGCCCGCTTACGAGATCGACACTTCTAAGTGCATCAAGTGCGGCGTATGTATCACAAACTGCAAGCTGAAGGCAGTTATCAAGAAGTAAGAGCAGAGGAGGTTAAAAATATATGGAAAATCAGATGGTTAATCTTAAGATAAACGGCATTCCCGTATCCGTACCTGCAGGCTCCTCCGTTCTCGAGGCTGCTAAGGCTGCGAATGTCGATATCCCCACACTCTGCTACCTGAAGGATACTAACTGCATTGGTGCTTGCCGTATCTGCGTAGTAGAGGTAATCGGCGGCAGAGGACTTGTGGCTGCTTGTACTCATCCTGTATCCGAGGGTATGGAGGTTCTCACCAACACTCCCAAGGTCAGAAAGTCCAGAAAGACCACCCTTGAGCTGCTGCTCTCCAATCACAATAAGAAATGTCTCTCCTGCGTAAGAGCTAACAACTGCGAGCTCCAGAAGCTTTCCGTAGCTTACGGCGCAGATGAGGACAAGTTCATGCCTGAGGTAATGGACAAGCCCATTGATGATTCCTCGGCTTATATCGTAAGAGATAACAACAAGTGCATCAACTGCGGACGCTGCATCGGCGCTTGTAAGAATCTTCAGGGCATTTCCGTTATCGGCAACATCAGACGTGGTTTCAACGCTCACGTTGGCTGCGCTTTCGAGGCTGATCTCGGCGATTCTCCCTGCGTAGGCTGCGGTCAGTGTATCGTAGCTTGTCCTGTAGGCGCTCTTACCGAAAAGAGCAGCGAGAAGCAGGTTTGGGACGCTATCGCAGATCCCGAGAAGAAGGTACTGTTCTTTACTGCTCCTTCTATCCGTGCTACCCTCGGTGAAGAGTTCGGTATGCCTATCGGTACTAACGTTGAGAAGAAGATGGTAGAAGCTATCCGCAGGATCGGCGCAGATCAGGTATTCAACATGGATGTTACCGCTGACCTCACCATCATGGAAGAGGCTAACGAGCTGATCGAGCGTATCCAGAACGGCGGAACTCTGCCTATGTTCACTTCCTGCTGCCCCGGTTGGGTCAAGTTCTGTGAGCATTATTATCCCGACTTCCTGCCTCATCTGTCTACCTGCAAGTCTCCTCAGCAGATGTTCGGTGCTGTCCTCAAGAGCTACTATGCTCAGAAGAACGGTATTGATCCCAAGAACCTGTTCGTAGTCAGCGTTATTCCTTGTACTGCCAAGAAGTTCGAGGTAACACGCGAAGAGCAGAGAAGCAGTGACTTTGATGATGTGGATGTAGCACTCACTACCAGAGAGCTCGGCAGAATGATAAAGGCAGCCGGTCTTTCCTTCACCGATCTCAAGGGTGAAGACTTCGACGATCCGTTTGAGGTCGCTTCCGGTGCAGGCGCTATCTTCGGTGCTACCGGCGGTGTTATGGAAGCTGCACTCAGAACCGCAGCTGTTAAGCTTGACGGCGAGTGCAAGGCTCTCGAGTTCACCGAGGTCCGTGGTACCAAGGGCATCAAGGAAGCTACTTACACCGTTGGCGGCGTAGAGGTAAAGGTCGCTGTTGCATCCGGTCTTGCTAATGCAAGAACTCTTATCGACGCTATCAATGCGGGTGAGAAGGATTATCAGTTCGTTGAGATCATGGCTTGTCCCGGCGGCTGCATCAACGGCGGCGGTCAGCCTGTTCAGAGCGACAGCGTAAGAAACTTCGTTGACCTCAAGTCCCTCAGAGCTAAGGCTCTTTACGATGCTGATGCTCAGATGGATCTTAGACGTTCGCATGAGTCTCCTGTTATGGATCTGCTCTACAACGAGTTCTTCGAGAAGCCCGGCTCTCACAACTCTCACAAGTATCTGCACACTACTTACGTTCCCAGAAATAAGTTCTGATCGTAAGAAAGCATAGCTTTATACGACCCGATCGGCTGACAACTGCCGGTCGGGTCTTTTTATATGCAGAGTTTTCGTATTATTTCACTTTGGACTTGACAATGACTGTAAAATGGTATATAATATAGAAAGATATTTTTGTTCGTAAGGTGCCTTTGGCACAATTGTTCCACTTGTGGAAATGCAGCTTTGAAGTTCAAGCTTTTATTTTTTTATTCGGGCTGTAAATATATGGAGTTGTTCGTTTTTTTGACTCCATTCGGACGCTTATTACGTCCGTTATGCCGTAAATGCCAGTTTTATCGCAGTTTTTTTGGCTGCGAAGTTTCATTATATATTTACGGTCAATATTGAATATAGAATATCGTACTACTTTATTGAAAGGAGAAAGACTGCGCGGCAGGGGTGCTGTGCCTTTTTGCCGTCATGCAGTCAGTTGTAAATGGCTATTCAGAACAAATCATCAAAACGCCGCGGTGCATCACAACAAAAAAAGATCCAGTCACCGCGTGGAAGACAGAAACAGGAAAGAAAGGTATATAAGGTATCGGAGGAAAAGAGCTCGGTACCGATGCTTTCGCAGCTTGTCGGCGGCAGCCCGAGAAGAGACAGATCTCTCTCTCCGCTTTCCGCGAAAGACAGGAACGGACAGAATCCCGACAGGCGCGGCAGAACGTATTCGGGTGATGCCCACAGAAATCAGCAGGGCAGGAGCAGAGCCGAATCCGCGAAAAAGGAACAGCGCAAGACTCCTGTTAAGATCATTCCTCTCGGCGGCCTCAATGAGATCGGCAAGAACTTTACCGTTATCGAATGCTCGAACGATATGTTCATCATCGACTGCGGTCTTGCTTTCCCCGACAGCGAAATGCTCGGTGTTGATATTGTTATACCCGATTTCACATATGTTGAGCAGAACAAAGAAAAGCTTCGCGGCATCGTGATAACCCACGGTCACGAAGACCATATCGGCGCTTTGCCTTATTTTCTGAAAAAGATAAACGTCCCCGTTTACGGAACAAGGCTTACTCTCGGGCTTCTTGAGGGAAAGCTCAAGGAACACGGTCTGCTCGGCAGTGTAAAGCTTATCCCTGCCGAACCCAGAAAAACTATCAGACTTGGCTGCATGGCTGTCGAGCCTATCAGGGTCAATCATTCTATCCCCGATGCTGTGGGATTTGCTATCCATACTCCCGCGGGAGTGCTCGTGCATACAGGTGACTTCAAGGTAGACTACACCCCGATCGAGGGCTCGGTCATCGACCTTGCCAGATTTGCAGAGCTGGGAAGCAGGGGAGTTCTTGCACTTATGAGCGATTCTACTAACTCCGAACGTGCGGGCTATACTATGAGTGAACGCAAGGTCGGCGAAAGCTTTGAAAAGCTCTTTGCTCAGGCTGAGGGAAAAAGGCTTATCATAGCGACATTTGCTTCCAATATACACCGTGTTCAGCAGATCGTTAACATCTGCGAGCGGACAGGCAGGAAGGTTGCGGTATCGGGCAGGAGCATGGTCAACGTTATCAGCAAGAGCGTCGAGCTCGGCTATCTGAAGATCCCCGACGGACTGCTTGTTGATATCGAGATGGTCGGACGCTATCCTTCCGAGGAGATATGTATCGTCACTACGGGAAGTCAGGGCGAGGCGATGTCCGCACTCACAAGAATGGCTCGCGGCGAACACAGGAATGTAAGCATATCCCCAAATGATTTTATTATCATTTCCGCAAATCCTATCCCCGGCAACGAGAAGTTCGTTACCAAGGTAGTAAACAGTCTGCTCGCTCAGGGCGCTAACGTCGTATACGAATCTATGTACGAGGTACACGTTTCGGGTCACGCCTGCCAGGAGGAACAGAAGCTTATACTTTCTCTTACAAAGCCCAAGTATTTCATTCCCGTTCACGGCGAATACAAGCATCTTATGAAGCACGCGAAGACCGCTATGTCTGTCGGTATCCCGAAGGAGAATATCATTATCACCTCCATCGGCAATGTCATAGAGACAGACGGCTGTGATATGCGCATTACAGGTACCGTTCCCGCAGGCAATGTTCTTGTTGACGGTCTAGGCGTCGGAGATGTAGGTTCTATCGTTCTGCGTGACAGAAAGAAGCTTGCAGAGGACGGACTTATCATCTGCTTTGCGACCGTTGACAGACGCGCGGGCGAGATACTTTCGGGTCCCGATATCGTTTCGAGAGGCTTTGTATATGTTCGTGAGAGCGAGGAGCTTATGGATACTGCCCGCAGGCTCGCGACAGATGCACTTCAGGAGTGCCTTGACAGAGATATGCACGAATGGAATGCTATCAAGAATCATGTAAAGGATGTTCTGAGCGATTACATCTATCAGACAACTCAGCGCAGTCCGATGATTCTTCCCGTAATGATGGAGATATAAAGAACACCCGTCATTCGCTATAATGAGAAAGGACAATAAACTATGAAGGAAACAAATGGCGTGCAGCTTGTGATAAGGATCACATCTCTTGCTGCCGCTGTGTGTGCTATCGTGGCTTCCGTACTGCTGAAACGATCTCAGCGCACTGAAGGCATCGGTACGCTTATGCTTATTTGTTCTGTGATCGTGCTTATACTGCTTGCGGTCGAGTATTTCTTCTTTGCAGGCAGCACAAGAAAATATATAGCAAAAAGCGCGGCGCAGCTGAATAAGACAGAAAAAGAATCGCTGCTCAATTTCCCTGCTCCCGCCGTTATAATAGATCAGGATAACTGTATCGTTTGGTACAACAAGCTTTTCGGCAAAACGGTGGTCAAGGGCATTGAGCCTTACGGCGTTCCTGTAAACGAGCTTTTCAATATGGACATGAACGCCATCTTCGGGCGTGAGGGCGACAGGATATGCAAGGACGGAAAGTTCTATAACGTTCGCGCTATCCATACCGACCACGGCGCAGATATGGCAATGCTTTACTTTGCCGATACCACCGAGCTTGTTGAGCTGGACTATGAGAACAGACAATCGCGCCTGTCTGTTATTATAATAATGATAGACTACTACGAGGAGCTTATCTCAAATATCAGAGAGAGCGAAAAGGCTCATCTGCTCGTAAGCATAGAACAGCTTATCGAAAACTTTATCGACGGAACAACGGGCATTTCACGCCGCGCGGGAAACGATCGTTTCTACGTTATCCTTGAAGAACGTCATTTGCAGCCTATAATAGAAAAGCGCTTTGAGATACTTGAAAAAGCGAGAAAGATCAGGGTGAACGACAGGGCGGGTATTACGCTTTCCATCGGTGTAGGTCACGATGCCGAAAACCTTGCCGAGAGCGAAAAATACGCGAAAAAGGCTCTTGATATGTGTCTCGGACGCGGCGGAGATCAGGCTGCCGTCCGTACCGCTGACGGCTATGAGTTTTATGGCGGTCAGTCAAAGGGTATGTCTAAGAACACCCGCGTTAAGTCAAGAATGGTAGCCAATGCTCTTATCGAGATCATCGGCAGCTATGACCGCGTCCTCGTGATGGGTCATCAGTGGGGAGACCTTGACAGCATCGGTTCGGCAGTCGGCATATGTGATGCCGTAAAACTGCTCGGGCGAGAGAGCTATGTGGTTGCTGACCGAAGCAAGAATCTAGCGCTGACGCTTATTGAGTATATCGAGCAAAACAGCATCAAGAATTACTTTTTAAGCCCGAAGGAAGCGCTTGCAAAGCTTGATGACAGCACGCTCCTTATCGTTACCGATACGCATAACCCCGCTATCGTTGAATCAAAGGAGCTGCTCGAACATTGTATGCACAGGGTCGTGATAGATCATCACAGGCTTATAATCAGCCCCATCGACGGCACAGAGCTGTTCTATCACGAGCCTTCGGCTTCATCTGCGTGTGAAATGGTGGCGGAGCTGCTTGAATACTTCCCCGATGTCTCTCTCCCTACGCCTGTAGCCGAAGGTCTGTTGTCGGGTATCATGCTCGATACCAAGAATTTCATAATGAATACAGGTGTCAGAACATTTGAGGCGGCGGCGTTCCTGAAGCGTCAGGGTGCTGATACCGTTTCGGTAAAGAGGCTGTTCTCAAATTCACTAGATACATACCGCGGAAAGGCGGCTATAATAGAGTCTGCCGAGATCTACCGCAAATGCGCCATCGCTATCGCGGAGCAGTCATTTGACAACATCAGGGTGGCGTCTTCAAAGGCAGCCGATGAGATGCTTGAGATCACGGGAGTAAACGCTTCTTTCGTCATTTACCGGATGGAAGATCAGGTATTCATCTCGGCAAGAAGCCTCGGGAGCTATAATGTACAGCTGATAATGGAAACTCTCGGCGGCGGAGGTCATCATACAATGGCAGCCTGCCAGCTGAACTGCACACTAAATGACGCACGAAGACAGCTTGGCAACGCCATCGACGAATACATCAGAAATAATTAAAGAAATGAGGAATATAACATGAAGGTAATACTTATCAAAGACGTAAAGGGTTCGGGAAAAGCAGGCGATACCATAAACGCAGCTGACGGTTATGCAAGAAACTACCTGCTGAAGAACGGTCTTGCCGTTGAAGCAAATAACAAGAACCTCAACGAGCTTGCAGGCAAGAAGGCTTCCGCGCAGCACAAGCTCGATGTTGAGAAGGCTGATAATGAGAAGATCGCCGCTGTACTTGAGGGTAAGGAAGTTGTCATCAAGGCGAAGGCTGGTCAGGGCGGAAAGCTCTTCGGCGCTGTAAAGACCTCAGATGTTGCCGACGCTGTTTCCGAGCAGTACGGTCAGACTATCGACAAGAAGAAGATAACCTTGAACAGCGAGATCAAGAGCTTTGGTGATTTCTCCGCGGTTATCAAAATGACACAGGGAGTTTCCTGCACGATAAGCGTTAAGGTGGTCGAGGGCTGATGGCTTCAAATTTCCCTCAGGAACTCGGCAGCTTGAAGAGCACCAAGTCTATCTACGCTCCCGATGCCGAACAGGCAGTTCTCGGCGGTATTCTCTTAGACCCGTCCAAGCTGTCCGAGGTCCTGGAAATACTCAAGCCTGAAAGCTTCTATCTTCCTGCTCATCAGGGGCTGTTTACGATAATCAATCAGCTTTTCTCGGTCGAGAGGGATATAGATCTCGTCATGCTCATAGATGAATCCGTCATGCGGAAGGTGTTCACAACTCCCGAAATGGCGAGGAATTATCTTAAAGGGCTCATGGAATCCGTGCCTTCAACTGCGAACATCGTCAAGCAGTGCAGGATAGTTCATGATAAATACCAGATGAGACAGCTTGTGCAGATCGCAGGGGATATCATAAACAAAGCGGAAGAGGGTGTTGAAGACCCCAACGCTTTGCTCGATCTCGCAGAGCAGAATATTTATGATATAAGAAGCGGCGAGATAAAGGGTCTGACACAGATCACGGAACCGCTTATACAGGCGTTTGCACATCTTCAGGAGATCACGGGCGAGGACAAGGATCTGCACAAGACGGCGCGCTCGGGATTTGCTCAGCTTGATGCCGTTACCAACGGTCTTAATAATACCGACCTTATAATCCTTGCAGCGCGTCCCGCTATGGGTAAGTCTGCATTTGCGCTCAATATTGCGGTAAATATGTGCAAGAGTTCAAGAAAAGACGTTGCGATATTCTCTCTCGAGATGGGTAAAGAGCAGCTTGTTACCCGTATGCTTTCTTCCGAAGCGCTCGTAAACAACAATGCTCTTCGTTCGGGAAAGATCGAGGATAAGGACTGGGATCATCTTGTGCGTGCGGTAGATCAGCTTTCGAGCCTGCCGATATACCTTGATGACGGTGCAGGTATCACGGTTCCGCAGATGAAAGCAAAGCTTCGCAGACTCAACAATCTCGGACTTGTTGTCATCGACTATCTCCAGCTGATGGAGTCACCAAACAAGCATACCAGCCGTGTAAACGAAGTTTCCGAGATCACACGACAGCTGAAGATCATGGCGAAGGAACTGAATGTTCCCGTTATAGCGCTCTCTCAGCTTTCAAGAAGTTCCGAAAAGCGTGACGACAAGCGTCCTATGCTTTCAGACCTGCGTGAATCGGGCTCGATCGAGCAGGACGCAGATATAATCCTGTTCCTTTACAGAGATGCTTATTATGAAAAGGATTCTGCCGATAAGACGGTCGCCGAGTGCATCATTGCGAAGAACCGTCACGGTCAGACCGATACGATCAATCTTTCATTCTGCGGTGAATACACACTTTTCCGCGGCATAGATATGAGAAGAGAAGAAAACTGACATGATCGAAAAAGTTATTGCTGCGATAAACAGCTATAAAATGATACAGCCTGAGGAGAGTTTACTGTGCTGCCTTTCGGGCGGCGCTGACAGCGTGGCTCTCCTTCTTTGTTTGCATGAGCTCAGATACAGCTTGAAGGCTTGTCACATCAACCATAATCTGCGCGGCGAAGAATCCGACCGCGATGAGCAGTTCTGCCGCGACCTCTGCGGAAGACTGGGTGTGGAGCTTGAGGTACACAGCATTGATGTCCTGACCTTTGCTGCCGAACACAAGCTGGGTACCGAACAGGCGGCGAGGATCATGCGGTATGAGATATTCGAGAAGACCGCCTGTGATAAGATATGCACGGCGCACACCCTTTCCGATTCTTTGGAGACCATGCTGTTCAATCTCGCACGCGGCACGGGTCTGAAAGGCTTAGCTTCTATCCCCGCTGTCCGCGGGAGGATAGTTCGCCCGCTGATCGAATGCAGCAGGGAAGACGTTGAGCAGTTCCTTCGCGGACGCGGTCAGTCATGGGTGACAGATTCCACAAATCTTACCGACGATTACAACAGGAACAAGATACGGCACAACGTGATACCCGCGCTTTCAAGGATAAATCCTTCGCTTGAAAAGACTATACGCGGAACGCTTTGCAATCTCAGGGAGGATTCGGCGTTTATCGAGACTGAAGCGGATAGGCTTTATACTTCCGCGCGCAAAGCCAAAGGGCTTGACTGTGAGACCCTTCTGAATGCTCCCGATCCTCTTTCGGGCAGGGCGATAAAAAGGCTCTGCGGGGAAGCCGGTCACAATTGTTCGCGGGATACCGTGAATAATATCCGCAGGCTTTGCGCCGACGGCGGCAAGCTTACCCTTGGATACGGTCGCTACGCCGTTGTGAGGAACGGTCTGCTTTACATCGAAACGCAGGTCGAAGATGAACCGTATACCGAGATCGGGGTGAACGGTCAGGGCGTGTATGAGCTTTTTGACAAAACGGTATACATCAAAATACAGAGTTATCCACAAAATGACGCAAACATTCATAAATCTTTAACATATTTCATGTTGGATTATGATAAAATAAAAGGTGACATTGTGATAAGAAACCGCCGCGCGGGAGACAGGATAAAGCTTGCCGGAAGGCAGTATACATCCGATCTTCGCAAGCTTATGCAGTCAAAGCTTGAACGCAGCGAACGCTCGCGCAGCCTGATCCTCTCCGACAGTGAAGGCATTATAGCGGCGGAAAACTTCGGCGTTGCCGAACGGGTGAAGATAACGGGACAGACAAAAACCGTTTTATTCTGTAAAATATCATTTGACTGTCACAATGATGGTATATAATCAAAGATTATAGTATATTATATATACGATACCGCACTTTTGAAATAGAAAGGTAGTGTTAGTTTAATTGAAAAACAACTCAAAATCGTTTCTGATATATCTTTTGGTCGCGAGTATACTTATCGGTGGAATGATATATGCACTTTCTTCGCTTAGCAAGACCAAGGATAAGACAGAGTATTCAAAGATCATGAGATACTTTGATGATCTGAAAGTTTCAGAATTTACCTTTAATCTCAACAACGGTGAGCTTACCTATAAGCTTCAGGGGGAAGACGACGACAAGGAACAGGTCTATTCGGTACCGAATGTAAACCTGTTTGTGAACGAAGTGCTGGGCTCTGAGGACGGCGAGAATTACCGTAAGCGGTATGATGCCGCAAACCCCGACGCACCGCTCAAATACGATCTTGTGCCGATATCCGACAACACTTTCTGGCTGAATCTCATCCCGACGCTCCTTATGCTGGGCGTTATGATATTCTTCTTTGTCTGGATGATGAGAAATGCAGGCACGGGCAAGATGACGGGCTTCGGAAAATCCAATGCTCACAAGGCTCCCGATTCTCAGAAGGCTACCTTTGCCGACGTCGCGGGCGCTGATGAAGAGAAGGAAGAGCTTCAGGAGATCGTTGATTTCCTGAAGGATAACAACAAATATAACGAACTCGGTGCGCGTATCCCCAAGGGCGTACTGCTTATGGGACCTCCCGGAACAGGTAAGACGCTTCTTGCAAGAGCCGTTGCGGGCGAAGCGGGAGTGGACTTCTATTCCATATCGGGTTCGGATTTCGTTGAGATGTTCGTAGGTGTGGGTGCTTCGCGCGTGCGCGATCTGTTCGATCAGGCGAAGAAGAATGCTCCCGCTATAATATTTATCGACGAGATAGATGCTGTAGGACGTCAGAGAGGCGCAGGTCTCGGCGGCGGTCACGATGAGCGCGAGCAGACGCTCAATCAGCTGCTTGTTGAGATGGACGGCTTTGAAGCAAACGAATCGGTGATTGTTATGGCGGCTACTAACCGCAGCGACGTACTCGATCCTGCACTGCTTCGTCCCGGTCGTTTTGACAGACAGATACTTGTCGGCTATCCCGATATCAAGGGCAGAGAAGAGATACTCAAAGTCCACACACGAAACAAGCCGCTCGCTCCCGATGTTTCCCTCAAGGAGACCGCTCAGAGTACCGTTGGCTTTACAGGTGCCGAGCTTGAGAATCTTGTTAATGAAGCTGCACTGCTCGCAGCAAGGGCGAATCGAAAGGCTATCACCAGACCTGATATGGAAGAGGCTGCTATCAAGGTAGTCGCAGGCCCCGAAAAGAAGTCTAAGGTCGTTACCGACCAGGAGAAGAAGCTTACAGCTTACCACGAGGGCGGTCACGCTATATGCCATTACTACTGCAAAACGCAGGATAAGGTACACCACGTTACCATTATCCCGCGCGGTCAGGCAGGCGGCTTTACCATGAGCCTTCCCGAAAAGGACAAGGCTTATGTATCCAAGAATGAGATGTATGAGAGCATTATCGTTCTGCTGGGAGGACGTGTTGCCGAAAAGATCATCCTTGACGATATCTCGACAGGTGCTTCAAATGACCTTGAGCGTGCTACCGCTACTGCAAGGAATATGGTCACCCGCTACGGCTTCAGTGACAATCTCGGTCCTGTTGTTTACGGCAGGGGTGAGCATGAGGTATTCCTCGGACGCGATTACAGCAGCACTCCCAGCTATTCCGAGAATGTAGCCGCGGAGATCGATGCCGAGATACGCAGTATCGTCGAAAAGGCGTTTGAGGACTGCGAACAGCTCCTCAGAGCGCATATCGACAAGCTGCATCTTATTGCTCAGTATCTTATCAAAAATGAGAAGATCGACGGACCCGAGTTCGAAAAGCTCATGAAGGGCGAACTTAATGAGTTCGATTTCATGCCTTCCGAGCTGTTAGGCACGGGAGAAACAGATGTAAGCTCTGACGAGGATCTGACATCTATTGACAGTGATATTACCGATTGATCTGATTTCACCGCTGTTTGCACAAAAACGGCGGTGAATTTTGTTTATATCGCCAAATATTCGTTTTGGCATTCTCTTTCTGTCACAAAACAGGCTCTTTAAATGATTTACTACAGAATATGATCATATTACTTTTGTTCCAAAGGAGGTGCAGATCTTGACAAGAAGAAGCAAAGATAATGCAGCGCGTACCGAGAGGGCAGTCATGCGTTACAAAGACACGGTCTACGGCATAGCCATGACACAGCTCGGCTCAAGATCAAATGCCGACGATGCCTTTCAGGATGTGTTCATGACACACCTTACAAAAGCTCCTGTCTTTACTTCGGACGAACACGAAAAGGCGTGGCTTATCCGCACTACGATCAACATATGCCGACGCTATAATGTAATGCCTCGATTTATCACAGTCGAAGATTTTTCGGATATTGCGGATCGTCCGAGCTTTGATACGGAATATCAAAGGGAGGTCTTTGATGAAGTCAGGGCGCTTCCCGAAAAGTACAGAATGGCAATATACCTGCATTATTTTGAAGGTATGTCAACAGCTGCGTGCGCTGAGGTGCTAAAGATAAGCGAAGCAGCACTTCGCAAACGGCTCTCAAGAGGTCGGGAGCTGCTTCACAAAAGATTGGAGTGTGACAGAAATGAAACAGGTCTTCAAGGAAATAAAAGAACAGCTATCCCCTGATGATAGAACGGTGAATGGACTTATTGACCGAATTAACGGCAGGGAACCCGCCGTTGTCAAGACGGGAGGGTTCAAATGGGCGGTTTTGATGCCGCTGACCGCCGCACTCGGTATCGCTATTCTTTCGGGTATGATATCTTTATCTTCAAACAAGGATATAGAGCTTGATAAGACGACAGATGAAGAAACAAAGGTCGTTCAGCTCGAAAAGGAATACGGCTATCCCGCAGCGCAGGTCAAAACCCCCGTTGAGGCTGAGGACGGCAAGTTTGATTTTAAAAACGGCGGATATTACAGTATGGAGAAGCACCAGCCAAAAGATCCGCCTGATGAGGAAACAAAGAAACGGCTGTTAAAGCAGAACACTGAGATCACGATATACAATAATATCGTTCATCTTTCGGACGGCAATGTTGTCGAGGTAGATTGTGATACGGGCGAGATCGAAAAAAATGTATACCATGCCGACGATGAAACATTTGAAACGTTTTATCATGTCAGTCGGATATCAAGTTACCTTTGCATGGGCAAGGTGAAGGATGGTGACCGTATATACGAGCTGCTGGTGGGATATACCGGATTCGGACCCGGAACTGTTGCGATAAGCTTTGGCGATGGCAGGTATTATCTTTACAGGATACCGAATTTTGACCTTGAGCTTGAGTATGCGGGGCTTCATCTGGCACTCGGCGAGGAGCATTGGGGCGATGCGGGTGTATTTGCTTACAATGATATTTGTGGATCTGATCAATATGATACGCTTACAGACGAGTTGTTTTTTAAGATCATTGACTATATACAGAAGAATGATGATTCTATCACCGTGCAGATAGATGATGACGCGGTCGAGATCCGTAACGGAGTTTATCTTTCAAAGGACGATGATGAGCAGTTGTTATATAAATACGGAGGAATGGCAGACAGAACGGAATTTGATGACAGCGATGTATGCTTCGGCTTCGGCACTCTAACATACAGCGCTATGGGCGGGACGCAGTTTGCCGATTACAATGCGGCGATAAACAGTCCCGCAGAAGACGGAAGCTTGCTTGTGCTGCTTCCCGGTGATCGTGTAATAAAACTGATCCCTGTTCAAACGGAAGAGTGACAGAAATATGATGTAGAACAAAATAAGGGCGGAAAGTTCAGGGCTTTCCGCCCGCTTTTTTATACTCGAAAAAAATATCACACATATAATAAAATTTTTTTGAAAAACCTATTGACAAACAGGCTTTGGTGTGTTATAATGATATGCGTAGTTATGTGATAAGCATATCGGTGCTATGGATAGACAGAGAGGGACGTTGATGTTCGCCCCAAAGGACTGCACGGCTTTATGTCGGCAAGCCTCCACTATCACCGCGTCTGCGCCGTGTGACATAACTGCTCTCTGTCAATGCGGCAAAGGGAGGGAAACATTTTGGCAGAAATTCGTGTTGGAAAGAACGAAAGCTTAGATACCGCTCTTAAGCGCTTCAAGAAGAGCTGTGCGAGAGATGGCGTTATCGCTGAGGTTCGCAAGAGAGAACACTACGAAAAGCCTTCGGTAAAGCGTAAGAAGAAGTCCGAAGCTGCTCGTAAGCGCAAGTATTGATTATTTATAAGACGGGCGTTAGCATGGTTTCATGTAAACGTCCGTTTTTTCTTAGAGGTGTTTTTTATGAAGCTGGCTGAAGCTTTGAATGAAAGAGCAGACCTTCAAAAGAGGATCGAACAGTTAAGAGTCAGGCTGAATAATAACGCAAAAGTTCAGGAGGGTGAAAATCCCAACGAGGATCCCGCTGAGCTGTTATCAGAGCTTGGTTCGTGCTGTGAAAGGCTCAGGGAGCTGATCGTCAGGATAAACCATACCAATTCCGTGACGATCATCGAGGGCGAGACTATTAGTTCGCTTATTGCACAAAAGGACGTTCTGACGCTTGAGATATCTGTAAAGCGCGGTCTTACTGAAGCTGCTGCATTGAACTACCGCAGAATGTCTGCGTGTGAGGTCAAGATCTATCCTACCGTGAACGTCAGGGAATTGCAGAAGGAGATCGACAGGCTTTCGGGTCAGCTCCGTGCTCTCGATACAAAAATACAGGCAGCTAACTGGAACACCGATCTTTTATAAACGCAGACGTTACAACCAGTGGTAGCTTTTGTTGATGAGGGTGGATCTCTGCGACTGAGAATGAGTTCGCACTCATGGTTGCACATCGGAGTAGGTGCGGGGTTCGACTCCTCGTTTTAACGTTAAACTCAGCAGACTTACAAGTGCATTTTTACCGATAAATTTTACTACCGACACCGTTTGGCAAAAGCGAGGGAGAGGACAGGGGACTTCTTATGTTTAAACCAACATATGTATTTAATGATGTGACAAAGATCACACCGCAGTTTTTGAAGCGAAAGCATATAAAAGGGCTGCTGCTTGATCTTGATAATACGCTGACTACTCATAATAATCCCGTGCCGCCGCAGTCTAGTCTTGACTGGCTCGCGGAAATGAAAGCGGCGGGGATAAAGCTTATGATAGTTTCAAACAACAAAACGGAGCGCGTGACGCCGTTTGCTAAGCAGCTTGGACTTCCGTTCGTGCCGAACGGCTGCAAGCCTTTGCCGATAGGGTATATAAAAGCTCGTGAGATAATGGGGATACCAAAGCGCGATATCGCTGCTGTCGGCGATCAGATCTTTACTGATGTTATGGGCTGCAATCTGATGGGGATACGCTCGATATTCGTTTTTCCGATCGAGCCCGAGACAAGCCTGCCTTTCAGATTCAAGCGTGCGATAGAACGTCCGCTGCTGCCGAAAAGACCGACGAACGGGGAGGAAGGATGATATGCTGTTTCTTAGTTCCAAACTTGTTGGCAAGGAAGTCTGTGTTTACACCGATGACGACAATTCTCCTTATGATGGTACGGTCAGTGCTGTCTACGAAGGGTGGATCGAGATCGAAGCAGACGGCGAGATCTGTTTTCTTAACAGCCGACATATCAGCTGTATAGAGATGGAAAGCATTAAGACCAACGAATATGTTCGTAAAAGAAAGCTTTTCGGAAAAAAACGTGACATGGAGGATATCTGATGGGAGCAAAATTTGGTCCTGCGGGAAACAGTGAGGCTTTCTCTTCAAAATTCAAATCAACGCTGGACGCACCTGCATATCTCAAGGAAATGGGGCTCGATCACTATGAGTACCAGTGCGGCAGGGGAGTCCGCGTTAGCGACAAACTCGCGCAGGCAATGAAAGCCAAGGCGGAGCAAGCGGGGATAACTCTTTCCGTACACGCGCCTTATTTCATCTCTCTTTCAAGCATTGAGCCCGAAAAGAGAGATAATTCGATCAACTATATACTACAGACCTGCGATGCCGCAAAGCGTCTTGGCGCTGAGCGTATCGTTATCCACAGCGGAAGCTGTGCCAAGATATCCCGTGAAGAAGCGCTGGAGCTTGCTAAGGATACTCTGCTCAGAGCAAGAAAGATGGCGATAGAGCAGGGCTTTGAGGATATAGTGTTCTGCCCAGAGACTATGGGAAAGGTAAACCAGCTCGGGAACCTTACTGAGGTGCTTGAGCTTTGCAAGCTTGACGACAGCTTTTTGCCCACCATCGACTGGGGACACCTTAATGCCCGTGAATTCGGCATAATAAAGGGCAGGGAAGAGTATGCGAAAATGCTCGATGAAGTTGAAAATGCTCTCGGCAGCGACAGGCTCGCCCGTTTTCACAGCCACTTCTCAAAGATCATGTTTACAGTTCCCGGCGGCGAAAAAATGCATCTGACCTTTGACGACAATATGGGCTTCGGACCCGATTTTGAGCCACTGATGGAGCTTGTTGCCAAGAAAGGTCTTTCGCCGATATTCGTGTGCGAAAGCGCGGGAACTCAGGACAAGGACGCCCTTGCGATGAAACGGTATTACGGATCGGCAGGCGGCAAATAATTTACCTATTCTCTGAAAGGAAGAAATATTTATGAGCAAAATTCTTGTTATGCACGGACCTAATCTTAATCTTCTCGGAGAGCGAGAGCCGGGATACTATGGCAGTGATAATTTTGATTCGGTCAATGCTGAGATAAAGGCTAAGGCAGAGTCTCTCGGGTTTGAGTGCGAGATATATCAGTCTAACTGCGAGGGCGAGCTTATCGACAAGCTTCACGCTGCAAGGCTCGATTGTGTTGGAGTGGTTATCAACGCAGGTGCATATACACATTACAGCTATGCTATCCGTGACGCTATCGCAGCGATCAGGATACCCGTGGTAGAAGTGCATATGTCAAATATCCATGCCCGCGATGAGTTCAGGCATACTTCCGTGATAGCACCCGTATGCGCGGGACAGATCGCAGGCTTCGGCAAGAACAGTTATCTGCTCGGTGTTGAAGCCCTGAAGACGATCGTGGAGGGCAGATCATGACAGAGATACAGAAGCTGCAAGCCGAAATGAGCGAAAGAGGGATCGGCGCAGCACTTATAAATTCTGACGTGAACAGGCGTTTCTTTACGCGAATGAAGTCCTCTGCGGGAACTTTGCTTGTATTTCGCGATGCGGCTTATCTTATCATTGATTTTCGCTATATTGAAAAAGCACGAAGCGTGGTCAGGGACTGCGAGGTCATATTGCAGCAGGGCGGCGGAGAGCTGTATCGTCAGATACAGCAGCTTTGCGATAAACACGGTGCTGATACCGTAAGCGTTGAAGCTGACAGGATGACTCTTGCACAGGCTGATAATCTGTCCGAAGAATTGGACTGCACCCTTGATATGAGCGATGCGCTCAGCTATGCCGTTGCCGATATAAGAGTGATAAAAACCCCCGAGCAGATCGAGAAGATGATCGCTGCCCAGAGGATCGCCGAGCAGGGACTTGCTCATATGTATGAGTTCATAAGACCCGGCGTGACCGAAAAGGAGATTCAGCTGGAGCTGGACTTCTATATGCTTTCACACGGAGCGGAGGCACTTTCGTTTGACACTATCGCACTGAGCGGCGTGAACACCTCAATGCCGCACGGCGTTCCTTCGGACAAGAAGGTCGAGCGCGGAGAATTCGTCCTGATGGACTTCGGAGCAGTCGTTGACGGATATCACAGCGATATGACCCGAACGGTCTGCGTTGGCGAGCCGAGTGAAAAGATGCGCGAGGTGTATAACATCGTGCTTGAAGCCCAGAAACGTGCGCTGTCATTCGTTAAGGCAGGGATAACAGGCGAGGAGCTTGACGCTGCCGCACGAGATTACATCGAACAAAACGGGTTCGGCGATGCTTTCGGGCACTCTCTTGGCCACGGCGTAGGTGCCGAGATCCACGAAGAGCCATACGCCTCTCCTTCGAGCAGCACTGTCCTTAAAGACGGCATGATAGTTACCGTAGAACCCGGTATATATATTCCGGGAGAGTTTGGCGTTCGTATAGAAGATTTTGTAGTCGTGCGGGAAAACGGCTGTCTTAATATGACCGAGGCGGATAGATCGCTTCTGATTCTGTAAATATTATATTAAGACGAAAAAAATCTTAAAAAAACACTTGCAATATGAGACAAAATATAGTATAATATAAATATGAATGTACAATTGGCTGTATATCGGTCAAGATTATTTAGATAAACCGGAGGTAAAAAAATATGATAACAGCAGGCGATTTCAGAAATGGTATGACTTTTGAAGAGGACGGCAACGTAATGCAGATAGTTGAGTTCCAGCACGTTAAGCCCGGAAAGGGTGCGGCTTTCGTTAGAACCAAGGTGAGAAATGTTATCACCGGTTCCGTTGTAGAAAAGACCTACAACCCTACTGCAAAGTTCCCGACCGCTTTTGTTGAAAGAAAGGACATGGAATACAGCTACAACGATGGCGATCTTTACTACTTCATGGATCCTGAGACTTATGACATGGTGCCGATCAACTCCAGCGAGCTTTCCGATAACTTCAAGTTCGTTAAGGAGAACATGGTATGTAAGGTGCTCAGCTATAAGGGCAAGGTATTCGGCGTTGAGCCTCCCACGTTCGTAGAGCTTGAGATCACCGACACCGAACCCGGTATCAAGGGCGATACCGCTACCAATGCTACCAAGCCCGCTACCGTTGAGACCGGCGCAGAGATCAAGGTTCCGCTGTTCATCAACACCGGCGACCGTATTCGTATTGATACTCGTACCTGCGAGTACATGGAGCGTGCCTGATATATTTGAGGGGAAGTGTTCTTAATGGAACTTTCTAAAAAGGTCGGATATGTCCGTGGTCTGATGGCAGGTCTCAGCATTGACGAAAGCACTGCCGAGGGCAAGGTCCTTGCCGCTATGGCAGATGTGCTCGAAGAGATGGCTGACGAGATCGAAATGGTCGAAGACGCTATGGAAGGTATGGCTGAGGCTCTTGCCGAAGTTGAAAACATCAAGGAAACGCTCAGCGATATGTACGATGGCGATGAGCTTGATGATGACGACTTCGATGATGACGATGATGATGAGTTTGAGCTTGTCGATGATGAAGATGAGATCACACTTGACTTCGGCGATCTGAAATTAAACGGCAAAAAGGTTCCCGGATCCTGATCGGGGGATTTGCGATTTGCACAGAATAGAATATTTATGTTTCAAGGGGTGGTGAGATTCCACACCGGCGGTGAATTTACGCAAGTGAAAAAGTCCGCAAACCGGCTCCGATGAGGGTCGGCCGAATCGGTGAGATTCCGATACCGACGGTGGGAGCAGTTTTTGTTCCCGTACAGTCCGGATGAAAGAAACAGGCTATGCAGATATTAGCTGTCCCCCGTATTATATGGGGGACATTTATTTTGCACAAGAGGTTTCTTCCTAGATTATTTTGGTCTATTGTTTTTTAGGAGGAATTATAATGAAAAAATCCAAGTTCAACACAAGATCTGTTACCGTTGTCGGAATGATGAGCGCGCTTGCGTTTATTGTATTCATGCTTGAGATACCCGCTCCGTTGATGCCGAGTTTTATAAAGCTTGATCTTTCCAACATCATATCGCTTATAACAGCATTCGCACTTGGTCCTGTTGAAGGTGTGGTAGTGTGCCTTATCAAGAACATCATCCACCTTATTTTCAAGGGTTATTCTTCGACTATGGGTGTCGGTAATCTTTTTGATTTTGTATCGTCTTCCGCTTTCTGCTTTACTGCGGGACTGATCTACAAGCACAATAAGACTATCAAGGGCGCTATGATCGCTACTGTCGTTGGTTCTCTGGTATTTACTCTTGTAAGCCTGCCGCTCAATTACTTTATCGTATATCCGTTCTACTTCAAGCTGTTTGCGAATTACGGCGGAGAGGCAGGAGTTCTCGGTATGTATCAGGCTATACTCCCGAGCGTCAAGAGCACTCTTATGGCACTTCTCGTATTCAATGTTCCGTTCACTTTCATAAAAGGGCTTATCTGTTCGCTGTTGACAGCTGTCGTATATAAGCCTCTTTCTCCTATCATAAAGGGAACAGGTTCGGTGAGCAAGAAGAAAGCTGCTGCTCATTCGTAATTAGGTTTTAGGGCTGTTTTACAAGCCTCAATAATATTCTGTGCAAATATAAAAAAAGGCGGACGTTTTGAAAGCGTCCGCCTTTTATCGTAAAACTGGCTGAATTTCAAGTCAATTATAAAAATTATTGGTTTTGTATTATTGGCAATCGCCGTGTTTTCGGGTGTTTCAGTGATTTCATCAAATGTCATATAATTGACTTCTACTCGAAATTTCTATCAACTTTTCTACCAAAATCGCTCTTTTTGAAATTATCTATTTCGTCCTCGGTGTTGTCACATTATATTATATATAATTACACGGCTGTGGGATGTGACGATTCCGCAGGAGTGTCTATTTTCTTTTTTCTGCTGTTTGACTTCTTAGGTGCAAGATTTTCGCTTTCCGTTTCAGTCTTTGCTGACTGTTCGCTCTCGGCAGGAGTTTCGTATGGTGTAATTGTGGAGTATCTGCCGTACCGTTTCGGGACTCCACATATGTCTTGTTCTACGAGGATTAGGCTTGCCGAGCTTTGCGTAGTAGTAGTCAGAGGGATCGGCACGCCGTCCTCATTTAGCTTGTCAGCAATATGATGCGGAGATATTCCGCTTGCTCTCATCTCAAAGATGTTGCGGACGATAGGTGCTGCATCGGGATCAATCACAGGCAGATGATTCGGATCATCGCCCTTTGTGTAACCGAACGGAGCGCAGGTCGTGCGGTACTTGCCTGCATTTGCATTGGCTTCGATGACCGCCTTGATCTTCTTGGAAGTAGAAGCGGCGTGCCACTCGTTGAACAAGTTGACGATCGGCATCATATCAAGCGCCGAGGTATCCTTGTTCGCGGTATCAACATTATCATTCAAGGCGATGAAACGGATATTGTACGATGGGAATATGTAATCAACATACCTGCCGACCTATATGTAATTTCTGCCGAAGCGAGATAAGTCCTTGCAAATTATGAGATTTATTTTTCCTTCCTTTGCGTCGTATAAAGGCGCTGTACGCCCGGTCGTTCAAAATCTGTTCCGCTTCAACCATCATCGACATAGGTATCAACGAGATTCCAACCTTGTTCCTTGACATACTTGGTTAGGATAAGTTTCTGGTTTTCTATTGACAGGGATTCGCCGGCTCTCATATCCTCCTGCGAGAGGCGGACGTAAATTCCTGCATTGTAAATGGTCTGCTTTGCCATTATAACTCCAGCAGTACCATGCCGACAAAATTACGCCAGTGTTTCTTTTACGGCTCTTTCATTTGTTACGAAGTCGCATAGCTCCAAACGCTCTGATGAGCGAAAGAGCGATATAGATAATCGCTCAGACATATTTTCACGAAAGCGATGAAAATATGTCTGTCCAACCTCAGCGGTCAGTAGAATATCAAAATCAAACCCAGCAAGCACGGTGAAGTGTGGGCGCAAAATGCGACTACACACAATTCACAAGGCTTGGCAGAGGGCGCTGTCCTTACGACCCCGAATTGAGAAAAATAAAAAAGGAGAACAAGAAAAATGAAAGACGAAAAGAAGCGTACACTGTACCTGAAAGTCCGTGTCAGTCCTGAAGAAATAGCGGCTATCAAGAAGAAGTTTGAGAACAGCGGTATGAACAGTCTCAGTGGATTTGTGAGATCCATGATCTTTGATGGATACATTGCTCAGGTCAACAAAAATGAGCTGAAGGAGTTTGGCGATAAGCTCTGGCGTCCGCTGATGTTTCTGCAAACAAAGGTGGCTCAGCTAAAGCATTGAGCAGAATATGAAAATCGCCGTCAGGATAATTCCCGACGGCGATGAAAGACAATATGTGCGCTATGTACCGGACTTGAGGAGTGTTCGGATGAAGATGAATAATCAGCGAAAGAGCTTTGCAGCAATGCAGAGCCTTTTGCTTTTATATCATTGTGTAAATCGACCGCACATCACACTTCATCAAACATATTTTAGCTATTCTGCCTATTTTGCAAAAAGTTCGACCGCAGCACTTGACAAATCGGTTAGCGTATGCTAATATGATAAACGGATTATCGGTAATACAGATTTCAATGAGAGGAGGATACCTATGTCAGTTCCCGATAAAAGTATCGACCCACGACTTCTTGCCAGTGCAGAGGCGGAATTTCTTGACAAGGGCTTTATCAAGGCAGAGCTTAAAACCATATGTGAGAATGCCGACATAACCACCGGCGCAGTCTACAAGCGCTACAAGGGCAAGGAGGACTTGTTCTGCGCAGTGGTGGAGAATATTGCAGATTCGCTTAACGACTTTGTGCAAAAGCGCTCTTCTGTGGATTTTTCTGCTTTAAGCGACGAGGAGATATACCGCTCGTGGATAATGACCTATGATTCTATGCTTCCTATATTCAAGCTGCTGTATGAACAGCGTGACAAGTTTACACTGCTGATCGACAAGGCGGCAGGCACGCGCTACGAGAATTTCAGTCACGAATATGTCACTAAAATGAGCTATGCCTATGAGCACTTTTACAATGAAGCCCACAAACGTGGACTTGCTAAGGCAGACGTCACAAGAGAGGAATTTCATGTTCTGATCTCATCCTTCTGGACGTGCGTCTGTGAGCCGATCATCCATGATATGTCATGGGAGCAGATCGAAGAACATTGCAGGATTGTCTGCCGCTTCTTCAACTGGCAGGAAGTGATTATGCTAAAGAAAGGCGATGAAAACTTTGTTTAACAAGATCAAGCCCTATATGGGCAGATACATCAGATATACCTATGCGGCTCTGGGAGCGATGTTCGCAGGACTGATCGCTTCCGCTGTGCCGTTTTTTATGGTATATCGTATCATAAAACCACTGATAAGCGGAGAAACACTTTCCGCAGGCTATTATGCAATGCATATAGCCATTATTTTTGCGTGCGAGTTAGTCTACGCTATCTTATATGTATGGGGACTTAAATTCTCTCACATCTCCGCATACAACACGCTGAAAAATATCCGTATTTCCTTGCAGAAAAAGCTGGAGCGTCAGCC
>JAILFN010000036.1 GCA_024697545.1 Ruminococcus sp.
GACTGACGGAGAATATACCGTGTTCACCGTCTGGTCGAATGATCGACCGTTTACAAGTACCGAGAACGGAGGCGTGTATTCCACCTCTGCTATCGAAATGCAGATAATGAGTGGTCTTGCGGAGAGTGAGTCGCTGTTTGCAAGCAGCAATTATCAGACATGTCTGCTGTCAACGAAGATAGATAGTGTCAAGGGATATACCGCTATCGGCTGCTACAACGAGCCTAATCTTACTGTTGAAAAGACCTATACCGACAGCGGCAACAACGCTATAACGGCTACTGCGCTGTCAGATCTGCTCGACAAGACAACGTTCGTCGTATCGACTACGATAAACGGCACAAAGTATTATATTGTCGCTGAACAGAAGGATTCCACATACTATTTCGTAAGATACACAAACAGCATTGTGAACGCTACGAAGTTCAAAACGCTCAATAAGACCAACAACAAGGGTACTTTTACCGTTTGCGACCTGCCGACCTCGATGTCAAGCGGCAGAACATACACCGTTTCCGAGTACACTGTTCCCGACAATGACCGCTATGAAAAGCTTACAAAGTCTGTTTCGCTGCCCTCGCCCACATCGGATTTCACAACCAATGCAGGCACGGGTACGGTCAAACTCAATAACAATGAGGAAGGCTACGACGCAAAGGTCGGTACAGCTACTCTTGATAAGGTAGTCCACAATGGCGACGGCAAGGCACTGTCCACCGACAATACCGATGATATTAAGAAGCTGGCTGAGATATATAAGACCACTAAATTTATTGTCGGTTATTGGGACGGCAGCACCATGCGTTATCTGACAAACGGTTATTTGTCCGCAAAGGACGCTTTCAACGGAAACCTTGCCGACCTCAATGATTTCAACGATACAGCATACAAGTCGGGTGACGGTATGTACTACGCTCCGACAAAGCTGAACGGCGAGCATAAGGTCGTTTTCGACAGCAGCAGAACTTCGACCGACATTTCTAAAGCGTATGTGTTCGATGCCGGATATAACTATTCGGGTGCCGACACCTGCGACTATTTCGGTCAGGTGTATCTGAACCTGCTGCCGCTGAATGCTTCGGGCGTTTCGCAGGAAGTCGTATTTATCGAGGTCAACGGTGCAAAGGGCTACGGCTACGATGACGATATTGACGTATCTAAGGCTGTGAACCTCAGTACTCTCGGCTCTGTTTCCGACAAGCGCGGCATCAGCGGCGTGATGAAAAACGATACCGCAAGCAGCTATACCGTAACCGATAGCAAGGGCGGCAAGTACGTTATTTCTTCAGGCAAGTATTATCCGATTTCGGGCAATAAGCTGGAGAGTAACAAGCTGCACTCGGACGCTGAGATCGTGAATGAATTGGTAAATTACGAGCTGGTGCTGACAAAGAAGGACGACAGCGATACCGTGCTTTCGGGTGCTACTTACGGTCTGTACAACAGCAATAAGAAACTGCTGAAAACTGCTACTACCGGCACAGATGGTAAGGCAAAGTTTGACTATAATCTTATCCCGAACACCGACTACTATGTGCATGAAATTACTGCACCGGCAGGCTATGTTCAGGACACCGGGTATTACAAGATCAACCGCAGTAATGCTGTCGGCAACGATCTTGATACTTTCCAGAACAGCAAACTCAGTGATTTCGGTTATGAGGTCAAGGATAAGCCCTATGAGCTGAAAATCGAACTGAACAAGTATGATGTTATCAATAATATAAGCATCGAGGGCATAACCTTCGATATTACCCTCGACGGCAAGCAGATCACTTCAATAACTACCGATGAAGAAGGTCATGCAAGTGTATCCGAGCTGCCGCTGGGTAAGCTGAACGGCGATACCTTTGAGAACGTCTATACTGTTACCGAGCGTGAGAACGACAAGTATATCATGCTCGATGAGGACGGCAATGCTTCAAGGGAGATCAAGATCGTCACCACTCTTGATGACATCGAGAGCAAGACGAATCCCGTGATAACTTACAGAGCTGACGTTCCGAATACCTTACAGCTTGTTGATCTGAAAGTCCATAAGAAAGACGTTTTCGACAATCCTGTAAAGGATGTTACTTTCGATATTGTCCCTACCGAGAATGTTGAAATAAACAACAAGATCATTCAGGAGAGAGGCACCGTTATCGGCACTATAAAGACCGATGCAAACGGTATCGCTTCTTCCAAGTATATCGAGTACGCAAGCGACGGTACGCAGGGCTATGAGAAGGTGCTGCCTATCTATCCTAATTTCGAGTATGCGATAGTCGAGAAATCTGCTCCCGAGCCGTATATTATTCCGGAGCGCAATGAAACAAGGTTTACCGCTGTTTCTGAGAAGGCTGATACGCTGACGATACCTCACGAGGTTACTATCAAGGACGATGTTCAGAACGGTATCCTCGACGTTTACAAGATGGACAACGGCACAAAGCGCCCTCTTGCAAATGCTGTTTTCGAGGTAAGAGCCGCAAAGGATTTTTCAATCGGCGCAAAGCAGCTTCACAAGTCAGGCGACCTTATCTGCACTATGACTACGGGTGCGGACGGTCACGCAACAAGCGGTGATGCTGAAATGTATATCGGTGCGGAATATACTCTGACCGAGATACAAGCACCTGATGGATACACACTCAATTCTGACAGCAAGACCTTTACTTTCAACTTCGCAGGCAATGAATTCGAGTACACCAATCTCGGCATCGACTTCGACAACACTTCGCAGCAGGGCAAGATCTCCGTTCGCAAAACGGGTGATATTTTCAGTGCTGTATCTGCACTTGGCACTGCAATCTCCATTGACGAGGACGGTACGGTCCATGAAGCAGGTTACAACATTTTTACTCCTCATTTCGAGAATGGTTTCCTTTCAGGAGCTGAATTTGAAGTGACAGCGGCGGAGGATATAATCACCGCTGACGGTACGCTGAGAGCGCACAAGGGCGATGTGGTTGCAAAGATCACTACCGACAATAGGGGCTATGCGGAAACACCGCTGCTGTATCTTGGTAAGTACACCGTTACAGAAACTAAGGCGGCATACGGATATGTGAATAACTGTGAGCCGCAGAATGTTGAGCTGACTTATGCAGGTCAGGAGATAGCAATCAGAGATACATTAAACACCGATTTTACCAACAAGTATCAGGGCGTGAGTGTTCATCTCACAAAGTATATGGAACACGATGATACCTACGGCGTGGGCAGCAATGCGGACGCTAAGAACGTAGTATTCGGTCTGTATGCAGACGAGCCGCTGGTGGCTAAAAACGGTTCTTCGATTCCGAAGGATGGTCTGGTTTCCTATGCAAGTGTTGGCGAGGATATGACCGTGAGATTCAGACAGCAGCTGCCCTTTGGCAGATACTACATTCAGGAAATAAGCACTGATGAAAAGTATGTTATCTCCGGCGAAAAGCATATCGTAACATTTGAGTATGCAGGACAGGACACAGAGGTCGTAGACATTGACGGCGGTACTTTTGAGAACGATCTTAAACGTGGGTCGGTAAAGGGTGTTAAGATAAGCGACCATGACGAGCCGCTTGCAAATGCTGTGTTCGGTCTGTTCAAGGCTGATGCAGAAAACTTTGATGCGGAAAGCGCTATCGTTACTGCGACTTCCGATGAAAACGGTAATTTCGGCTTTGATGAAATACCTTACGGTAAGTACATCGTTACCGAGATCAAACAGCCTGCCGGCTACATTTTCAGTGATAAGAAATATGATGTAGTTATTTCGGAAGATGAGCAGGAAATTGAATTTACTGCTATAAACGAGTCAACGCATCTGAACGTATCCAAGAAGGATATTTACGGCAATGAGCTTATAGGTGCTTCAATGCAGATACTTGATAGCGAAGGCAACATTTTCACTGAATGGGTATCTGACGGCACTATCCATACCGTAACAAATATTCCTGCCGGCAGCTATGTTCTGAAAGAAACTGCAAGTCCTGCCGGATTTGTAATTGCGACCGAGATAAGTTTTTCTATCGACGAGTATAACAATGTGACCGTAGAGAATGTTGACGCTCTCTCCACTGATGAAAATGGCAATGCAACCATTACTATGGTTGACGATACAACAAAGGTTTCTATAACCAAGCTGGATATTGCCGGCGAAAAGGAAGTAGTCGGAGCAAAGCTGCAAGTCAAGGACAACAATGGAAATGTCATTGATGAGTGGATTTCGACAAATGAAGCTCACGAGATAAACGGCGTTCTTACCGCTGGAGGTACTTACACTCTGCATGAGGAATATGCTCCTGATGGTTATGTAGTTGCAAATGATGTGACTTTCACTGTATCTGAAAACGGAACAGTAGATAAAGTGGTTATGTATGATGATACAACAAAGGTCCATATCACCAAGCTTGATATTACCGGAGAAAAGGAGATAGCAGGCGCAGAGCTTCAGCTTATTGATAGCACCGGTACTGTAATCGACAAGTGGACAAGCACTACCGAAGCACACATCATCGATGGACAGCTTATTTCCGGCGGAACCTACACTCTTCACGAGGAGGTTTCTCCCGATGGATATGTAGTTGCGAATGATGTTACCTTCACTGTTTCCGATAACGGCAGCATTGATAAGGTGACTATGTATGACGATACCACAAAGGTACGCATTTCCAAGCGTGACATCACCAATGATGAAGAGCTTGCGGGCGCAACCTTACAGATCATCGACAAAGACGGCAATGTGGTCGATGAGTGGATAAGCACTGCCGAGGCTCACTATATCGAAGCCGTACTGATTTCCGGCGAGACATACACTCTGCATGAGACTGTTCCTGCTGACGGCTATGTTATTGCAAATGACGTTGAGTTTACTGTAAACGAGGACGGCAGCATTACTGAGGTCGTAATGTATGACGATACCACTAAGGTTCATATTTCCAAGCGTGATATTACCACTGATAAGGAGCTGCCCGGTGCGAACTTACAGATACTTGACGGCGATGAGGTCATTGAAGAATGGGTATCTACCGACGAGGAACACATCATCGAGGGTAAGCTGATAGTCGGCAAGGAATACACCCTGCGTGAGATCATTGCTCCCGACGGCTACGAGATAGCTCAGGACATTACCTTTAAGGTAAACGAGGACGGCAGTGTCACAGAGGTTGTTATGTATGACGAGCATTCTCCCGAGGAGGATACTCCCCATGATGACACACCTCATGACGATTCGCATGGTGATGACAGTTCTCATGAGGATACACCTCACAGCGATACGCCGCACTCTGATACTCCGACCACCAATCACACCGATGTAAGCAATCCCCATACCGGTTCTGCTGTAAATAACACAGCATTTGCAGGAATGGCTCTGGCACTTATGCTGATGGTGATCTCGGCTGTAAAGCGTAAGAACGATAACGAATGATAATATTTCGGATACCCCTGCGGTGCTTGCCGCAGGGAGCTATCCCACTTTTGAAAGGAAAAAATATATGATGAGATTTATTGCATTAACAAACAAGCTGACCGATGCTATTTTCAACTTCTGCATGGAGCAGGACGAGTGCTGTTGTGAATACACCGACAGCGAGGTAAGAAGTATGCTCGACACGGTTTTTTCGGAGCTTAGAAAGATCAAGAACGGCGTTCTGCCCGTTACCTGTATAAACAGATACGATCTGACGATCAAGGGCGAGTGCGAAAAGAATTATATGCCGGACGACGCCGTAAACAACAGTGTTATAAGCTGTGAGGCGGTACACCTTGCGACCATTCAGATAGATATTTCTGCAACCGATGATGGTAAAAAGCTCATCGAGCGCGGGTATGATATTATCTATGACATCAATGCAGATGTAGTCATTCCCGTGTATTCTGTCACGGTTTCCGACCGCGATATGATCTCGGTTTACCGCGTGGAGTGCGACTTTGTCGAGGACTTTTGCACGATAGACTTTATGATTGCTCTTGGCGTTCAGCTTGCGGACAGGCTCAGGAATGCGAGGGAGTTTCTCGGAAAGGTGTGTGATCTCTATTAAGCTGATACTCGCAGAAAAGCCGCTAACGGCTATGAACATAGCTTACTGTATCGGTGCGACCGAAAAAGTGTCCGAGGGTAAGCGTTTCTACTGGAAGGGCAACGGATATATCGTCACCAATGCAATAGGGCATTTGGTGAGTATCGGTTATCCGGAGGACTACGGCTACAAGAAGTGGTCGCTTGCCGATCTACCGATGATACCGGATTTCAAGCTGTTCGCTCTGAATGGTTACGGCGCTCAGATAAAAATGCTGAAAGAGCTTATGAACCGTGACGATGTTACCGAGATCATAAACGGCTGTGACGCTGGGCGCGAGGGCGAGTGCATTTTCAGATATATCTATGATTTTGTTGGGTGCAAAAAGCCTGTAAAAAGGCTGTGGATAAGCTCGCTTACCAATGAAGCGATAAAAGACGGTATGAATAACCTTATGGATTCGGCAGTGTTTGATAATATGTATGCCGCAGGCTTTGCAAGAGCAAAATCCGACTGGCTGTTCGGTATAAATCTGTCGAGATATTTCAGCCTTATTTCGGGGCAGCACCACAAGTCCGGCAGGGTGAAAAATGCTGTGCTGAATATAATAGCTGAGCGTGAAGCGCAGATCACCGCATTTGAAAAGAAACCGTATTTTAAAGTGGTTCTTGATAACGGTGCCGAGTGCGCCCGTACCTTTGATTCAAGAGAGGAAGCCGAGGCGGTTGCCGGGAAATGCAAAGGTAAAAATGCTGTTGTATCCTTTGTCATCGTTGAGGAAAAGAAAGAAAACCGCCCCATACTGCACAGCCTGACTTCTTTACAGCGTGAAGCTAATGAGGCTTATGGCATGACAGCGGCAACCACTTTGAAGGCGGCGCAGAGCTTGTATGAAAAGAAATTGCTGACATATCCGAGAACAGATAGCAACTGTATCAGCGAGGATATGAAGCCGCTTGCTTTAAGCATAGTTAAGTGTCTTGCAAGCTATGATAAGGATAGGACAGACAAGTTGCTGGAACAGGGGCTGAGCCTCGACAAGCGTGTTGTCAACAATTC
>JAILFN010000086.1 GCA_024697545.1 Ruminococcus sp.
TTTGTAGAAATTAAACATTCAGGATATTGTAAGTTAGGCAAAGGTGACGGGCGTTCATTCCCATAAAATGGCTCGTTATTCCAGCTTTTTAGTAAGCATATTTGACGCTTACATTGGAACCGTGAATCCAGCATAATCGTAATGTGTTTTTTCACTATAGCAAACTTTTTCAGCGAATATCACAGCCAAAACCTAAAAGGTTTCTACTGTGCTTACGCCAATATCAAATACTATGAGAAATAATCAATTAGTATAGTCACCAATATATCGGCAGCATGCATCCCGTTCTTTGTTTGAGGCATTCGGAGAAAGATTTGCATTCTCAGTTATATTTACAATGCGAATACCTTCAACTCCAATATTATCAGATTCTTTATCATTAGATTCATAACCGCCAAAATCTATTTTGTACTCTATATCCTTATCAGTTTTTATTTTTTCTGTTGTTGCTCCAAAATATTTATCACCGATAGGTCCTGCTGCTCCTGGTATTGGCTCATCATAAGATACTATTTTACCATCTATAAAATCAAAGGCAGTTTCAATCTCTGAATCAAGCGTTGATCTGTTCTGAATCTTCTTGCTAAATAAAGCTTTAAGATTATCAGAATCTCGTTTTTCAAAACATATCATAATACTATTCTGTATCTCTCTCGCCTGTTGTTCTGGTGTTATTTCATCATTCTTTTCATTTGAACATGAGCAAAATAATAAAACACAACATAATAAAACTATTATTATTTTCATTTCAACCTCCTATGCATACCATTGAATCCATAATGTTTTTGTGATTTCATCTATAATTATATTATAATCACTCAAATGCTTTCCAAAATACTTTAGAGTATTCTTATCACTAAAAACATCTATAAAGCCATCTTTTTCCGAAAAATCGGTAGAAGCTGCCATCAGAAAGCTTGTCGATGAGGGATATATTGAACGTCACGGAACGGGGAGGAATACGTTTTATGCTAAGATTTCCTCCTAAGCTTTTTCTTTCTCCTAAATCTCGCGTCAAAATAGAAGAAAGAATATTTGTAGGAGAAATAATAGGAAAAATGTTTGCTTACCGAAGCACATTTCCTGATATGGGGAGTGTGCTTTACTTTTTTGAATGGTTATCCGCTATGAATATGATAGTGGAGACAGAAATCCAATTCACTATGATAATCGGTATAGTTGGAAATGTGTTTCCAACTATACACTAAATATAGTCGTACCGGTGATCCTTAACAAGGTGCTTTATCGCCTGACGTGCAAGAGGACAGCGCTGTACTTCATCAAATAGTCAAGATCAGAAACATCCTCAAACAGTTCTATTGTAGCTTTTGATGCAATGGAGAAATCTATCAGAATGTAGCTTTCATATTCATTTTTTGCAAACTCTTCTGCAACCGTTGATTTACCTATGTTCATACACACATGATACCCTTTTTCAAACCGATGAACATCAAGGTCAAGGAACTGACGGGCGACGAGATCAACGACTATTACGCTCATCTGCGCACCAAAGGACTTAAAGGCACTACCTGCCAGCGACATCATGCGCTGCTGCATCTGGCTTTCAAGTCGGCAATTAAACGGCGTATCATACCCTCCAATCCCGTCGATCAGGCCGACCGACCAAGATCACAGCAGTTCATAGGCAATTACTATAACGCAGAAGAGATCAAAGCATTGATCGACAGCACAAAGGAAGATCCTCTGCACACCGTCATACTGATAACTGCCTACTACGGTCTGCGCCGCAGCGAGGTCATCGGGCTAAAATGGAGTGCGATAGACTTTTCCGGCAAGACTATCGGTATCAAGCACAAGGTCTTACAGGACGAGGACGGACTGACAGGATATGATGTTATGAAAACCAAATCTTCCTACCGTACCTTGCCGCTTATCCCAATAGTAGAGAACGCACTTATCGCCGAACGTGAAAAGCAGACTGAAATGAAGCGTGTGTTCGGCAGAAGCTATGACAAAAGGTATGAGGAATACATCTGTGTCGATGCGATTGGCAGGCTGATAACGCCGAACTACGTTACCGACCACTTTCAGGTGATATTAAAGCAAAACAATATGCGGAAGATACGGTTCCATGATCTGCGTCACAGCTGTGCAACGCTCCTGCTGGCAAACGGAGTTCAGATGAAGCTGATACAGGAATGGCTTGGGCACAGCGACATAGGAACGACCAGCAACGTCTACAGCCATGTTGACATAGAAAGCAAAAAGCTAAGTGCTGTTGCAATTGCAAAAGCGCTTGACATGAATGAGCAAGAAACAAAAGAATAAAACTAAACCTACTCCCCTGCCATACAGCAGAACGTATATGCCTAAAACGAGCTGTCTCGCAGTTTTCTCGCAGAAAAGCAGCGGTTATCTGTACAAAATTACGGACAGAAGAGTATTTTGAGGGCAAAAAGAAAAAAATAACCGTCCTCTGCATTACTGCAAAAGACGGTATTACGCGGTTTTTACCGCTTACTGGCGGAGACGGAGAGATTCGAACTCTCGAGCCCGTTTAAGGGCTAACGCATTTCGAGTGCGCCCCGTTATGACCACTTCGATACGTCTCCATAACGCTTTAATAAGCTATATTATTATATCATAAGAAAGCCGCTCTGTCAATAAACAGCAGCGGCTTTTAACACTTTGTTTACAATCATCTGCGGCGAAGCTCCCAGAATGCTACGGCACTTGCGGCTGCCACGTTGAGCGAATCGACGCCGTGGTACATCGGTATCTTTACCGTGCAGGTGCAGGCGGAGATGGTGCTGTCCTTCAGCCCCTCGCCTTCGGTGCCGAGTATCACCGCGAGCTTGTCAGCCCCGCGCAGCTGCGGCGCGTCTATCGGCATGGTGTCGCGCCGAAGTGCCATCGCAGCCGTCATAAAGCCGCGCTCGTGAAGGTATCCTATATACTCGGGAGAACAGCCGTCAAGGTAAGCCCAAGGCACCTGAAACACCGTACCCATGCTGACGCGGATGCTCCTGCGGTAAAGCGGGTCGCTGCAGGGGCGGGTCAGTAAGACAGCGTCAAACCCGAGTGCCGCCGCCGAGCGGAATATCGCGCCGATGTTCGTCTGGTTCATTATATCCTCAAGCACCGCCACTCTTTTTGCTCCGCGAATGACCTCGTCGGCAGTCGGAGCAGGTCTTCTCCGCATAGCGCAAAGTGCCCCCTGCGTAAGCTTGAAGCCCGTGAGCTTCGTCAGCAGCTCGCTCGCGGCGGTGTAAACGGGCACATTGCCGCACCGCCCGATGATATCGCTTCCCTGCCCGTCAATATATTTACGCTCCATGAGCAGCGACATAGGCTCAAAGCCTGCGTCAAGCGCACGGCGTATCACCTTCGGGCTTTCGGCTATGAATATCCCCGGCTCGGGCTCATAGTATCTCAGCAGCTGTATCTCTGATGTGCAGCTGTACGGGATAAGCTCTTCGCGGGCAAGGTCGTTTATCTCGATGATCTCAGCCATAGCCCGTCACTTTCCAGCAGCGTAAGCAGATCTTGCCATACCGAGGTGAGCGTTAAGATCAAGCAGGTATTCCTGAGCTATCGCATCCTCGCCTTCGGCATAAGACCTTCCCTCTTTCGGTTCGCCGACAACATTGCCGTTCCTGTCGATATACATCGCAGTGGGAAAGGCGTTAACGCCCTCAAGGGTAGCGCCGCCGATGATGCTGTCAAACGGCAGCTCAAGCTCAGAGACCATATTCTTTGCTTCCTCGGCATTGGTATCGCCGTCGGCACACATACCCACGAACGCGGTACCTTCGGGGAGCATACCGTAAAGCTTTACCATTGCCGAAAGCTGAGCCTTGCAGTTATCGTTGTCCGTCTTCCATATATATATCATAGTCAGGTCATGATCGGCAAAGATCTCCTGCGTCACTGTCTCACCCGTAAGAGTTTCAGCCGAAAATTCTTTAAGCGTTCCGAAATTGCTGTTTATTATACCCTCGCCTGCCTTGAAGCCGTCAGAAGCGGGGGCGGTGTTCGTGGGGGCATCGGACTTTTTGTTCTCTACCTCCTTGCCGCAGGCGGACATCGTCAGCGCGATGCAAAGCGCCATCACTGCCGCAGCGATCCTTTTTAGATCCTTCATCTTTCAATTACCTTCCTTTTGTTCGGTATCTCCGTCAGCTTCGGCGCAATCGGCACAGCTGCCGTAAAACACCGTCCTGACGGGATCTATCTTGAAGCCGTGGCTCTGCTCCAGATGTGTCATGAAGTTATTTACCTCATGGCATTCAAGATGTATGAGCTTGCCGCAGCCTACGCATTTGAAATGATAGCAGTCCGCCTTGCGGCAGCTGCCTACATCAAGGTATTCATAGCAGGCAGAACCGGTATTGTCGGTCACATATTTGGCAACAACACCGTCGCGCACCAGCTTATCAAGGTGGCGGTATATGGTCGCCGTTCCCACCGATTTGCCGCACTTGCGGAAGTGCTCGCTTATATCGTTTATATTAACGTGCTTTCCCGCAGTAGATATCATATAATCAAGGATATCGCTGCCCTGCTTTGTCTTGTAAGCCAAATAAAAACCTCCAGTCTCATGCTGTATAATCACCCATACACTGTAAAGTATAACATATCCCGAGGATTTTGTCAACATCGCGCTATAGTCGCGTTTTTTTATCGCTTCTTCTTTTGAATACCTATTTTCCCCGCCCGATGATTTGACTATCGCAGGCAGCTGTGATATAATTTGATAAGACGACGAAAAAACATTCAGTCGTGAAATTTTTGAACATCTGAAATGCTATACTATATGTAGTACAACGCAAGACAGCTTATGACAAGCCCGAAAGGAGTATTATCATGAAATTCATACACCTTGCCGACCTTCATCTCGGCAGACGCATCTGCGGGTTCTCGATGATCGAGGATCAGCGGTACATACTTTCACAGATCACAGAAATGATATCAGAAGAAAAGCCCGATTTCGTCATCATCGCAGGGGACGTTTACGACAAGCTCTCTCCGCCTGTTGAGGCAGTCACCCTGCTCGATGATCTGCTCACCGACTTTTCGCGCCGCGGTATCGAGACATTCATAATCGCGGGGAACCACGATTCACCCGAGCGCATAGCCTTCGGGTCGGAGCTTATGAACAAAAGCGGCATACACTTCTCGCCCATATATAACGGCAGAGCCGAAAGGTTCACCGTCACCGATGAGCATGGCGAAGCCGACATCTACCTGCTGCCTTACCTCAGAGCCGCCGAAGCCCGCCGATTCTTCCCCGATGAGGAGATCACCGACTCTGCGGCTGCTGTCCGCGCAGCTGTTAAGGCGATGGACATCGACTTGTCACGCAGGAACATAATAGTCTCGCACCAGTTCGTTGAGGGCGGCGAGACAAGTGATTCCGAAAGAGGCGCAGTGGGCGGGACCGACGGCGTTCCCGCAGAGGTCTACAAAGACTTTGATTATGCAGCCCTCGGGCATCTCCACAAGCCGCAGGCTATGACCCGCGACAGCATACGCTACGGCGGCACCCCGCTGAAATATTCTATCTCCGAAGCGGATCAGCGCAAGGGGCTCACCGTCTGCGAGATGGGCGGCAAGGGCGAGCCTGTAAAAGTCACGCTGCGTGAGCTGAAACCGCTGAGGGATATGCGCGTCATCGAGGGCAGCTTTGAGGACATCATGAATGAAAGCTCGGATGATTTCGTGCAGATACAGCTCACCGACACCGAGCGCGTGCCCGACGCACAGAAAAAACTCCGCGTGGTATACCCGCACATACTCGGCGTGAAGTATATAAACGAGCTGGAACGCGCACCCATCGAGATCGGCGAGGATACCGCCGCCGCCGAGACATCGCCCTTCGAGCTTTTCGAGGGATTTTTCGCAGAAGCCAACGGCAAGCAGATGACCGAGCAGCAGCGCGAGTATATGCTTGAAATGATCGAAAAGATCTGGAACTGAGGAGGTATAGACATGAGACCCATCAGACTTAAAATGCAGGCTTTCGGACCTTACATAGACGAATGCGAGATAGATCTGAGCGAATTCGGCGACAGAGGACTCTACCTCATAAGCGGCAGCACGGGCGCGGGAAAGACCACCATCTTTGACGCCATAACCTTTGCCCTCTACGGCGAGCTGAGCGGCAGCAACCGCACAGGCAGCATGATGCGCTCAAAGTACGCCGACCCGACGCAGGAAACCTACGTCGAGCTGGAGTTTGAATGCAGGGGCAAGCGGTACATCGTAAAACGCTCACCGAGATACGAGAGGGAGAAAAAACGCGGCGAGGGCATAACGGAATCCGCCGCTTCGGTAGTGCTCACGCTGCCCGACGGCAAAACCGTTGAAAAAGGTGCTAACGAAAAGATCGCAAACGAGATAATCATGCTCGACAAAAAGCAGTTTTGCCAGACCATGATGATAGCACAGGGCGACTATCTGCGGCTGCTTTTTGCAAAATCGCAGGAGCGTGAAAAGCTGCTGAGAACGCTTTTCGGCACCGAGAAGTACGATATGCTCCGCCAAAAAATGAACGATGAAAAGAAAAAGCTCTACGGCGAGCGTGAGGATATAAAAAAGAAGATACTCACAGACTCAACATGGATAAAGTCCGATGACGAGCCTTCGCTGAAAGCGTCGATCAAAGAGCACGCGGAAGCCGCCAACACCGAACACCTTATCGACATCATAGAACAGCTGATCGAGCTGGGCGAGGCAAACAAAAAAAGGTTCGAGAAGCAGAAAAAGTCAGCCGCCGCCGACTACGAAAAAGCCGTCAGGGAATTGCAGCACGCCGAGGAATGCAGCAAGCGCCTCACTGCCGCGAACGCAGATCTGAAAAAGCTCGGACGCGAGCTTTCGGAGAGCACCGCCGCCGCCAACAAGCTCGAAAAAGAAAAAGACGGGCTTGCCGACGGGCGTGAAAAGCTCGAAGCCGAGAGCCGCTCGCTCGAAGGGGCGGCAGCAGACCTTGAACGCTGCAAGGCGCAGCTTGAAAAAGCCGAAACGGAACTTGCGGAAGCCGAGGATCTCGTGAAGATGGTCGGGACGCTGACCGAAGCCCTGAACGACACCGAGAACAAGCGCAGGCTGCACGAACAGCAGGTCGCCGAAAAGCTAAAGCTCGAGAAGCGCCGCGAACATCTGACGGAGCAGACGGATGCCCTCCGCAGGCGTGCGGAGGAGCTGGACGGCGTGGGGGCAAAGCACACGGCTCTGCAGGGCGAAAAGGAGAACGCCGAAAAAGAGCTTCGCGCTCTCGATTCGCTGACGGACGATCACGAGAAGCTTTCGTGCGACTTCAGAAAGCTCAAAAAGATCAGCGATGAGTACAAAGCCGCCGACGCGGAGTACGCAAAACTCGATCACGAGTACGAAGCGATGAACGCCGCTTTCCTGCGCGGTCAGGCGGGCGTGCTGGGCGAGCTTCTCGGCGAGGGCGCAGAGTGCCCCGTGTGCGGCTCGACCCATCATCCGAAGATCGCACGGCGCGGCAGCGATGTACCCTCCGAGCAGCAGCTGGAAGCCGCGAGATCGGCACGCGACAAAGCCGAAGCGGAGCGAGCTGCCCATAGCGCAAAGCTCGAAAGGCTGGGCGGCGAATATGACACCGCCGAAAAGATGCTCAACGAAAAAGCCGACGAACTGCTCGGCAGCCATGAGGACATCGGCGTGAACGCCGGCAGGCGACGCGCCGATATCGGCAGGACGCTGGATGAGCTTGCAAAGCAGCTGGCGGAGCAAGCCGCACTTATCAAAGAGCGCCGTGAAAAGCTCGGCAAGACGGCAGAGGGCGAAGCCGAGCTGAAAAAGCTCGCGGAAAGGATAGCCGCCGCAGAAAAGTTTTGCAGCGATTCGCTTTCGGATATCAAGACTGCCGAAGGTCGGTGCAGCGAAAAGCAGAAGTCGCTCTCGCAAGAGTTTGAAAAGCGATTCGGCGACGGCTCGACCGACAACGCGGCGAAAAAAGCAGCAGAGCTCAAAGCCAATGCAGCGTCAGCCGTCAAAAAGGCAAGCGAAGCCGCAGACCGCGAACAGATCCGCGTTGAACGTTCAAAGGAGCTTGTCGGCGAGCTTGAAAAGCTCTCACGGCAGGAAAAGGAGATCGCAGAAAAGATCATGCAGGTCAGGCAGCAGACGGCTGCGGCGGAAAGATCGGAAAAGGATAAGCGTGCCGAGATCGAAAAGCTGCTTTCCGACCCCGACCTCGACGGCTCCGAGCAGACCCTCAGAGAGAAGAAGGCTGCCGTCAGGGAGATCGAAAAGCTTAGAAACAGCATAGAGACCGAGCTCGGCAATGCGGCTAACAGGATCAGCAACAACAAAAAAGCCGCGAGCTCCATCAGACAGGACGGCGAAGCCCTTGCAGCCGCCGACCAACGCTATTCGATGGTCGAGGAGCTTGAGAAGACGGTATCGGGAAATCTCGGCGGTCAGGACAGGATCAGCTTTGAGACTTACGTCTTGCAGAAGAATTTCCGCGGCATGGTGGACTTCGCGAACCGCCTGCTGCTCGAAATGACCGACGATCACTACTCGCTGAAAACGACGGTGCTCGACAACAGGACCAGAAAAGCGGGGCTTGATCTTGAACTGTTCGACCACTGGAACGATACCTCTCGCGATGTAAAGACGCTTTCGGGCGGCGAGTCATTCCTCGCGGCGCTCTCGCTGGCGCTGGGGCTTGCCGAGGAGGTGCAGTCGAACAAGGGCGGCGTTCAGCTTGATTCGATGTTCGTTGACGAAGGCTTCGGAACGCTCGATGAGGAATCGTTAGACCTTGTGATGAACGCCCTTGACGAGCTTTCCCGCGGAAGCGGAAGCAGGCTCATCGGCATAATCAGCCATGTAGAGGAGCTGAGCAGCCGCATAAGCAGCCATATCACCATAAGCAAAGACCCGATAGGCGGAAGCACCGCCAAGGTAAGCATATGACAAACAAAGCGTCCTCCGCAAAAAAGCGGGGGACGCTTTGTCAATGCTGATGCGTGCGCCGTTCTTGTGCAGCGGCATACGGTCACATAAGAACGTCCTTGACACAGAAGGCAGGCAAAAACAAAACCTCACATCAAAGATGTGAGGTTTATCATGGTGGGAGAAGATGGATTCGAACCATCGAAGCGAAAGCGCAACAGATTTACAGTCTGCCCCCTTTGGCCACTCGGGAATTCTCCCATATTTTTTTGAAGCTGGTGGACGGACTTGAACCCCCGACCTGCTGATTACAAATCAGCTGCTCTACCAACTGAGCTACACCAGCAAGCTTTCCGAACGACCTCACGTCCGACAGCTTTATTATTATACACCCAAAAAAACAGATTGTCAAGGCTTTTTTTGAGATTTGTAGGATTGCACAATAACATGAAAAAACTAATGTACAATTTCGTCAGTATCAGGGTTGAAAACCGCCTTTATAGGGTATTGATACCCCCAAAACAGCCTTGACAAAGCTATAAAAGTATGATATATTATTTAGTGTGATAAAGCTCAACAGCTTTTTCGAGGGAAATAAAAGTAATGCCTCTCAACTGCCGCACAGCAGTTATGAGGTATTGCTAAAGCAAAAAGACAGACATGATGCTAAGACATTATTCCAAGGAGGAAACAACTATGGCAAAGGCTTCTATCTTAACGCCCGTTCTCGCAGGAGTTCTCGGCGTTTCCGTAATAGGTTCGGGTGTTGCGTATTATAATGTATATGTAAAGAACGCCGACAAGGACGCAAAGGACGGCAAGAAAAAAGATACCGCTATCGCACTGAGCGTTGACGAGGCTGCCGAGAATATCGAGACTCAGATCGGCAAGGCTCAGAAGATCGCAAAGGGCGAGTTCGATGAGGGCTACAAGGGCACTCTGACCTACACTCCCCCCACAGGCGGCGAGCTGGGTCAGATGGGTCTCAAGACCGTCACCGTCGGCGCTGAGGCTAAGCAGAAGGATAAGATGTCGGGCATGGATTATACCATGGCATATGATTCCACCAACCTGCTTACCGTTAATATAGTATACGACAACGGCAGCGAGACCGCTTATGTCAAGATCCCCGAGCTTTCCGATGCTTACCTCTACGGCACCACCAAGGAGATCGAAAGCTGGGCTAACGACAACATGGGCAACCCCCTGAACAGCCTGATGACTCCCAAGTACGGCGGCGGCACCGATTACAGCGGTGACACCGATTACAGCGACTTCACTATCGAGGATTCCGCTTACACTTCGGCAGGCACGCTCTCTGCAATAGGCACGGCTGCTTCTGATTCCACCCCCGATCTTTCCGCACTTCAGGATATTGATTTCGCAGCTCTCTTTGATGACCTCGCTACATACGTTGACACCGTAAAGGAGAACGCCCCCGCAGCCGAGGACGCCGATGACTACACCGTTACTTCGGGAAGCGAGAGCGTGACTCTGACCACCAAGAGATACACCGTTACCCAGAGCGACGCCAAGAAGGTCGTTGATGCCATTGCCGAAAAAGGCAAGGCTGACGCCACACTTACCGACCTGTTCACCAAGATGGGTATGTCCTCCGAGGATATCGACGGCTTCTGGGGTTCGCTCACAGAAGAGGTCTCAGGCACATCTGAAACCGATGAGACCGTTATCATCGACGTTTACTACAACGGCGACGAGGTACAGGGCTTCAAGGCAGTTCCCACTGAGAACGACGAGAACGAGCAGATCTACTATGTAGCGGCTTCCGACAAGGATAAGCTGATCTTTGAGTGCAACATAGACGCTGATGGCGAAAAGATCGAAGGCAGCGGACTTGTTACCATGAAGGACGACGCTCTCGACGGTTCTCTTTCGATGAAGAGCGATGAATTTGATTTCACCATCACCTTCGATAAGCTCACCGCTTCCGAGGATACCGTTAAGGGCAAGATGTCCATAGACGGCGGCACCGATGATCAGAAGGTCAACATAAACTATGACTTCGATTGCGAAGGCAACGACAACGATATCACCATCACAGGCAGCGTTGGCGGCGAGGATATCGGTACCATGAATATCACCTCCACCCAGACCGACGCTTCCGATATCAGCGTTCCCACAGGCACAGGCTACAACCTCGCTAACGAGCAGGAGCTTCAGAGCTTTATCGAAAGCTGCGACGTTGAAGGCTGGATGAACACCGTAAAGGGTGCAGTAGGCGACGAGATCTACAACCAGATCTTCGGCAGCATGGGCAGCGCTTTGGGCGGCGGCTCAAGCTACTCCACCGATGATTACAGCACCGATGATTTTGATACCGACGATTACAGCATAGATGATTTCGATATCGACGACTACGACACCGACGATCTCATCAAGCAGCTCGAGCCCGAAGACACCGACAGAGGTGCCTGATCTGCGGCAAGGTACAGCACGGATTGTTTACCCTGCTGTGAAGCTGTAAGCAATAATTGTGCAGTTTTGCCTGAAAAAATTTTTGAAAACCTATTGCATTTTGCTCAAAGATGTGCTATACTATATTAGTATCGCAAATCAGATAGGAAGGGCGTGAAATAAATGGGCATACCCGAGATCGTAGCAGGCGCTGTGCTGATACTTTGCAGCCTCGTTATCGTGCTGGTAGTTCTGGCACAGGACAGCAAGGATGACGGACTTACTTCCGCTATCGGCGGCGGCTACAATTCTTCGTTCTACGAGAACAACATGGCAAGGACCAAGGACGCTAAGCTGTCCAGATTCACCAGGTTCTCCGCAGTACTGATATTCGTTATCACACTTGCGCTGAACGTGCTCGCTAATTTCAACAAGTAAAAAAGCAACACCCCGACAGGTTTTGTCGGGGTATTCTTTTGCCCTCGGGGAACTACGCTCGCACCATCGGGCTTGCAAAGCACAAGTGTGATCGGTATGAAAGGCTTGTTTATGTTAAAACGGATACTGACATTTCTTACAGCAGCAGCCGTTGTCATGCTCGGCAGCTGCTCACGCGGCGGCGGGATAAAGTACGAATATGGCGTATTCCTCGGCATCACATCGGAGGACATCGAGAAAACGGAGGGATACAGGATCATCGTCATCGACGCGCAGTATTTCACCAAGGAGCAGATAGAGGGGCTCAGGCAGTCGGGACACACCGTTTACAGCTATATCAACATCGGCTCGGTGGAGGATTTCAGACCCTACTATGAAAAGTACGAGCCGTTGACCCTCGGGGTGTATGAAAACTGGGAGGAAGAGCGCTGGGTGGATGTCTCAAAGCCCGAATGGCAGAGCTTTATCCTCGATGAGCTCGCACCGGAGCTTATCGAGAAAGGCGTGGACGGATTCTTTGTTGACAACTGCGATGTTTACTACAACTTCCCGTCGGAGGAGATATTCGGCGGCGTGGAGGATATCCTTCGCGGGCTGAAGGCGACGGGCAGATACGTTTCGATAAACGGCGGCGATGCTTTCGTCACCGAGTACCATAAGCGCAACGGCGACCTTGACGGCATCATGGACGCTGTCAATCAGGAGACTGTATTCAGCAAGATCGAATGGGAAAGCTCGGGCTTTTCGGCAAATCCCGCCGATGAGCGTGAGTACTTCCAAAGCTACGCCGAAATGGTGGCGGGCTGCGGCAGGGACGTATACCTGCTCGAATACACCACCGATCCGAAGCTGATAACCAAGATTTCGGAATACTGTGCCGACAAAGGATTCAGGTACTATGCCGCCGACAAGCTGGAACTTCTGATACCCGACAGCAGCGGCGGCAGTCAGAGGGTAAAATAACAAAGAGCCTCATCCGCGAGGCTCTTTTATTATGCTGTGACAGCAAGGCTCAGAGACGGGCTGACGCTGCTTTGAGAAATTCCGCGGCAGCAGTCTGAGCCCCTGCGGGATATCCAAACCCGCGCTTCTCCGCCACCCGCACCGAAAGCCGCGCGAACAGCTCGTGTGTCGCGTCAAGGGCGGACTTGCATTCGCCGAGGTCGTAGCGGGCAAAGCACCGCTTCAGCGCTTCGGTAACGCTGCCGTCAGCCCAGCTATCCAAAAACCTGCCGTCGTGCCAGACATCGGCACCCGTTTCCGCAAGCTGATACTGCTCGACGATCTTCAGCAGCCGCTGCTTTAGGTAGCCGTCAATGCACATCTTTGCCGACCAAAGCTCGCCGCGCAGAAGCTTCTTGCACGCCCAGATGTTGTGGAAGTAAAAATCGTTCACGAGGTTTTGAAACTCCTCCTCCGACATCTCGGGGCGGTGAACAACGCGCTTCACATGACGCTCCGTCAGCCCGCAATACCGCTCCGCACCGTAAATGAAGCTGTACCCGCGGTCCATGACCCACTGTGCCACGCCGTCGGCAAGCGCTTTTTCAAACTGTTTTGGCGTGAAAATCATCATGTCAACGTCCCTGCCTCCGTCGTAGATGCAGCGCCGCTCTCTGCCGCCGCCGAGGGTCGGCTCGATAAAGGAGATCCCGACTCTGCCCAGCCGCGCGGGATACTCGCCCGAGTACCACCTTTTGGGGGCATCGGTCACGATGATAAGGTCAAGGTCGGAAAACTCATCGGCGGGAATGTCGCTCCGAGTGGTCGAGCCTATCGCGATGACCGCGAGGATATCACCGTCACGGGCAGCAAGCTCGGCAAGCCTGCATTTTATGTCCGCATATCGGTCGCAGCGTTCTGACATATCCTACACCTCTTTCTGCTGAATAGAACAAAAGTGCGTAGAAGTTTACGCACTTTCTTTTTATTCTAACTCTTTTAAATACCTGCTCAGTGCGTCCTGCCAGGTCGGCAGCAGCTCAAAGCCGTTGTCTGTCAGCTTGGATTTATCCAGCCTGCTGTTAAAGGGACGCGCCGCCTTGCTCAGACCGTATTCCTCGGTCGTCACGGGCGTTACCTTTGTCGTGTAACCCGCCCGCCTGAAAATCTCGCAGGTGAAATCGTACCAGCTGATATAACCGCCCTCATTGGTGGCGTGGTAATAGCCGTACTTGTCGGTCTCAGCCATATCGACCAGCAGCCTTGCAAGGTCGAAGGTATAAGTCGGCGTGCCGATCTGATCGTTTACGACCCTGACTTCGGGATACTTCCTTCCGACGTTCAGCATGGTCTTGATGAAGTTCTTTCCGTTCAAGCCGAACACCCATGCGATACGCACGATATAGTACTTATCCAGTGTATTCGCGACTGCAAGTTCGCCGTCAAGCTTTGACTGACCGTAGACATTCTGCGGCGCAAAATCCTTGCAGTCGGGCTGCCACGGCTCGGTGCCCTGACCATTGAAAACATAATCCGTTGAAATGTAGATCATCTTGCAGTCGAGTTTCTTGCAGACGTTTGCAATGTGCTGCGTGCCGTCAACATTTATCGCTTTGACCTTCTGGATATTTTCTTCGTCCTCAGCAGCGTCAACAGCCGTCCATGCGGCACAGTGTATTACAACATCGGGGTCAGCTTCCGTGATGACCTTGTCAACAGATTCTGCATTTGTGATGTCAAGCTGCGCATACGGATACTTCGTATCAACCGACGGCAGTATATCCGAACCGACAGCCTCGTGACCGCGCTTTTTCAGTTCGTTCATGACATCATATCCGAGCTGTCCGCCTACGCCCGTTACAAAAACCTTCATAGATCAGACCTCCGCACGGCTGCCGTACATCTTCTCGTAGTAGTTCTGATACTCGCCGGAAATGATGGTCTCCCACCACTCCTTGTTGTCGAGGTACCACTGTATTGTCTTCTTGATGCCGTCCGCAAACTTTGTCTCGGGCAGCCAGCCGAGCTCGTTGTGTATCTTGGTCGGGTCGATGGCGTAGCGCATATCGTGACCCTTTCTGTCCTCAACGTGCGTGATAAGGCTTTCGGGCTTGCCGAGTTCCTTACAAATCAGCTTGACAATGTCGATATTCTTCATCTCGTTGTGTCCGCCGACATTGTACACTTCACCCACGCGACCCTTGTGGATTATCAGGTCGATAGCGCGGCAGTGATCCTCGACATACAACCAGTCGCGGACGTTCAGACCCTCGCCGTAAACAGGCAGAGGCTTGTCAGCCAGTGCGTTGGCGATCATCAGCGGGATAAGCTTCTCGGGGAAGTGGTAGGGTCCGTAGTTGTTTGAGCAGCGGCTGATAGTCACCGGCAGACCGTAGGTTCTGTGGTACGCCATTACCAGCAGATCTGCACCCGCCTTTGAAGAGCTGTAAGGGCTGCTCGTGTGTATCGGAGTCTCCTCGGTGAAGAACAGGTCGGGGCGGTCAAGCGGCAGGTCGCCGTAGACCTCGTCGGTGGAGACCTGATGATAACGCTTTATGCCGTACTTGCGGCAGGCGTCCATCAGCACCTGTGTGCCGAGTATGTTGGTCTTGAGGAATATCTCGGGGTTCTCGATGGAGCGGTCAACGTGGCTCTCCGCTGCGAAGTTCACAACGATATCGGGCTTTTCTTCCTCGAACAGCTTGTAGATAGCCTCACGGTCGCAGATGTCTATCTTTACGAAGCGGAAATTCGGGTTCTGCATCACGGGTTCAAGTGTGCTGAGGTTTCCCGCATAGGTCAGCTTGTCAAGACATACGATGCGGTAGTCTGGATAGGTGCCGAGCATATGAAAAACGAAGTTCGAGCCGATAAAGCCCGCACCGCCTGTTACGAAAATAGTCATACTGATCCTCCTTAAAATTCTATCTTGGATTCCGCGAGCGAGGGGTGTACCTTGTCCTTTTCGCTCAGTATTATCTCACCAACATCGGGCCATTCTATGCCGATAGCGGGGTCGTTCCACATTATGCCGCCCTCGTCCTCGGGGTGGTAAACGTCATCGCACTTGTAGGCAAACTCGGCGTAATCGCTGACTACCACAAAGCCGTGTGCAAATCCGCGCGGGATCATGAACTGCCTGTGGTTTTCTTCCGAAAGCAGAACGCCGACCCACTTGCCGTAGGTCTTGCTGCCCTTGCGAAGATCGACCGCTACATCGAACACCTCGCCTTTGATAACGCGGACGAGCTTTGCCTGCGGATGAGTTTTCTGAAAGTGAAGTCCCCTCAGCACACCCTTTCGGGAGCTTGACTGATTGTCCTGAACGAAGTTGTAATCAAGCCCTGCCGCCTTGAAATCGCTGTCTTTGTATGTCTCCATGAAGTAGCCGCGGTTGTCGCCGTAGGTCTTGACATCTATTATGTAAACACCATCAATGTCGGTCTTATTGAATGTAAAATTTCCCATATTGCACCCCTTAATATTTGATCTTGCCCTCGGCTACCTTTTTGAGGTGTGCGCCGTAAGGGGACTTGCCGTATTTCTCGGCGGACTTCATAAGCCCGTCGCGGTCTATCCAGCCGTTGATAAAAGCTATCTCTTCGGGAGCGGATATCTCGATGCCCTGCCGATTCTGAACCATCTGAACAAAGTTTGTCGCCTCCGCAAGGCTGTCCATCGTACCTGTATCGAGCCATGCAAAGCCGCGGCCTAAAAGCTGAACGTCCAGCAGACCGTCGTCCAGGTACATCTCGTTAAGAGTGGTTATCTCCAGCTCGCCGCGCGCGGAAGGCTTTACGGCGTTCGCCCTCGCGGAAACGCCCGCGGGGTAAAAGTAAAGTCCCGTCACAGCATAGTTTGACTTAGGCTCGGCGGGCTTTTCCTCGATCGAGACAGCCTGACCGTTCTCATTGAATTCCACCACGCCGAAACGCTCCGGATCGGGAACATAGTAGCCGAAAACAGTTGCACGGTCGTTTTCCTCGGCATCCTTTTTAGCCGAACGCAGCAGACTGCCAAAGCCGTTGCCGTAGAATATGTTGTCGCCCAGCACCATAGCGCAGGCATCATCGCCTATGAACTCCTCGCCTAGAATGAAAGCCTGAGCCAGACCGTCGGGAGAGGGCTGAACTTTATAGCTGAGGTTTATCCCGTACTCCGAGCCGTCGCCGAGAAGTCTTTCAAAATTCGGCAGATCTGTCGGGGTGGAGATTATGAGTATGTCCTTTATCCCTGCCAGCATGAGCGTTGAAAGCGGATAGTAGACCATCGGCTTGTCGTAAACAGGCAGGAGCTGTTTTGATGTTACCATCGTCAGCGGGTAAAGTCGTGTGCCGGAGCCACCGGCGAGAATGATTCCTTTCATATCAATACCTCTGAATGTTTATTTCGGGCGCTGTATCGTATGAAGACACAGCTGCCCTTCGTTTAATCACACTATCCTTTATTATACTATATTATATATATCCTTGTCAACCCATTTTTATTAAGGTATTCTTAATGAGCTAAGACGTAAAGCGCCGAAGGACGTTGTATATCTCCCGCCTTAAAGTTGTCTGCACAAGGCGCAGACAACGTCAGATGAAAATATAAATACCTACGCAACAAAGATATTATAAACAGCTAAATATTTAAACATATTTACCACTATATTTGTTACTTACTGTACTAAAGTAATAAATTCATATAACAAACTTTAGGCAGTTTGCCAATTGAAAACGTTTAAGGAATGTGATAAAATATGTACAAGATTAGGAGATATAATGTCGAGTGGTGAAGATCCGGCAACAATACATATTTCCTGATTCATGGAAAAGTTGTACGTTTAAAAGGACGTGCAAAGACAAAAATGAAATTCTATGGAGGGATTTTCGATGAAAATGACAAAAGCAGCAAGCAAAGTAGCAGCAATTCTCTGCGCAGCAGCATTCATTGTTCCTACCGGCGCAATGGCAGTTTCCGCTGATACCGCAGCACAGGCTCCCGCTTTCGCTTCCGTAGGCGATTCCATTCCTACCTGGACCGTTACAACCGTTACCGGCGATCAGTTTGCTAAGGCCGGCAGCACCTTCAGCTTCACCGTAAATGTAGGCGACTGGGTAAACAACGCTACATATCAGTGGCAGGTAGCTTACTATGGCACTAACTATAACTGGCAGGACATCAGCGGCGCAACAGGCGCTACCCTGAAGGGCACTATGACCTCTAAGCTCAACGGCGCACACGTTAGATGCGTTGTTAAGGACCTTGACAGAGGCCGAACCGAGGAGAGCGTAGTAAGAACCCTCAGCTCTCTTGAGGCTTCCGCTAAGCTCGGCACTCCCGTTAAGGAGTCTGACGGCTACTACAAGATCCCCCTGACCATAACCGGTCTGAAGAACAACGCTATCGGCTCCTTCTGCCCCAAGTTCACTGTTAATACCGCTTCTATCGACGGTATCGAGTTCGAGTACAGTGATGCAGTTGAATCCACCGGCGACAACATGGGCTTCGGCTTCTTCCAGCAGAACAACCCCATCGACGATGACGGCGATGGAAAGACCGACAGAGTTGAGAAGGTTGCTAACCAGTATCGTCTCCAGTACGCTACTGTTTTGAAGCCTGCTGTACTCGGTTCCGACAACGTATTCGGTTATCTCTATGTAAAGCCCAAGAGCGGTGTTACCTCTCTCGATATAACAATGGCTGAGGATGACAATGCTGTCCTGTACGGTGACGATGATCAGTACGAAGGCAACGCTTTTTACGGCATGACCTACACCGGCACCAAGATCGGCGGTTCTTCCTCCTCTGCTACATATCCTACCAACGTTCAGGTACAGTACAGCGAAGCTTATCATCAGGTAAGATTCACCTGGGACAAGGTTGCAGGCGCTGACAGATACGGCATCGCAGTTTACCTCGCTGGCAAGTGGAGAATCCAGACCCAGAGCCTGACCTCTACTTCCTACACCACTCCCAAGAACATGACTCCCGGCAAGACCTACAAGGTTGCTATCGCTGCAAGAGTTGGCGGCACATGGGATGTTGCAGGCGCTGTTAAGAACGCTGTTTCCATCACCGTTAAGTAATTAACGTCTGACAGTCAGTACAAAATGATATCATGCCGACGGTTTCTTCTGAAGCCGTCGGCTTTTTATATGCCCGAACGGCGCAAAAAAAGGCATCTCCCGAAGAAGATGCCTTTCCGTATCATGTTATATCATAAAGCTTCGATCATCCCGCGCAGGTTGTCGCAGAAGATGTCATAGGTAAAGTTCCCGAGCACCCTTTCTCTGCCCGCACCGCCGAGCTTTTGACGAAGCTCGGGATCGTCCGCAAGCTTCTCGAGCGCCTTGGCGTAAGCCCTGCTGTCGGAGTTGGGACATTCAAGCCCCGTAACGTCCTTGACATTTACATAATTCACTCCGCTGCCGGATATCGTGAATGTCACTGCGGGCTTTCCGAAGTACATTCCCTCAGCCAGCGCGATGCCGAACGCTTCGTTCTTCGTCACCGAAGGGAAGCAGAAGATATCGCAGGCAAGCAGGCAGGCTATAAGCTCGTTGTCGCTGATCTTTCCTAGGAAGTGTACCTTGCTGTCGCCCTGCGCTTCCTTCATCAGCATACCCGTAAGCTCGCCCTTTCCGCCTATGAGTATCGCAAACCTGTCATCAAGATACCTGCTCGCTTCAACAAGCTTTATGAATCCCTTGTAAGGGATATGCCTGCCGAGACCGAAGCAGATGATCTTGTCCTTGTATTTCTTTTTGATCTTCGCCGAAAGCTCCTCGATCTCGGGGGTGACTTTCAGGCGTTCGTTGTTTATGCAGTTGGGAATAACGATGCACTTGTCCTCGAATCTGCTGAGGAACGGGCTGCCCTTGATATAGTTCGGGCTTGTGGCGACTATCTTGTCCGCCCTTTTAAGAAGCTCGATATTCTGCGTGTAGAAGAACTTTGAGAGTATCTTCTGCTTTGTGATATCAAGATGCCAGTATACCACCAGCTTGAAATCCATCCTTTTGTATTTCAGAAGCATCTGAGATACGAACGGATTGGGATAATGGAACACGACGATATCGGGGCGAAACTCCTCCATGACCTTTTTCAGCTCTTTTGCATAGGTCAGCGAGAGTGCCTGCGAGGACACCTTAACTGCCGTTCCGCAGCGGATGACCTCAACTCCGTCGATGTTATCATGTACCGTCTGCCCCCTGTGAGTCGTGACCCCGTCGGTAGTCGCGTCCTCGTTGAAGCAGATTATCTTCTGCTCATAGTCGCCGCCCTTCAGCGCAGCGGTGATGTCAGCCGCGACCTCCTCAACTCCGCCTATGAACGGATAATAATATTTGGATATGTGCAATACCTTTTTCAATTCAAAAACTCCAATAAAGTTATTTCAGCGCCGCCTCAATATCCTTTGCCTTTTTGAGCATCGGCTTTTCGACAAACCGCGTCAGCAGATAAGCCAGCACCAGACTTGCCGCGAACTTTAGGATAATAAATCCGATAAGCTTCGGCGCGGAAGACTCGGTGTCGATAAATTTTTCAAGTATGATATGCGGGATATCAGCCGCAAGGAAGAAGGAAAATCCAACGCTTCCCAGCTTGTTCATAGCATCCGCCGAGACCTCCGTACCTTTCGCCGCAGCAAACAGCGCTATGCCTGCCGCATAGGCTATGACGTAGCCCAAAGCTTCATCCCTGTAGGAAAGCATAACGCTCGGCAGGAATATCACCGCAAAAATGACAAGGTACCTGACCATGCCCTTGAGGCTCCCGCACTCGGAGTACTTTACCCCGATGACAGCGAGAAGCATCAGCAGCCCGAAGGCAGTCGGAAGCGGCTTGCCGCTAAAGTATCTCATGACCGCAACAGCAAGGGTCAGCAGAGACACCGATATGAAAAGAACGTCCGTCCGACGCGCACCACGCTTGTCTCCGCCTTCAAAGAAATCGGGCGGCAGCAGAGCCAGCATCACAAAGAAGCAGACCTGTATCGGCATCATCCAGCTGGAGCCGATTATGCAGTCTGAGCCCAGAAACTCATTGAACAGCGTCATATTGAGCAAGAGGTCCTTGAGGTGTACGAAGAAGTCCGCGTTCCACGCGAGTATCTTCACAACGTAAGTGGCGATAAGTATCAGCCAGAACACGGGATACATCCTTACAAAGCGGTTGAAGAGATACTGCTTTTTCGTCCGCTTTCTTCTCGACTGTATCGCAAGGTAGCCCATTATAAGAAAAAACAGCGCAACGCCCGTCCTGCCGATGGCAAAGTTCACGACATGAGGCAAAGGTATCGGAAGATGCGCCGTAAACACAAGCAGTGCCGCAATGCCCCTGAGAGTCGATATCCATTTGTAATTCTTCTCGCTGACGCTCATATATCAACTCCGCCGTTGCCGTATTGGTCGTATACTATCTTATCTTTCCTGCTGATATTCTCACCGATCTGCACTTCGATTATGGTCATATCGGTGTCGGCGATTATCATATGTTTAACGCCCGCCCTCGCGCCGACGTTGTCGCCCGGCTTTACGGAGATCTCCTCGCCGTCGATGATGAACCTGCCCTCTCCCGAGAGCACCGTCCAAGCCTCATCGCGGTGCTTATGGCTCTGATATTTCATACGGTTGCCCGCCAAAAGCTTGATCTTTACGGTCATAGACTGGGGCTCGGTGTCGATAACGGTATATGTGCCCCAGGACTTCTCGGCGAAGTGCGCCGTTCCCGCGATCTTCTCGACGTAAGGCTTCATGTAGCCGCTTCGTTCCTTATCGGAAACGAGTATGCCGTCGCCGCTCACCGCTATGACCATGTTATGACAGCCCATAGCGAGCACAGGAATGCCGAGCTCGTTTATGACCTGAGTGTTCTCGCAGGTCTCGTCAAGGGTAACATCGCCCTTTGAGGTGTCTGCCATGACTTCGGTCATCATATTCCAGGTGCCGACGTCCTTCCACCTTCCCGAATAGCGCACCACCTGTATCGAGCTTTCCTTCTCGACCACAGCGTAGTCAAATGAGATCTTGTTGAGATGCTCATACTTTTCGCGAAGCTCCTCATAACCCGAAGCGCCCGTTATCTCCCTGACCTTATCTATGATATACCCGAGCTTGAACGCAAAAACGCCCGCATTCCAGAGAGCGCCCTGATCGAGGTATTCCCTTGCCGTAGCGACATCGGGCTTTTCCTTGAATGACCTCACGCGGCTGAGCTCAGCCTTTTCCTCGGGTATGATGTATCCGTACTTGTCGGAAGGATAGGTAGGCTCGATACCCATAAGAGTAAGGTTGGTCCTGCCCTCCTGCACCAGCGCTTCGAGCGATCTTACACACTCGTAATAGCTGTCATCAACATAAGGATCGACAGGGCATACGATTATGCACTCTTCCCTGTCCACCTTCTTTACATCAAAAAGATATTCCGAAGCAAGAGCGATAGCGGGAAAAGTATCGCGCCTGCAAGGTTCTATGCAGACCGAGACCTTGTCACCCAGCTGGTTCCTGATGGCGCTGACCTGTCCCTGAGAGGTAGCGATGGTAACGCCTGCATCGCTGACCGATGTTATCTGACGGTAAACGCGCTGGAGCATAGACTCATAGCGATCCTCATCATTTTTGAACAGTCGTATGAACTGTTTGCTTTGTATATCATTTGACAGCGGCCAGAGCCTCTTTCCGCTCCCGCCTGACAATAAGATTATATTCATTTCTATCCCCTAAAATGGTTTATACAGATCACAAAGACCAACAATGTCTTTTCGACCTTTAAGCATACCGAGACCAGTATACAATATTAATTTTACTATAAGAACGCAATTTTGTCAATTAAATTGTGTTGAATATTGAAAAGAAAACGTTACCAATTCAAAAACAGTATATATACATTGCAGAAAAACGGAGCGGAAGGGTGAAAAAGAGGCTTTCCGTACCGCCGCATAAAAGCCTGTCCCCTGCCGTTTTTTATAGTTCTTCCATTTTTGTCCATTGTATTTATGTACAGTTTTTCGACTAGTTTTTAAGGAAATATATGCTTTGGTAATAATCGTTAAAAGATAGCGGCGCTATCATGCTATATTATTAACATTGATGAAAAAAATGGCGAAATCATTGACTTTGCGCTATTTTTGTGCTATAATAACTAATAAAAATAACTAACAATACGCAGTTTCGGCAGATGAAAACAGTATAATCATTATTATCAAGTTATGGGGAATATTAATGACTAATATAAATGCTCAGATGGAAACAAACGTTTTGACAGGCAATATCGAGATGATAGCCTTCAACGAAAAAGCATTGCAGGACAGCTTGAGAACAGCACCTGCAAAGAGCACTTTCAAAAAAAAGCCGGTCTATGACGCAGTCAAGAGGACGTTCGATATCTTCTGCTCGCTCCTCGCACTGACGGTGCTTTCGCCGCTTATGCTGGCTGTTATGATATTGATAGTGATCGACGACTTCGGCAATCCTGTTTACACGCAGGACAGAGTCGGCAGGGACGGAAAGATCTTCAAGATCTACAAGTTCCGCTCGATGTATAAAAAAGCCGACAAGAAGCGCGACGAGCTTCTTGCTCAGGATGAGAGCAAGGGTGCGAACTTCAAGATCAAGAACGATCCGAGGATCACCCGCATAGGTCATTTCATCAGAAAGACCTCCATCGACGAGCTGCCGCAGCTGGTGAATATACTGAAAGGCGAGATGTCGATCATAGGTCCCAGACCCTTTATCCCCAGAGAACAGGAAAAACTTCCCGAGGACAGGCTCCTCGTAAACCCCGGTCTTTCCTGCTACTGGCAGGTCGGCGGCAAGAATTCGCTGACAAAGGAAGAACAGATCGAACTCGACAGAAAGTATATAAGAGAACGTTCAATTGCAGTTGATATTAAAATAATTATAAAGACTATTTTATTCGTACTCAAACCCGGCAATTATTAAGAAAATCCAAATCCGGTGCAGGTCATCTGTGATTCTGCACCATTTTTTATGTAAATGACGGGAACGGTACGAGAAAACTCAGGAGTGCCGTATATGAAAAAAGTCGCCGTGGTCGTTTGCCCGAATATACGCAATTTCGGAAGCGTTTTGCAGTCCTATGCCACGCAGAAGGCTGTGACAAAACTGGGCTACGACAATGAATATATAAAATACCGCAAGACGAAAAAGACAGCTTACAAGTACCTGATACAGCTGCTCATACCCTCTATTATGGCTGAGCGGTGGTCTTTCTTCAAAAGAAAGCTGTTCCAGCGAAAGAACCGCGAATTCATCAGCCGCCGCAACAAGGCGTTCGATGAGTTTGTTGACAGATATATGACCGCCTCGCCAAAGTACACGGGCTATGACGAGCTGAAAAAAGCCGCGGGCAGATACAGCATGGCGGTCCTCGGCAGCGATCAGGTATGGAACCCTATCAACAGCGGCTCGGATTTCTATACCCTCAACTGGCTGAATGCCGACACCAAGCGGGTGGCATACGCGCCCAGCTTCGGCGTTTCCCATGTCCCCGCACTTCTCAGGAGATCCTACAAAGGATTCCTTGAAAAGTTCGACCACATATCCGTGCGCGAGATAAGGGGGCAGAAGATCGTGAGACAGCTGACGGGCAAGGAAGTACCCGTCGTGTGCGACCCCACGCTGCTCTTCACCGCCGATGAGTGGGACGACGTTCTGCCAAAGGAGCCTGTCGCAGAGGGCAAATATATCTTCTGCTACTTCCTCGGCAACAGGGACGAGCCCCGCAAGTGCGTGCTGGAGCTTGCGAAAAAAACAGGTCTGCCCATAGTGATGATGCCCTTCTTCGGCGAGATATCCGAGTACGACAACAAGCTGGGGGCAAAGTTCGTTGACAACCCCGACCCTTCGCATTTTGTCAGCGCGATAAGGAACGCCGAATACGTCTGCACCGATTCCTATCACGGCACGGTGTTCTCGATAATATACCGCAAAAAGGTGCTGGTGTTCAGGAGACACAGCGCCGAAAGCAGCAAGAATACCTTCTCGCGCCTTGAATCACTGCTATCCATCGCGGATATGAAAGACCGCATCGTAAACGATGTCTGGGAGGACAGGTTCATAAGCAGCGAGATAAACTACGACGAAGTAACAGCGAACATTGAAAAGCTGAGGAAGTTTTCCTGGAATTATCTGTCGGAAGCGCTCAGGTCCTGACAGGAAATAAAGAGCAATTAGGTAATATGGATATATCAGAACTTGTAAAAAAAGACTGCTGCGGCTGCTCCGCCTGCATGAACAGCTGCCCGCGGGACTGCATAAAGATGAAGCCTGACAAGGAAGGCTTTCTATACCCCTCGGTGGATGAAGATCGGTGCATCGACTGCAAAAAGTGCGAAAGGGTCTGTCCCGTCCTGACAAAAAGGACAGCCGACAACCGCCCGAAGGCTTACATTGTGCGGAACAAGAACGCAGCCCTCAGAAAAAGCTCGACATCGGGCGGATTCTTTGCGGCGGCTGCCGAATACGTCCTCAGCGAGGGCGGCTGTGTTTTCGGGGTCGGGTTTGATGAAAACTTCAAGGTCAGGCACGATGTCATAGAAAGCATCGAAGATATAACAAAGTTCAACAGATCGAAGTACGTCCAGAGCGAGACAGGCTTTAGCTACCGCAGAGTAAAGGAGCTGCTCGAAGGCGGCAGGATGGTGCTGTTTTCCGGCACCCCCTGTCAGGTCGAGGGTCTGCTCGGTTTTCTCGGCAGGGACTATGAAAAGCTGTACACGATGGACATAATCTGCAAGGGCGTGCCCTCGCCGAAGTTCTGGAAGAAATACCTCAGCTGGCACGAAGAGAAAAGCGGCAGGGGCATACGCGAGGTAAGGTTCCGCGAAAAGACATACGGCTACGGCAGCACCACCATGCGCGTGATATACGACGACGGCTCGCAGTACGACGAGCCCTTTGACGTTGACCCAATGCTGCAGTTTTACAGCAAGGAGATGATCTCAAGACCCTCCTGCTACAACTGCAAAGCCAAGGGCAAGTACAGGCGCAGCAGCTTTACGGCGGGCGACTACTGGTACGTCAGCGGCGCTGCTCCGCGAATGGACGACGGCATCGGCGTTTCACAGGTGCTGGTCAACAACGAACACGCGGCGGCGGCGTTTGAAAAGATGAGGAAATACCTCGACGTTGAAGAGCTTGATTTTGACAGAGACAGCGCGATAAACGGCGGCATGATGGTATCCTCCGCAAAGCCGAGCCCGCGCAGGGACGAGATGTTTTCAGACCTCGACAAGCTTTCTATGGACGGTCTGCAAAAGAAATACTTCCCTTCCACCTTCAAGCTCAAAAACAGGATAAAAAGGCAGCTCCGCCCCGTTATGTACAGGACGGGACTGCTGAGGATATACAAAAAACGCATGAGAAAGAAACAGAGCGAAAAAGGCATGAAAGCCTGACGTGCTTTGTGCGGGGACGAGGTTTCAATGAAGAAAGTATCAGTGTACACAAGGGGCTTTACCCATGCGGCAAGCTACTACAGGGTATTGCAGTATACCGAAAAGATAAAGGACGCGGATATCACAAACCGATTCACCGTGACCGACAGGATGTTCCGCAAATATTCGGACGCACCTACTCTTTTCTGCAAGATACAGTATCACCTGACGATATTTTTCAGGAACTTCATGAACTTTGCCCGCGATATCAAAGCTTCGCCCGATATCGTTGTGATATCACGCGCGGCTGTGCCGAAGGTCTGCGTATTCCCGCTCAGCCTTATGTATAAGCGCGTGCTCAAAAACTCCACGGTGATATGGGATTTTGATGATGATATCTTCGGGATAAACGAGATTACAAAAGCCGAAGCGCGGCTGCTTCAGGAATACTCCGACAGGATAATAGTCACGAGCGATTACCTGAAGAATATGCTGAACGAAGACTGCCAAAGCCGCGTCTCGATGCTGCCGACCACCGACGGCGATCTTACGATAGATGACAAGGCGGAGTTCAACAGCAGGCGAAAGAGCTTGTACAAAGATGCGATAAACGTTCTGTGGGTGGGTTCATCATCGGGGCTCAAACACATAAGAAATGTCGTGCCCGCTCTTGATACGGCAGCAAAGACCGTCATGGAGAAAACGGGCAAGAAGCTGACGCTCACCGTTGTCTGCAATCTTCCCCTTGAGGAAAACACCAAAGACCTTGAGATAAAGAATATACGCTGGGCGAGGGATATCGTGCCAGATATCATGCTCGGCTCACATATCGGCATAATGCCGCTTTTGAATATCAAACGCTCGATGGGCAAGGGCGGGTTCAAGCTCGTTCAGTATATGGCGGTGGGACTTCCCGCCATCGCTTCGGATGTCGGCTTCAACAGCAACGTGGTAGCCGACGGCGAAACGGGATACCTCATCGACGACAAGGACAGCACCGACGGCTGGGCAGACGCCGTTTTGAAGCTCTCCCTCGACTACGAGAGCTGGGAAAAGGCAAGCTTGGCTTCGCTTGAAAAGTGGGAAGAAGAGTTCTCTTTTGACAGGAACCTTAGCTTGTGGAAGAAGCTGCTTACAGAATAACGCTCTGAAAAAAGGAGTCACTATAAAATGGATCTGGTTTTTATTCACGACGGACCTTTGTTCTATGACAAAGAAGGAAATTACTACGAGTTCGCATACCACGAGCTTTATGAAAGATATTCCTACCTTGCGGACAAGATAACCTTCCTTATCCGCACAAAGCCCGTTGAGGGAAAGACTTTTACTCTTGTACCGCCGCAGATAAACGTGATAAGCGTGCCGAATTTCAAGAGCCCGAAAACTATACTCGTGAACAAGCCGAAGGCTGAGCGGATAATAGAAAAATGCGTTCGGGAAAACGACTTCTTCGTGCTGAGAACGCAGAGCTCTATCGCCCAGATAGCGGTGAAATATATAAGGAAATACAAAAAGCCCTACATAGTCGAGAGCGTGGGCTGCTCGTGGGACAGTTACTGGAATCACGGTCTGCTCGGAAAAGCGGTCGCACCCTATATGTACTGGAAGACCCGCAGCATAATCTCACGCGCGGAATATGTTTACTACGTTACGGGAAAGTTCCTGCAAAGACGCTACCCCACAAAGGGAAAGACTGTCAGCTGCTCGAATGTGGTCATCGACGAGCCGCAGAAGAAGACCCTCGAAAAGCGGCTTGAAAAGCTCAGGGACTTCGACCCCCGCAAAAAGCTGGTGCTCGGCACCGCGGCGGCACTCGACACCCGATACAAGGGTCAGGAGTACGTCATAAAGGCGATAAGCTCGCTGGTCGAAAAGGGCTTTGACGTTGAGTACCGTCTTGCGGGCGGCTACAACGGCACAAAGCACGACTACTTCCTCAGAGACTTGGCTAAAGAGCTTGGCGTTTCAGACAGAGTGAAGTTCGTCGGGAACCTCTCTGCGGACAAGATGCCCGAGTATTACGATTCACTGGATCTGTATATCCAGCCCAGCAAGCAGGAAGGTCTGCCCCGCGCTGTCATTGAAGCGATGAGCCGCGGCTGTCCCGTAATAGGCACGAGTATCGCGGGGATCCCCGAGCTTATACCGAAGGTCTGTCTCTTCAAAAAGGGCAGCATGGAGGAGGTCGCAAAGGCTGTTGAGAGGGTGCTGAAGACCGACCTTGAAAAGCTTGCAAAGAGAAACTTTAACAAGTCCTGCGAATTCAGCAGGGACAAGCTTGTTAAAAAGCGCGAGGCGTTTTACGACATCTTCCTCGCCGAGTACGGAAAATGATATCAAAGGATGGAAAAAGCTATGGAATATGCCGCAGGGATAGTGCTTTATAACCCCGAGATCGGCAGGCTAAGAGAGAACATCTCGGCGATCTCACCGCAGGTCGGAAATGTGATAATAATAGACAACGGCTCAAAAAACACCGATGATATCGCAATGCTGCTTGCTGATTACGGGAATATAAGATATATCAGGAACGCCGAGAACTGCGGTATCGCAAGGGCGCTAAACCAGATCATAGACAAAGCCGAAGAGCTCGGGGCTTCCTGGGTGCTTTCCCTCGATCAGGACACCGTCTGCGAGCCCGATATCATTGAAAGATATGCGGGCATGGCAAAACGCGCAAAGGATGACGTTGCCATCATAACTTCAAAATACAAAGACCGCAGCGTTGAGGTCGATTTCGGCATTTCGGGAGAATATGAAAAGGTAAGCTTCTGCATAACCTCGGGCGCTTTCAACAACATAAGGTGCATCAAGGCAGTCGGCGGCTTTGATGAAAAGCTTTTTATCGACATGGTCGATTATGACATCTGCTACGCCCTGACACGCGGCGGATACAAGATCGTCAGGATGAACTACACGGGCTTTCTTCACGAGGTCGGCAGGAGCGTGACCAAAAGATTCCTCGGAAAGCCGATAATTATATTCAACCACTCTCCGCTCAGGAAATATTACTGGGCACGCAACAGCATCTACCTCAAGCGCAAATACAAGCTGGGGCTCGGTGCCGACAAGCGGGTGATAAACAGGATGATACAGACACTTCTTTATGAGACCGATAAGCTCACAAAGCTTAAAAGTATGTGTAAAGGCGTAGCTGACGGATATAAAATGTAAAGGGGAGAAACAGATGGCTGCACTGTTAACAGCTGTCGTGCTGAGTTATAACCACGCAAAATGGCTGAGAAGATGCCTTGAAAGCATATGCTCGCAAAAGACAGACTTTGAGTTTATCGTGCTTGTACACGATGACTGCTCCACCGACGGCTCAAAAGCCATCGTTGAAGAATTTGAAAAAAAGTATCCCGATAAGATAAAAACGATTTACCAGAAGGAAAACCAGTACGGTCAGGGCATAAATGCGGTGCATAAGTTCGTGATACCTGCCATTAAGACTAAATACTACGCGATATGCGAGGGCGATGATTACTGGTGCGATGACTTAAAGCTTCAGAAGCAGGTCGCTTTCCTTGAAAGCCACCCCGAATGCAACCTCTGCTTCCACAACGCAAACGTCGTGGACACAGACGGCAGCTTCCTCAAGACCTTCTATCCGCGCAGGATGTGGAACGACAAGGCGCTTTACAAACGGCTTGAAGCCCCCGAAGGCGCCGATATCACCGTTGAAGAGCTGATAAGGCTGGACTTCACGCCGACGGCTTCTCTTGTCGGAAAGACTGAGAACCTCCGCCGCGTGCTCGATCTTTCTACCTCTATGGATCTTGTTGTAAGGCTGCTGTCCGCACACGGCGGGACGGTTCATTACTTCAACGAGATAATGAGCGCTTACAGAACGAACAATCCGAACTCGGCTGCGGGGTCTATACAGAATTCCCCCGAAAGGCTGAAAAAGAATTTCTACGACCGCCATGTCGGTCTGCTCAGAGAATTCGATGAGTATACGGGCAGGCAGTATCACACTGAGATAGAGCATATAATCAAACGCAAGGAGCTTATCTACTATCAGCATCTGAACGACCTTAAAGGCATGAAAGCAACTGGCGTTTTCGGCGAGCTTCTTCCTTATGAGAAGATAAAATATGAAGTCAAGGACAAGCTTCCTTTTATTGTCAGACTTAAAAGAAAAAGATAAAGTGACCGCCCCTGTCGCAAAAAAACACGGCAGCAAGCAGCGGGTCACGTTTAGGAGCATTTAGATGAGTATTGGTGAAAGTACTGTATTGTATCTGGTCGTCTTCCTGATAACCTGCTGGTTCACAAATCAGGCAGATAAAAAATTCAGCATGAACAGAACGCGGACAGCTGTCGCGCTGTCGGTCGCCGCTATATTTGTGCCCTCGCTTCTCGCGGGAATGCGTGCCGATACAGTCGGCAAGGACGTATTGGAATATGCCGTCCGCACCTTTGAAAACGCGGAGGCTTCATCGACCTTTAAACATTTTGAGACGCTGACGCAGGAGCCGAAAGGTTATATGCTGCTTGCATTTCTCACCTCAAGGCTGTTCAACGACTGCGGTTACTTCCTTTTCTTCTCTGAGCTGTTTGTTATCGTTCCTGTTTATATCGTCGCATATATGAACAGGGAAAGATCCCCGATGTGGCTGACTATGAGCTGCTATATGTTCCTGTTCTATAACAACTCATTCAACACGATGAAACAGTTCGTATCCTGCTCGTTCATACTTCTCTTCTACTGCCTGTTTGAAGAAAAGAAATACGTCAAGGCAGCGATATGTGTAGTGATAGCATTCTCGTTCCACTTCTCGGCGCTGTTCGGTCTGGGCTTCATATTACTTGCAAAGGCTATAAAGAGCAAGGACGACAAGGTCACGAGAGTGATATTTGCAGCGACTTGTCTGCTTATCGCAGTTTATCTTAAAAACATAAGCCAGCTGCTGGTGACCTATTCGCTGCTTCCCGAAAAATACGTCCGCAACATCGAAGCGGTGTTCGGCAGCGATATGAACGTTTATCTGAAGATCGCAGGCTTCAATATGCACGTTTTCCTCGAATGGCTGTTCAAGCTGTCTTTTATTGCGATACCTCTTATATTGTATAAAAAGGTAGAAAAGGAAATAGATGAAAACGTCAGGATCATAACCATTCTCGGAATGGCATTCTACACCTATGTACTCCTGGTGTTCAAGACCGTGTACGGCGGAAGGCTCTCCATCTTCTGCGACTTCTTCCTGCTGCTGCTGCTGCCTATGCTGAAAAACGTTTTCAGGAATGAACGTTTCGATCAGAAGGTCGTCGTCAACGGCTTTCTTGTGGGATACATGGGCTTCTACTGGTTCCTGTTCATTATGATCTACGGTGTATCGGCATCGAACCATTTCAGTTTCAGATGATGATCGGAAGGCAGCTCTTCTCTGCCGCTCTTATATCTTGAAAAAGGGGAAGTAGATGATTTGAAAGCAAATTCACAGTCCGAGAAATCGGTAGTAATAAGTTCCTTGGTCTTCAAATTCCTTGAACGCACGGGATATCAGGGGATCGCATTTGTCGTAAGCCTCGTTATTGCAAGGATATTAGACCCCACGACATACGGTACGGTGGCTCTGCTGACAGTCTTTATAAACGTCTCAACGGTGTTTGTACAGAGCGGTCTGAACACGGCGCTTATCCAGCGGAAGGATATTACAGAAAACGACTACTCTACCGTTTTCTATGTCAGCCTTTACATTGCTGTCATGATGTATATCATACTCTTCATAACAGCTCCGCTCATAGCCCTTTTCTATGAGGTGCCGCAGCTGTGCAAGCTGCTCAGGGTACTGGCACTCGTGCTCATCCCCGGCGCTTTCAACTCTATCCAGAACGCAAAAGTCGCGCGGGAGATGCGCTTTAAGGAACTTATGTTCTGCACCACCGGTTCGGTACTCATCTCGGGTACCATCGGCATAGTTATGGCTTGCTTAGGCTTTGGCGCATGGGCGCTTGTAGCTCAGCAGCTCTCAAACAGGATAGCTATCTGCATACTGCTTCTTACCATAGTTAAGTGGCGGCCCAAACGTGTGCTTGAATGGGACAGGGCAGAGCTGCTCTTTGCCTTCGGCGGCAAACTGCTGTTCTCGGCTCTGATAGATACGATCTTCCGTGAACTGCAAAGCCTTGTCATCGGCAAGAAATACAAACGCAAGATGCTTGCATTCTACAACCGCGGAAAGCAGTTCCCCGAAATAATAATCAACAACATAAACGGCTCGATACAGAGCGTTATGCTGCCTGCGCTTTCAAAGCACAACGGCGACAATGAAAAGATCAAGAGCATGATGAGAAGGTCTATCGTCACGAGCTCATTCCTTTTGTTCCCCATCTGCATGGGGCTGGCTGTTGTCGCGGAGCCTATGGTGCATCTTCTGCTCACCGATAAATGGCTGCCGTGTGTGCCATATTTGCAGGCTTACTGCTTTGCTTACGCCTTCTGGCCTATACACACGGCAAATCTACAGGCGCTCAACGCACAGGGCAGGAGCGATATGTATCTGAAGCTTGAAGTCATAAAGAAATCATACGGTCTTGCCGTGCTGATATGCACGCTGGTGTTCTTCGACACCCCCCTCGCTATCGTGCTGGGGCAGTGCTTTACCACCCTGCTCTCCTGCTTCGTAAACGCTTCTCCCAACAAGAAGCTCTTAAACTACGGCTACAAAGAACAGATGCAGGATATACTCCCCTCTCTCGGCATTACAGCTATAATGGGTGCGCTGGTATACAGCATCACTTTTTTACGATTACACGCGGCTGTTATCCTCGGACTTCAGATAGTGACAGGGATCATAGTATATCCGCTGCTTGCAAAGCTCTTCAAGCTGGAGTGCTTTGACTATATACTCAACATGGTGAAAAAATTCTTGAAAAGAGGCAAGGCAAATTGAAAAAGCTATTGTTGCTTGGCGGCTCGGCTCAGCAGATCATTGCGATAGAGACTGCAAAGAGGCTCGGGTACTACACCGTATTATGCGATTATCTTCCCGATAACCCGGGACAGCATCACGCAGACAAGTTCTATCTCGTCAGCACCACCGACTTTGATGCGGTGTTGAAGGTGGCACAGGACGAAAAGGTAGACGGCGTGCTGGCTTACGCCTCCGACCCTGCCGCGCCTACGGCGGCTTTTGTGGCTGAAAAGCTCGGGCTTCCCGGAAGCCCCTACCGCTCGGTGGATATTCTCTGCAACAAAGACAAGTTCAGGGCGTTCCTTGCAGAAAACGGCTTCTGCACGCCTGCCGCAAAGGGCTATGAAGACATCGCCGCGGCTGAGGCGGATCTGAAAAGCGGTGTGTTTAAATTCCCCGTTATCGTAAAGCCCGTTGATTCGTCGGGAAGCAAGGGTGTCGGCAGGATAGACTCTGTCAGCGAGATAAGGGAAACGCTTGAATACGCTATGTCATTTTCAAGAGGTCATAAAATGATCGTTGAGGAGTTCGTCGAGAAATACGGCTACCAGATAGCGGGCGACGGACTTTCGATAGACGGCAGGCTCGTCTTCCGCTGCTTTGCGAACGACCACTTCGACCCCAAATGCGAAAACCCCTTCGTGCCCGTTTCGGCAAGCTTCCCCTACAATATGCCTGCCGAAGTACATCAGAAGATACACGACGAGATACAGCGGCTGCTCACCCTGCTCGATATGGGTACTACCACATACAACTTCGATCTGCGTATTGACAAAGACTACAACGTATACCTTATGGAAATTGCCCCGCGTGACGGCGGCAACTATATCCCCGATATCATAAGATACTGCACGGGAGTAGATCTCGTGGAATGCTCGGTCAAGGCGGCAATGGGCGATCCCCTCGACGGCATAGAGATGACACCATATGACAGCTTCTACGCATACTATGCGGTACACAGCTACACTAACGGTATCCTCAAGGCTATCGAGATCGACGAAAAGGCAAAGAGCATGATAATAGAAGATCACATCATCGTCAAGCCCGGCGACAGGATATCGACGTTCACGGGTGCCAACACCACCCTGGGCATACTGCTCATGCGTTTCGACAGCATGGAGCAGATGCTGGATATGATGGATCATTCCGAAAAGTGGATAAGTGTAAAGGTTGAATAAAAATGAAAGAAATAGGCGGATACATCGAATTTGAAAGCTACACGGGCGGGGTCTATCACGACGGCGCTGCTGCGGTCAACTGCGGCAGGAACGCCCTCGCTTACCTCATCGAAGCGGAAGCTGTAAAAAAGATAAGGCTGCCTTTTTTTCTTTGCAGCTCGGTAAAGAACTTATGTGAAAAATACGGCGTTGAAGTAAGCTTTTATCACATCGGGGAAGACTTTCGCCCGCAAGCGGATATATCACTTGATGATGACGAATGGCTTTACATCGTAAACTACTACGGTCAGCTGACAAACGATGAGATATCGGCTTACAAAGAAAAGTATGACCGTATCATCGCCGACAACTCGCAGAGCTATTTTCAGTACCCTGCAAACGGCGTACCCACCGTTTACACCTGCCGCAAGTTCTTCGGCGTGCCCGACGGCGGATTTGTTTACAGCGAAAAGAAGCTCTGCCGTGAGCTGCCCGCAGATGAATCATTTGAACGTATACACTACATACTCGGCAGATTCGAGCGGACGGCGGGAGAGTTCTACAAGGAATCGGCGGACAACAACAAGTTCTTCGCGGGAGAGCCGTTGAAGCGTATGTCAAAGCTCACCGAGAACCTGCTCAGGTCTTACGACTACGAGCGCATCATCTCACGCAGGACGGAGAATTTCAGGCTGCTGCATCAGCGGCTCAAAAGTGTCAACAAGCTTGAACTCATTATCCCCGAGGGTGCGTTTATGTACCCCCTGTACCTTAAAAACGGCGCGGAGATACGAAGCAGGCTACAGCAGATGAAGATATTCGTGCCTACTCTTTGGGGCGACGTTCTCAACAGCTGCGATGAGGGCTGCACGGAATATGACTACGCAAAGAATATACTTCCCCTGCCCGTAGATCAGAGATACGGCAGCGAGGATATGGGATATATCCTTAAAACTCTTGAAGAACAAGGAGCAATATGATGGACCTTAAAGGAAAAAGACTTCTGATACTCGGCGCAACGGGCGTTGAGATCGAGATAATAAACGAAGCGAAAAAGCTGGGCGTTTACACCATCGTGACGGACAACCACACCGACTGGTCGCTGGCACCCGCAAAGTATGCAGCCGATGAAGCCTATGACATAAGCTGGTCTGACATTGACGCGCTGGAGAAGATATGCCGTGAGAAAAATGTGGACGGCTGTCTGGCAGGATACAGCGAACGGCGTGTTGAGTGCCTGACAAAGCTCTGTAAAAGAATGGGCTTTCCCTGCTACACCGAAGGCGCAGATCTTGAAGTGATATTCAGCAAGGATAAATTCCGCGAGGCATCCGTTAAAGCGGGAATACCCACAACTGCCGCATACGGCATAGATGATGAGAATATAAACTTCCCCGTTATAGTCAAGCCTGTTGACAATGCGGGCAGCAGAGGGGTATCCGTATGCAAAGACCGCGGCGAGCTGGACCGCGCATACCAAGCCGCCTGCAAAAGCTCCGTCAGCAGCAGGGCGATCATCGAGGAATTCCTTGACGGCGATGACCCGAGATATGAACCCGTCTTTTTCTACACTATCCACAACGGCAAGGCAACGCTTTCAAACTCACTTGACAGGATCATGGTAGATTTCGGCTTCGGCGGCGGTATCATAAAACAGGCTGTCGGGAATGTCTACCCCTCAAGATATCTTGAGGGATTTATGGAAAAGCAGGACAAGCAATACAGAGAGCTTTTTGCTTCACTCGGCATGAAAAACGGCTATGCTCTCATGCAGGGCAAGATGAAAAACGGCAGTTTTATCTGCGTAGATCTCGGGTTCAGACTTGAAGGCTCGCTTTCATTCCATTACTCCGACTTCATCAACGGCGTAAACGTTGTGCAGATGATGATACGCCACGCTCTGACGGGAAGGATGGGCGATGACCGCCTTATCGAAGAAAAGGACGATCCGCGCTTTTCAAAAACAGGCGTTACTCTGACCCTGCTCGCCACAAAAGGCACCATCGCAAGCATCAGCGGACTTGACGAGATAAGCCGCGAGAGCTGCGTTATATATGTTACGCAAAAAATGCGCGAGGGTACTGTTTGTACGCTGCCCGCCGATTACTCGCAGGTGTTCGGGCGGATCTATCTTTGCTCTGAGGACAGGCAGGAGCTTATCCGCACGATAGACAGGATCTACAGCACAGTAAAGGTCCTTGACGAAAACGGTAACAATATGCTTATAGGGAGATACGATGCATATGAACTCAAATGATAAAAACTACACCAACCTGATAGACAAGTACGTTACGGGAAAGATACTCGTCACACGTTCCTCAATGCCCGGCTATGAGGAATACTGCGAGGAGATACGCGACATATGGGATACCCACTGGCTGACCAACATGGGGCCCAAGCACAAGAAGCTTCAGGAAGATCTCCGCGTATATCTCGGTGCGGAGAAGATAGACCTGCTCACCAACGGCCACATGGCGCTGGAGCTTACCATGCAGGCGCTCGGACTGACGGGCGAGGTCATCACAACTCCGTTCACCTTTGCTTCGACCACCCACGCCATCGTCAGAAACGGGCTTACTCCCGTGTTCTGCGACATCGACCCCGAAAGCTTCACCATCGACGCTTCAAAGATCGAAGCCCTCATCACCGACAAGACCTCTGCCATCGTCCCCGTACACGTTTACGGAAACATCTGCAACATCGAGGAGATACAGCGCATTGCCGACAAGCACGGGCTTAAAGTTATATACGATGCCGCGCATACCTTCGGCGAGAGCTACAAGGGCGCAGGCATAGGCTCCTTCGGCGACGCTTCCTGCTTCAGCTTCCACGCCACCAAGGTATTCAACACCATCGAGGGCGGTGCGGTATGCTTCAAGGACGAAACCTTCGGCAACGCTATATACGATCTGAAAAACTTCGGCATACACGGTCCCGAGACTGTTGAATCGGTAGGTGCAAATGCCAAGATGAACGAATTCTGCGCCGCTATGGGCATATGCAATCTGCGCCACGTTGACGCGGAGATAGAAAAGCGCCGTCTTGCTGTCGAGCATTACCACGAGCGCCTTGACGGCATTAAGGGCGTAAGACTAAACAAGGTCGGTGACGATGTCAAGCCGAACTACGCATATCTGCCCGCGGTCTTCGACCCAGAAGTATTCGGCAGCGACCGCGACGAGGTATTCGCGGTACTTGCAAAGCACAACATCTTCGCAAGGAAATATTTCTACCCGCTGACAAACACCTTCGACTGCTTCAAGGGACAGTTCGACCCGAACGAGACCCCCGAGGCTCTGCGGATAAGCAAGCAGATACTGACGCTGCCGCTTTACGCCGACCTGACGACCGAGCAGGTGGATCTCATCTGCGATATCATTATCTCGTGCAGAAAATAAATAAGAACCTGTCCACATAGGGTGAATGTACGGATTTTCAGGCATAATTTTATCGGTGACAAGGCAAAGATCCGCCGACGGGCTGTCGCCCTTCAAGGATAATTAACGCAGTCACCGGCAAAATTTGACGAAAAGACGTGCGTGAATCCCTATGTGGACAGGTTCTAATATAAAAAAGGCTGTTGCACAAAAAATGCAGCAGCCTTTTTCTGTTCCCGTTATATCCGCCGAAGGCTAGATCAGGCACTATTTCAGCAGTTCAGCATTTTCAGCCGCCATGACCCGCGCTTGTATCTTATAATGCAGACCGCCGCGGTGGCGACCCATGTTATCGAAGTCGTTATCCATATGCCGCGCCAGCCTATAAAGGCGATGCGGGTAAGTATCAGCGAAAAGCCTATCCTGCATATGACCTCGGTCAGTCCGTTTACCAGCGCAAAGCCCGTGTCCCCCGTGCCGTTGAGAAAGCCGCGGACTATGTGTATCGCACCGAGGGGGATATAGCAGCAGCCCGTCATGATAAGCGCCGCCGCGCCTATCGCGATCGTCCTTCTGCCGCTTACAAAGAACCCGACGATGCTTCTGCCGAACAGCGTGAACACCACGAACATCACGATTGCGAACACCGAGCCGATCTTCAGCGCCGACTTCATGCCGCTGACTGCACGCTCCTGCTTGCCCGCGCCGATATTCTGACCCGTGAACGCCGAAACTGCGGCATTCAGGCTTATAAACGGCTGCTGCACCAGCTGCTCTATCCTCATGGAAGCCGTGTACGCTGCCATGACCGAGTCGCTGAATCCGTTGGTGACACTTTGCAGCGCTATCATTGATATGCAGACAAGCCCGTTCTGCGCCGCTATCGGCAGCCCGAAGGTCACGCATTTTTTCATCAGCACGGGGTCGGTGTGAAGCTCCTCGCCCCGCGGACGTATGTCGGCGTTTGTCCTGAAGCAATAGACTATGCAGCTTGCAGCCGAAACTCCCTGCGCCAGCACCGTCGCGAACGCCGCGCCGCCTACACCCATGCCGAATACCATTACGAACAGAAGATCCAGCCCGACATTCAGCACCGTTGAGACTCCGAGGAATATCAGCGGGGTCTTTGAATCCCCCAGCCCGCGCATGACCGAGTTTATCCAGTTGTAAGCCGCAACACAGACGGTGCCCGCCGAAGCTATCCGCATATACGTCACCGAGCGCCCGATAAGCGCTGCCCTTACACCGAGCATTTTAAGCAGCGGTCTTGCGAACATGACTGCCGGAAGCGTCGCCGCCAGCGCGAATATGAGCGTCACCGCCGCCGAGTTGACTATGTCCGCACGCACCCGTTCGAGCCTTCCCGCGCCGAAATGCTGCGATATGAGCACACCCGCACCTATGGAAAGTCCTATGCAGAGGGCATAGAAGAGATATGTTATCGAACCCGTTGCCCCCACAGCCGCGAGCGTTGTATCACCGAGATATTTGCCGACTATCAGCGTATCGGCGACGTTATACGTCTGCTGGAGAAGATTCCCCGCCAGCAGCGGCAGCGTGAATCGGACGATATTCCCCGTCACGCTGCCTTCGGTCATTTTTATGTTGCCTGCCATTTTATGCACCCCGATCTTTTCAGATATTCACCTGTACTATTATAGTGCGGCAGATCATTTATGTCAACAATAAACTGTGAGCAGAGTATTAAAATATGAAAAGCCCCCTCGCCCGCATTTCGGGGCGTGTGGGAGCTTTGTCAGTCTATTCTTCGGGCGGCTGTGCGTCTTCTTCCTCCTGCTGACCCTCTATCTCCATATCGGGGGTGATAGTGCCCGCATCATAGATCAGGTTGAACATCTTCCAGTGACGTCCCACCCGCCCGACGTAGCAGTTCATGCGGAATGTCTCTCTGCCCTCCGAACCTTCAAAGGTCACATCGGTCACGATGTTATAAGCCTCGCTTATCTCGGGCACCGAGCCGTAAGCCGTCTTGTACTCGGTCATGTCGTAGGTCTTCATCTCTTCGGTCTTGAGCAGGCTGTAATAGATCTTGAAATCCGAACCGTATTCCGCTGCGAAATCCGAGCAGTAGGCTTCCATATACTTTTTTTCGGAATAGCCCGTTTCCTTCAGATCGCTCGTTATAGAATTTTTGATCTCACGCGGGAAGCAGGAAGCATACTTATCGAAATCGCGGTCGTTTATCGCCTTGAAGTATTTCTCGATAACATCGGTCTTCTTCTCCGCGATGCCGAGAGCACCCGTGCGGAAGAGCGTGCCGAATATCAGCAGCCCGACCGCCGCCGCTATGACGATAAGCAGCCGCACCTGCTTAGGGTCGCGTGCCTTCTTGCCGCTTTTCCGGCGTTCCAGCTGCTTTTGCTTCAGCTGCTCGTAATACTCCTCCTTCTGTTCGGGAGTCATATATCTGACGGGAGTTTTGGTCTTATATTTATCCGCAGCATGAGTTTTAAGAGCAGGGTCGCCGTAACCGCAGTGCTCGCAGAACTCACCCTTGTACTCTTTACCGCAGGATCTGCATATCTTTGACATAGAGCCTTTCCTTTCTGACGTTTTGTACTGCATTTGCATATATCGAAGCCCGCCGTGCGGCGTGTGGGTATGCAAAATGAGTATGATATAATTATAGCACAAAACTCGGATTTGTCAACCTGTATCGCGAATGTGAAAAGATTAACAAAAGGCGGCTGCAAATGATCGCCTGCGGTGGTCATTTGAATGAAAAATCTTGTATTTACAGAAAAAGCCTTGAAAAAAATGTCGGATTATTATATAATTGATTGTATATTCTACCAAATGAAAGGGAGTGACGACCTGTGAAAAGGCTGAGAGGCATTAAGCTCTCGCACAGAAAGAATACCGAAAACTGCGCGACGGAAGATCTTCCGCTGCCTGAAACGGTGCGTATCCCGATGGCTATGACCATGGGCAGACCCTGCACTCCCCTCGTCAAGACGGGAGACTATGTAAAGGTCGGTCAGAAGATAGGCGACACCGAGGAGGTCTTTGCGGCACCCGTACATTCGGGCGTTTCGGGGACTGTCAGGTCGGTGAGCGATATGCGTACCGTCTCGGGTGCCGTATGCAAAATGGTCGAGATCGAGACAGACGGCAGGCAGGAGGTCTCGGAAGAAGTCAAGCCGCCTGTCATTACCGATAAAGAAAGCTTTATAAAAGCCGTGCGCGAAAGCGGTGCCTGCGGTCTGGGCGGCGCGGGCTTCCCTACCCACATGAAGCTTTCGCCGAAAGAGAATATAGACACCATCATCATAAACGGCGCGGAGTGTGAACCGTACATCACCGCCGACTACCGCGAGATGATAGAATGTCCCGACGACGTTATCGGCGGCATACGTCTGCTCAAGGATATGCTCGGCATCGACCGCGCGATACTCGCGATAGAAGCCAACAAGCCCGCTGCCATAAAGAACTTCAGGGAAATGGCTGACGGCGATGACAGCATCGACATCTTAAAGCTGCCCTCCGTATACCCGCAGGGCGCGGAAAAGGTCATAATATACAACGCCACGGGGCGCATCGTCCGCGAGGGCGAGCTGCCCTCAGCTCAGGGCGTTATCGTCATAAATGTTTCTACCGCGGCTTTCATATACCGCTATACCCGCACGGGTATGCCGCTTGTTGAAAGGCGGCTGACCGTTGACGGCAATGCAGTCGGCGAGCCTAAAAACGTAAGGGCGGTCATCGGGACTCCGCTGCGCGGGATACTCGAATACTGCGGCACCGACCTTGAGCATTTAAGGAAGCTGATAGGCGGCGGTCCCATGATGGGGATCAGCATACCCGATATCGACCTGCCTGTGCTGAAGACCTCAAACGCACTGCTCGCACTCGACCGGTTTGACGAGCGTGAGACTTCTGCCTGCATACGCTGCGGACGGTGCGTCCGCGTCTGTCCGCTCGGGCTCATGCCCTGCGACATCGACCGCGCCTACAAGACCCGCGACATAAAAGAACTCAGAAAACTAAAGGTGAACCTCTGCATGAACTGCGGGAGCTGCACCTATATATGCCCCGCCAACCGCAAGCTGGCGGAAACGAATCAGCTGGCAAAAGCGCTGATCCCGAGAAACAAGTAAGGGAGGACGGTAAAGGATATGAACAAACTCGTAGTTTCGCCGTCGCCTCACGACGAGAATTATACCAAGACCTCAGACATAATGCGGGACGTTCTGATAGCGCTGACCCCCGCCCTTGCTGCGGCGACCTATATCTTCGGCATTCGCGCACTGCTGCTTACCATCGTCTGTATCGCGGGCTGCATCGCGACGGAATATATCTGCCGCAGGCTCATGAAGCGCCCGAACACGATAGGCGACCTTTCGGCTGCCGTCACGGGGATGATACTTGCGTTCAACCTGCCCGTGACGCTCCCGCTGCCCATCGCTCTGCTCGGTTCGTTCATCGCGATAGCTGTCGTAAAGCAGCTGTTCGGCGGGCTGGGACAGAACTTTGCCAACCCCGCCATCACGGCGCGAATCGTGCTCATGGTTTCATTCCCCGCGCAGATGACCCGCTGGGCATTGCCGTTTTACTACAACGAGCCCTCCGATGTAATGACGGGACCTACCCCCCTTGTCACGAGATCTGCCACATACATAAACCTGCTGCTCGGCAAGACGACGGGCTGTCTCGGCGAGACCTGTGCGGCGGCGCTCATGCTCGGCGGGCTTTACCTCATCATAAGACGTGTGATATCCCCTGCGGCTCCGCTCAGCTTTATCGGCGTACTGGCGGCGCTCTCCGCCATTGCGGGAGAGGATCCGCTTTATCAGATACTCGCGGGCGGCGTGATGCTCGGCGCATTCTTCATGGCTACCGACTATGCCACCACACCCGTCACAACAAAGGGCAAGCTGATATTCGGTGCGGGCTGCGGCATCATTACATTTGTGATAAGGAACTACGGCTCGTATCCCGAAGGCGTTTCCTTCTCGATACTGCTGATGAACATACTCACACCGTTTATAGAGCAGCTCACACGGAGCCGCGTATTCGGTGCAAAGGAGGCGGCAGACCGATGACGGGAAGGATAAAGCCTACACTTGTGCTTACCGTTATATGCGTTGCTGCGGCACTGCTGCTGACCTTTGCCCACGAGCTTACAAAGGAAAGCATAGCGCGGCAGAAGGCGGAGAAGTTTTCGGGCAGCGCCGAAACGCTCTTCGGCAAGACGGATATACGGATAATAGATGACAACTTCGGCTATGACGAGATCGAAACGATAGCCGTCACCGACGACGGCAGAGTAGCCATGCAGCTGATAGTTGACGGCTACGAAAAGGACGGTATAAACATATTGATAGGCTTTGACAGCGAGGGCGCTGTATCGGGGATAGAATTCATATCCCTTGCCGACACTCCCGGACTCGGCTCAAAGGTCAGGGACATACCCTCATTCCGCGAGCAGTTCATAGGGCAGACCGCCCCGCAGGAGGACTTTGACGCGGTAAGCGGCGCGACCTTTTCCTCAAAGGGCATGAAGCACGCCGTTGACACCGCCCTTAAAGCATACAATGAGAACAAGGGGGCGATACTCGATGGCTGACAAAAAGCGCACTCCCGCGCAGGAGTTTTCAAAAGGCATTATAAAGGAAAACCCCACTCTGGTCATGCTGCTCGGTATGTGCCCGACGCTTGCCGTCACCACTCAGGCGGTCAACGGCATAGGCATGGGGCTTGCCACTACATTCGTGCTACTGGGCTCCAATATAGTTATATCCGCGCTCCGCAAGGTGATACCCGACAAGGTGCGTATACCCTCGTTCATAGTAATAATCGCGAGCTTTGTAACGCTCATAGGCTTTCTGCTCGAAGGCTTTTTGCCTTCGCTCTACGACAGTCTCGGCATATACCTGACGCTCATCACGGTAAACTGCATAATCTTCGGACGTGCCGAGATGTTCGCGAGCAAGAACGGTATCGGCGCTTCGATCCTTGACGCTTTGGGCATGGGGCTGGGATTCACTCTGGCGCTGTTCCTTATGGGTTCGGTGCGTGAGATACTCGGCTCGGGCAAGTGGCTCGGAATGGCTCTGCCGCTGATAAAAGACAGCCCGATGCTAATATTCATAATGCCCGCGGGCGGATTCTTCACACTCGGCTGCATCATAGCGGCGGTAAACAAGATAGCAAAGCGCAAGCCGCCGCAGGAGATAGCCTGCGGACAGGGCTGCGGGGAATGTCCCCACGCCGAAAGCTGCGGAGAAAGAAAGGCGGGTGACGAACCGTGAAGACGCTGATGGTGATACTTCTGTCGGCAATGCTCACCGATAACTTTGTTCTTTCAAAATTCATGGGCATCTGCCCGTTCCTCGGAGTGTCCAAAAAACTGGACAGTGCCTCGGGAATGGGCATCGCCGTCACCTTTGTCATGATATGTGCAACAATGGTGACCTACCCGATATATCACGGCATACTCGTCCCGACGCACCTTGAATACTTCGATACTGTAGTATTCATACTCGTCATTGCGCTGTTTGTCCAGATAGTCGAAACGGTGCTGAAAAAGACCATGCCCGCGCTTTACAAGTCGCTGGGCGTGTATCTGCCGCTTATCACTACAAACTGCGCGGTGCTGGGCGTTACGGTGTTGAACATCGACAACGGCTACGGCTTTTTGCAGTCGATAGTCAATGCCTTCGGAGCAGGGCTCGGGTTCATGCTGGCGCTGGTGATATTCTCGGGTGTCCGCAAAAAGCTCGAGTACGCAGATATCCCCGAGACCTTCAAGGGCGTGCCCGCAACGCTCATCGCCGCTTCGATAGTTTCGGTAAGCTTTATGGGCTTCTCGGGACTTTTCGGTTAAGGGGGGGCTGATAGATGATGACATATCTTATACCCGTCCTTATCGTCGGCGGCTGCGGAGTGCTGGCGGGAGTGCTGCTGACGATCGTGTCAAAGCTGTTCTACGTCAAGGTCGATGAGCGTGTGCAGAGGATAAGCGATGCACTGCCGCAGGCAAACTGCGGTGCCTGCGGGTTCGCGGGCTGTGCCGACTATGCGGACGCGATAGTGAACGGCGGCGCCGAAACGAATCTCTGCCGCCCGGGCGGTAAGGAAGCTGCCGAAAGCATAGCCGAGATACTCGGCACAGAGGCTGCCGAGGTCGTGCCGATGACGGCAGTCGTCAAATGCAGCGGCGACTGCAATGCCGTCCGCGAGGAATTTGAATTCGGCGGGATACGCTCCTGCAAGGCGGTAAAGAAATTCTACGGCGGGTCAAGCTCCTGCAAGTACGGCTGCATAGGTCTGGGAGACTGCGCCGCCGTCTGTGACAACGACGCCATAAGCGTGAAAGACGGGCTTGCGAGAGTGACTCCGCTCAAATGCACAGCCTGCGGAAAATGCGCGGCAGTCTGTCCGAATGAACTGATAGCGATAAAGCCGCTGGCGCAGCACATCATGGTGCTATGCTCCTCAAAGGACAACGGCAGGAACACACGCCTTGCCTGCCGCAAGGGCTGTCTCGGCTGCAAGCTCTGCGAACGCAACTGCGTTGAGGGTGCAATAAAGGTAGAAGAAAACCACGCTATAATAAACTACGACCTCTGCGCAGGCTGCGGGCTGTGCGTCGAGACCTGCCCCGCAAAGGCGATACACAGGGTATGACCGCTTGTATAGTAAAATTAAGCTTGGAAAGAAAGTTTTAGTAAAATGAAAAAGGATCTTTTAAGAGGAATGGCACACGGGATACCGATAATGCTCGGATATCTTTCGGTGTCATTCGGCATCGGGATAATGGCGGTGCGCGCGGGGATAACGCCCTTTCAGGCAACGATGATATCCCTCACGAACCTGACCTCAGCAGGGCAGGCGGCAGGCATCGGCGTGATAGCATCGGCGGGCACGCTTTTCGAGATGGCGCTGGTGCAGTTCACCATAAACCTGAGATATGCTCTGATGTCGCTTTCGCTTTCGCAAAAGCTCGACAAGAAAAAGTTCACGCTGCCAAAAAGGCTTGCGGCGTCCTACGGCATCACCGATGAGATATTCGCGGTCTGTTCGGCTCAGAAGGAGGCGCTTACCCCCGCCTATATGTGCGGCATGATCTTCATAGCCACCGCAGGCTGGGTGGCGGGAACGATACTCGGTGCTGAAGCTGGCAGCATAATGCCAAAGTCCGTCACCGACGCTATGGGTATAGTTCTCTACGGAATGTTCATCGCGATATTCATACCGCCCGTGCGAAAGCAAAAGAGCGTTCTCTTCACGATAACCGCGGCGGCGGCGCTGAGCGTACTGTTCAAATATGCGGTCAAGGGCGTGTCTGCGGGATTTGCGATAATCATATGTGCCGTGATAGCTTCGGCAGCGGCGGCACTTCTCTTCCCCGTCGATGAAGAGGAAACCGATGAGAAGGAGGCTGCGGAATGAGCATAGCGATATACATTGCCGTGATGGCGGGCGTGACATACCTCATCAGAATGCTGCCCTTCACCTTCTTCCACCGTGAGATAAAGTCAAGATATCTCAGGAGCTTTCTTTACTACATTCCCTACGCGGTGCTTGCCGCCATGACGATACCCGCGATCTTTTACAGCACGGGAAGCTTTGTAACGGCAGCGGCGGGAACGGCAGTAGCGCTCGTGATGGCATGGTTCGACCTTCCGCTCATCGCCGTAGCACTGGCGGCTGCGGGAACGGCGTTCGTCACGGGAATATTCTTCTAAACAATAATAATATGAGACCCCCGAAACGGCAAAAAATGCTTTTCGGGGTTGCTTTTTTTGTCGGAATATAGTAAAATATTATAAAGGCAATACCACACAACTATTGCGCGTCGGAGTTTTTGGCTGCTATGGACGTGCAAAGCCGTAAAGACGGCAGACGGGCGGTCATGCCTTACGACTGTCTCCCTGCGCGGAGATATATTTTCAGGCGATACTCAACGAAAGCGGTGATAATATGAAAACTGACAAGAATGATATGTTCCGCAGACGGGCAAGGGAGCTTGCGGCAAAGCTTTCCGAAGAAGAAAAACTCGGGCTGCTGACCACCCACCACCATGCGGCAGAACGGCTGGGGCTCGGGGAATTTTATATCGGTACAGAAGTCGCACGCGGCTACGTCGGCAGGAGCGCAGACAAGCCCTCGACGGTATTCCCCCAGCCGATAGGTCTTGCGGCGACATTTGACCGCGGGCTTATGCGTAAGCTCGGCAGGATAGCGGGCGATGAAGCACGCGCCTATTACAACGCCGACCCTCGCGGCGGACTGGCGCTATGGGGGCCTACCGTTGACATGGTGCGAGACCCGCGCTGGGGCAGGACAGAGGAAGCCTACGGCGAGGACGTATTCCTTGCAGGCGAGCTTACCGCCGCTTACACCCTCGGCATGGCGGGCGAGAACGCAGACGGGTTTTACAAGACGATACCGACACTAAAGCACTTCTGCGCCAACAACAACGAAGCCGACCGCGACCGCTGCGATGCTTATCTTCCTCCGCGGCTGAAATACGAATACTACTACGCCGCCTTTGAGAACGCCATACGCTTCGGCGGAGCAAGGAGCGTCATGGCTGCATACAACGAGATCAACGGACTTCCTGCCATAATGAACGTTGAGCTTGAAAGCCTGCTGAAATCCGAATGGGGGCTTTGGTTCGTTGTGAGCGACGGCGGAGATTTTTCGCAGAACGTTATCGCTCACAGATACACCGAGAGCCACGCGGAGGCGTATGCACTCTCGCTGAAGGCGGGCTGCGACACCATGACGGACGTTAACGAGCTTGTAAAGGCAGCCGCCGAAAAGGCTCTGGAAGAAAAGCTCATCACATGGGAGGACATAGACCGTTCGGTCGAAAACACCCTTTACGCGCGGCTGAGGCTCGGTCAGCTCGACAGGACCGAGTTTGACGATATCGGCAGCGGGGTCATAGACTGCCCTGCCCACCGTGAGGTGAACGCCCGCGCCGCCCGCGAGCAGATGGTGCTCTTAAAAAATGACGGTCTGCTCCCCCTCCGCGGCAATGCGGGCAAGACAGCAGTGTTAGGACCGCTTGCCGATGAGAGCCTTATGGACTGGTACACAGGCTACTCCACCTACCGCTGCACGGTGCTTGACGGTATGCGTGAAAGATGCGGCGAAGTCCTGCACGACCCGCTCTGGGATATAGTTGCCCTCAAAGCGCCCAACGGCAAGTACCTCTGCGCTTACGAGGACGGCAGCATCCGTGCCGACGCAGACAGCATCACCGATGCTGCAAGGTTCGAGCTTCAGGACTGGGGCGACAACTGGTGCAACCTTTTCTCGGTAAAGTACCGCCGCTACGCAAGGCTTTGTGATGATGAGATAAAGCTGCACGCCCGCAGCATCTATGACTGGTTCACCCGTGAGACCTTCAACCTCCGCAGCTACTGCGGACGCACTCTGATAGAGGAGTTCTTAGGGCACGGCAGGCTCACCTGCGGCGGGGACGGGATACTCTCGGTAAAGAAAAGCCATGCCGTTACCGAAGAGCTGCTCTGGGACATCGAGGTCGTAAGCCGAGGCAGGGAGCGTGCCGAAAGGATAGCGGGTGAATGCGATACCGTCATCTACTGTGTCGGCAACTATCCCGTGCAGACGGCTAAGGAATGCTACGACCGCAAGACCCTGGCGCTGAACGTTCAGGCGGGCATGACGGAAACTCTCGCCGCCGTCAATCCACGGACGCTGCTCATGCTGATATCAAGCTACCCATACTCGGTGTGCAGCGAATCGGAAAGTGCTGCGGCTGTAATATGGAGCAGCCATGCGGGTGCGGAGCTGGGCTCTGCGGCAGCGGACACCATATTCGGAGACAGCGACCCCGCCGGCCGCCTGCCGATAACATGGTACCGTTCCGAGCTCGATCTGCCCGATATCATGAACTATGACATAGCTTCGGCGGGCAGCACATATATGTACTTCAAAGGCGAGCCTCTTTACCCGTTCGGACACGGACTGAGCTATGCCCGCTTTGAGTATCTCGGCATGAAGCTTAACTGCTGCGGGGACGGCATATCGGCTGAGGTCACGGTAAAGAACACCTCAGACAGGGACGGCAGCGAGGTGGTGCAGATATACTTTGACCTGCCGCAGTCGGCAGTGAGCCGCCCGATAAAGAAGCTCTGCGGCTTTGAGCGCGTGAGCATCGCAGCGGGTCAAACGGTCACGGTCAATGTGATGATACCGCGCCATATACTCAGGGTATACGATGTACGCGCAGGCAAAATGATCGTCGAGGGCGGCGAATACCGCTTTATGGCGGGCGCTTCATCTGCGGACATACGGCTGAACGGCAGCATAACCATAAGCGGCGAAAAGCTCTCGCCCCGCGGCGACTGCTTTGCCGCACACAGCTTTGACTCTGCCGAAAACGTAAAGCTTCGCTATTCGCAGCGTTTCGGCACCGATGTTCTATGCTCTGCGGGCTGGGGGGCGAATGCCGCTTACGGCGGGCTAGACCTTGACGGCGCAAAGGCGATAGAAGTCCGCGCCATGTCGATAGCCTTACCCGAAAAGCTCACCGCCGTGATCGGAGAGACAGCCATTGAAGCTTCTGTCCCCATAGGCGACACCCGTGAAGATTTCGGCGTATGCCGTTTTGAGCTTCCCGAAGGCATAGCGGGAGACACCCTGACGCTTAAACTCGGCGACTTCTGTTCGCTGCTGGATGTAAAGATATTAAGATAGTGCTCCTGCTCACACCTTTAAGGAGCGGGGAATACGGATAATAATAACGGGATCTGCGGTATTCGTCTGCCGCGGGTGCCGTTATTCTGTTTTGCCCCAATGACAGGGACAGACCGCAGCGCTTTTCGGCACGGCATAAAATTTTTACACCCCATACCCCTTTACAAACCGTACAGTTTTGTGGTATAATAAAGATTGATTGTGTGAAAAACTATTTCGGGAAAGGAAAAGGACAGGTTAGATATGACAAAGAAGAACAACAAAAAAGAATACGGAAATGAATCCATCGAAGTGCTCGAGGGCGCGGACAGAGTCCGCAAGCGCCCTGCCGTAATATTCGGTTCCGACGGACTGGGCGGCTGCAAGCATTCGGTGTTTGAGATACTTTCAAACTCCATCGACGAAGCCCGCGCGGGTCACGGCGATAAGATAATCATATCAAAATTCCGCGACGGAAGCTTTCAGGTAGAGGACTTCGGACGCGGCTGCCCCGTTGATTACAACCAGGCTCAGCAGCGCTACAACTGGGAGCTGGTCTACTGCGAACTTTACGCAGGCGGCAAATATCACAACAATGACAGCGCCGATTACCAGTTCTCGCTGGGTCTGAACGGACTCGGTGCCTGCGCTACCCAGTACGCTTCGGAATATATGGACGTTACCGTTTACCGCGACGGCTTTCAGTACGACCTGCATTTTGAAAAGGGCGAAAACATCGGCGGGCTCAAAAAGAAAGAGTTCAAGGGCAAGCGCACAGGTACCGTACAGCGCTGGAAGCCCGACCTTGAAGTATTCACCGAGATAGATATCGAGGACGAATACTTCTGCGATATGCTCAAAAAGCAGGCGGTGGTAAACCCCGGCGTGCAGTTCATCTTCCGCGCCGAGCAGCCCGACGGCAAGTTTGAAGAACAGGTGTTCGCTTACGAGAACGGCATCAGCGATTACGTTACCGAGATAGTCGGCGATCAGGGTCTTTCCTCCGTGCAGTTCTTCTCGGGAGAACGTGTAGGCAGGGATCGCGCCGACAAGGAGGACTACAAGGTAAAGCTTTCGGTGGCATTCACATTCTCAAACTACGTTCAGGACGTTGAGTATTACCACAACTCCAGCTTCTTAAAGCACGGCGGTTCGCCCGACGACGCCGTAAAGCTCGCCTTCCCCTACATGATAAACAAGTGGCTGAAGGACAACAACAAGTACAACAAGAACGAAAAGCCCATCACCTATGCCGACATCAGCGAATGTCTCGTGCTTGTGTCCTCGAGCTTTTCTACCGTTACAAGCTATGCCAACCAGACAAAGAAGGCTATAACCAACAAATTCATCAAGGAGTGCATGAACGAGTTCCTGCGCCAGCAGCTTGAGATATACTTCATCGAAAAGCCCGATGAGGCTCAGAAGATATGCGAGCAGGTGCTGATAAACAAGCGCTCCCGCGAAAAGGCGGAGACTTCCCGCCTGCAAATAAAGAACAACCTTACCGCAAAGATCGACCTTTCCAATCAGGTGGCAAAGTTCAACGACTGCCGTTCAAAGGACGTTTCTATCCGCGAGCTTTACATCGTGGAGGGTGATTCGGCGCTGGGTTCGGTAAAGATGGCGCGTGATTCGGAATTTCAGGCTGTCATACCGATAAGGGGCAAGATACTCAACTGCCTTAAAGCCGACTACGCCCGAATATTCAAGAGCGAGATCATCACCGACCTTATCAAGGTGCTGGGCTGCGGTGTTGAGGTGCAGTCCAAATCCAACAAGGATATATCAAACTTCAACCTGAACGGTCTTCGCTGGAACAAGATCATAATCTGTACCGATGCCGACTACGACGGCTTCCAGATACGCACGCTGGTGCTCACCATGCTCTACCGCCTGACCCCTACCCTCATAAACGAGGGCTATGTCTATATCGCGGAATCTCCGCTGTTTGAGATCACCGTCAAGGACAAGGGCAAAGAGAAGGTATACTTCGCCTACGATGAGAATGAGAAGACAGACATACTCAAACAGATAGGCGACAAGAAATATACTCTTCAGCGCTCGAAAGGACTTGGTGAGAACGAGGCTGAGATGATGTCACTCACCACCATGAACCCGCAGACCCGCCGCCTTATCAAAGTAAACCCCACCGATGCCGAGCAGACCGCACAGGTGTTCGATATGCTGCTGGGCGATGACCTCCAGGGCAGAAAAGACCACATAAGCGAATTCGGTCACGATTACCTTGACATGGCTGACATAAGCTAAAGGAGCACTGCACATGAAGATACTGACAGCGATACTGCTGATAGGTGCTGTGGCGTTCATAGTCATGTCTATAAAGCTGACGGCTGATATGTTCCGCGAGTTCGGCAGCGATAAGTCCGCCGAAGAACGGACCGCGGCTGTAAAACGGATACGCAACAAAATGATAGCCTGCTATGTCGGAGCCGTGCTGTTCATAACGGCAGCTGCGGCTGTGAAAATGATAGCGGGATAGTGCCGCACGGCAGAACGTCGACAGACACTATGGGATCCCCAAAAAAGAAGGAAAGATATAAATGGCAAAGAAAACACCAAAGAAAGAACCTAAGCTTGACAAGACAAAGTTCCCCGACGCATATATCGCGGGGGCGGGTACGGTGGTCGAGGAATCTATCACCGATACCCTTGAAAAGAATTATATGCCTTACGCCATGAGCGTTATCGTATCGAGAGCTTTCCCCGAGATAGACGGCTTCAAGCCTTCGCACAGAAAGATACTTTATACCATGTACAAGATGGGGCTTCTGACGGGGGCGCGTACAAAGTCCGCGAACATCGTCGGTCAGACCATGAAGCTCAACCCCCACGGCGATCAGGCTATATATGAGACTATGGTAAGACTCGCCCGCGGAAACGAGACTCTGCTGCACCCTTATGTTGACTCAAAGGGAAACTTCGGCAAGGCGTATTCGAGGGATATGTCCTTTGCGGCTTCACGTTATACCGAAGCCAAGCTCGCACCCATCTGCGCCGAGCTTTTCGGGGATATCGACAAGGATACCGTAGATTTCGTGCCCAACTATGATAACGAGATGATGGAGCCTACCCTGCTCCCCGCAGCGTTCCCCTCGATACTCGTAAACTCAAACGTCGGCATAGGCGTTTCTATGGCATCATCAGTCTGCTCATTCAACTTAGAGGAGATATGCAACACCGCCATAGCCCTCATGAAGAACCCCGAGCACAATGCGATAGAGACCCTTAAAGGACCCGACTTCGCGGGCGGCGGACTTATGCTTTACGATGAGGAGCTGCTCGATCAGGTCTACCGCACGGGACGCGGCTCGATAAAGCTGCGTGCAAAGTATGAGTACGACAAAAAGTCAAACAGCCTTGTCATAACCGAGATACCCGCCACCACTACCGTTGAAGCGATAGTAGAAAAGGTAATACAGTGCGTAAAGGACGGCAAGCTGCGCGAGGTATCATACATCCGCGATGACACCGACCTGAACGGACTTACCATAACCATCGACCTCAAAAAGGGCACCGACCCAGAAAAGGTGATGCAGAAGCTGTTCAGGCTCACTCCCCTTCAGGACAGCTATGCCTGCAACTTCAATATACTCGTACACGGCTACCCGAGGGTAATGGGCGTATATGAGATACTTGACGAATGGATAAAGTTCAGAGTTGAATGCGTCCGCAGGAGAACGCTCTTCGATCTCAACAAGAAAAAGGAAAAGCTCCACCTGCTCGAGGGCCTTGAAAAGATACTGCTCGACATCGACCGCGCAGTAAAGATCGTGCGCGAGACTGAGGAAGAGGCTGAGGTAGTGCCGAACCTCATGATAGGCTTCGGCATTGACGAGGTGCAGGCGGAATACGTTGCAGAGATAAAGCTGCGCCACCTAAACCGCGAGTATATCTTAAAGCGCACAAAGGATATCGAAGAGCTGAAGAAGGATATCGCAGAGCTTGAAGAGATCGCGGGCAGCGATAAGAAGATAAAGACGGTCATCATAGGCGAGCTGCGTGAGATAATAAAGAAATACGGTCAGCCCCGCCGCACCGAATTCTTCTACGCTTCGGACATTGCCGAGGAAGTTGAGATAGACGACACACCCGATTTCAACTGCTCGATATTCCTTACCGACAGCGGCTACTTCAAGAAGATACTCCCCAACAGCCTGCGTATGGCAAGCGAGCAGAAGGTCAAGGAGGGCGACTTCATCTCGCAGCAGCGTGAGACCGTCAACCGCTCCGACCTGCTCTTCTTCACAACGGGTGCCAACTGCTACAAGACAAAGGTATCAGCCTTCACCGAGACAAAGGCTTCGGCTATGGGCGACTATATCCCCGCAAAGCTCAGCTTTGACGAAGGCGAAGAGGTCGTGGCTATGGCGAACACCACCGATTACTCGGGATACATGATATTCGTGTACGCGGGCGGCAAGGTGGCAAAGGTGCCTCTTTCGGCTTACGAGACCAAGACCAACCGCAAAAAGCTGACGGGAGCCCTGAGCCTTAAAGACAAGATCGTGGCGGCGATACAGATAACCGACAACTGCGAGATCATGCTGCGTTCATCGAACAACCGTGCGCTGATATTCGACACGGCACTGCTGCTGCCCAAGACCACCAAGTCCACGATAGGCGTGCAGGTCATGAGCCTTAAAGGCAAGGCTGAGATCATAAACGCCAAAACGATAGACCCCGAAACGGCAGAAGGTCTGAAGCGCTTCCGCTGCAAGGCGGTGCCCTCAACAGGCAGCCCCGCAAAGGAGCTCCCCGACCCCGACCAGCTGACCCTCTGATAACCAAAACCAAACAAGCCCGAGTGTTACCTGAAGACACCCGACAGACCCCATTGACGGGAGGTAAACAAAATGCTTTGTCCTAAATGTAAAAAAGAGATAGACGACCTCATAAGCGAATGTCCGTTCTGCCACACCTACATCAAGACTAACGAGGGTCAAAGGAAGAAACTGTCAGACAAAAGACGCGGACAGCTCACGGATAAGCGCAGAAAAAAGGATAAGAATAAGACCATAAGAGTGAGGGCTGTCCCCGACGGCACCGAGATAAAGCGCGGTCTCGGCAAGCGCGGCTTGAAGCTCGTGATAGCAGGCGGCATAGCGGCGGTGTTTATCATACTTATCATCGTCATAGTGATGGCGCTCACAGCTTCAAAGGGTCTGCGCTACGCTGAGGACGCTTCCGTTTACATCGGTGAGCAGCCGCAGACGCTGAACGTCAGGACGGGTATACAGTACCTCGATGAATCCAAGTTCTACGGGGTCAACAGCGCCTTAACCTTTGATTACATCTATGAGAGCGAAAAGAGCGTTAAGGTACAGGGGATAGAATACCCCGCATGGGCTGTGACCCTCTCTGTCAGCGACCACGGCGGGCATATCTCCCGCGTGACCTACACCGATTTCTCGGTCTTAAAGCACGACATTCGCGGCAAAAAGCTTGACGCCTGCATAGACCTCGACCGCTTCGCCTCCGGCACAAAGCAGTCGGCGGTAATGAAAGAGATCGACCTTTCGCCGTACAGCATAACTTACAGCGAGGACGGCGGCGTGACCTACGTTTACAAATACTACTACAAGCGCGACAACGGCGACGAGCAGGCTATGCTCACCCGCGTTACATTCAGCGACAAGGGGAAGTATAAATACTCGACCAACGAAGTGCTGATACCTAAGAATATGTGAGAGCGCCTGTTGGCACTTGACTGTTGGTTTGCTGCATGGGGTGCGATCGCAGCTGTGGTCGGGAAAGCTCGCAGTTCGGACGTAACACCGAAACGGACCCTGCCGCAGGTACGGGTCCGGGGTATTGCACTGAGTTGATGAAGCGTTACGGGGACTAAAAAAACAGAGATTACAATTTAACTACAAATTATTGCTTATTATATACAGTTTCGGCAAAAATATTGACATTGTCGGCAAAAACTGATATGATAGGACAGGACGTGTATATTTGCACGTCTGCTTTAGTGTGCCTTTATGACGGCACGGAAGTATGAAACAAACCGAAACCTATGGTGGTGATGATATATGAAGAACGATATAAAGCTCTGTATGGGCTGCATGAACGAGCTTGACGCCGACGGTGTCTGCCATTACTGCACCTATACCGACGATATACCGCATCTTCAGTCATACCTTGCGCCGCATACTGTACTCAATGACAGATATATCGTGGGAAAAATGCTCTCATACAACGGTGAGGGAGCTTCTTATATATGCTATGACCTGGTCTCAAAGACCAAAGCCGTCATGCGCGAATATATGCCTGATACCCTCTGCGAGCGCGAGATGAAAAGCAAGAATATTACGATAAATGCCGACTGCCTTGCAAAATACAAGACCTATATGTCGGAGTTTATGGATATGAACCGCACGCTGACCAGAATGAGGAACTTAGGCTCCATCTGCACGGCTAAGGATATGTTCTCGGAAAACAACACCTGCTATGTGGTGCTCGAGTACATCGAGGGCGTATCGCTCAAAAAGTTTTTGCAGGCAAACCGCGGGTATCTCCAGTGGTCGCAGGTAAAAAAGCTGTTCGTGCCGCTCTTCACGACACTCAGCATAATCCACAACGCGGGGATAATCCACAGGGGCATATCTCCCGAGAATATAATCGTTACAACAGAGGGCAAGCTGAAGCTGACGGGCTTTTCGATAAGCTCGATACGCACGGCGGGCACGGCGCTTTCTCCCGAGTTCTATTCGGGCTACACCGCTCCCGAGCAGTATTCCTCCCTCGAATGGCAGGGCACATGGACCGACGTTTATTCGATAGCGGCGGTGATCTACCGCATACTGACAGGCTACGTTCCGCCCGATGCCAACAACCGGCTGCACAACGACACGATGATACCCGCTTCGCGCATCAACCCCCACATCCCGAGACACGTTTCAAACGTGCTGATGAGGGCGATGTCTGTGCGCGGTCCCGACCGCATACAGAGCGTGACGGATCTCGTGAGCGAGCTGTTTGAAAATGTTCCTCAGCCGAGCTCACACATCAAGGGCGCTACACAGACCATACCCGTAGTAAAGCCCAAGAACACGCAGGAAAGCGCCGAACGTGCGGCTTTAGAGCGCAAGCTCGCGGCTGCCGAAGACTTCCGCAAAAAGACGACCAATGCGCTTACGATAATAGGCTTCCTGCTTCTCGGAGTTATGCTGATAGTCGGATTCATCCTGCTTTACAACGTATTCTCCCCCGCAGATGACAGCGATTCCGACCAGATGATAATAACCAATGCGACGGATGACGAAGACAGCGAAGTGCTGATACTCGAATCTCACGACATTACGATACCCGCCGATGAATCCATCGCGGAGTCTCCCTATGGCACAGGCGCCATCATGCCGAACCTTGTCGGTCAGCGCTACGATGCAGTAGAGCGTGAGCTTGGCTCGTCCTTTACGATACGCACCAAGACCTACTACTCCGAACTGGAGCAGAAGGGCATAGTCACAAGCCAGAGCATACCGCCCGGAGTTGAGTACGATCCTTCGAGAATGAACAAGCTTACCCTTGAGGTATGCTTAGGTTCGCCTACGATACCCGTCCCCGACTTTGACGGACTGCCCAAGAAGACCTACCTTGACCAGCTCAATGCGCTGAACATCAAGTATTCCACCGTTGAGGAGGAATCCTACACCGTCAAGGAAGGCTACGTTATCCGCACGAACGTAAGCCCGGGATATCTCATAAATATCGCAGAAGGCGAAGTTCTGATAGTATACGTTTCGACAGGTATGCCGAAGGTCGAGGAGAGCAGTGTGCTCGACAGCGAGGATTCGAGCGAATACAGCGACGAATACTACGAGTGGACAGATGACAGTTCACAGACCGACGACTACACCACCGACCCCGGTTATAACGAGTACTGGTGATAAATTTAAGACTGCCGTATTTCATTTTGCGGCAGTCTGTTTTTATATCCCGATGGTCCTATGCACAAGTTCTACAAAATCACCGCATCAAATTTGTGCATAACATAGAAGAATGAATTTTTTTCTCAAAAAGTGTTACACCTGCCTTGTTTTCATTGAATGTATATTATAGAAGGGCAAAAAACCATCACAAAAAATACATTTATTAAAACTACCGAACGGAGGAAGAAACTATGAAAACATCAAAATTACTTTGTGCTGCACTTGCTGCTGTTATGACAACATCTATGGCAGGCGGCATGACCGCTTCTGCTGAGCTTGCTGCCGCTGACGAAAACAGCAGTCTCGTTTCTCTCGGAGATGAGACAGGCAGCGAAAAGAACTACGACGAAGCAGACTGGGAATACTACAAGAGAGAATACTGGGAGACATGGGAGCATGATCCCGATGAGGAATACGACGGCAATGTTGGTCTGGATATAACCAATGACGGTCTTATCTATAGTATAAACCCTGTAGATGGCTACGTCAGGGTCGCCGATTACATCGGCAAGGGCGAAGAACTCGTTATCCCGAAAGAGATCGAGGGATATCCCGTTGAAGGGCTGCTTGACATCGGTTACTGGGATCTTGAAGGCTACGGCTTCCACAAGCTCAGAAATGTCAAGACAGTTATATTCGAGGCTGATATCAAGAGGATCGGCAACAGCTTTACCAACTGCCCCGAGCTTGAAAAGGTAGTTCTCCCCACAGGTCTTGAAGAGCTTGCCGACTTTAAGGAAAACAGCTGCTATGCTTTCAGCGACTGTCCCAAGCTCAAAGAGGTCGTTATCCCCGACACACTGAAGCTGGTACAGAACGCCTGCTTCCGCAACACCCCCTGGCTTGAAGCTAAGGAAAAGGAGGAAAAGCTGGTCATCATAGGCGATTCTCTGGTCAGCGGCAGACAGGCTGAGGGCAAGGTCGTGATCCCGAGTAGCGTAAAGTATATCACAGGCGAGGCTTTCCACGACAACGACAAGATGACCGAGCTTGTCGTTCCCGCTAGTGTCAAAAACTCGGGCGGTGCATTTTGGAACACCACGGGACTTAAAAAGATCACCTTCAAGAACGGTTCTAAAGGCTTCTATGAGTACCTCTCCCGTGATAATCTGCCCAACCTCGAAAAGGTCATCATCCCGCCCACCTTTACAAAAGAAAACACCGCCTGCGCTTTAGGTTTTGACAAGTACAACGGCGACTGGAAGGATTACATAAACTTAAACTGCACCTACTATTACTACAAGGGCACCAAGGCTGACAAGGTCATCAATGACAAGACGGTCAAGGGTTACACCAAGCTGAAAAAATCCGTCCTCCCCGGCAAGACCAAGAGCATCACTGTTTCCGCAAAGAAGAACGCCGCAAAGGTGACATGGAAGAGCGTTTCCACCGCCACAGGCTATCAGATACAGGTATCGCCCGACAAGACCTTCAAGAAAAACGTCACCGCAAAGTATGTAAAGGACAAGGCTAAGGTGACCTACACCTTCAAGAAGCTGAAGTCGGGTAAGAAGTACTATGTCCGTATGCGTACATACAAGACGCTGAGCGGCAAGAAGTACTATGGAAACTATACTAAGGCAAGAGCTGTCAAGGTGAAGTAAGACTAGAGTGACGAAAAATAAATAAGGAGATAATGACTATGAAAACATCAAAAATACTTTGCGCTGCTTTGGCTGCCGTTATGACAGCATCTACTGCTGCGGGCATAAGCTGCTCCGCCGATACCCTTATCGCTGATGAACAGGAGAAGTCTGCCGAAGCTGTTTCTGTCGGCGAGGCTGATACAAAGGAAACAGAGTCAGGCTACGATGAACTGGAATGGGAGGTCTTCAAGAGATGGTACTGGCATCACGTTCAGAATCCCGATGAGGATCTCTACTACGACGCTGACGCTGTAAGGATAAAGATAACCGACGATGGTCTTGTATACAGACCGATGAAGGATGGCTGCCTGGTAACAGAATACTTCGGATACGGCAGTGATCTTGTCATACCCGAAGAGATAGACGGAATGACTGTGACAGGGTTTGAAAGCTTTGAAAACCGCAGTAATTTCATTGAGCTGAATACTCTTAAGACGCTGACCATCGAAGCCCGTATAAAGACTATGCCCACCGTTTTCACCGACTGCCCCGAGCTTACAACGGTAAAGCTCCCCGACACTCTGGAGCGTATGAGCGAAGAGGAGGACGGTCTTGATTACTGGTGTGATATGTGCTGCCCCTTCTACAACTGCCCCAAGCTTCGCGATGTATATATCCCCGATTCCCTGCAGCTTGTCACAGGCGAGGCGTTCCGCAACACCGAGTGGATGAATAAGCGAGAGTCGGAGGAGAAAACGGTAGTCATAGGAGAATCTCTCGTCAGCGCAAGAGCCGCATCCGGCAAGGTAGTCATCCCGAACGGAGTAAAATGGCTGAGCAGAGGTGCTTTTTGCGATAACAACACGATGACCGAGCTTGTTATCCCCGCAAGCGTTGAGGGAGATTTCTTGTCGATGGAATGGGGGCCTGAGCTCCTCGATAAGATAACATTCAAGAACGGCTCAAAGGGCTTTGCGCTGGAGATCTATTCAGGTGTCAAAAAGATGATTCTCCCGCCCAGCATAACGTCAAAGGGCGCAAAGGCAATAATCGGAGAAGACCCGTCGTATGTCAGCGACTATACCACATATTACTACTACAAGGGCACGCCGGTAGATAAGCTTCTTAGTTCCAAGGGCTACGATAAGGCGAAAAAGTCCGTTCTCCCCGGCAAGACCAAGAGCCTGAGCGTTGCCGCTAAGAAGAACGCCGCAAAGGTGACATGGAAGAGCGTTTCCACCGCGACAGGCTATCAGATACAGGTATCCCCCGACAAGGCATTCAAGAAGGGCACTCGCACCGCCACTGTTGACGGCAAGACAAAGACCTCCCGCACATTCAAGAAGCTGAAGTCGGGTAAGAAGTACTACGTCCGTATGCGTACCTACAAGACCATCGGCGGCAAGAAGTACTTCGGCAACTATACTAAGGCAAGAGCTGTCAAGGTGAAGTAAGACTAGAGTGACGAAAAATAAAAAGGAGATAATTATTATGAAAACATCAAGAATCATCTGCGCTGCAATGGCAGCGGTAATGACCGTAGGTATGGCAGGAAGCCTTTCCGCTTCGGCAGACTTCACCATCGTTCCCAAGTCTCAGTCGCTGGTATTTCTCGGCGACGGCGAGAGCACCGAAAAGGGCTACGATGAAGCCGACTGGGAGGCGTTCAGGGACCGGTACCGCAACGACTGGTGCATTGACGAGGACGAAGAGGACGATCTTGGTATCACCGATGACGGTATCGTTTACTCTCTGTGCGAGGCCGGCGTATCTCTGGTAGAATATCTGGGCAAGGGCAAGGATCTCGTTATCCCCGAGACCATCGACGGACGTGCCGTTGTAGGCTTCTCTTCCACCGAATGTGACTTCATTGACTACGGCTTTAGCAGACTTGAAAACGTAAAGACCGTTACCATCAAAGCTCCCATCAAAAAAATGGTGTCTGTATTTATGGAGTGCCCCAATCTGGAAAAGGCTGTACTTCCCGATACCATAGTAGAGTTCAGAGAGGGTCCCGAGGATTCCACCTGCCACGCCTTCCGCGACTGCCCCAAGCTCAAGGAAGTCTACTTCCCCAAGAGCGTAAGACTTGTGGACGGCGCACCCTTCCATCACACTCCCTGGCTGGATTCTCTTGAGGAGAAGGAAAAGCTGGTGGTAGTGGGCGACGGCGTGCTTCTCAGCGGCAGAAAGGCTGAGGGCAAGGTAGTCATCCCCGAAGGCGTAAAGTCTGTCGCAGGCTATGCCTTTGACAGCAACAATAAGATGACCGAGCTTGTCATCCCTTCTACTATGAAGAATACCGAAAAATATAACTGGGGCTACGGTCAGGGTGCATTTGTTGACTGCAATAACCTTGAAAAGATAACCTTAAAGAACGGCGCAAAGGGATTCGTGCCCATCGGCTATAATTTCCCCGCTCTTAAAAAGGTTATCGTCCCCCCCAGCGTTACAAAGAACGAAGCCAGATCCATGCTCGGCTGGGACGAGGATCATCTGGCAAGCAAGAAGGTGACCTTCTATTACTACAAGGGCACCGGCTTTGACAAGGTGATCAGCAAGAAGCTGTACAAGGGTCTCAAGAAGTCGGTTCTCCCCGGCAAGACCAAGAGCCTGAGCGTTGCCGCTAAGAAGAACGCCGCAAAGGTGACATGGAAGACCGTTTCTACCGCCACAGGCTATCAGATACAGGTATCCCCCGACAAGACCTTCAAGAAGGGCACTCGCACCGCCACTGTTGACGGCAAGACAAAGACCTCCCGCACATTCAAGAAGCTGAAGTCGGGCAAGAAGTACTATGTCCGTATGCGTACATACAAGACCATCGGCGGCAAGAAGTACTTCGGTAACTTCACCAAGGCAAGAACGGTGACAGCAAAGTAAGCTGCACTCCAAAGTCATTCGCACACGGTCACGTTCCCTCCATGCTGCGGACGACAAAAATATCACATAATACCGCACTTTTTTCAAGGTGCGGTATTATTATTGTAAAAAAATATATCAAAATTATCTTATGTATTAAATTATTGATACATTTAATTTATCTTCGGTATATTTAGGATTTTTCTGCTGATATAATGTATTTGCTATTCATTAAAAATTGCCGCTTGAGTTTAAAAAAACTGTGGCAGATCAACAGAACATCCCAAAAATGGAGGTAGATGAAAATGAAGAAAAGAAAGATCGTGAGCGTTTTTGCCGCCGCTGTTATCGCGGCAAGTGCGGCGATGTCTCTGCCCGCAGGTGCTGCTTCGACCTTTAACGGCAGCTACTTCGGCACAGGCTTCGACAGCTATGACTGGGGCAAGATGGAAGCTTCCGACGGCTGGTCGAACGGCGGTATGTTCGATTGCACATGGAGCAAGAACAACGTACAGTTCTCGGGCGGAAAGATGAATCTTTCCATCACCGGAAACAGCTGGCAGGGCTACAAGGGCGCTGAGTACCGCACCGTTCAGACCTTCAGCTACGGTATGTATGACGTAAGCATGAAGCCTATCAAGAATGACGGCGTTGTTTCTTCATTCTTCACCTACACGGGTCCCTCAGACGGCACCGTATGGGACGAGATCGACATCGAATTTCTCGGCAAGAACACAAATCAGGTGCAGTTCAACTACTACACACGCGGTCAGGGCAACCACGAGTATGTATACAACCTCGGCTTTGACGCTTCGCAGTCCTTCCACCAGTACGGTTTCTACTGGGACAAGAACTCTATCACATGGTACGTTGACAAAAAGCCCGTATACACAGCATACAGAGATATCCCCACCACTCCCGGAAAGATCATGATGAACGTATGGAACGGCAAGGGCGTTGACGAGTGGCTGAACCACTACAACGGCAAAGCTCCCCTTACCGCGCAGTATGACTGGATATCCTACACCGCTCCTTCTTCGGGCAGCAGCAATAATAATAACAACAATAATAATAACAACAATCATAATAACAACAATAATAATAACAGCAATAATAACAACAATAACAACAGCAGCAATAACAACGGCGGTTCGGCTAATTTCGGTGCAGGTCAGATGTATGCCATCAAGTCGGTAAACAGCGGCAAGGCTCTTGATGTATCGGGCAGAAGCATGGACAACGGCGGAAACGTTATACAGTATGCTTACGGCGGCGGCAATAACCAGAAATGGTATCTTGAAAAGCAGTCGAACGGATACTACGTTATCAAGAGCGTAAACAGCGGCAAGGTGCTCGATGTTGCATGGGGCAGCAAGGACAACGGCGCGAACGTGCAGCAGTGCGAGTACTACGGCAACGCCTGCCAGCAGTGGGAGCTGCGTAAAGTCGGCAGCAGCTATGCCATCATAAGTCGCAACAGCGGCAAGGCGCTCGACGTTTCGGGCAGATCCACCGCAAACGGCGCAAACGTTCTTCAGTGGAGCTACTCGGGCGCTTCCAACCAGCTCTGGAACATCGAAGCGGTCTACTGACCCCCTGACATTAATTATCCCCCCTGATAATAGTGATACCTGAAAAAAGGAGCAGCTTACAAAACGGCTGCTCCTTTTTTTCGGAACGATAACGACAAACAACGCACAAATCAGCTTTTTCCAGAAAAACAAAAACTCCGAAACAACGCTATACCGTCATTTCAGAGTATAAAAACCATATGCGGGTAACAGGACTTGAACCTGCACGCTTTCGCACCAGAACCTAAATCTGGCGTGTCTGCCAATTCCACCATACCCGCGTGCCTGAATATTATATCACATCACGGCGCGTTTGTCAATAAGATACGCCGTTGTTCGCAAGCAGGTTTTCAAAATTCAGGAAAAATTTACAGAGAGCTTGCCTGCGGTCTTGTAATTTGCCGCGTAATATTGTATAATAAAAGGGTATGCTGTCGGCTGATGCCGACGTAAACTGACAGCCGCCCTGCGCGGCGATGAAAGGATATGTGTGAAATGGATTACGCAAAGGAATCTTTGAAACTGCATGGTGAATGGGGCGGAAAGATCGAGGTAGTCTCCCGCGTGCCGCTCGAGACCCGCGATGACCTCTCGCTCGCATACACCCCCGGTGTTGCTCAGCCCTGCCTTGAGGTGCAGAAGGATATAAACAAGAGCTATGAGCTCACCCGCCGCTCAAACCTCGTGGCGGTAATTACCGATGGTACAGCAGTGCTCGGTCTCGGCGATATCGGACCCGAAGCGGGTATGCCCGTTATGGAGGGCAAGTGCGTGCTGTTCAAATCCTTCGGCGATGTTGACGCTATCCCCCTCTGCGTACGCTCTAAAGATGTCGATGATATCGTAAAGACCGTGTCGCTGCTCGCAGGCTCATTCGGCGGCGTTAACCTTGAGGATATCTCCGCACCCCGCTGCTTTGAGATCGAGCGCAGACTCAAGGAATGCTGCGATATCCCGATCTTCCATGACGACCAGCACGGTACAGCTGTCGTTACCCTCGCAGCTATGCTCAACGCACTCAAGCTCACAGGCAAGAAGCTCGATGAGATCAGAGTAGTTACATCGGGCGCAGGCGCTGCGGGCATCGCTATCATCAAGCTGCTCATCTCGATGGGTCTGAAGGACGTTGTTCTCTGCGACAGAAAGGGCGCTATCTACAAGGGTCGTGAGGGACTCAACCCCGAGAAGGAAGAGATGGCTGAGATCACCAATCAGCAGATGAGAAAGGGCAGCCTTGCCGATGTTATCGCGGGTGCTGATGTGTTCATCGGAGTTTCCGCACCCGGCTGCGTCACCCCCGAGATGGTAAAGTCTATGGCTGACAAGCCCATCATCTTCGCGATGGCGAACCCCACCCCCGAGATCATGCCCGACCTTGCGCGTGAGGCAGGTGCGGCTGTTGTCGGCACGGGCAGAAGCGATTTCCCGAACCAGATAAACAACGTGCTCGCATTCCCGGGTATATTCAGGGGCGCTCTCGATGTCCGCGCAAGCGATATCAATGACGATATGAAGATCGCCGCTGCAAAGGCTATCGCCGAGTATGTCAAGCCCGAAGAGCTGTCGGCAGAATACATTATCCCCTCAGCCCTCGACAGAGGCGTAGCGGCAGCAGTAGCCGAAGCAGTAGCCGAAGCCGCAAGAAAGACCGGCGTGGCAAGGATCTGAAAAAGCAAGTGCCGTGAGGAGCAGTCCTCATCTGACAATTGATGATATGATAAAAACAGCACCCTTTTTGCAGGGTGCTGTTGTTGTTTCATGACAGATCTCGCTTCTTCCCGAAAGCTAAACTTCGGGGAGCGGCTCGGAAATGTCCGACTTATATTACTTTGTGCTTACCGTCTTGTGGAGGGTAGCGTTTATGTCGTCAACAAGGCTCTTGATCTCTTCAACAGAACGTGCTATGATCTCGGAGCTTTCCTTAGTGGTGGTTACGTTATCATCGAGCGCACCGAAAGCCTTGCTGGTAGTCTCAAGTATGCCTACGAGCTGCTGCACCGATCCTGCGTCCATCGTGGTGTTGGAATTGCAGAAGGTGATAACGTTCTTGAGAAGATCGTTCACGACGCCTGCTCTTTCGGAGGTAGCCTGGTTGGAAGCACCGATGGTCTCCATATTGGTCGTGATCTCTTCAACGCCCGATTTTAGCTTATCGGAAAGCTCAAGACATTCATTGGTGATCTCAGCGAGGCGCTCATGCTGCTGCTGAAGCTGTGAGTGTCTTGCTACAAGCACCGTCTTTGCGTGTACCACGCAGTTGTCGGGTGTATTCAGACCGCGGTAAATAGCTGTCGCCATATCGCGGCAGGACTTGTAACCGCAGGCGTGGCAGTCGTACTTTCTTTCATCAAAGGTATGCTTGCCCATGATCTCAAAGATAGGATCAAGCTGCTGATCGGTGGGAACGGGTGTCGGGGTAGTAGGTTTGTAGGTCCTCATGAAGTCTGAGAGCTTTAAGGTGTCGTCAAACTTCTTGAAGAGCTTATCCTCACCGCCGCGGCCGAACATACCGCCGGAAGTCTTGCGGCGGTTCTTAGCTTCCTTCTCGACCTCACGCATTGTTGACATAACGTCGAAAACGGTCTGCTTGGTACCTGTTCCGGGACCCACATTGCAGCCGAACTCGCAGGAAAGAACATCGAATACCTGCGGGTGCTTGAACTCGGGCATTTCGGAGTACATGTCAAGCTCGTGGTAAACCTTTTGAACGCCTTCAGAGGTAGTGATGTTCAGATCGGGGTCGTGCATCCAGAGGTTATCGCGAAGTCCGCCCGGACGGGGGTAAACAGCACCGAGCTGACCCTGCTGATCGTCGAAATCATATTCAAGATCGTGTACCGAGTGAGCTGTGATAGCTATTCCGTTCTTATCGAAGTATTCACTGAGCTTTTTGAAGGTTATGTTATACTCTGCGAGCCCTGTTTCCTCAAACTCTGTCTTCTTGGCGATACACGGAGAAAGAACAGCTATGGGGTTGGAGCGTCTTAAATACTTCTTTATGTAAGTGATCTCGCAGGAAATAGGGCTGTGTATGGGCGAGAGATTGTTGAGCAGCTTAGGCTGATAGGTCTCGACGTACTTGACGATAGCCGCGCAGGGCTGTGTGATAAGGTTTCCGACCTTCTTTTCTTCTATCGCTCTGAGGTGTGCCCATGTGCATATATCCGCGCCGAGAGATACGTCATAGATAAGACATCCCTTTTTGCGGAACCAGTCAAGTATGCCCTTCCACTTGGTGGGGTATACCGTCTTGATGGCAGGTGTCGCGAGGATTATAAGCTTATCGGAGCTCATGCGCTGCATAGCAGCTTCGGTGTCGTCTATGTAATCTCTTGCGCCGTGGTTGCAGGACTTTACGCATTCACCACAGACGATGCAGTGCTCGGCATCAACGGAAGTCACGAATCTGCCGTCCTCCAGCATCTTGACTATATTAGCCTCAGGTGCGGGACAATTCCTGACGCAGGAATTGCAGCCCACACACTTATCGGGTTTTACAATAATTAACTCACTCATTTTTTACTTACACTCCTTGAGAATAGTTATAAAAGGGCGGGCGCATCACTTGTCGAGAGCCGCCGCCTGTGCCGCAAGAGCAGCCAGGTCGATACCGCCGCCTGAGCGCGGTCCTTCCTTTTTATCGCCGCCGTCAGCACCTTCCGAAGCCTCTGCTTTATCAGCGGTCTCGGCGCTGTTTTCGTCAGGCTTGCTTTCAGCCGCTTCGGGCTTTGCACCGCCGCCGATAGCCGAAGCCATAGCCGCGAGCTTTTCAAGATCCATATTTGCCTTCTGCTTTTTAGCCTCGTCTTCCTTTCTGCCTGCGAGTTCTTCATATACGGGTTCTTCGGGGATAGCGGGCTCGATGATCTCGGGCTCTCTGAACACGGGAACACCGCCGCTGCTAAGCTGACCCTTTGCCTTTCCGAGCAGCTCTAAGCTGTCGTCGAGCTTTTTCCTGCCGTCCTTTTCAAAGTCGGCGAAGAGCTCTTTCATCTTTTCCATCTGCTTGCTGTAGCTCTCGATCTCACCCAGCAGAACAGCTTTCATGTTATTGGATGCAGCGCTCATCTGTTCAGACTTGTTCTGAGCGTTGGCAGCGATGACAGCAGCTTCCTTCTCGGCGTCGAAGATTATCTTCTTAGCCTTGTTGTTAGCGTCGGTCACGATATCTTCGGCAGCGAGCTTTGATTTGTTATCGAGCTCATCAGCCTCTTTCTTCGAGGTCGCAACGAGCAGGTTCGCGGACTTCTGAGCCTCAATGAAAACGGAGCTGAGTGCTTCGGCAGCACCGCCCGCTTCAAGAGCCTCGATGCGCTTTCTCTTTTCCTCAAGCTCATCGGAAAGTGCCTTATTCTTTTCTTTCAGCGCCTGTATCTCGCTGTCCTTCTGCTTGTTTTCCTCTTCGATATTCTTTATCTTATCCGACATCGTTTCGTTCTGCACCTGCACCTGAGTGAGCTTTGCCCTCTCACCTGCGAGTACGGTCTCGGATGCCTTTTCAGCGGGTGTGCCTTTTTTATATTCTTCCAGGGTAAGCTTTGTTTCTCTGAGTTCGTTTTTCAGCTCATAAAGCTTGGTATAAAAATATTCAAGTCTCTTATCGACCTCAGTTTTATCATAGCCACCGAAGGTAACAGTTTTTATAAATCTTGTCTCAGCCATTGACGATTTCCTCCTGATTCATCATATTTAAGGCGAAACGGGCATGAAGATCATGCCGCCAAGCTCCTGATACTATTATACACCATAATTAGTGAAATGTCAATAGTTTTTCGGATCATTAGCCACTTTAATTTTACAAAATATACAATTTATCACCCTATCGGCAAACAGGTGCAAAGGCACTATATTTTTATAGGGAATTAATATTATCATAACACAATTTTCATTTAAAATCAACTGTCATGTTTAACAAATTACTATACATTTCTATGTTAGATATGTCGAAGCGCTGTCATCTATCAAAAACAGCGTGCTTGAGCCTGTTGCCAAGAACGCTGAGTTTCATACTTTCCTTGTTTAATTTTTTACCAGTCATTCTCGCTGTCTTTAAGCAGCTGCCTGACCTCTTCATTATTATAAAGCCCCAGATCGAAGAGTCTGTCCGCCTGACGCTTTGTAATCTTCCCCGTCAGCGAATAGACATACTGTGAATGCTGACGTTCGGTGCCGTCCCACGAGTCGATTATCTTCAGCCACCCGTGTTTTCCGAGTGTCCTTTCAGGAAGCACGGCATTCGGAAAAAAGTTCGCGCATATGACCGTTGCCGCCTTTGTGTGCCCCGTGTAATCGCAGGAATATGTGTCGCCTTCGGGTGTCATCCACCCGAGCTTGAAGTTCTCATCATTCTTGAAGTAGAGCTTTTCAAGCGGAAGCGGGATCTCATCATCGGACTCTATCACCTCAACAAACCCGTAGTCACCTTTTTTGAACTGATAGTACCCGCCCCTGCCATCGAACACGACGGGAAGCTTGTCTTCGGTAACTATCCTTTCAAAGCCCGTGCCCTCAAGCTGTTCGAGAGAGTCGCAGAACCTATAATAATAGTACCCCGTCTCGGACTTATATATAGCATATTTTTTCATACTTTCGCCCCGTATTGAAACAGCCAACGTGCCGGATCGTTCCGGCAGGTCTGCATTGTCAATTCTTTACCTTCTTCTCCGCCGCCGCCCTCTTGTTCTCGGCGACCTTGTTTATCAGCGCGGGTCTGCACTCGGCGAGCAGGTCGCCGTTTACCGCGCAGGCAAAGGATATGTCGTCCTCAGTGCCGTAGTGTGTTCTCTTGGC
>JAILFN010000105.1 GCA_024697545.1 Ruminococcus sp.
TTGAGTACAGCGTGTTTTTTGTGCGGAAACGGAGAAAACTATGCCAAGAAACCAATTTGAAAGAATGATGTTCGCTTTGATGACCGTTATCGTGACAGTACACGCTTATGTGTTTTACAGTCTGTATGTTGTCAACGGTTCAACCCTGATGAGCGTTACGGGAGAAAACAGTGTACTCGGCGCAGTAAATGCTATGGGCGGTGTGTATATGTTCGGAAGAAATCTGCCGATATGGGCAGTTGTGATAACAGAGTTTATCCTTGCATATACTCTTGAAGTAACCGTCGGCAGCCCCATGTCCTTTAAGCTCGCTTGTAAGGTCTTTGATCCGAGAAAAACACACCCTGTTCTGTTTGAAACTGCGATCATCTGTGCGACAGTCGGAATTATGTGCCCTGCAATGAGCTTCCTTGCGGCTTTCCTCTACTATCCCTACTATGCGGGATTCAATGTGTTGACGCTCCTTGCCAACTGGATAAAGCTCGTCTGCTTTAATTTCCCGTTCGCATTCTTCTCTCAGCTTTTCTTTATCCAGCCGCTGATCAGGACTTGCTTCAAGGCGGTGTTCAGAAGAAAAGCCGAAACGGCTCAGGCTGTAATGGCGTAAACTTTGTGCAAAATGTCCTTTGCAAAAAAGCCGAAAATGTGATATGATAAATATATAACGAGTAGCGATCCTGCGTAAGTCCGGTTATTGCTGCTCGTTTTATTTTTTTATGGAGGTAGATCATAGTGAAAAGGATCAAAGAAGCGTGTATCTGCCAGACACTTCATTTTATGCTCAAGGAAGATGTCGGTCATGACTACGCCGTAAAGCTCGTTAAAGACGAGATCGAAAAGTACAAGGCAGGCCTTGATAAAAACAAGACTAAGTACAAGATCGTTGAGGAAGCAGAACAGCCTGACGGTTCTGTTATCATCAAGATCATCAAGCAGTACAACGCTGCTCCTGTCGGCTCTTATCTCGACTGATACAATTTCATATCATCAAAACAGCGTGTAGCTTTAAGCGTAATTCCGGCTTATGGCTTCACGCTGTTTTTTTTAGGAGGAGATCAAATGGAACAAACCGCAAATCAATTCTTAGGGCGTGAGCCTGTGGGTAGACTGATGAAAAAGTACGCTGTGCCTTGTATCATTTCTCTGCTTGTCGGGGCGCTCTACAACATCGTTGACCAGATATTCATTGCCAACGCAAGCTATCTCGGCTCTTACGGAAACGCCGCAAATACGGTCGTATTTCCGCTGACGGTCATAGCTCTTGCAATAGCCGTTATGATCGGTGACGGCTGCTGTGCCTTTGTGAGTTTGAGTCTTGGCAGGAGCGAACCCGATAGGGCAAGGAAGAGCGTCGGCAACTCCGTCCTTATGACGATCATGAGCAGTCTGATCCTTTGTGCCTTGTATCTGATATTCAGCAACGGCATTATTGCAATGTTCGGCGGAACAGTCAATGAAGAAACCTTCCACCACTCAAAAGAATACTTCTTCTATATCTCGCTTGGTATCCCTTTCTATATGTTCGGTCAGGCGATGAACCCTGTGATCCGTGCCGACGGCAGCCCGAAGTTTGCCATGATCTCCACCCTTGCAGGAGCAGTGCTGAATATGATACTCGATCCGATATTCATTTTTGTTTTCAGGTGGGGTATGATGGGTGCAGCAGTCGCAACTGTTATCGGGCAGATCGTGACGGCGGTGCTTGCGATATGGTATCTCTGTCACATGAAGCTCGTAAAGCCCGAAAAGGTTGATTTCCAGCCCGAAAGTGCAATTATCCGCAAAACGCTGACACTCGGTCTGACCAGCTTTCTCTCGCAGATCTCCCTTGTGGCAGCAATGGCAGCTATCAATAATATGATACGCAAATACGGTGCAATGGACAGCATTTTCGGGCAGGAGCAGTATGCGCAGATACCTATGGCGGTAGTCGGCATTGTTATGAAGTTCTTCCAGATCGTTATTTCTATCGTAGTGGGTATGGCGGCAGGCTGTATCCCGATAGTCGGCTTCAATATGGGCGCAGGGCTGAAAAGCCGTGTGCGTGAGCTGTTCACAAAGCTCCTGACAGCAGAAGCGGCTGTCGGTGCAGTCGCCCTGATCTTTGTAGAGTTCTTTCCACGTCAGCTTATCGGCATATTCGGTGCGGCAAATGAGAGCAGCTATTATACCGATTTTGCGGTACACGCTTTCCGCATCTATCTCTGTATGATGATATTCGCCTGCGTGAACAAGGCTTGCTTTATCTTCCTGCAAGCTATGGGCAAGGCTGTAGAATCGACAGCGCTCTCAATGATAAGAGAGATCGTATTCGGTGTGGGCTTTGCACTTGTCCTGCCCGTATTCTTCGGACTTGACGGTGTGCTGTATTCAATGCCCGTGTCGGATATTCTGACCTTTGCGGTGGCTTTGTTCCTGATAATGAGGACATATAGGGAACTAAGTCCGCAGCACACAAGGATTCGCATAGAAATGGAGTGCCGGTCGGATATTAAATAATGAGACAGCTTTGAGGCTGAAGTGTTATACTAAAACAGCCCCGATACCGCGGGGGTGTCGGGGCTGTGGAGATGTATGGATCAGAAATTATTATAGGTGAGCTTTAGGGTCGAGAACACCTTGTTAAGGATCTTATTGCATTTTTCGGGATCCTTTGCGTTCCTGGGATAGTAGCTGTTGATATAGTAGAGGATATTGTTCTCATATATCATTATCATCGGGCAGGGGTCGATAGCGGGGGTGTCGGGTACGAGGTCGGGGTCTTCGCCGACGCGCCAGATGTAGGCTGCTTTTTCGCCGAACGCCTCGCCGTACTCTATCTTATAGTAGGTGGGGTGGTACATATTCTTTTCATCGTCGATAAACTCCTCGGCGAAGTATTCCAGATCTCTGCCCTCTCCCCTCTCTTGCCAGTTTTCATAGGTGACAGAGCCGCCGATATTGGGGTCGTACTCGTAGGAGAACAAAACTCCGTCATCAAAGATCAAGAAACTGCCTTCACTGAAAGACCATAGATCCTTATTGAACTTCACGCTGAAAGCCTTGTCGGTGTAATTGCTCTTGCCGAGACCGTATTTTGTCTTGAAGCTCTTGGCAGCGCTGTAACTGCTGAAAGTGGTCTTGCCGCTTTTCTTCTTGAATGCCCGTATCTTGAAGGTGTACTTGGTGCTGCTGTTGAAGCCGCCGATCTTTACAGCCGTGACGCTGCCGCCCTTGATGGTCTTTACGCACTTGAATGCGCCCGTCTTGGTCTTGCGGTAAACCTTATATCCCGTGGCACCCTTTACCCTGCTCCATTTGAGCTTTATGTTGCGGGCACCCGTGGCTGCACCCGTTATCTTAGGCTTGGAGAGCGCACCCGTTTCGCTGAACGCGGAAGCAGTAAATATGTTATCATTTCGTACATTCTCGGCTGATGCGGGGAGAGCCGTCCCGCTCATAAGCATTGTGACTGCAAGAACCGATGAAATAATCCTGTTAGTTTTCATGTCATTTCCCTCCGATCATTTTTTATTGCCGAAATAGACGTCGTTCAAAAGGCAGATAGCCTGATCGTAGTAATCATCTGCCTCTTCGGAAAAGCTGCCGATGTTTATTGTCAATTGGTAAAAACGGTTGCCCTTGCATAAGAAGATCCGGTCGGGGTAATCGTCGTCTTCGTCCATTTCGGTGAGGAACGCACACTTTCTGCCCGAGAACACGCCGTACTTAACATCATAATACTGATGGTAGGGTGCTGCTTCTTCGCAGAACTGATCTACTATATATTTCAGACCCTTTTCTTTTTCCGTTGCCGAAAGCTTTTTGGAGTAAACAGCTGCTCTGAGTGCGTAACGCGAACGGATCTTCGGCGATCTCAAATAATCACACTGTATAAGTACCGAACCCGGTTGTTCGTCATCTGTGGAAAATCTGCTTACTTCCCATTTCTCGGGCTCGTATTTAAGGCTGAAAGCCGTACACTTGAACTCATCGGTCACGTCGCCGAATTTGGTGGTGGCTACCTTTGCGGGGCTGTATGCGCTGTATGTCGTCTTGCCGCCGCTTTTCTTGTAGGCGCGTATCTTGAAGGTATATCTTGTGCGGGATTCAAAATCGCCGAGCCTGACGGAGGTCACGCTCCCGCCCTTGACGGTCTTGATGAGTTCAAATCTGCCCTGAAACTTGCGGTAGATCTTGTAGCCTGATGCGCCCGAGACCTTGCTCCAATTGAATCTGATGTGATGCCTGCCCTTTGTCACGCCCGTAAACTTAGGTGCCGCGAGTCCTCCGACGGCGGAGAATGCCGCAGGCTCTCTTGTTGAAACGCTCTCAGCGGCAGCGGGAACTCCCGCCATGCTAAGTGCCATAACTGCCGCGCACAGTGCGCTTGCTGCTCTTTTTGTTTTCATATTGATCAACTCCCTATATCAAAATTAGACAACTATTTGAAACTTTCTTCTACTATTTATTATATCACACCCCCCGAGTTTGTCAATGTTTCACAAGCAAATATGCCGTATTTTACAAACTGAAAGCATTATATTTGTATACTTTTATCACGTCAGAGCAGTATGCTCTTTATAATATACATTCAAGATCCAAATGCAAAATGTAACAGGATCTTGAGTTTTTGCGAAAAGTTCGTATACCCGCACAATTTTCATCGACTAAATTTGTGCAGATCGCCGTTAGGGAACTTTTGTACAACATCTGTTGCTGTCGGGATATTGTTGCTTTTTGTGCAACAGCAACTATCTAAACTGTCAACATCAACAAAAAAACAGGTAATATGTCAGCAAAGCGTACAAATATTGTCGGACACCCGATATCAAAAATGATATAAAATAATACAAATTTGTATACTGCCGAAAATTTGTGCTAAATTGACCGTACAAACCGAACAGACACCAAAAATGACGCCATAGCGTCATTTTCGGTGTATTTTTTGTAAATGATTTCTTTAATTTTATATTTTGTCCACCAATCATAAGTTTTGTGGGTTGAGGTACGGTATGCACTGTGCTATAATGACCTAAAATAGTAAGATATGTTAACAAAAATTGGTTTAAAATATCTTAGGAGGTTATTATATGCAAATCAAAAAACAGATCAAACGTCTATCTATGGTGACTATGAGCGGCGCTATGCTGCTTGCTATGGCACCGCAGATGCCTGCAAACGCCACTTACATAACTCCGGATTCAAACGGGTTCTACTACCACGACCACTTTGAAGACGACAGCTGCGGCTGGGAAGTAAGAGGCTCGGGCGAGCTGACTCTCAGCGGCAGACATCCCTTTAAGGGAACGAACGCGCTGCTTGTTATGGAGCGTACAAGTGCATGGCAGGGTCTTCAGAAAAAGCTTGACCCCGATACCTTCAAGCCGGGACAGAAGTACAGCTTCAGCATTTTCGTAGACTATGAAGACGGCGAAGACACCGAGGACTTCCTGTTCTCTATGCAGTACACCGATTCTTCCGGCACTGACAAGTACCTTCACATAGCAGAAGGCTCGACAAGCCGCGGAAAGTGGATACAGCTTTCAAATCCCAGCTTCGAGATCCCCTCTGACGCGAGCAATGTCATCATTTATGTTGAGACATCGGGAGTTACCGGCAACTTCTACATTGATGAAGCGGTAGTTGCAAAGGAAGGTAGTTACGTTACCGGCGAAGAGACTCAGGGCACTAAGCCTTCAAACGACACCCGCGGAGATGTTAATTTCGACGGTATGCTCAACATTCAGGATCTTGTAGCTATGAAGATGGCTCTCAACAAGGGCGTTTCCGACGGCCGCTTTGTCAAGGCTGCCGACATCGACAAGAACGGCTCTGTAGATAATGACGATTACAACTACCTGAAGGATTATCTTCTCGGCAACATCAACAAGTTCCCGATCGGCAAGATAGATTTCACCGAGATGGAGAGCAAGTTCGGCTATGTAAATCCCGCTACCTGCTACAAGAAGTCCAACGAGCACAATCCTCTTATCTCGCAGTACTTCGGCGCTGACCCCGGCGTTATGGAATACAACGGCAGGATCTATGTATTCATGACCGATGACCACCTGCTTTACAGCAATGGTCAGGTCAAGGACATCGAATACAGCAGCATCAACTGCCTGCGCTGCATCTCCTCCGACGACCTCGTGAACTGGACCGACCACGGTCTTATCAATGCAGCAGGCTCCAACGGTCTCTGCAAGTGGGGCGGCAACTCTTGGGCTCCTACCGCCTGCCACAAGAAGATAAACGGCAAGGAGAAGTTCTTCCTTTACTTCGCGAACGGCGGCAACGGTATCGCAGTGCTTGAAGCAGACAGCCCGACAGGTCCCTGGAGAGATCCTATCGGCAAGGCGCTCATCTCACGCTCTACCCCGAACTGCGGCAACGTTGAATGGCTCTTTGACCCTGCTGTACTGGTTGATGACGACGGCACAGGATATCTCTACTTCGGCGGCGGTGTTCCCTCAGGTCAGAACGCTCATCCCAAGACCGCAAGATGCGTAAAGCTCGGCGACGACATGACCTCCATCGTAGGCACTCCTCAGAGCATCGACGCTCCCTACCTCTTTGAGGACAGCGGCATACATAAGTTTAACGGCAAGTATTATTACAGCTACTGCTCGAACTTCAGCACAAACGGCAACCCCTACGGTCTGACCGGCGGCGCTATCAATTACATGGTCAGCGACAGTCCTCTCGGACCCTTCACCTACAAGGGCGAAGCATTCAAGGGCATCGGTGTATTCTTCGGCACAGGCGGCAACAACCACCACACCTTCTATAAGTTCAACAACCAGTGGTATCTCTTCTACCATGCACAGTATCTACAGGACAGCATGGGACTCAAGGGCGGCTACCGCAGCACTCATATCGACAAGGTCACCATCAACTCCGACGGCACCATTCAGGCTGTAAAGGGCACCAAGAGCGGTGTAGATCAGGTCAAGTCGTTTGATCCCTTCAAGACCCAGCGTGCGGCTACATTCTCGCATCAGGGCGGTATCACCATCAACGGCAGCGGCAATTCCACCGTACAGGCTAACAAGGGCAGCTGGTTCCGCGTATCGGGCGTTGACTGCGGCAGCAATGCAGAGAGCCTTACCATCAAGGCTTCCTCCTCAACAGGCTGCATCATCAAGGTATGCAAGGGCGGCACTTCAGGCACAGCAGTATCCTATATCGAGATACCCGCCGGCTCTTCCATGCAGGAGTTCACCGTTCCCGTTAAGGATCTCAGCGGCAAGAACGACCTCTACTTCGTATTCAACAACTCGGCATCCGTTGACAGCTGGAAGCTCAGCTGACAGTGAAGCTGTGACACAAAAGATCGGACCCTCTGTTCATTCGGACAGAGGGTCCTTTTGGGGCTTTGCCTTGCTCACTCATGTATCAGTCTGTATGCCGAAAGCTTTTTCATCCTGCCGGACATCATAAAGCTGAACAGGAACACAAGTACAGCGACGGTCAGCGCGGTCACGCAGGAAAGGAAAGGCTTGACTATCAGATCAGCTGACCTTATGCCGTAATTTCTGAGTATCTCGGTGAACATTGGGTTTATAAGAAAATATCCGCCTGCTGCTCCTGCTGCGGCTGCTGTGACAGAGGTCGGCATCAATGACAGCGAAAGCTGATATCTCAGCTGTGCTGCGGTGAATCCCACCGCCTTCTTTATACCGAATTCCTTCTCTTTCTTTATGAAAACGGTTTTCAGAAGAAGTCTTATGACAAGCATGACCGTAGCGATATTCAATACGATAAGTATCAGAACGATGAACCCGACTGCGAAAACAGGGGTGTTTTCATTGCTATGCTGGAATTTATATTCGTTTTTGGTGTTTATGATATTGGTGTCGTTCTGCGATTGTATCTCCTTGAGGACATCGTCTACCCTTTTGCTGTCGGCGTTCTCCACCCTTATCCTTATCGAAGCAGCGTCAGGCTTAGCGCCTATCGACTCGGCGGCTTTTTCGGTGATATATAGCCTTGAATTGAGCGCCGACTGCTGTATGCCTGTTATCAGAAAGCGCTTTTCAGAGTTTTTGTATTCAAGCTTTACATCATCTCCCACGCCCACACCGAGCCTGTCTGCAAGAGAGCTTCCGATGACGGCTTCGTTATCCTCCCTCAGCATCTCACCGTCATAGATACCGCAGTCAACGCTCGCGGGGTCGGAGGTATAGATAAGATTCACCTTGTTGTCACCGATCTCGGCAGGGATGCTTTCAAGGGTGTATGCCTGTGTTATACCCTCCGTTTTCTTCAGCTTGTCTATCAGCCTGTGTACCTCTTTGCCCGAAGGGTCTTTGAGATACACATAAGCATCGGGGACATCGCCGTTTATCATGCGCTGGAATTTTGAGATATCCACCCTTGTATTATAGTACATCACAAGCGAGAACATTGTCACAAAAGACACCGCCGTCACTATGCAGAATACAATGATACCCTGTCCCATGCTTTGCAGAGAGCTTTTTACGGCAAGCAGGAGATTCAGCTCGCCTCTTGTCGATGCAAGGGGCAGGTAGTTTTTCCTGAAACTGTTGGAAGCAAGCCCGAAGCGGAGCGCCGTCGCGGGGTGGAGAGAGCGTATCTTTCTTGTGGCGGCGAACACCGTCAGCAGGATAACGAGCATCACGCCCGCAAGCACCGAGAATGTCTGCACAGGGAACAGCCTGTTCTTCCAGATAAGTCCCGATATCTCCCTGATGAAGCTCTTTTCAAGAACGGGGTAGACCGCATAGGAAAGGGATATTCCCGTCAGCGAGCCTATCGAGCCGAGCAGGAGGTATTCGCTGACGAGGGCGAGCCTCAATTGTCCTACCGTAAATCCGACAGCCCTCAGCGCACCAATGTTGATGATATCACGATCCAGGTTGTTCGAGATCGTGAATACTATCATTATGACGCAGATCACGAGCATCAGCACCGCGAACGCCGCCATAAATCCCGCCATAACATTGACGATGATGGTAAAGCCTTCCGCGCCGAGTTCACGGGTGATACCGTTTGCGTAGATACCCTTTTCATTCAGAAGTGCTGCATTTATATCGTTGAGTACCTTTTCGCTGTCACAGCCTTCCTTGACGTTCACATTTACGACCTTATCGGTCAACGGCGTTCCGCCCGATGCGAGGAACCTTTCGCTGTCCTTTTTAAGAGCCTCATATTCCTCATCTTCGAGCATAGCGCCGTAATAGGAGTAGGTGTTTCCCATGTAAAGGTGCTGGAATATTCCCGCCACCGTGTACTCATACCTGCCCATCTCGGAGTCGATATACACCTTATCGCCGACGCAGAGACTGTTGCTGTAAGCGGTGTAAATATTAAGATATATCTTCTTGCCCTTTACGCCGTCATCACGTTCGACGAATTCAAGATGATCGCAGCAGCAGTTATCCGCAACGGTCGTTATCATCCAGTCGCTCGCGTCCTTCTTCTTTGAGCTCTTGCTCGTGGTCAGGGTGAATGAATTTAATCTCACCACTTCGGTCGTGCGCCAGCTTTCTACCTGCTCAACGCCGCCGAGGACATCTTCTATATCCTGTCCCATCGTTGCCGCAAAGAGATAAAGATCGGAAAGCCCCTCCTCTTCGGCGTATTCATCATAAAGAGCGCCGTAGCCGGAAGTCAGCAGACCCGTGTGCAGCAGGAATGTCGAGAGTATGATTATCAGCATAAAGACGGTGAGTATCGCCCTGTCCTTGTGAAATCCTGACTTAATAAGCTTTACCATCCCATATCCTCCAGAAATCTCCTTATCTTTTCATGGCGGGTGTCATCGCCGCTGACGTATTTCCCGAGTTCACATTCGCCCATTATGCCGCCGTCCTGCAAATAGATAATGCGGTTGCCCCTTCGTGCAGACTTGATATCATGCGTCACCATGACCACCGACTGCCCCGAATCGTTGATATCCGTGAGCACATCGAGCACAGCCTTTACGCCGGCGCTGTTGAGAGCTCCCGTAGGCTCATCGGCAAAGACTATATCGGGGTCGTTGATAAGCGCCCTTACGACCGCACAGCGCTGTGCCTCGCCGCCCGAGAGCTGTGCGGGGAATTTCTTTGTAAGCTCCTCACCGATGCCGATACGCCCGAAGAGTTCCAGCGCCTTTTCTTTGAGTGCCTTCTGCTTCTGACCCGTGAGCATACCCGTGCTTATGGCGTTATCCATGACGCTCATGCTGTCAACAAGGTGTATCTGCTGAAAGACAAAGCCGCAGTGTTTTCTTCTGAATACCGCAAGCTTGTCATCGTTCATGCCCGTGATATCCTCGCCGCAGTAAACTATCTTCCCGAGCGAGGGCTTGTCCATTCCCGAGAGGGTATACAAAAGCGTGGATTTACCCGCGCCCGAAGAGCCCATGATAACGGTGAAATCACCCTTGTATATCTCAAGGTCGAGGTTTTTGATGATGTGCTGCTGCTTGCCGCCTACCGAAAAACTCTTTGAAAGCTTTTCGGTCTTTATTACAACTTCTTTCTCTGACATAGTCGTTCTCCTTATCTTATGAGAGCTCACAGCGCTGTGGTCTCTGTATGTGTATAGTATATCACAATAAAGATCTAAAATCTTTGTCAGTTCTTTAACTGTTCTTTATCTGTGCATTTAAAGAACAACGGCAGTAAAAAAGCGGACCCGTTAAGGATCCGCTTTAATGGTCTTTATTCAAGATATTTCTTTCTCTTGATCTTTTTCTTGTCAACGTACTGACCGGTCGTTACATCGAACGCCTTCTTGCTCTTGTGAGACAGCAGGAAGAATACTGCCGCCGCCGCGATCAGGATACCGACACCGATACCGATAACGAGCTTCATATTGGACTTCTTTTCCTGCTCCTTTTCCTTCTTAACGGTCTCGGGGTCTACCCAGTGCTTGCCCTCGGACTCGGGCAGGCAGTTGGTAAAGGTAGCTTTCTTTATGATTATGCTCGCATCTGCAGTAGCACCGAAAAGAATGCAGCTTACTCTCGAAAAATCGGTAGTACCATAGCCCATAAAGCTGCCGTCATCAAGTTCGACATAAGTAGTTATATCCTTATAGGTGTACTCAGCAGAAGTATCATCAAACTTGGAAGGCGCGATCTTCGCCCATATGTTTCCGTCCTCGTTGCCGGGCGCGTCAGTACCCTCCCAGCTCTGAAAGATGCACTCAACGGGATATCCTGTGGAATAATCGTTCTCTATCTTCTCGGTGATCTCATACTCTATCTTGAGCACAGAATCCTCGGTAAGACGGGTAGCATCAAACTCATCAGAGCTTATCGACATACTGGTGTTCCACGATTTTACCTCTTTAGCGCCCGAGCAGTCGATCTCAACATCGCTCACATCTGAAGCAGCAACAGCGGTAAAATTAGTTAACATCATACTCAGCGACATCAAGGCTGCCGCAAAGCCTGTTACGATTTTCTTCATAATTCCCTCCATTAAATTTTTGACATAATTCTATAGACTATGGTTGATTATAGCACTTTTTTTTTACGTTGTAAACCACCCGAAATCATCTTTTACACAATGTTTAAACATGATAACAAGATATTAACAAACACCTGAAAAGTATACGATTACATCTGAACAATAATTAAATTGTTCAAAAAAAGACGATCGGATAAACTGCCGTATAACTAATATCGCTATACAGTCGCTGCTAAAAAACTACCTCAGCTCGGATCCCCGCAGACAGCAAAACGCAGCATACTACTTTACAAACACTCAAATGTGATGTACGGACACGTTTCAATGACCTTTGCAGTGACTACAAAGAAAAAAGACCTCCCGCGGTCCAAACTGCCGCGAGAGGTCTTTCAGTATTATTTCAGCAGATAGCCGATGTCACTGTACAGTAACATCAATAGCGTGCTTTATAGCCTCAGCCACGCCCCATGTGCCGTTCACCTTTGCGGCGATGGCTACCTTGTAGGTCTTGCCGGGGGTCATGTTCTTCGGGGTGGTGTAGCTTGTGGTGTTTGCAGCGATCGACTGAGTCTGGATCCTCCACTTGCCTGCGAGGTACACTGCGATGCCGTAGTTCTGTGCGCCCGAAACGGGGTTCCAGTTGAACTTGATCTGGTGGTACTTCTCGCTGTACTCGATGGTCGTGATCTCGGGATAGGTAAGGCTTACGGGAGTCGTCTGCTTCTGTACTGCCATCACGATGTAATTGATGGAGTAGCCTTCGCCGCCGTTTGTGCCGAGGGTCACCGTCTCGCCCTGACTGAAATCGCGCTTGTACAGCGCCAGCTCAACGTCGTTGGACGAATACATCGAAGTTCCGACAGCGCTCCACGAGCCCAGCCAGGCGAGGTTGCTGCTCACTCTCGTGTCTACGCCGATGTAAACGGTGATGTCTGCGCCTGCGGTGAATGTCGCGAGGTCGGACGTGAACAGCTTGGAATCGCAGGAGGTGTGGATAGTCTCGGCGTTTGCAAGGTAGCTCGGAACGCCCGAGATGGTGAAATCGCGGTCACCGAAGATCTGTGCGCCATTATTGAGACCGTAGCCTATCGACCATGCTTCGTCGTGGTCGCGGTCATTGATCTTGAGGTTTCTGATGAGGTTGCCGTTGAGCGGTTCGGGCTCGTTTT
>JAILFN010000044.1 GCA_024697545.1 Ruminococcus sp.
CTTTGTGACGCACCTGCTTTTTTATCTCGCGTATTCTTCCCATGATATCTTACTCCTTTCAGGTTTCGATTTGCCTTCAGAGTAATTATATCATTCTTTGCTAACTTTGTCATTGGCTGGGGGTGGTTGGCGGTTACTATCTGCCCATTCAGGGCGCAGGTTTCCCCGATACGCATACCTGTGAACAGCGTGAGCATTACTCCGGAGCCTGTATTGCTGTATTCAGCCCTGACTGTGCTGATGATCTTCTTCTGCTCCGCAGGCTAAAAAACGATGCTTCTTTTGTCTTTTTCTTAGGCAGCTTGGCGTTTTTTACCTGATTGGCGTAGTTATGTGTGATCTCCGCCCAACTTGCAGCCGATTTCACCATGATAACCATGTCAGATATGTACTTCGGAGAAAGCCCCTCTGTGAGTTTGTCTGTGATAAACTTGCTGATACCGCTGAGATCAAGACGATCGTACTTCATCTTGTCAAAATACGGTATCAGGTGCTTTTCCAGCTTATGGCGGTAGCCTGCGTAGCTGCTTTCCTTGATCGACGGTCTGCGTGCTTCAAGCCACATCTTCAGAATATCTATTACAAGCAGAACACATCTGACTGACGGTACAAGGACTTCACTGCGGAGTTTGTCGAGCTTTTCCTTTGTTTCCGTGTAGGATCTGCCGTAAACAGACCGATATTTCTTAGTTCCTTTGCAGTAATATCGCCCTTCCTAGCGCCCGTCTGTGCGGTGATAAATGTTGTTTCCTCTCTTTGCCATAACTATTCCCTCCAAAATGACGTTATGATCGACGGCTAAAACTCCATCTTACCGTCTTAATTCTACACATAAAACCAATTCTTCCATGCCGCTCAACTGTAAGTTGCTACAAATCAGTATAAAAACTGTTACAATCCGCTAAATTACCCTTGACAATTATGTGGCCTTGTGCTAAAATTATAAAGAAAACATCACAAAATGTTTACTTATGTGGTTTGCCGTACCCATTCTATCCCGTTTGTTCGGCAGACCATGTGTTTTTTATGATTTTTTCGACTTTCCAAAAGTGTGAAACTTTAGGTAAATGCTCTTGTATATAGTTTATCACGGCAAGGTAATAAATGAAGTGGTGAATAGAGAAAGGCAAAAAAATATGGCACTAACATACAAACTTGATTCGGTTCTCAAAAAGATCAAATCGGCGGTTATATTGTAGATTGGTGATGCGATGGAGAAGTGCCTTGACGGAAACGCTGCATACGAGCAGTCTTTTGACAAGTATTATGCGATTTCCGAGATTTGCAGCAAAGACAGCAAAGTATATGTTGTCTTGAAAGAATCTGACAGATTGAACGACGTAACATGGTGCGGCGAAGAACAGGCAACGTTCTTTTAATATTGTATGAAGAGTTTACTGATCCTCGGCGCAGGACAATACGGAAAAGTCGCTTTGGAAATAGCCGAAGCATCAAGGCAGTTCGGACGAATTGCCTTTCTTGATGATAATTCATCGGCTGCTATCATCGCTAATCGTCATGATAGCTGTCTTGATGATGTGGCGGACAAGGTATACACAAGGGATATTTTCAGAAGAGATTAACTGTTAAAGCACCTTTCGGGGTGTTTTATTCAAAGGCGTGTGAGATCATGGCAATGAACCTATTCGAGCACAACAAAACAGCCTACGAAGCCGCCGTCCGTATGCTTACAGAACGTGGCAAAGCTGCCGTGATCCACCCCACCGGAACAGGCAAGAGCTTCATCGGCTTCAAGCTCTGCGAGGACAACCCCGACAAAACTATCTGCTGGCTATCGCCCTCACGCTATATCTACCTGACACAGCTTGGAAATCTTGCTGAGACATCGGACGGCTACCAGCCGGAGAACGTGAAGTTCTACACCTACGCAAAGTTGATGAACGTGACAGAGGACGAAATCTCCGAGATCAAGCCCGATTACATAATCCTCGACGAGTTCCACCGCTGCGGTGCGGAGCTTTGGGGTGCAGGGGTTGGTAACATCATAATTGAACAGATGATTTTTAAAGATCGTATTGTTAAACTGTGAACATAAAAGGACGTGAAGATTTGTTATGAAACATAAATTACAAAGTTTTAAATACCGCAAATCTGCCTTAGCGGTGGCGGATGCGTTTATTGTCGCAATATCCGCACTCATATCGAATTATCTGCTGTCATTGCTCCATGCGGAGATACCTCCAAAGCATCTCGGTATCAGCATTGTCATGTCGATGGCTCTGTGTTTTCTGTCACTCGCCGTGTCAGGTGCATATAATAAGCTGTGGCGGTATTTCAATAAGAAAGATTACTTATCATGCGTAGCAGGCGTATTGATCGGTATTATGCTGTCTTGTACATTCATTCTGATCATGCTTGGTCGTGTGCCGTGCCGTTATGCAGCATTACACGCTGTTGTCTCGCTCCTCGGCATCTGCTCATTCCGGTATATCTTCAAGCAGACGTTCCTTGACCTGACAAATGTCGGACGCAGTGAGAAGAAATACAAGCGCACCATGCTGATCGGCGCAGGACAAGCCAGCAAGATGCTCCTGAGTGAGATACGCAATGCACAGAATTCCCCATACGTTGAGGATAAATCTACCGCTGTGTTTGATCCCGTGTGCCTGATCGATGATGATAGTTCCAAACTCGGCAGATCCATTTATGACGTGCAGGTGGTCGGCTCTACAAATGACATCGGGAAATTTGTAGAAGAATTGAACATCGAGCAGATCATATTCTGCATTCCCTCCTGTCTGGAAGATGAGAGAAAGCGGATACTTGACATCTGTACATCTACAAATCTTCCTATCAAGATTATCCCGTTCTTAGGAAATCTGTTATTCGATGATGCACACACGACATTGCTGAACCAAGTCCGTGATATTAAAGTTGAGGATCTGCTCGGCAGAGAGCCTATCAAGTTTGATAACGCTGATATACGCGGCTTCATAAACAACAAGGTCTGCATGGTGACGGGCGGCGGCGGTTCTATCGGTTCTGAGCTTGTACGGCAGATCGCCAAATATAACCCCAAGCAGATCATCATTGTAGACATCTGCGAGAATTACGCCTATGAGATACAGCAGGATCTCAAAATGGAATACGGTGACAGTCTTGACCTTGTGGTCAGGATCGCCTCTGTGCGTGATTATTACCGCATGAATCAGCTTTTCTCAGTTTATAAGCCGCAGATCGTGTTCCATGCGGCGGCACATAAGCACGTTCCTCTCATGGAAGAAAGCCCGATGGAAGCGATCAAGAATAACGTCATGGGTACGTTCAACACGGCGACACTCGCACTGTTCCATGAGGTAGAAAAGTTCGTCATGATAAGTACAGATAAGGCAGTAAACCCGACCAATGTCATGGGTGCTTCAAAGCGGTGCTGCGAGATGATCGTGCAGTATCTGTCACAGAGATCCCGATCTCAGCTTGATAACAATTCCCTTCATAATGATTATGAGCTGAAAATGCGTGGAGACAGCAGTGCTGTCGAACGCCGCATGAAAGAGATAAAGACCGGCAAGGCTGCCGGACGCAGGCGCACGGAATTTGTGACTACTCGTTTCGGCAATGTACTCGGTTCAAACGGCTCTGTTATCCCTCGCTTCAAAAAGCAGATCGAGGAGGGCAAGCCTGTGACAGTCACTCACCCTGACATTATCCGCTATTTCATGACGATCCCCGAAGCAGTCAGCCTTGTCATGGAGGCGGCGGCTATCGCACACGGCGGTGAGATCTTTGTCTTGGACATGGGACAGCCTGTCAAGATCGTGACCTTAGCAGAGAATCTGATCCGTATGTACGGGAAAGTGCCGTATAAAGATGTGAAGATCGAATTCACAGGCTTGCGCCCCGGTGAGAAGATAAAGGAAGAACTTCTCATGAACGAGGAAGGTCTGCAAAAGACGAAGAATAAGCTGATTTTCATCGGCAAGCAGATCGAGATCGAACCGGAGAAATTTATCACAGAGCTGCGAAAGCTCCGTGACGCTTCACTTGAAAATAATGATGAGGTGGCAATACAGGCACTGCACGAAATGGTGCCGACATTCGTCACACCGGAAGAATTTAATAAACAGTATATTACGGTGTGAAATGACAGCATACTTTGTTATCCCAACTTTATAGATCTATTTATCCGGCCCTCTGCAATGCAGTTTGTACACGGTATGCGGAGAGTCGGAGATATGAAAAGATCCCGAAGAAGTTATCCGCCTAAAAATCTGTTCTAGCACAAAACTTGACAATGACTTGAATAGCGTTGGGTTTTGCGTCCGGGACAGATTTTCTATGTCGGATATCATGCTTGTGACCACCGGGTCGCTGAGATCCGACATATGTCCTTTATAATGAATTATAATAGTATAGTTATACTTATGTTGATCTATCAATCAATCTATCTGTGTTAATTTATGCTCGATCGATAGAAACTGCACATATTAGGGATATTGAAGCAGAACAGCATCGTTTATGTGTGCATATCTTTCTCCCACACAAGCCGACAGTTCGCTATCTCATCACTGCCTCGACGGATACGGTAATAGTCGTTCTCATCAACGGACAGCTTTTCGATATCAAGCTGCTCACCCTCAAAGGATTGATTGGCGTAATGTACCTCCAGAGCAGCCGGTTCGTGGGTCTTGAAAAAGTCGGCGTCGTGATCGTTCAGCACGAATTTGACGTATTCAATGTTATTGGTGTGCCAGCAGTAGTCAAGGCTGGTAGAGCGGACAGTCACGCTTTCGACAGGCACATATTCTCCCTTAGGGAAGCGAGTGAAGCTAAGCCCCTCAAGCGGTGAATCTTCTGCCATATCGGCGGTAAAGCCCACGCTCTCGGCTTTGCGTACACGCCCGGTATCAAGAGCAATGGCACAAAGCTCTGTCCTCGCTTCGATCAGGTGCTCGCCGTTTTCCGCAGCGGCGAAGGTATCTATGTTCAGCTTTACGGACGAGTGCTTCGATATATAGCAGCTCACCGAAAACGCCTCCCGCCACACCGGGCGGCGCAGGAATCTGATGTTGTTTTTCTCAATGAGCCACATGGCGTTGTATTTTGCCTTTGCAACTATACCGTCAATGCCGAGGTCGCCCATAAGCTCGGTCACAGCGTTTTCGACTATCTCATCGGCAGCGATGGGTGACAGCTTCAGCTTGCCGTCACACATACTGCCTGAAACATAAGTATGTTTTGTGTAGATAATTTTTCTTCTCCGTTCCATTTATTTCAAGATTCTTTTCGGTACAGACCCTCTGAGTTCATCGTACTCTATATCAAACAAGCTCCTCGATATGCTCCATAAAGATCATGGGGTGAGCCGTACAGAACTCCGTGTGTTTCATATACAATGCAAGTGTTTCATCATTGTCGTCCACACAGACAACTCTATTAGCCGGGAGCTCTCCGAAATGCTCCCCAACGATCCTTTTTGCGATATCGGGCTTTTCGGCAGAATCGAGAGTGTAATAACAATGGTTCGCAGGTATCCTGTAAAGATGCTCAAGCATCTCGGATTTCCAGGTCTCGTGACCATGCGGCTCCTTTGATATACAAAAAATCCTGTCAACGCCGTGCCGCCTGATGTAGTTATACATCGGCAGCAAGCGCTTGCAGTCTGCATATATGTTCACGTCACGAAACTCAGGTGTGAAATCAAGCTCGTGATGTGCGTGATATTCGCCGTAGCTGTAGCTTGTAAGAGTACCGTCAACATCGAAAAGCACGACGGTATCATGCTCGTTTAATATATCCCAAACTTTGCTCATTTTTACTTCCTTCCTATTCGGTTAATTAGATCATGTGATCTCTACAAAATCATTGTACCACATTTTTTAGAATATTGCAATTATATTTTTCGGTCTATGTTTGAAATGGAAAATGGCTGATACTTTTTTATTATACTTTACATCATCGAAAAGTTGTGGTATAATATTGATGATAAATACGATAAAAGGAGGCGGTCATATGGGAATTTATCTCAACCCCGACAATATCGACTTTCGCAGAGCTCTTAATTCGGAAATATATATCGATTAATCCGAGCTTATCATACAGACAAATAAGATACTTGACACGGAGAACCGCTTCTTGTGCGTCAGCCGCCCTCGTCGCTTCGGCGGAAATGTTTGTGCCGCTTTAAATGTCATCACACAACAGCTTTGAGAAGCATCTGAATAAGTACAATGTCATTCATGTCAACATGGTCGATTTCTCGTCCAAAGAGATTGTCACCGGTATTATTTCCGAGCTTGAGAAAGCTTTGATGTTCGATATAACCGATGATTATTCGCAGATAAGATTCTTCGACAACAATAATCTTGTACGCACACTTCAGGACATTTTTGCTAAAACAAGGATCCCCCTTCATTTTCATCATAGACGAATGTGACGCATTTTCAGGATAAAGAGGTTCACTCAGAGCGACCAGACAGAATACCTGAACTTCCTTCGTAATCTCCTGAAAGACAAAAGCTATGTGGCGCTGGCTTACATGACGGGCATACTGCCGATAAAAAAGTACGGCGAGCATTTGGCGCTGAATATGTTCACTGAGATATCCGTGACCGATGCTGATGTATACGCAGAATTTACAGGTTTTACAGACGACGAGGTCGCAGCGCTCTGCAAAAAGTATGACACTTCATACGACAAGATAAGACAGTGGTATGACGGTTACTGTGTGGAGGGCATCTCGATCTACAATCCACGCTCGGTAGTCGAGTCAATAAGGGCGAAAAAGGTCAGCAATTACTGGACACAGACCGAGACCTACGAGGCTCTAAAGGTGTATATCCAGGCTGACTATGACGGTCTGCACGACAAGGTCACAAGAATGGTGGCAGGCGAAAAGGTCGAGATAAATACGGCTAAATTCCAGAACGATATGACGAGCTTTGCAAGTGCTGATGATATCTTAACATTGCTTGTTCATCTCGGATATCTGACATTTGAGGCATACGGCAAAAATGCTCTTGGCAGAGGTCTTGTCCGGATCCCCACTGCCGAAGTCCAGCAGGAGTTCATCAACTGCATTGAGGACAAGGGCTGGGAGCCGGTCATGAAAGCAATCCGTGCGTCCGATGAGTTGATACAGGATATCCTCTGCGGCGATGCCGAGAAAGTTGCGAAAGGCGTTGAGAGATGCCACGAGGACAACACTTCGATACTGCAATACAACGATGAAAACTCGCTGAGCTGCGTTATCTCACTGGCATTCTATTCCGCACGAAAATACTACAAAATGATCAGAGAACTTCCAACCGGCAAGGGCTTTGCCGACCTCGTGCTGCTCCCCCTACCCGATTCCGACAAGCCTGCAATGGTGATCGAGCTTAAACGCAACACTCCTGCCGATACTGCGATCAGCCGGATAAAAGAAAAGCGCTACACGGGAGCGCTGGCAGAGTATTCGGACGAGGTATTGCTTGTGGGGATTAGTTATGATGACAGCAAGGGGCACTCATGTGTTATTGAAAGGCATAGGATTTAAGTTTCATATTTTAATATAGTTCTTTTGGCAGCTTCTATTTTCGACCTCTTATTTTCCACTTAAAGCAATTAAAATACTTGAAACTGCTAAAAAACAGCAGAGCAAATATGCCTCAAAACGCTGGAATATAGCAGGTTATTGGCAAATGGCTGAAAATGGCTTGAGGCAGGTCGATATTTTAAATCCTGTACGGGTCATCACAATTTTAGGCTCTGAAATGGCGTATTCTGCGTTATGCAGTATCTTTGCAAAGCGGTACTGCATAGTCCTCGGTTCAATAGGTTTCTTCATGCCCGATACCACATACACCTCGCCGTTATCTTTAAACTGCCTGAGCAGAGGGAGCAGACAATCAAGAATGGGAATCGTCCTCTTGGAGCTTTCACTTTTAGGCTCGGTGATGATGAGCTTTGTGTGCTTTGCTCCCGTCATGCACTGCACACGCAGAATTGTCTTGCTGACGGTTAAAGTCCGTTTTTCAAGGTCGATGTCCCTCCATTGCAGAGCGCAGACCTCTCCAATTCGCAAGCCCATATACATCGAAATGGATATGCCGACGCTTGTAACAGACGGGTGCTTATCAAGATATTCTTAAAGCCTGAGCTGCTGTTCCTTATTCATGACAGCAATTTCAGGCTTATTCTTTTTCGGGAGAACGATACCGTCAAGTGCGTTACGGATACGATACTCCCTTACCGCATAGCGGTATACAGACATAAACAGCACGATAATATCCGACAGATACCGCACAGACAGCCCCTCTTTCAGCTTTCTTTCGATAAATGCGTATATATCTTTGGCTTTCAGCAATCAGCACTTTATCTCTCCAAAGGCAGGGATAAGGTGCTTTTCTGCTTTCATGGCATAGTTGGCGGCGGTTTAAGATGCACGAATATACCGCGCTTTGTATATTTCAGAATCTCATATATACCGTCGGCAATGGAATAGTACAAAAAATCAGACACATCAAAAAGGCGTTTCGAGGCAGATATCACCTCCAAGCGAAGTATCATCGTATCATCTTTGTCCGAAAGCTTCGATATATATCCGATCGCCATTGTCGTCAAAAAATCAAGATTTCTGATCGACCGAAGCGACCTGACACGCAGGTTTTCATAATCAAAACACTGTTTTTTGAACTTGAAACATTACTCTATCCTCCAGCGCATGAGATACACCTTGCAGACTGTGACACATATCCGTTAATTATCGGACATATCCTGAAGATTGCGCGACAAGCGGTTCACCGTTTTTATCAGCGTTATTTTTTCATGGTGTTAGTCCCAAAGCGGGTAGATGACAAAAATCAAATCTCTAACAACCCGTAATTTCGTTCAGATGCGCTGATGTACGAACCGTCAGGCTGAAGGTGTGATAATATCATATCGGTCAGCTCGGAAATGCTGTTTTTGGCTTTAAAAAGTGCGTTATAACGGTTGAGATATTTTGTTGCCACTCCTCGATAATGGCGATATGCCTCCTGAATATGCGAGTGAAAGCCGTTCACGTTGTTGAGATTCATCGTTCCCGTCCGTTTCTGTGCCTCTGCCGGGACACTTTCTACCACGCAATCGACCTCATTTTCAAGACACTTATAACCCTTTACCCCATCTGTAAAAGCAACGCTTCCGGGCATAATATGCCCTCTAAAAACTTCTTTTATCTCGTCCTTGCTCGGGTGGGCGCGGTTGACCGTTGCGGCATATGCCGCCCCTCCGCGCTCTACGCCGGTCATGATGCATATCTGCTCGTCCGAAATACCGGGTTTGGAGGCTTTTGCCCCGTGTTTACGCGGTTTTCTCGGAGCGTCCTCGTCAAATTTTCTGCCTTTTTCGCATTCGAGCATGTATGTCTCATCAAGCTCTGATATGCCGCTTATCTTCACCGGATCGGCTGTTTTGAGGGAATTTCAAACAAGCAGGATCTTATGCCGCATATTGAACGATGTGGAATGCGAGGCGTTGATTTTCGCCCCGGTCTTATCAAGCGACACATTTTCAGCAAGCGTGTCCTCGACAGCCGTTTTCCAAGCAGACTCTCCGAAGTGGGAATTCTCCATCACCGTGCCTGTTGTAGTAACAAAAGTCCGACCGCAATCGTGGCAAAGAAAACGCTGCTTCCCACGTTTGACCCCGTCCTTAACGACGTTGTTGCTTTTGCAGTGAGGGCATGATTTAAGTTCTTTTTGAAGATTCTTGTCTTGCTCGGAAAGCATGGAGCTTCCCGATGCGAGCATACCATAAGTTATATCGCAGACGAATTTCATCTCCGGTCTGCTTAAGCCTTTGCAAGTTTTCTTTGAATAATTGCAGATACCTCTTTTCAAATTGCTGTTAGTTGTGTTATAATTGATCATAGTGCAATGCGCTCCTTTGTTATAGTGGTTTTGTGATTATTATCATTATACCACATTGGAGTTGTCATTGCACTGTTTTTTGTAAATTTCAATTTATTATGCTTAAAATATGTGCTTTAACGAGGGTTTGAGAGGTTTTTATGAAGTGTTTTGGGGAAAGTTAAAGCAGAAGTATCTTGACAAATTACAGTATCCGTTGTATACTGTAAGAAATTGGAGCGGCTTTTTACAGTCGCTCCGGTAATATCGTTTTTATCACAGTTTTTGATTTTACAGAGGTTTTTTTCGCAGAGCCTTCATCATACATCGGCATCGGTTTCCGGGGAAGTATGTTTTCTATTGTATCAAGCCGCTGCGAATCCGGAGTTTCTTCTCTTAACTGCCTTGCCGCTCGCAACTGCGCCTACGAAGAACAGTGCTGTGAGAACTCCGCCCGCCGCCATGACGTAACCTGTGCCTGTCAGACCCTTTTTCATGTTTTCGAGATACTGAGCCTCGGGCATCGCCTTGATCTCGCTGTCCTTGATCGTGTAGGTGTACTCGTTGCCGACATTTTCTATCGTAGCTACTGTACTCTTGTGAGTGTCGGTCACGCTACTGACCTCGCTGTTGGGTAAGCGATTGAATGCGAACACAGTACCTGTTATTATTACCATAATTACCGTTAAGATCACGCAAAATACTTTCAGTGCTTTCATTTTTAAATCCTCCTAAAGAATCATTTTGATTTGTTTTTTTCGGGGTTTTGTTTTATTCCCCTTGCTGTTTTTTGCTCGGTTCCCGATCTGGGCGATGGTACGTTATCTGCTAAATGATCTGAGCAATTATTGCGTGATATTCGATTTAAGAGTTACGAAACCATTACAAAATTCCGATAAAGAGAAGATTATCATTATTCATGCGCGGGGTGTGGCTCAAATGTAAAAAATATCTTGACATTATTATTTATATATGGTATAATTTTTGTTAATGAAGATTGAAATAACACAATAATGAGCCGAACTTATGTGGTATTGATAAACAACGCAGGGCGACAAACAAATGTGCATTTTCAAGTCATTATTCAAGTATTATGCCACTTTTTTAACAAGGAGAATATATCATGGACAAGTTGTATATAATCATGCCTGCATATAATGAAGAAGGAGCGATAGAAAAGACAGTCGGAGACTGGTATCCTATAATCGAAAGACACAACGGCAACGGCGGATCAAGACTTATCATATTTAACGACGGCAGCAAAGACCGTACATCCGAGATCGGTAAGGAACTGATGAAAAAGTATCCTCTTATGCAAATGATCGATAAGAAAAACTCCGGTCACGGAGCAACTCTGCTCACAGGCTATAAGTATGCACTGAAAAACGGCGCGGATTATGTCTTTCAAACGGATTCCGACGGGCAGACAGACCCCGGAGAATTCGAGACTTTTTGGGAGAACAGGGAAAAATACGGTGCTGTTATAGGACACCGTAACAACAGAAAGGACGGTTTTTCAAGATTTATAGTAACGAAAGTCCTGAAGCTCGTACTGTGGATATTCTTCGGTATATCCGTGACTGATGCAAATACTCCATATCGACTTATGCGCAGAGAGCTTCTTGAAAAATATATCCCGCAGATCCCGAAAGGATTTTTTCTTTCAAATGTAATGCTGACCGTTCTGTTTGTTTTCAATGACGAAAAAGTACTTTTCGTGCCTGTCAGCTTCGGAGAAAGAAAGACAGGCGTAAATTCCATAAATATCAAAAGGATCGCCGGGATCGGTTTAAAAGCCGTATTCGATTTTTGGATTTTGGGCAGCAAGATGAAAAAAAACAAAAAGCAGAAGCAACAGGACGGTAATAACTAAATGTATACACAAAACAGAAGTATAAGCGCAGAACGAATAGTTAAATATATTACAAATATAAAAATAAACAGGTTCTTTACAGCTTTTATTTTATTATTCGTTGGGTTTGTCTGTGTTACGGTGAACTCGAAAAACTCTTTTCTGTATTCATTCAATGACTGCTGTGATGTAAATCAGTTTATTACCGCGGCAAGGTGTATGAGACGCGGAGATGTGATATACAGGGATATTTACGAAGTCAAGGGTCCCATACTTTACTTGCTTTACTATATAGGCACATTTCTGAATGAGAATCCATTTCATGGGGCATATATCATTGAGCTCATATCCTTTTCCGCATATATTTTTATTTTGTACAAGACCGCGCGGTTATATCTTAAAAGCGACATTCTTGTGATAACTGCTGTTTCGTCTGCGGCATATTATTCGATGATAACCAAGACTGTTTTTGCCGGCGGACAATGCGAGCAGCTTTTGCTCCCTGTATTCGGAGGGATATTGTACATAGCAATGGAATACTTCCGGAAGGATTATCCCGAAAAGATCGCGTCCGGCAAGGTGATAATGGTAGGTTTGCTTACGGGAATCATCTTTTGGGTCAAATATGCCCTGTGCGGAATCTCACTGGGATTGGTATTGTATATAGCTGCACTGAGTATAAAGGAAAAAAAGCCTTTGGATATACTGCATTATGCCCTGTTGTTTATCGTCGGATTTGGTGCGGTAACCGGTGCGGTCTTTGCGTATTTTATATGGAAAGGTGCACTTTCATCACTTATTGAAGTATATTTTTATGATATGCTGGTGAATTATAAGCCCGAATCTGAAACGTCTCTGATCTGTTCGGACAACATACCTAAAGTATTCGGAGTCAGCGTGATTTTCATTTCTGCTTTCCTTTTTCCGTTTGTAAGATCGAAAGAAGACAAACAAATAAATATTTATGAACGCACCGTTTTGCCCGTGCTTATCTTCTTCCAGGGATTCGGCATTTGTCTTTCTCGTGTATGGACATATTCTCCCGAAGCCATGCATTATTTTGGAGTTTTCGGAATTATCGCTCTGTTTTATGAATCTGCCGCTGCCAAAGAGATGGTTCAGCGCATTATCGACAAGCTGACTGAAGCGTTTTTCAAAGTCACCGATAACGGCTTTTCCGATTTATTCGTACTGCTGCCTATTTCGATAATATCAGTATTATTTCAGTATCTGAGATTTGGGATCTCGAGTGCGGCTCGAGAATCCGTCATTCATTTTGCGGCTTTTATACTGATCGGCTGTATTGTAAAAATTTTACGAATGGTACAGAAAAAAACTGGTTCAGCAAAAAAAACGATCATTGTCAAGTATTCATTACTTTTAGCCGCTATCGTTTTATTGCATTTGGCAAGAAGCATTCCTTTATGTACATACATCAGTGATTCCTTCAAAATATGTGTATTCATATTTGCGTTTACTGATATTGTGAAATATCAAAAGGATATCAAAAACTACTTCACCCAAAAGTTTAGCAAAGTTTTTATGCATGGGATCGCATTTGCGGTCTGTCTTGTCATAATGGGAGAGTTTGTATCACTGGTATTAACAGAATCGCCCGTTGCCCTCAATATCGGTCTGGCGGCGGATACTTATGCACCATACAATATGGCGGAGATTATAAAAAGCAGCGGTGTTCCGGATCCCGTTATAATTAATTTCGATACACTCGAAACCGGAGTATATTATTTCTGTGATACATATCCACCCAACAGATATATGAGTGATTATAATTTCCAAAACGGTCTGTTTGATTTCAAAAAAAACTATATCGACAACAAAAAAGCCGATTTCATAGTTATGCCTCATCCTATAATTTCCGAGGATTATGTTTGTGTCTATGCCAAAAAGAGAGAGTACATTTTTATGGACACCACAGATGATGTCTCTTGTGAGGTTATGGCTTTATTCGCAAGAAAGGATATCGCGGAGAGAAATAACTGGGAAACGGTGGACTTAACAGCTTTTAAAAATGAATATATGGAAGGGGGCGATACAGATGCATAAGTACGACTATGTTATTGTTGGTTCGGGGCTTTTCGGTGCTGTATTCGCCAATGAAGCAGCAAAGCACGGCAAAAAAGTGCTGATCGCGGAAAAGCGAGATCATATAGCCGGAAATATCTATACCGAAAAGACCGAAGGGATAAATGTTCACAAGTACGGTGCTCATATATTCCATACGAACAATAAAAGAGTATGGGATTATGTACAGCAATTTGCAGTATTCAACCGTTTTACAAATTCTCCGATTGCCAATTACAAAGGCGAGCTTTATTCTTTGCCGTTCAATATGTACACATTCAATAAGATGTGGGGATCGGTCACTCCGGAGGAAGCAGCCTCAAAGATCGAAGAACAGCGCATGGAGATCAAAGGAGAACCAAAGAATCTTGAAGAACAGGCGATCTCGCTGGTCGGAAGAGATATTTATGAAAAGCTGATAAAGGGCTATACAGAAAAACAGTGGGGACGCGATTGCAAAGAGCTTCCCGCGTTCATCATCAAGCGTCTGCCCGTGCGTCTGACTTTTGATAATAATTACTTCAATGCCCTGTATCAAGGGATACCGATCGGAGGCTATACAAAAATGGTCGGCAAAATGCTTGACGGTATTGAAATCAAGCTGAATTGCGATTATCTTGAAAATAGAAAAGAACTGAATGCCGCAGCAGATAAGATCATTTACACAGGTCCTATTGATGCTTACTATGGTTTTTCGCTTGGAAATCTTGAATACCGTTCCGTCCGCTTCCAAACTGAAATACTTGACAAACCGAACTTTCAGGGCAATGCCGTTGTAAATTACACCGATGCGCTTGTACCGTGGACAAGGATCATCGAACACAAATGGTTTGAGTTCGGTAAAGATGAAACAGGAAACGATCTCGAGAAAACGGTCATCAGCCGTGAGTACAGTTCCGAATGGAGACCCGGTGATGAGCCTTATTATCCTGTAAATAATGAACGAAACAGCAGGCTGTACGGATCATACAAGATGCTTGCCGATAAAGAAAAAAATGTCTTTTTTGGAGGTCGTCTCGGAGAGTACAAGTACTATGATATGGATGCCGTTATAGGTTCTGCATTGTCGGCAGTGGAAAAAATGCTGTAAAAAAAGACAGCTATGGATTTGTTTTAAATGCTTCAACTCCTTCGGGTCGAAAACGAGACTCGGAGGTTTTTTGTCTGTTCGCAAAGAATCACGATGTGTGTTGCTTGACACGCAAAACCCAAAAACCGCAACGATCCGTAAAAAACGTTCAAAAAGCTCAAATGGTGCGTAATAGCGCCGTTTTAGAGGTGTGATGATCTGCAATGAATAAAATGCTGTCAAAATATAGTATCAAAAAAACAGCCCCGGAACGGCTTTAAAGCGGCGGTTCAGGGGCTGTTAAGGCAAAATCTTTCAACAACTTAAACCACATAAAAAAGTGAGCAAAAGTTTACCCCGGTCTAGATGCAGGCCGGTTTTTTTATCTTAATAGGAAGACGTTTTTTCTTGCACATTAACATTTCTCAAACATTCCTGAAACAACTCGCAAACGTTCGGGCGGTATCATACAGACATAGAAAAAACAACAGCAAACCGAAAGCGAGGAATATATTATGAGCAATACAATGACAGCAGAAAAAGTAAGAGCAGGTCAGCCCTATCTTTACAGAAAGAACGGTCTCCCCAGTGAAGTATATGAGATTAGAATGACTAACTTTGTTGAGCATAGTGCCCTGAATGCAGCACTTGATATGACCATGCAGCGCTACCCTTATTTCAAGGTAAGATATGAGGAGCACGAGGGCGATTTCTATGCGGTGGAAAACGAGCTTCCTATAGAGGCTTACGAGAGCGAGGAGCTTATCCCTTTGGGCGGTGAGGAGAACAATTATTATCTGATCGGTGTGACACATCACGGAAAGAGCATCTGCGTTTCCTTCCACCACGGACTTGCCGACGGCAGAGGTGTCAAGAGCTTTGTGGAAACGCTCATATATTATTACTGTCAGGCTGCATACGGCAGTATGGCAGACAGCAAGGGGATACTGACCGCAGATGACCCTATCGCAGATACAGAGATCTCTGAGCCCTGCGGCAGTAAATATAAGATAGACCGCAATGATCCGGAAAAGATCAAAGGCATCTCAAGAAAAGCCTTCACGCTCCCCGAAACGAAAGCTCCAAAGGCTGCACACAGACGTTACGAGTTGAAATTTCCGCAGGCTGATTTTATCGCACTTTGCAAGGAAAACGGTGCATCACCCGTGGTAATGCTAAGCGTGATGATGAGCCGTGCGATCCGTGCGCTTTACCCCGACAGCAAGGAAGTGATCAACAGCATCTTTCCTGTCGATGCAAGGGCGGCGCTCGGCTGTGAG
>JAILFN010000116.1 GCA_024697545.1 Ruminococcus sp.
GATCGTTTCAGAAAGTTCAGCAAATACGCGGAAGTCCGTGTTACAGCGGACATAAACGGCGATATCGGTCTTTGATATGACAGAGAGGTGCTGTTACTAATGGCTATCATGACTATCACAAAAGAGGGCGACCCTATCCTAAGAAAGGTTTGCCGCCCCGTTACTGATTTTGATAAAAAGCTTTGGCAGAAGCTCGATGACATGGCTGATACTATGCACAATGCCAACGGAGTAGGTCTTGCGGGTCCGCAGATCAGCTTTCTCCGCAGAGTTGTGGTGATAGATGTAGGCGAAGGAGTGGTCGAGCTTATCAATCCCGAGATCACATATCGTTCCGAAGAGACACAGTACGTTCAGGAGGGCTGCCTGTCCTGCCCCAATAAGTGGGGTATGACTACAAGACCCGTGAAGGTGCGTTTCAAGGCACAGGATCGCAACGGAGAATGGTACGAGATGGAAGCCGAGGATCTGTTCGCTCAGGCTGTATGCCATGAGCTGGATCACCTTGACGGCAAGCTTTTCGTTGATATCGTTGAGGAATGGTGCAAGCCGGAGGAAAACTGATGAAGGTAATATTCATGGGAACTCCCGATTTTGCGGAGGTCACCCTTAAAAAGCTGTACAACTCGGATGTCGAAGTCTGCGCGGTCTTTACTCAGCCCGACAAGCCGAAGGGCAGGGGTTACAAGCTAATCCCGCCGCCTGTCAAGGTGCTCGCGACCGAGCACGGCACGCCTGTATACCAGCCGAAAAGCCTGAAGACCGATGCTGAGGAGTACATGAAGGTGCTGACAGATATAGCTCCCGATGTTATTGTAGTTGCGGCATACGGCAAGATCCTGCCCAAAGAGGTGCTGGAGCTGCCGAAGTACGGATGTGTTAACGTACACGCATCGCTTCTGCCCGAGTACAGAGGAGCAGCGCCTATCCAGCGTGCCATCTACGACGGAAAGGCTCAGACAGGCATTACGATAATGCAGATGGGCGAGGGGCTCGATACCGGTGATATTCTTCTTCAGGAGAGCACGGATATCGGTGAGAACGAGACTTCTGCCGAGCTGTTCGACAGACTTGCGGTCATCGGCGCCGACTTGCTTGTAAAGACGCTTGGACTGCTCGCTGCCGACGGGATAACCCCTGTCGCACAGGACGAGAGCAAGGCGACATATGCCGAAAAGATCACAAAGGAAATGTCTGCGATAGACTTCACTCAGCCTGTTGAGCGAGTGCATAAGCAGATATGTGCGCTTTCCGACTCGCCGTGTGCCTATTGCTGTCTCGACGGCAAGCGCGTAAAGGTGTATCATTCCGAGATAGTATCCCGCGAAAAAACGAATGCAGCAGCAGGAGAGTTCGTAGGGGGCAAGCGTTTTGATGCAGCCTGCTCGGACGGCATAATAAGGTTCACCGAAATACAGGCAGAAGGCGGCAAAAGAATGGCTGACAAGGCTTATCTGAATGGCAAACCTGTAAAGGCGGGGACTTTACTTAGCGTCTAATGCGACAAGTTACTTAACTTTACGGCAGCCAACAAACCTTTAGATTTTAATGAGGACTTGAATCCATTCTGTAAAGGAATTTACTTTACAGAATAACAAACCTGACAAGTAATATATATTTACATATGAATCAAGAGAATTCCAGATATACAGCTGTGAAATTGCTCGGGAGGGTCGAGCAGAGCGGCGCTTACTCCAATCTTTTGCTGGACGAGCATTTCTCGAAAAGCAATATGGACGCGCAGAACAAGAAGTTCTGTACCGCACTTTTTTATGGTACGCTCGAACGAAAGCTGACTCTCGATGCGGTCATAGCCGAGTATTCAAATAAACCAACGAACAAGCTGAATGCCGAGGTGAGAAATATTCTCAGGACGGCACTCTATCAGCTTTTGTACATGGACAGTGTCCCCGATGCGGCGGCAGTCGATGAGGCGGTCAAGCTTGCGGCGAAAAATTGCAATCCCGCTGTCAAGGGCTTTGTGAACGGTCTGCTCAGGTCTTTTATCCGCGCGGACAAAAAGCTTCCCGAGCCCGATGTTTTTGCCGAAAAGCTTTCGGTAGCGTATTCGTGTCCCGTCGAGCTGGTCAGCAAGTGGATCGCCGAAATGGGCGAAAAGAACGCGGTCTCGGTGCTTGCCGATTCTCTCGGCAGACCTCCGATAACTGTGAGGGTAAACACTTCTAAGATAACTCCCGATGAACTCGCGAAAAAGCTTGAGGACGAGGGCTTTAGGGTAAGAAAGAACACTTACGTTCCCGAAGCACTCGAGATCGTCGGCGGTTCGGTGGAGAGTTCATCTGCTTATGCCGACGGGCTGCTTCACGTTCAGGACGTTTCCTGTATGCTTTGCTGCAAAGCGCTTGACGTTCGGCCCGGCATGACAGTGCTCGATCTTTGTGCGGCACCGGGCGGGAAGACCTTCACCCTTGCCGAGATTATGCAGAACAGCGGCAGGCTGCTCGCATTCGACCTGCACGAAAAACGCGCCCGTCTGATAGCAGAGGGTGCCCGCAGGTTGGGGCTGTCTGTTGTTGAAGCTTCGGCGAACGATGCCAAGGTGTTCCGCGAGGATATTCCGCTTGCCGACAGAGTCCTCTGCGACGTTCCTTGCTCGGGTCTCGGAGTTATCCGGCGCAAGCCTGAGATAAAGTATAAGAGCTTGACGGACTTTGGAAAGCTCCCTGATATCCAGTATCAGATACTTGAGACCTGTTCGCAGTATGTAAAGCAGGATGGCTTGATAGTGTATTCTACCTGTACTCTTTCGGATGACGAAAATTCTCGTGTTGTATCAAGATTCCTTAACACGCACAGCAACTTTGTTGCTGTTCCTCTCTGGGAGGATATGGGCAGGTTCGACGGCGAGGAGATGCTTAGTGTCCTGCCTTCGTATTTTGATTCGGACGGCTTCTTTATCGCAAAGATGAAGAAGATCGGTCCCTGACCTGTGGGGTGACGATTTGATAATCGAAAATTACGGTAAAATTGATATCCTGAGCCTCACAAAAGCTGAGCTTACCGAGCAGATATTGTCTATCGGCGAAAAGAAATTCAGGGCGGGGCAGATCTATGATTGGCTGCACGTCAAGAACGTTGATTCCTTTTCCCAAATGACAAGTATTTCTGCACAATTGAGAACAAAGCTCGAAACTTTGTTTTGTATAAAACACCTATTTATTTGTAAAAGACTTGAATCTTCTATAGATAATACTGTAAAATACTTATATAGGCTCGATGATGGCAATTTTATTGAGTCTGTCATCATGGAATATAACTACGGAAACACCGTTTGCGTGTCTACTCAGGTTGGCTGCAAGATGGGCTGCCGTTTCTGTGCTTCTACCATCGCGGGGTTCAAAAGGAACCTTCTGCCGAGTGAGATACTCCAGCAGATTTACACCGCAAAACGCGACAGCGGCAGGAACATCACGGGCGTTGTTCTGATGGGTATAGGCGAACCTTTGGATAATTACGATAACGTTATTTGTTTTCTGAAACAGCTCTCAGATCCCGAAGGGTGCAATATGTCTCTCAGACACGTTTCACTTTCGACCTGCGGGATAGTCCCGAAGATATATGACCTTGCCGAGCTGAAGCTGGGGCTCACGCTTTCTATTTCTCTTCATGCTCCCGACGATGCTTCACGCAGTGCGATCATGCCGATCAATGACAGATATCATGTTGATGAGCTTATGACGGCTTGCCGCAGTTATTTCAAAAAAACAGGACGGCGCATTTCTTTTGAGTATGCGCTGATAAACGGACACAATGATTCCTATGATGATGCAAAACGCCTTGCCGCTTTGCTCAAGGATTTTGTTTGTCATGTAAATATAATTCCCGTAAACAAGATCAAAGAGCGCGGGTATACCTCTGACCGCCGCTCCGCACAGAGATTCAGAGGGTTTCTTGAAGAGCTTGGAGTAAACGCCACCGTGAGAAGGACGCTCGGCGCCGATATCGAGGCAGCCTGCGGCCAGCTCAGACGTGAGGCGGAGGCTTCGGGCGGCGAGCTATAACAACAGCTTTCATGAAAGGTAGGTGAATAGTTATGTATCTGTCGTACAATTCGGATGTCGGGCGTGTAAGAGCCGAGAATCAGGATAAGATATGCGCGGGCTTTCTTGCAGACGATATATCGCTTGCGGTAGTTTGCGACGGTATGGGCGGTGCCGCTTCGGGCGCTGTTGCTAGTGATATCGCCGCTACCGAGATCTATAAGCGTGTTTCAAACGGCTTTCGTGACGGCATGAAACCTTCAACTATCCAGAACCTGCTAGAGACTGCTGTCTGTGCCGCGAATGCCATCGTTTTCGCCAAGAGCTGCGAGGATATCGAAAAGAACGGCATGGGTACTACCTGTGTTGTTGCACTGACTATCGGCAAACGCGCTTATATCATAAACGTCGGTGACAGCCGTGCATATCTTATGAACGATTCGGGCATCACCCAGATAACCGAGGATCATACTTATGTAAACGAGCTGTATAAGCACGGCGAGATAACATTTGAGGAAATGCAGAATCATCGTATGAAAAATATCATCACCAGAGCTATCGGTGTTGAAGAAAACGTTGAGCCTGATTTTTATGAGATCGAACAGCATGATAATTTCGCGCTGTTCCTTTGTACAGACGGTCTGTACAGTTATTGCCATCCGCAAATTATATACGAAAGTGTCTTTAATAAAAATTTGGACAAGGGCGTATCTGATTTGATAGATTACTGCAACGAATGCGGCGGCAAGGATAACATCTCCGCTGCGGTCATTGCAAACTAAAAATAGAACAGGAGTGAGGATCAATGGATTATATCGGTATGAAGCTTGACGGCAGATATGAGATAACCGAGCTTATCGGCACCGGCGGTATGGCTGATGTGTTCAAAGCACACGACATCGAAGCCGACCGTGACGTTGCTGTGAAGATCTTGAAAGACGAATTTTCCGGAAATGCTGATTTTCTAAGAAGATTCCGCAATGAGAGCAAGGCTATCGCCGTACTTTCTCACCCTAACATCGTAAAGATATATGATGTGGGGCTTACCGATGAGATCAAGTTCATTGTGATGGAGTTTATTGACGGCATTACGATGAAAGACTTTATTGAGCAGCAGGGTGTGCTGCGCTGGAAGGACGCGCTTTTCTTTATTACGCAGATCCTTCGCGCACTTCAGCACGCTCATGACAAGGGTATCGTACACCGCGATATCAAACCTCAGAACATCATGCTTCTCGAGGACGGCACTATCAAGGTCATGGACTTTGGTATCGCAAGGTTTTCGAGAGTTGACGGAAAGACCCTTTCCGATAAGACAGTCGGTTCCGTTCATTATATCTCGCCCGAACAGGCAAGAGGTGATATGACCGACGAGCGAAGCGACATCTATTCTGTCGGCGTAATGCTTTACGAGATGCTCACAGGCAAAAAGCCTTACGATGCCGATACTCCCGTTGCTATCGCTCTCAAGCATATGCAGCAGAACGCTGTTTCTCCCAGAGAGATCAATTCCTCTATCCCCGAGGCTCTTGAAGAGATCGTGGCGCACGCTATGGAAAAGGATCCCGCAAGACGCTATCAGTCGGCTGCCGACATGATCCGCGATATCGACACATTCAAGCTCGATCCTACCGTAGTCTTTGGTTACACAGATCCCGATTTCGTGCCTGATGAGCCCGAAGGGGATACACGTTATTACAATCCTCTTCTCGATAACACCCCTCCGCAGGACGATTATCCCGATGATGATTATGATGACGATGATGAAGATTATTACGACGATGACGATGACGACGACGAACCCCGCCGCAGTTACGTTATCCCGATAATGCTCGCTGTTACCGTAGCCGTCGTTGTTATCGCAGCACTTGTTATCGCATGGTATGCGGTCTCGAACTTCAGCCCGATGGCTACACACTCCGGAAACGTTGAGATACCTAACTTTGTCGGACAGAACATCGTTCAGGTAGAGCAGCAGTGGAAGGATAAGCTCAACTTCGATAAGACGGAAGAATACTCCAACGATTACGAAGAGGGCATTATAATGAGCCAGTCGCAGACAGGCAAGACCGTTAAGGAAGGCTATACTCTTCAGGTAACGGTATCGAAGGGTCAGCGACTCATTACCGTTCCCAATATGTCCAATAAGGATGCCGAGATCGCGAGAAGTGAGCTGGCAAGCGCAGGCTTTACTCCCGTTCTCCGCGAGATCTATGACGATAATATCGCCAAGGGTCTTGTAGTCAAGACCGAGCCCGAGGCAGGTACAGAGTACCCCGCAGGCAAGGAAGTACAGTATTTTGTATCTCAGGGTCCCCTCGAGACACAGGTAAAGGTACCGAACGTTGTTGGTCTTACTCAGGCAAAGGCTATCGCTACCCTGAAGGAAGCCAAGCTCGATTATGAGGTACAGGAGATCAAGCAGGACGGCGACAAGGGCAAGGTAGTAGAGCAGAGCGTCAAGGAAGGCGAATATGTAGATAAGGGTACGGTCGTTACCATCTATATCTCCACAGGTGAAGCAGATCCTATTACTCTTACCATGAGAATACCTCTCCCGAACGGCATACGCGGTTCTTACACTATAAACGTTTACCGCGACGGCACCATTCAGTACACCAAGACTATCCAGAATGCCGAGGCTGTTGCAGGCGGCAGCGTAAGTGTTGATATCACGGGCAAGAAGACAGAGACACTCGTTATCTATATCAGGAGCAACGATCTCGGTCAGGAGAACTATATACGTTATGCTACCTATGACGTAAACTACGACAAGGAAGAGATAACGCTTGTAGGCTCGCTCAACCAGGAAGACCTGCTCAAGATCACTCCCGCAGCGACGACCCCCGCACCTCCCGATACCTCGCTGCCCGATACGAATGTTCCCGAAAATCCGTTACCCGACGATTCTTCGGCTGACGATTCCGGTTCCGATGATTCGGACGGCGGAGTGTTCTGACAGAATGAACGGACTGATAATCAAAGCTCTCGGAGGCATCTACAATGTAGAAGCCTCCGATGGCATATATGAATGTAAAGCACGCGGTATATTCCGCAAGAGGGGGATCTCGCCCGTTTGCGGAGACAGGGTAGAGATCTCAGGCGACAAGGACAACGGCTATGTGATCGAGAGCATTGGTGAGCGCAGGAACAGTCTTATACGTCCGCCGCTTGCAAATCTTGATCTTCTGCTGTTTGTTTCTTCCGTTGCCGAGCCTTCGCCGAATACTCTTTTGCTAGATAAGTTCATCGCTATATGTGAGTACAAGAACATACAGCCTGCTGTTGTCATGACAAAGACCGACAAAGGCAGCTTTGAGAGATTCGAGCAGATCTACACAAAAGCAGGGATACCGTTTTTTGCCGCCGACAACACAACGGGTGCGGGAAGTGCCGAGATCAGGGAGTTTATCTCGGGAAAGCTGTGTGCCTTTACGGGCAATACGGGAGTTGGCAAGTCATCTCTGCTGAACAGTATGTACCCCGAGCTCAATCTTTCCACCAATGAGATCAGCCGAAAGCTTGGCAGAGGCAAGCACACCACCAGATGTGTTGAGCTGTTCAAGACTGAAGGCGGTGGATATATCGCAGATACTCCGGGCTTTTCAAGCTTTGAGACAAACCGCTACGATATCATATTCAAGGACAAGCTTGCAGATTGTTTCAGAGAATTTGCCGAATTTGACGGAGAGTGCCGTTTCCCCGATTGCTCCCACACTTCCGAGAAGGGCTGCCGCATAATCGAAGCTGTCAAAAACGGCGAGATCGCGGCATCAAGACATCAGAGCTATCTTGAGATGTACGAGGAAGCTAAGTCCCTCAAGGAATGGGAATATAAAAAGTAATAAACTTGTATGGAAGGGCGTGCGCTATGGAACGCTGCATTATCTTTTCGGGCGGCAAGCCCGAGACGTGTTTACCCGAAGGACTTGATGTAAAGGATGCTTTTGTCATAGCTGCCGATAAGGGGTATAAATTCTGTAAGAAGCTTGGGATCGCACCCGATCTTACCATCGGGGATTTCGATTCTCTGGGATATATCCCGCAGGAGTGTGAGCATATAAAGTATCCGAAGGAAAAGGACGATACCGATCTTATGCTTGCGGCTAAAGAGGCAGTATGCCGTGGTTACAGCGATATCACGATCCTTTGCGCTTTAGGCGGCAGAGCAGATCACCTTTTCGCAAATATACAGACGCTCGCTTTTATAAGGAGCGAGGGCGCATGGGGACGCATACTCAGCGCATACGAGGAGATCACGCTTCTCACTCCCGGTGAGTATACCTTCAAAAAGCGCGAAGGGTTCTCGCTTTCGCTGTTTGCCTACAGCGATCTTGTGGAAGGACTTACGCTGAGGGGAGTCAAGTACCCGACCAATGACATACAGCTGAGCAGCCTTTTCCCGCTGGGCGTATCAAATGAGATAGTTTCGGATGCTGCTGAGGTGTGCTTTGAGAAGGGGCTGCTGCTTGTGATCCGCAGCAAACTCTGAGCATTCACCCTATCGGGTGCTGCGGCATAATATGAAATACACGGAACTACCGATTTATCATGATTGGAGGTATTTTGTATGAAAGTCGTAGTGGTAAGGAGCCCGAAGCTTATCTCGCCGATACTGAGGCTTATTTTCAAAGTTAAAAAAGAGCGGGAATACTGAGTACATATCCCATTTTTCAGACAAAAACAGGGCGGTTATCGGGTGTTACCTGAAAACCGCCGTGTTTTTTTTTACTTTTTTTGAAAAAAGGTCTTTTCTTTTTTGAAAAGATGTGGTATAATAGAGCCATAGCTTCTGCTTCGCACCGACGAAGCTTGAAAAGGAAATATAAGGAAAGTAGTTTTCTACGGGAGTGAACGACCCCCGCAGAAGGGAGGCTTGTTATGCTGGAAAAGTATATAGGTGAAAAGTGTATAGTCTGCGGAGAAGCGTTTACCGATGATGATGATATGGTAGTATGCCCCGACTGCGGCACACCTTACCACAGGGCGTGCTGGCTTGAGAAGGGAAGCTGCATCAATACCGAGCTTCACGCTGCAGGTCAGATATGGCAGCCCGAGGTCAAGGAGCCTGCTCGTGAAACGATCAGATGCGTTCGCTGCGGCACGGATAATCCGTCAACGATGCATTTCTGTGGACAATGCGGTCTTCCTCTGAACAGCAGCGAAAGCGATCTGCCACGTCCCTTCAATGGTGAGGCAGGAACTCAGGGGATGAATGACGATGACGGAAGCTTTAAGCATCACGATGAGGAGCCGATAGGCGTATTCTCATCACCGATGGTCGGTCAGACGATAAAGCTTACGGCACAGTCGGATATAGGCGGCATCAAACTGGGCGATTATATGGAGTTCGCGGGGCGCAGCTCCTTCTCGCTGATCGCGAGCTTTATAAGATTTGCAGCCACTAAGGGCAAAGTATCCTTCAATCTGGCGGCGTTTTTCTTTCCCGAGTTTTATATGTTCTATCGCAAGATGAACAAGAAAGGCATTATAGTTCTTGCGCTTACCTTTCTTCTCAGCCTGCCTTCGCTGCTATACTATGGTCAGACGGGCTCGATGGGCGGTATGGTGCTGTTCCACACCGTGATAGATGTAAAATCAAAAGAGTTCATCATGGCGACCAATGCCTGCTCTCTCATAAGCATGGTGCTGAGCATTATATGCGGGCTTTATGCTAACTATTGGTATTACACCAAAGCCAGAAAAGAGATAGAGAAGATACGCGCAGACAAAACGCTTGACGAAAAGGAAGCAGTAAGCCGTATCCGTGCAAGGGGAGGCACATCGGTCCCCGCCGTTATCGGTGCGATAGTTGCCGAGATGCTGCTGAGCCTTATGTTCTGGCTGGCACTTTCGATAGTGTACTGACGTTCACGCAAAATTTACATTTGCATTACACCCGCTTTGCTTGACTCGGCGGGTGTAATGTGTTATAATATATATTGTTGCCCGAATAATGCCGGGCGGCAGTCCTTGCTTGCAGACACGGTTTTGCAGGCTTTAATATCCACAAGGAGGTGCTATATAAATGGCAAAGATCAGCGAAAACTATGAGGTAATCGCGGTATTCAGCTCTAAGAATGGCGAGGAGAATGTCAAGGCTCTTACTGAGAAGTTTGACGAGCTTATCAAGGCAAACGCTACTGATGTTGAGATGAATGACTGGGGCAAGAGAAAGCTCGCATACGCGATCAACTACGAGACTGAGGGTAACTATGTACTCTGGAACTTCACTTCCGCTACTACTTTCCCCGCAGAGCTCGAGCGTGTATTCGGAATCACCGACG
>JAILFN010000085.1 GCA_024697545.1 Ruminococcus sp.
GAAAAGCCCTGCAATATCGCAGTTTTCACGGCTTTGCGAAGCTGAGGACGACCTCCGCCCGCCCGCCGCGCGACCCGCGAATTTTTGCATAGTTTTTCACCGTAATTTTAACGGTCTGTGACCCTAGTAAAGATTATACCATAACATTGCTCATTTGTCAACGATTGTTAATTAAATGATTTATTGTGAAAAGTGACGAAAATTGGCGGGGTGGTATAGATGACGTGTTAAAGAATTGTGGACTAAGGGTGGTTTTGGCGTTAATAAGACCGGATAACAAAAGCATCGGCTCCATAATCTGTCAACATTCGCAGCCGCCAAGCCTAAAAAAATCGCATATTTGATTGACTTTATGACAAATATAGTGTATAATAGAGAATATACATAGGCTATTTTATGAAGATTTATCTTTTATCATCTTAGGAGGAACAGATCATGACAGTAAATAAGACCATAAACGGAACAGAGCTTGTGATAGCGATCGAAGGCAGAGTTGACACAACGACCTCGCCTCAGCTTGAAAGGGAGATCAATGATAGTATCAGCGGCATCACAAAGCTGGTGTTCGATTTTTCAAAGGTCGAATATATCTCCTCGGCAGGACTGCGTGTGCTGCTGACGGCTCAGAAGACCATGAACAAGCAGGGCGAAATGAGCGTCAGCAATTGCGGCGAAGATATAATGGAGATATTTGAAGTAACGGGCTTCACCGATATCCTGACCATAAACTAAGCAGGAGGTAACACAATGAGATCGGACATTTATGAGCTTGACAGACTTTCAAGCGACTACCGCGCTATACCCGCCGAAGCTGAAAAGGTAGCGGTCTACAACGGACTTGACAAGAAAAGCACCCTGCGGCTGCGTCTGCTTGCTGAGGAAATGATATGTATGCTGCCGCAGCTGCTTATCTACGGCAAGGGCAGATTCTAGATAGAAAACAAAGGCAGCAGCTATGAGCTGCACCTGTAGGTAACGCCTTATGATATGAGCGGTTCTGACAGAGACAAGATACTCTGCGTCTCAAAAAGCGGCAAAAACGCCGCTGTCAAGGGTATCATCGGAAAAATATGCGCCTCGGTCGAGATAATGCTTTAAAACAAGTCAAAGCTCGCCGTCAGCGATCCATACGGTTTTTACGCTATGGGAGCGACAAGCATGGATCCCATAACCGACGAAATGGCGTGGTCGCTTATGAACTACATAAACGCCTTCGATCGTGAGGAAGAAAAGCAAAACAGATCCGAAGCCTGGGACGAGCTGGAAAAGTCCATCATCGCCAATCTTGCCGATGATGTTGTTGTCGGCGTGCTGAACGGCAAGGTGGATATCGTTGTCAAGAAGAAGTTCTGAACCTTTTTCTTACACACCGCGGGGTCATTTGTGCAGGCTTTCACAGACGAGCAGCCCTTGCCGTCTGCTGATGATATATCCATGGTCAAAAACGGCACGGACGATCTGATACACGGATACCATTAAAAAAAAATATCCCGATTCTCGAAAAAAGGCTGGTTTGAGTTTATGAAAAAGGGAATGAGCATAAAGACAAAAACTGCGATCACTACTATATTTTTTATGGGGATACTCACGGCGGCGATCGCGGGGATAAGCTACAAGCTCTATTATGACAGCGTGATGAAAAGCTACATCACCTATGCCGATACGGTGCTGGATTATTCCTACTCCGCAACGCTCGGATACTCCTTCGGTGATATGATAGCAGACAGGGATATGCCTGCGGATTATGAAGTCATGCGCTCGGAGCTGAACCGCATCAAGGACAGCTCGGATATAGAATATCTCTATGCTATCTATTTTGAAGATGTAAATGATATACACAGTCTGCATTATGCGATAAATGCGAAAACACAGGAGGAGCTTTCCTCCGGCAAGCCGCTTTCCGAGATATACAGCTACATGGGCAAGCCCTGCGAGGACAGCGCGTTTGCCGAGGATACCCTGAAAACGCTGCAAAATGCCGTGCTGAGCAAGAAACGCGACAGCGGCACTCTTGACGGCTATTCCGATAAATACGGACATATGCTCAACGGGTACCATGTGATATTTGACAGCGATGACAATGCAGTCGGTCTTATCTGTGTCGAGATAGATATCAACACGATAAACGTGGGGCTCAGGCGCTACATCAATATGGTAATACTGACAGCGTCGGTATTGACTGCCGCGATCGTTATGCTGTATCTGTTCAACACAAGACGTTACCTTATCCGTCCCATCGTAAGTATCGCGGAGCACAGCGATGCTTTTGTAAAGAAAATGCAGTCGAATTCAGACCCCGAGGAGCTTGTATATGAAGATGTGTCCATAAGAACGGGCGGCGAGCTGCGTTTGCTTGCGGACAACGTAAAAAGCCTTGCCGACGGTGTGGCTTCATATATGACCAATCTGAAAAACGTTACCGCCGAGCGTGAGCGCATCGGCACAGAGCTTGATCTTGCCACAAAGATACAGGCGTCGATGCTCCCGAATATCTTCCCGCCCTTCCCCGAGCGTACGGAGTTTGATATTTATGCGACAATGACTCCCGCAAAGGAAGTCGGCGGAGATTTCTATGACTTCTTCCTTATCGACAGCGATCACCTCGGCTTGGTAATGGCTGATGTTTCCGGCAAGGGCATCCCCGCGGCGCTGTTTATGATGGCATCTAAGATCTTGTTCAAGAATTATGCTATGACGGGCAGCAGTCCTTCAAAGGTACTCGAGCAGACCAATGCTCAGATATGCAGGAACAATGAGCTTGAAATGTTTGTGACAGTATGGTTTGGGGTCCTTGAGATATCCACAGGCAGGATGACCGCCGCAAATGCGGGGCATGAATACCCGATAATCAAAAAAGCAAACGGAGATTTTGAGCTTTACAAGGACAAGCACGGCTTTGTTGTCGGCGGTATGGACGGCATGAGATATAAGGATTATGAGCTGACCCTTGAAAAAGGTGATGTGCTGTTCCTGTATACCGATGGTGTTGCTGAAGCCACCAATGCAGCGAACGAACTCTTTGGCACGGACAGGCTTCTTGCGGTGCTGAACAACAGCAGCACCTCCGACCCGAAGACACTTCTTGAAAATGTCAAGTCTGCCGTCGATGAGTTCGTCGGCGAAGCGGAGCAGTTTGACGACCTGACTATGCTGGGCATCACGATGAGATAACAGACTGTCGGCAGGTGAAGGAAAGAATATTATGGAGTTTTTAAGAGCACACCAACTGAACATTATGCTGGTACTTGCGGGAGTCTGCTTTGCGGTCACTCTCTGTGGACTGGTATCAAAAACATCAAGGGTCAAAAAATTGTCGCTGTTTATCATGGGCATATTTGCGACCCTGCTCATGATAGCAGACCGCTATGCCTACATATACAGGGGCGATGAGAGCGAACTGGGATATCACATGGTAAGGATATGCAATTTTGTGACCTTCCTCTGTCCGCTGATGATAATCCATTCCTTCAATTGGTATCTTACCGACTTCATCAAGACCGACCGGGACGGCAAAAAGATACCTCTCAGGCTCAGGATCAATGAGATCCTTGTCTTTGTCGGTGTCCTGCTTCTGATTATATCACAGTTTACCGGGCTGTATTACACATTTGATGCCCAAAACAGATACCAGCGTTCTGACGGATATATCATAAGTGCGGTAATACCTCTGATAGTATGGCTGATCGCAGTAACGGTAGTTGTACGGTACCGCAAGAGCTTTGGCAGGATGATGCTCATAACACTTCTTGTTTTTGCGTCAGTTCCTCTCCTTGCGGCTTTCGTACAGATCTTCTTCTATGGCATTTCGATCACTAATCTTGCTATCGCCGCCCTTACCGTGGCGTTAAGGCTTGTTGAGATAATCAGGAATGGAGAAGAGCTTGCTGCCGCACATGAAAGAGAAAAGGAACTGCTTGTTCGTGAGCAGAAGAATATGCGGCAAATGGTGATGCAGTCGGCTTCCGCGCTCGCTTCGGCAATAGATGCAAAGGACAAATACACCCACGGTCATTCAAGGCGTGTTGCAGAGTATTCGGAAATGATAGCCGAAGTTTACGGCAAAACCGACAGAGAGTGTCGGGACATATATCTTGCAGGGCTGCTGCATGATGTCGGAAAGATAGGTATCCCCGACAGTATAATAAATAAGGACGGCAGGCTCACAGATGAGGAGTTTGCTGTGATAAAGACCCACCCTGCTATCGGTGCGAGCATACTTAAAAAGATAAATATCGCGTCCTTTATAAGCATCGGCGCTCATTATCATCACGAACGCTATGACGGCAAAGGCTATCCCGAGGGCTTGCAGGGCGAGGATATCCCCGAGATAGCAAGGATAATAGCAGTTGCGGACGCTTACGATGCCATGACATCCAAAAGAAGCTACCGTGATGCGCTGCCGCAGGAGGTAGTAAGGTCGGAGATCGAAAAGGGCAGGGGCACTCAGTTTGACCCCAAATTTGCAGAGATAATGCTGGGGCTGATGGACAACGATACCGATTATCAGTTACAGCAGGACGATGTTTATGATGTTTGACCGACAAGGAGGTACTAAGTTATGAGGGAAGACTACAAAGCCGCAAAAAAGCTGGCGGAAGAAGCGGTCAGGAAAGCAAAGAAAACGAACACTTCGCCATATCTGCCCGTGCTCGATAAGCTTGAGAGCGTCAGTAGCTCGGGAAGCGAAATACATCTCGGGCTTATGGAACTGCCCGTAGACCGTATCATCGGCAATAAAGAAGCGGGACGGAATCCCGCTTTTGCGAACAACTTTATGCCGCTTCTTGAAGAAGGTACAGAGTTTGCGACAAAGTGGTCGGATCTCTATGATTCATTTTTGCAGGAGGGCATCCGTGATGCGATAAAGGTCTATGAATTCATGAACGACTACTACGTTCAGGAAGGCAACAAGCGTGTCTCGGTGTCTAAATTCGGCGATATGGAGTTTATCCTGGCGGACGTTTACAGGATAATGCCCGAACCGAATGAAAGCCGCGAATACAAGGTATATGCCGAGTATCTGGATTTTTATGCGGCTACTAAGAATTTCTATATCGTGTTCTCCGAGCCGGGAGAGTATACACGCCTTGCCGATATGCTGGGTCAGGACCTCAGCGGCAGATGGGACGACAGCCTTTGTGCCGAGCTTAAATCAACGTTTTTCAGCTTTTGCAGAAAATGCAAAAAAGCACTCGGCATCTCCGACTACCGCGCATTGTCGGAAGCATTCCTCATGTACATTTCCATATTCCCGCTTAAAACGCTTACCCGCGACAGCGAGGAGCAGATAATCAAGAACATAAAAATGGCGAGCGCCGAGCTTGATGCAAACAGCATAGAGAACATCGCCTACTTAGAGTCTGCACCTATGGGCGAAGATCAGACCGTAAACCCGATACTGAAGATATTCAGCGGACGAAAGAAGTACACCGCCGCTTCGCCCCTGCGTGCGGCATTCATCTATGATACCGAGCCCGATGACTCCCGCTGGACAGACAGCCACGAGGCGGGAAGGCTTTACGTTGATGAGATGACGGGAGACAACGTTGTGACCGAGCGCTATATCGGCGAGCCCCGTGAAGCCATCGAACGCGCAGTTGCCGATAAGAACGAGATCATCTTTGCGGTATCTGAGAGCATGATCCCCGACGCACTGAAAGCCGCCGTTTCAGACCCCGGCGTGAAGTTCATCTGCTGCTCGGCGGGTCAGAAATATTCGTCGATAAGGTATTACCACGGCAAGCTTTATGAAGCGACGTTCCTTATGGGTATCCTTGCCGCCGATATGCTGCTGCGAGAGGGCGGTGACGCGCCGAGACGCATAGGCTATCTTGCAAGCTCTGCCGACGCCCTCAATCACCGTGACCTCAACGCCTTTGCTGTCGGCGTGTCGCTCATCGACCCCGAATGCAGGGTGCTGCTGACATACGACAACGGCACGGACATCCGCGAAAAATGGGCAGCGCAGGGTGTTAAGTATTATGCCGATCTTGACTACTCGGGCAGAAATGACATTATGAAGCGCCCGGGGCTTTATCACATCGGCACATCAAAGGACGAATACATCGGCACGCCCTATTTCAGCTGGGGCAAATACTATGTTCAGATCGTTCAGTCGGTGCTTTCGGGCGCATGGGAACTGGGCGAAAGGCTCAAAGACAAAAAGTCTGCGGGCTACTGGTTCGGGCTATCGACAGGTGTTGTTGACATAAGAGTGAACAACCTCGACTATCGCACGGAAAAGCTGCTTGCATTCTTCAAGAACTCGATAGTAAACGGCGGCTATGACCCTTTCACGGGTGAGCTGCACACAAGCTCTGGAACGGTCATGCAGGCGGAGACAGATAAGAAGGTCGGAATACCGACCGACCGTCATACCATGAAGACCGCCGATATAGTTTCAATGGACTGGCTGAACGACAACATAGATGAGCTATGAAAATACTGATCCTGGCAGACGAAGAATGCAAGGCGCTCTGGGACTATTTCACCCCCGACAAGCTTGAAGGGATAGACCTTATAGTCTCCTGCGGCGATCTGAAAGCGGAATATCTTGAGTTTCTGGTAACGATGGGCAAGGTGCCTGTGCTGTATGTCCCCGGCAACCACGATACAAAATACACCGAACACCCGCCCGAGGGCTGTGAGGATATAGACGGAAAGATCGTGACCATCGGCGGGCTGCGCTTTCTGGGCTTTGGCGGCTCGATGAAATACGGCGACAAGCCCTATATGTACACCGAAAAGGAAATGCGGCAGCGGATATGGCGCACCAAGCAGACAATATTCAACAACTCGGGCTTTGATATCCTTGTCACGCATTCCCCCGCAAGAGGTTACGGCGATATGGACGACCTACCGCACAGGGGCTTTGAGTGCTTCAACGAGCTGATGGAGCGCTGTCAGCCGAAGTTTATGATCCACGGTCACGTTCATGCCACCTACGGCAGCCGTTTCAAGCGTGTGCTGAACCACCCCAGCGGTGTCAGGATAATCAACGGCTATGAGCGGTATATCCTTGATACGGGCGAAGACTGCAAAAGCACCCTTACCAGAATGGATATCGCCAGAAGAATGATAACGGCATTCTTATAAAAATACAGGCGGCACTTGGTTTTTACATCAAGTGCCGCTTATCATATAAGCCTGTGAGGTCAATCTTTTACAGTGCCTTCGGCAGGGTCGGAAGATTCTATCCTCCTGAACACCGCCGCAAGTATCGCCCCCGAGATATTGTGCCATACAGAGAACACAGCCCCCGGTACCGTAGCCATCGCAAGGTCGGGAAAAGCGCTGCCCGCAAGGGTGGTGGCAAGCCCCGAGTTCTGCATACCGATCTCAACAGCAACAGCCTTTTTTCTCGGCATATCCATTCGGAAGATCAGCCCGATGAGATAACCGCAGGCATAGCCCAAAAGATTATGGAGTATTACGACCGCGAAGATCAGAGCACCTGTGGTGAGTATCTTTTCGCTGTTATGTGATACCACCGCAGCCACGATTAGGCAGATAGCCGTTACAGAAACGCTTGGCAGTATATCCTTTGCCTTATCGCTGAATTTCGGTATCAGCTTGTTTATCAGTATGCCGAGCCCTATGGGGATCACGACCACACGGATTATTGATATGAACATGGCTCTCACATCAACATCGACCGATGTACGCAGAAACAGATATGTCAGCGCAGGCGTGAGCAGCGGCGCAAGAAGGGTGTTCACGCTTGTCATACCGACCGAGAGGGCAACGTCACCCTTTGAAAGATATGTAATTACATTGCTTGAAGTTCCGCCCGGGCAGGTGCCGACAAGTATCACACCCACAAGCAGCTCGCTGCTGAGCCCGAACAGCCTGCCGAGTGCAAATGCCAGCAGCGGCATGATAAGAAACTGCGCCGTGCAGCCGACGATCATATCCTTCGGGCGTGAGAATACCACGCCGAAATCAGAAGGCTTCATAGTAAGCCCCATGCCGAACATCACGATCATCAGCAGGTAATTCACCCACGAGGTCTGTATCCACAGGCAGCTTTGCGGCAGAAACAGCGCAAGGACCGCGACCGCAAGCACGATGACTGCCATATATTTTCCGATAGCTTCGCTTACTTTTTTCATATGCCATTCCCTCTTTATCAAATGATGTGTAAACTTCACTGATATTTCATCATGGATAACGCCGTTGATACTTACAAAGAAGCTCTGCATCCTGCCGCAGCCGACAAAAGACCGCCGTATCCATCACAGGGCAACGCCCAAGCATCTTCTTTTGAAGTGTTTGAAGTGTTATACTAAAATAGCAGTCGACAAACACCCAAAAATCTGGTAGAATATAAGTAACAAAACCGGAAAGGGAAAACGACTATGAAGTACAGTAAAGAATTCAAAGAAGAAGCGCTGAAGCTCTCGGATGAGATTGGACTGAAAAAGGCTGCTCAG
>JAILFN010000018.1 GCA_024697545.1 Ruminococcus sp.
AAGGAACATGACGAGGATATGCGACCTGAGATCAAAAACGACATCAATATCGCTGATTACGACACCATTTTCATCGGCTATCCCATGTGGTGGTACACCTTCCCGATGATCATTTACACGCTGTTTGACAAGTACGATTTCAGCGGCAAGACCATTATTCCGTTCAACACGCACATGGGTTCTCACGACGGCGGTACATATGATACCATTCGTGAGCTTGAACCGAATGCGACCGTTGTGATGAACGGTCTGCCTGTTGAAATGAAAACAGCGGAAACAGGTGCGGCAAAACAGGTCGAAAAATGGCTTAAAAATCTGAACATATAATATTATGGAGGATACGATCATGGAATTCGTAACACTGAACACAGGAGCAAAAATGCCGCTGGAGGGCTTCGGCGTATTTCAGGTGCCTGATCCTGCCGTATGCGAGCAGGCAGTCTTCGATGCGATCAAGACAGGCTACCGTCTGATCGACACAGCACAGGCTTACATGAACGAGGAAGCTGTCGGCAAGGCAGTGAACCGTGCAATTGCTGACGGCATCGTAAAGCGTGAGGAGCTTTTTATCACTACTAAAGTGTGGGTGTCCAACATGAAAACTGAGGACACAGCTTATGAGTCCGTGAAAACATCTCTTGCAAAGCTGGGGCTTGACTATGTTGACCTCATTCTCCTGCACCAGCCTATGGGCGAATATTTCGCAGCGTACAGAGGCATCACAAAAGCCTACAAGGAAGGACTTGTCAAGGCAATCGGCGTTTCCAATTTCTATCCTGCGATCCTTGCAAATCTCTGCGAGAATGTGGATATCATTCCTGCGGTAAATCAGGTAGAGCTGCACCCGTTCTTCCAGCAGGAAAATGCCCTTGCAACAATGAAGGAATACGGTATCGCTCCGCAGGCGTGGGGGCCGCTTGCCGAGGGCAAGCACGGCATCTTCTCTCACCCTGTTCTCTCGGAAATTGGCAGTAAGTACGGCAAGGCCGCTGCTCAGATCGCCCTCAAATGGAACACGCAGCGTGGTGTTTCAATTCTCCCGAAGTCTGTTCATGTGGAGCGTATGGAGCAGAATATCGACATCTGGGACTTCGCTCTTACCGATGAGGATATGCAGAAGATCGCAGAGCTTGACCTTGGTCACAGCGAGATCGTTGACCATGGTTCACCCGAATTTGTTAAGGGTCTGAACAGTTGGAAAGTATAATCTTTAAGATATGCGGAAGCCATGCGACACAGCAGCAAAGAAATGTTCGTTATCCCCGAACCCTATGTAACGGTGGCATTTGAGTATATCTTTGAGAAGAATTATAGAAAGCAGGTTATGACTAACATGATAGTGCGCCAAAAAAACGTAGACTATTGACGCACTCTAATTCTGTTTCACATAAGTTGATATTATGATTATGGCGCACGCCACAATAAAAGCATACTCTACTGTAACTGAATAACAGATAAAGCCCTGAGATCTGCTCACATAAGCATTTTCCAGGGCTTCATTTATTCCATATTTCCTGCAAATATCCTCTCCACCACGATCTGCGTCATCTCCTGCACCGACTCGGCATAACCGTTCCTTGCCCACTTCATAAATATGCCGAAAAGCCCGTAGGCAAGGTAGTAGCTTTCGTAGGTGTCCGAGGTCTGCTCGGTGTCGCTGTCGGTCATGATGACCTCATAAGCCGAGAGGATCGCTCCGTGATGTCCCTGCCCGATGATGAGATCGTTCTTTTTCCGCAGTGAATAGCAGAAATCAAAATATCGCCTGACACGATAGCCGTCACTCAACTGATGCTCCTTTAGTCTGTGTTCACGCTCATATTCACGCCACTTCATGATAATGTAGGCGGTGATGATCTCGTCCTTTGATTTGAAATTGCGAAAATAGGTCGCTCTGCCGATGCCGCCTTCCTCGCACAGCTCGTCCACGGTTATCTTTTCGATGTTCTTCTTTTTCATCAGCTTGAACAGCGCTTCGCCGTAGGCTGAGGTCACATATTCTGACATTTTCCGCTTTTCCTTTCTGCCTGATGATACTTTTTCGCCAAATAGTATCATTTTCCCGATTTTATTGACTTTGCAGCCGTTTTGTGATATTATAGTATCACAAGATGACGGATTTGTCAAGTAAAGGAGAGGTCGTTATGAACCTTAGCTATGGTGAAGGAAAAGAGAATGTTTACGACCTGTATATTCCCAAGCAACTAATGAATGGCAAAGAAACATCTTTGATCCTCTTTATTCACGGCGGCAGCTTTACATCAGGTGATAAGGCAGATGAGGATATGTGGTGTAAATATTTTGCATCGAAAGGTTTTATCACAGCAACGACAAATTATTCTCTGATGGGTAAAGACGAAAATGCCAATATCAATATGATGAATGAACAAATGCTGATGTGCGTTAAGTCTATCAAAAATGAATGCTTACAACGGGGCTTAGATATTAAGCAGATGGCTACGTCCGGTCAATCTGCCGGAGGGTATCTGGCAATGCTATATGCTTACAGTCACGCTGAGGATTCCCCGATCCCTGTCAAACTTGTATTTCAGCAGACAGGACCAGCGAGCTTCCATGCTGAAGATTGGAGTGGACGTGACAGTTCTTCAGAAACTGAATTGACTGATGATGATTTGAACGAGATCGCAAAGTCCGCATCAGGCTGGAGCGGGAAAAATATTACTGCCAAAATGGTTGCTGACGGAAGCTATCGGAGCTATATTGATGCAATTTCGCCTATGATGCTTGTGAACGAGAA
>JAILFN010000049.1 GCA_024697545.1 Ruminococcus sp.
AAGGTTCAGAGGAGTCTGACCGCCGAACTGTGCGATAACGCCCACGGGCTTTTCCTTGTCGTGTATAGCGAGAACGTCCTCAAGGGTCAGCGGCTCGAAGTAGAGCTTGTCCGAGGTGTCGTAGTCGGTGGAAACGGTCTCGGGGTTGCAGTTTACGATGATGGACTCAAAGCCCAGCTTCTTCAGAGCCAGTGCCGCGTGTACGCAGCAGTAGTCGAACTCGATACCCTGACCGATGCGGTTGGGGCCGCCGCCTAAGATCATGATCTTGGGCTTGTCGGTGTTGACGGGGCTCTTGTCCTCGTTAAGGTGGTAGGTGGAGTAGTAGTAAGCGGCATTTTCTGTGCCCGAAACGTGAACGCCCTCCCAGGCTTCCTTGATGCCGAAGCCTATGCGTGCGTTTCTTATCTCTTCCTCTGTCACTTCAAGCAGAGAGCTGAGGTATCTGTCGGAGAAGCCGTCGAGCTTTGCCTGCTTGAGAACAGGCTCGGCGGGAACTGCGCCCTTCATGCCGAGAAGTGCCTGCTCCTCGTCAACGAGTTCCTTCATCTGCTCGATGAACCAGTGCTTTATCTTGGTGAGCTGCCAGAGTTCCTCTACGGTAGCGCCCTTGCGGAGAGCTTCGTACATGATGAACTGTCTGTCGCTGCTCGGGAATCTGAGCTTTGCGATAAGCTCGTCCTTTGTGAGCTTGTTGTAATTCTTAGCAAATCCGAGACCGTATCTGCCTGTTTCAAGGCTTCTGATAGCCTTCTGGAAAGCTTCCTTGTAGGTCTTGCCGATGCTCATTACCTCGCCGACAGCCTTCATCTGTGTGCCGAGCTTGTCCTCTGCGCCCTTGAACTTCTCGAACGCCCAGCGAGCGAACTTGATAACTACATAGTCGCCGTCGGGAACGTACTTGTCAAGAGATCCGTACTTGCCGCAGGGGATCTCATCAAGGGTAAGACCGCAGGCGAGCATAGCGGAAACGAGAGCTATCGGGAAGCCTGTAGCCTTTGAAGCCAGTGCGGAGGAGCGTGAGGTACGGGGGTTGATCTCGATAACGACGATGCGTCCGTCCTCGGGGTTTCTTGCGAACTGACAGTTGCAGCCGCCGATAACTTCGATGGATTCGATTATCTTATAGGACATCTCCTGAAGCTCTGCCTGAACGTCCTCGGGGATGGTCAGCATAGGAGCGGAGCAGAAGCTGTCGCCTGTGTGAACGCCGATGGGGTCGATGTTCTCGATGAAGCATACGGTGATCTTGTTTTTCGCAGCATCGCGGACTACCTCGAGCTCAAGCTCTTCCCAGCCGAAGATGCACTCTTCTACCAGCACCTGTCCCACAAGGCTTGCCTGAAGACCTCTCGCACATACGGTGCGGAGCTCGTCAACGTTGTATACCATACCGCCGCCTGCGCCGCCCATGGTGTAAGCGGGACGAAGAACTACGGGGTACTTGAGCTTTTCTGCGATGGCAACAGCCTCATCAACGGAGTATGCAACTTCGCTGCGGGGCATACCGATGCCGAGGTCGCTCATAGCGTTCTTGAATTCTATTCTGTCCTCACCGCGCTCGATGGCATCTACCTGAACGCCTATTACCTTAACTCCGTACTTTTCGAGCACGCCCGCGTTGGAGAGCTCGGAGCAGAGGTTAAGACCCGACTGACCTCCGAGGTTCGGCAGCAGAGCGTCGGGGCGCTCCTTTTCGATTATCTGTGTAAGTCTTTCAAGATTCAGCGGCTCGATGTAGGTGATATCCGCAACATCGGGGTCGGTCATGATGGTAGCAGGGTTGGAGTTCACGAGAACTATCTCATACCCCAGCTTTCTCAGAGCCTTGCAAGCCTGAGTTCCCGAGTAGTCGAACTCACAAGCCTGTCCGATGATGATAGGACCCGAGCCTATGATAAGGATCTTATTGATGTCAGTAAGCTTTGGCATAACTTTATCTCCTTTTACATTTTTCAGCACTGCCCGCCGTCCGTGCGGACATTCCTAATTCTATATTATAACACACCACAGTATAAAATGCAACAGATATCATAGAATTTTTACTTTTTGTTTGGCGGGGGCGAATGCTTAGCGTGACTGTGATCGAAAAAGCCCGGTCAGGAGCGGCAGATCCTTTGCGATCACATTATTTTGTGCGGCATGAACGGCTTAAAGTCAGCAAAAAGGCTGCCCTCCCCGCGGAGTGCAGCCTTAAAAATTGACAAAATATTCTCTATATGCTATAATAACATGGGTGCTGTACATCAGCGGCAAAGGCGGTTCAATCTGACCCTCCGAGAGGAGGGGATCCTACATGACGATCATAGAGGTACTTACACTGCTTTTAGTAGTTATTGCTATCATAGATCTTAACAACGACAGAAAAAAATAACCGCCCCACCTACCACTTGGGACGGTTATTTATAAAAAAACCAAAACGAGGGTAGAACCGCTACGCAATGTACGGCGCCCTTTTCATATCTATATTATACACCACAGCCCTGCATTTGTCAAGGGCTTTGAGGAAAAAAGGCTGCCCTCCCCGCGGAGTGCAGCCTTTAAACTTATTCGTATATGAGTTTCAGCCGTAAGCCTTATCAGCCCAGAACTACCTCTACCTCAACGGTAGCGCCCTTTGCAGCTGCGGGAACTACATTGCCCTCTGCTGCCTTGCCGTTGACGGTCATGCTCTTAACGCCGTGGCAAACGTGGTCGGGGTTCTTGATGGTGATGTTGTATGTAGCGCCGCGGAACTGACGGGAAGCGGTGTAGCCGTCCCACTCGTGAGGAATGGAAGGATCTATCTTCAGACCGTTGTAGTCGGGGATGACACCCAGGATGTACTGGGATACAGCCACGAAGTTCCATGCTGCGGTACCTGTCAGCCAGCTGTTCTTTGCTTCGCCGTGACGCTTAGCGTCCTTGCCTGCGATCATCTGAGCGTAAACGTAAGGCTCGGTGCGGTGCAGGTCGCTGATCTCCTCGAGGTATGCGGGAGCGATCTTGCTGTAATACTCGAAAGCTCTGTCGCCGTTGCCGATAGCAGCCTCAGCACAGATTATCCATGCGTTGTTGTGGCAGAAGATACCTGCGTTCTCCTTGTAACCGCCGGGATAGGTCGAGATCTCGCCGTATTCCTTGTAGTACTTGGTGAATGCGGGCTGGTTGAGTACAAGGCCGTACTTGGAATCGAGCCACTTCTTGACGGAATCCATAGTGAGCTTGTCCTTGCCGTCTTCGTGACCGAGACCTGCCATAACAGCGAAGCCCTGCGGCTCGATGAAGATCTTGCCTTCCTCGCACTCCTTGGAGCCGACCTTCTTGCCGAAGTCATCGTAAGCGCGGAGGAACCATTCGCCGTCGAAGCCGTATTCGAGGGTGTTCTTGTTCATCTTGTCGATCTCAGCCTGAGCCTTTGCAGCTTCATCGTCAAGTCCCTTGTACTTGCAGAGCGCAACGTACTCGGGTCCGATGAATGCCATCATAGCAGCTACCATTACGGACTCTGCTACCTTGGAGAACTTGTCTGCGCCGTACTTGGGGCTGGTGTAGGTCTGGAAGCTCTCGCCGGGGGTGTCGGAGTGGCAGGAGAGGTTGAGGCAGTCGTTCCAGTCAGCTCTCATAGCGAGGGGAAGTCCGTGAGGACCTACGTTCTCTGCAACGTGCCAGAAGCTCTTTTCGAGGTGGTGCATCATCGGCTGAGCCTGTGCGGGATCGTTGTCATAGGGAACCATCTCATCAAGGATAGCGTAGTCGCCTGTTTCCTTGATGTACTGTGCGGTGGAAAGGATCATCCACAGCGGGTCATCGGAGAAGTCGCCGCCGATAGCGTCGTTGCCCTTCTTGGTAAGGGGCTGATACTGATGATAGCAGCCGCCGTCGGGGAACTGTGTAGCAGCAAGGTCGAGTATTCTCTGTCTTGCTCTGTCGGGGATCTGGTGTACGAAGCCGAGCAGATCCTGGTTGGAGTCTCTGAAGCCCATGCCTCTGCCGATACCGCTCTCGAAGTAGGAAGCGGAACGGGACATATTGAATGTTACCATGCACTGATACTGGTTCCAGATGTTTACCATTCTGTTGAGCTTGTCATCGGAAGTATTAACGGTGTACTGAGACAGCAGGCTGTTCCAGTAAGCCTTGAGCTCTGCGAGAGCCTTGTCAGCTTTCTCGGGTGTGCCGAGCTGCTCGATCATGGCGTAAGCCTTTTCCTTGTTCATGCTGCCGTCTGCGTTGAACTTCTTCTCGAGGGGGTTCTCAACGTAACCGAGCATGAATACGAGCTCCTTGGTCTCGCCTGCGCCGAGGGTGATGTCGAGGCAGTGGGAAGCGATGGGCGACCAGCCGTCTGCAACGGAGTTTGAAGGCTTGCCTGCCATAACGGTCTGCGGGTTGCCGAAACCGTTGTAAAGACCCATGAAGGACTCTCTGTCGGTGTCATAGCCCGAGATCTTCTCGTTTACATAATAGAATGCGAAGTGATCGCGGCGCTCCTTGTACTCGGTCTTGTGGAAGATGGTAGAATCCTCTATCTCGACCTCACCGGTGTTGAAGTTTCTCTGGAAGTTCTCGCAGTCATCGGAAGCGTTCCACAGGCACCATTCAAGGAAGGAGAAGAGCTTGAAGCTCTTGGGAGCGGAGGAGGTGTTCTTGAGGACTACCTTCTGTATCTCGCCATTGAAGTCCTGGGGCACGAAGAATGTAACCTCAGCCTCAATGCCGTTCTTTTCGCCCTTGATAACGGTGTAGCCGAGACCGTGGCGGCAGGAATAGCTGTCAAGCTCGGTCTTTACGGGGCTCCAGCCGGGGTTCCAGACCGTGCCGCAGTCGTTGATGTAGAAATATCTTCCGCCCATATCAACGGGAACGTTGTTATAGCGATATCTCGTGATACGGCGAAGTCTTGCGTCCTTAAAGAAAGAATAGCCGCCCGCTGTGTTGGAGATCAGCGAGAAGAATTCCTGTGTTCCGAGGTAGTTAATCCACGGATAGGGTGTTCTGGGGTTTGTGATGACGTATTCCTTGTTTACGTCGTCAAAAAAACCGAATTTCATAATAATTTCCACCTTTCTGTATATCCCCGAAAGCAGCTGCCTGCGGGGTCTATTTGACTCCTTGCGGAGCAGATAGTCGTGTATCAAGTCTGTGCGGCGGGGTCGGGGGCGTTTGTCATATCGCCTGTGCTTTCGCCGCTTTCTGCGGAGCTTCCGCCCGAGAGCAGAGGTCCTTTATCATAACAGGTGACTGAAAGATATATCACCTGCTTGCTTTCATCGGGTTTTGTGAGCTCTACGCCTATCTCGACGGTGAGGTCACCGTTCTCGTCCATCGAAAGCAGAACACCGTCTTCGATGAACTCATAAACGATCTTATCGGAGGGAGTGCCGTCGGCAAGCTGATCGAAGCCGCTCTGAGAGGCGTATTCGGGGGTCATGAGCTTTACCGCTTCGCTGTATTTATAGGCATTTGTAAGCTCATACCAGTCAGCGATGAGCTTTTTGGCATCGGATATAGACTTCTCTTCGTCTGAGCTATAGCCGTCGGTAACGGAGTTTTCCGACTTGTTCTTATCATCATCATCGACCTTCCCGCAGGACGCAAAGCTGAAAGCCACAGCAGCCGCCAGCAGTAGAGCCGTCAGTCTGAACTTCATAAGTCTTTCCTCACTTGGCAGCCAGAGTAAAGAATCTCTGTCTGCATTCAAAGCTCTCGCCTTCCGAAAGCTCTCTGTAACCGCTTACCTCGGGGCTGAGCTTTAAGTTCGCGCAGTTTATCATAGCGGTCATGGGCTCGGGGCAGAAGTAGCCGTTGAAGCCTCTGTCGTTCCACATATTCCAGAACTTGTATTCCTCGGAGACTTCATTGCAGAGGCGAACGCCTGTGGCCGTGTCTGTGATAACTACGCCGTAGAATCCCTCGCCGTCCAGCTCGCCCGTGCAGGCGGTGTACATATCGTTTGAGATGTCATGCAGGACAGGCTTCATCGAGCCGTCCTTGTAGGGCATATCCGTTTCCGAAAGAGCCAGCAGCTTCTCTGTCGGCAGGCATCTTTCGTCAAGCTCGCAGCGCTCGTAGATCGGTACGCGGAGCCTCAGCGCCGACTCATCCCTGCCGGAGGTCAGCGGGGAGTTTATGCAGGTGTGGGTGCATACCGAAACGGGCAGCTTCTTGCGGCTCAGGTTATCGAGTCTTACAGTCTGCACAAGCCCTTTCTCCTCCGAAAGCTCAAAGGTGTATGTAAGCTTGAAGTCCAGCGGGAAGTATTCGTACATCGGATCGGAGCTGTCATGTGTAAAGGATGTAACTGCGAAAGCCGTGTCTCCGTCGGTGCCGCACTTTTCTACCTTGTGGGCTCTCTTGTGTGCCCAGCCGTGTATGAAATTGCCGAGAGCAGTCTCGTTTACGGGGAGGTGATACTCCGCGTCAGAGGTCCTGAGCAGTCCGCCGTCAAAGCGGTTGGGCAGGTAAAGGGTCGGCAGACCCCATATCTCTCGCGCGCAGTCTATCTGCTCGGCTGTTACGTCATCGCGGTAGCGGAACACCTCAACGTTGTTGACGGTATCCCTCATTCTCCAGACGGACGCGCCGTACTGCGGCGATACCACGGCTTCATATCTGCCTGCCGCCAGCCGCACACACTGCACGTCCTTCATCATAAAGCTTTCATTAACTTCTGCTTGTGACATTTAGATCTATCTCCCTGTGTTTTTTCTTTTTACAGCAGCGACTGCTGCGTTACTTTTTGAACTTGAATGTTCTCATGATATTGTCCATTATCTTGCCGTATTCTTCGTAGTGGTCGTTCCTGATATGGCAGACGACGCTCATTATGCGGCGGTCTTTGACGGCATAGGCTGTGTAGATATCATACTCGGGGTCGATGGGAGAATACTCATCGCCGTGCATATGCACTCTGTATGCTTTCACGCCGCCTATCTTGTCCTCGCCCGCCATCTCTGCGTGTATATTGGGGTGCTGTGCATCTACAGAATCAACAGCCTGCTGCGCCAGATCCTTTGCGGTAACGCCCTTTTCAAGAACATAATCATAGTCATAGCAAATGGTGATGCTTGCATTGCTGTCCTTTTTGCAGATGAAAGTAACGGTGTACTTGTCGGATACATCAACGTCCCAGACCTGATCGTAATATTTTACCGAATACTTGGGGCAGCTGAAATTGCCGTTGCCGAGACCGTACTTTGTGGTGACGTTCCTGCCCTTGCTGTATTTGCTCCAGCAGGTCTTGCTCGACTTTTTCCTGTAAGCGCGGACCTTGAAGTTATATACCGTGCCGGATCTCAGACCCTTTACCTTATACTTTACGGTCTTTCCGCCCTTGATGACACCGACGACCTTGTACTTGCCGCCGACTTTTTTGAACACCTTGTAGCCCGAAGCGTTCTTGACCTTGCCCCACACGAGGGTCACGCTGTCGGAGGTCTTGGATATCTTTGTGATCTTCGGCTGTGAGAGCTTGACGCCGGGACAGCCGACTTCGTTCTGAAGGGATACGCTCTCTGCCGAGGCGGGGAGAACGGATACAGGTGCTGCCAGCATTGCGGCAGCTGTGAGTGCAGTTATAAGTTTTTTCATTTACTTGCACCTCCGTAAGTACTATCTTAAAGAGCATATTTTCGTTCAACAGTGGGAACTTAAACGTTTAACCCCGCTTGAAATAACGATATACACTTATGATTATACCATATAATATTGAGAATGGCAAGTCCGTTCCGTGAGAAATGTTGCACAAAATAATGGGGCGGGAATAGTGGATTGTAACCATTATCGCTCAACGAACGGGCTTGGAGGGAGGAAGACTGTAAATTTTTTGTTAAATTACGATAGATAACGTTTACATTTGCTGATTAATCGTTTTCATAAAATTCAAAGGTCTTGCATTTTTTTGAGATTTGTGGTTTAATAGAAATGTACCCGACAAGCGGTATGGAATTGTGTAAAAATAAGAAAATGAAAGGCGGAATCAAAAATGAGCGCAGAGATCTTAAACGGCGTATCCCTCCCCAATATCCCCTGGCAGGACAAGCCCGAGGGCTGCAATGACGTTGTATGGAGATACAACGCAAACCCCATTATCCCCAGAAACCTTCTTCCCACTTCAAACTCTATTTTCAACAGCGCGGTAGTTCCCTTTGAGGGCAAGTTCGCGGGTGTGTTCAGAGTTGACGACAAGAGCCGCAACATGGAGCTTCACGCAGGCTTCTCCGATGACGGTATCCACTGGAACATCGACCCCGACAGGATCGTTTTCGAGCAGGCTGAAAAGTCTACCGAGGGCGTTAACGAGTGGGGCTACGGCTATGACCCCAGAGTATGCTTTATCGGCGACAGATACTGGGTGACATGGTGCAACGCTTACGGCTGGAAGCCCACCATCGGTGTCGGCTACACCTTCGACTTCAAGACCTTCTATCAGTGTGAGAACGCATTCCTGCCCTTCAACAGAAACGGCGTGCTGTTCCCCAGAAAGATAAACGACAAGTATGTGATGTTCAGCCGTCCTTCCGACAGCGGTCACACCCCCTTCGGCGATATGTACATCTCTCAGTCCCCCGATATGAAGTACTGGGGCGAGCACAGACACGTTATGGGACCCCTCAAGGCATGGGAGTCCAAGAAGATCGGCGCAGGTCCTATCCCGATAGAGACTTCCGAGGGCTGGCTCTGCTTCTATCACGGTGTTCTTGAGAGCTGCAACGGCTTCGTATACAGCTTCTCCGCCTGCATACTCGACCTCGAGGAGCCCTGGAAGGTCAAGTACCGCTGTGCAGAGTATCTGCTCAGCCCGCAGGAGATCTATGAGTGCGTAGGCGACGTTCAGAACGTTACCTTCCCCTGCGCTACCCTCTGCGACAAGGACACAGGCCGCATCGCCATCTACTACGGTTGTGCCGACACCTGCGTTTCCATGGCATTCACCACCGTTGACGCGGTCGTTGACTATGTAAAGGCACACAGCTCCGTTTGATAAACAAACTGACTGACATAATGAAAAAGGCTGCCCTGCACGGCGCAGCCTTTTTTCGTATGCCGTTCTTTAAGGCAATATCGCACAATCATTGTGCGTCAGATGTGCTGCCGGAAATTTCGTCAGATTGCCTAAAGTTGACGCGGGCTTGCCGGCGCAAGTCAAGGAAACTTTGGGTAATATGACGGAATTTGTGCAAGCAGATGACGTGCAAAGCCGTTAGGCGGTGGTTGTGCGGTGTTGCCTTAACATTTCACCGACTTTTCATCTTACTTTAAACCAGGTTTAAGGTTTGGCGGATATAATATAGACAGAACAAAGAAAGAGACACTCCAAAATAAATGATTCCTCCCCTCAGTAAAAGGAGCACCGAACCCCTCCGGTGCTCCTTTTGCTTGCTAGACGGTCTCGAGCCTCAGCTTTATCGTCTTGACGATCTTCTTTTCCAGCCGCGATATGTATGACTGCGAGATGCCGATGCGCTCGGCGACCTCCTTCTGCGTGAGCTCCCGCCCGCCGTTCAGCCCGAAGCGAAGCTCCATTATCGTCCGCTCACGCTCTGAAAGCTTTTCTATCTCCGCCATAAGCCTCAGCCGCTCGCTTTCGCGGGCAAGCTTTTCGCCTATCGGTTCTTCGTCGGAGCTTATAACGTCAGAGAGCAGAAGCTCGTTGCCGTCGCGGTCGGCGCTCAATGGTTCGTCTATGGATATCTCGGCGGGACGGTTGGACATCTTGCGAAGATACATCAGTATCTCATTTTCGATGCAGCGTGATGCGTAGGTCGCGAGCCTTATGTTCTTGTCGGGATCGAATGATCTTACCGCCTTTATAAGCCCTATCGTGCCTATCGAGACAAGATCCTCCTGCCCGCAGCCCGTCGGCTCGAACTTCTTTGCTATGTACACCACCAGCCGAAGATTGTGTACGATAAGCTTTTCGCACGCCTGCTTTCGGGTCTCCTCGCATTTCAGCGCGGCGGCGGCTTTGGCTTCCTCCTCGCGCCCCAGGGGTGCGGGAAGTGCGTCGGGGCGGTTTATGTAGTCCACGCGGGCAGCGCGGGGACGCAGCTTTCTTCTGATCCATGCTATGATGTCTGCGATCTTCATGATGTTCCTCCTTTGTCGTTTGCCCGAAAGCCTTAAAAGTGCAGCTGTTTCAGCGGCTCAGCAGTTCGGGATTGAATATGGCGTACTCCTTGCCGCCCGAGGGCAGTATCCCCGCGCAGCAGGCGGCTTCAAAGCTCCTGCCCGCATCGGTGACGGTGACGCTCCCGCGGGACGTTACATACACCACCCCCTCTCCGCTTATAGTCTCGAACGGCACGGGGCGGAAGCCGTATGCTGCCATCAGCTCGGGGCGGTCGAGGCTGTATCGCCGCCAGAGGTCGTCCGAGCGGAATATCACCACGGGCTCTCCCGTAAAGCTGTCGGTCAGGCGGTTGCCCGTGTCGGCGATGGCGGGGAAATCCCTGCTGTAACCGCCGAGGGCGTAGCTGACCCTGTATCCCGCCGAGGCACTGTGCCTGATCCGCACAGCACCTGCCGCTGTTATAATAAGGTATACCGCGGCACACCCGACAGCCATCTGCCACAGCGAGATATCGAAATAGACGACGTAATTGCGTACCGTGAGTATCCGCCTGCGTGTAAGCGTCACGAGGGCAAGGCAGACCCCGCCCATCAGTATATCGCAGAGCAGATATACAGCCGCCCGCCCGAGCATCTCTGCGGGGGTCTTTTTCCCGAATGCCGCCGCCGTGACGGCGAGTATCACTCCCGCTTTCGCAAGGGTGAGCATCAGCGCCCCCGCGAAGCTGCTGCTCTGAGGTATGGCAAGCAGCGACCCCACCCCGCCGATGACCGAAGCGGCGGCAAGGCGGCTGCCTTTGAGCCTTTCGCGGCAGACGGCAGCCGCGCACCGCAGGTAGCAGAGGGTGATGACGGCGTTCGTCAGCACAAGCACATCAATGTATATCTTCGTGTCTGTCACCTCCCGATATACATGATACCACCCGCCGCCCGCGCAACGGGTCGAAGCGGCGGCTCACGCCATATTCACCTAAATAACACAGCTTTTAATAATCAAGTATAAAAACCCCGAAAAGCGTTACTGTAAATTTGTCGAAAATGTGAGTTGTAATTTTGTGCAGTTTGGTATATAATATTCTAGTATAGGTATTCACGTTGGAATTGAGGATACCGTGTGTTTTTTTGATTACCGAAAGGAGGACTCGGTTTGCCGGATAACGACAATAATTTAATACCGGGAACGGATATAGGTGATACTCTTACCGGGATATCCGAAATGATCTCCTCAGCAAAGAAAAAAGTTGAGCAGGAGTCAAAGGCAGCCAAGACGACCGCCGAAGCTCCCGCATTAAATGAAAATAAGGCTCAGCCAAAGCCCGATATATCATTCACAGCGTCGGCTTCAAAGTCCGCACCCGCTGCAAAGCCCGCGGCTCCCAAGCCCTCGGAGGACAAGATAAGCTCTGTTGCCGATAAGGCGGCTGCTGCCGCTGAAAAGGCTTCTCAGGCGGAAGCCGCTCCGAAGCCCGCACAGGCACAGAGACCCGCAGGCGCACCTCAGAGACCCGCAGGCGGTCAGCCGCCTAAGCGTCCCGCACCCCCGAAAAGGCGTCCCCCGCAGCGCGGCGGTCAGCCTTCGCAGAACGGCACAAGACCTCAGCAGGGCAAGCAGGACGGCGTGAAGCCCGCACCCGCAGCAAATGCTCAGAGCGGCGCAAGACCCGCACCCGCAAGACCCCGCCCGTCGGCAGCTCCCGCTCAGCCGACAAAGCCCGCGCCCGCTGAGAACGGCGGCAAGGCACAGCCCAAAAAGACAGCTCTCGAGCGCTTTGATGAGGAGTTCGCAAAGACTTCGCCCAAGCCCGAACCTGCCGAGAAAAAGCCCGCAGGCGGCACCGACACAGACAGAGAACAGCGCAGAAAGGCAGCACTCGAACGCTATGAAAATGAGTTCGGCAAGAATGCGCCCAAGTCGTCTGACGGCGAAAAGAAGTCGCCGGACAAGAAAAAGCTCAAGACCGTTATCGGACTTGTGATCGGTCTTTTCCTGCTGCTGGCACTCGCGGTGGTACTTATCGTAGATCACTACCTCGGACTGTTCGACCGTACAGGCAAGAAGATAAGCAACTCCGAGGCTCCCACATATTCGGACGTTGACTTCTCACGTCCCGATACCATGGACACCATGACCGCCGATGAAAAGCTGAAGGAGCTTCGCGGCAAGGCTGAGATGATATCCAACAAGGACGTTATGAATATCCTGCTCATCGGTGAGGATCTGAGAGACACCGCCAGCGAGGAAGCGGGCAATACCGACGTTATGATGGTCATTTCCGTAAACAAGAAGGATCGCACCATCACCGAGACTTCGATAATGCGCGACTGCTATGTATACTTCCCCGATTACGGCTATTCAAACCGTATCAACGCGGCATACTGGCACGGCGGCATCGAGCTTACGCAGAAGACCATCGAGGATTACCTCGGTCTGAAGATCGACAGATATGTGCTCGTAAACTTCAAGGTGTTCATAGATATCGTCGATACCCTCGGCGGACTTGACCTTACCGTCACCGATGACGAGGCTAACGGCTACCCCGGTGCAGACCCGAACGGCGACAACACCCGCGGTATGCAGAATCCCCTTGATGAGCAGAACAAGTACCTCGGCAACAAGAAGGGCACCGACTACATCAAAAAGGGCGGCGACCTGCACCTGAACGGCAACCAGTCACTTGCATACGCAAGACTGCGCCATGTCGGTAACTCCGACTATGAGCGCACGGCACGTCAGCGCAAGGTCATCAAGGAAATGATAAAGAAGTCCAAAAAGCTTTCGATAATCGAGATGGACAGACTTGCGAACAAGATCTTCCCGCAGATAAAGACCGATGTTACCGAGGGCGAGATGGCAGAGCTTCTTATCGAGATGCTCGATTACCGCAGATATAAGGTGCAGGAATTCAGAGTGCCTATGGACGATACCTACACCAATCAGGTAATAAACGGCATGGACGTGCTCGATGTTGATTTCTATACCAATTCCGAAATGCTCAAGAAGAAGGTATACGGCTCGCTTGCGGAAGAGAACGCGGAAAACTCCGAGGCAGAAAAGACAATAGAATGATTGTTTAAAGGAGAACGCACAAACGTTCTCCTTTTTGTATCTGCACTGTAAAAAGCAATAAAAATATCTTGACTTACACGCCGTGATGTGCTATAATAAACCTGATTGCGAATAGAGATTTTTTTGATTACATGGATCGTTCTGTCGGGAAATGCTTTAAATCATTTTTAAGGCTTTTATGATAGAATAAGGCAAGGGATGTAAAACTGCGCGGGACACGCGCTGTATTCGGAGGAAAAAGAATATGACGATCTTTAATGTGCTGACCATGCTCGGCGGACTCGCGCTGTTTCTTTACGGAATGAGCACCATGAGCGCAGGACTCGAAAAGATGGCGGGCGGCAAGCTTGAGAGCATTTTTGAAAAGCTTACCTCAAACCCGATGAAATCCGTTGGATTGGGTACCCTTATAACCGCGGTGCTGCAATCGTCGTCGGCGACTACGGTAATGCTCGTAGGCTTCGTGAACGCGGGGCTGATGCAGCTGCATCAGGCGATAGGCGTTATCATGGGCGCGAACATCGGTACTACCGTTACCGCATGGATACTTTCACTTTCGGGTATAGAGAGCGATAACATCTTTGTCTCGCTGCTGAAGCCGCAATCCTTCTCGCCGGTATTCGCGCTTGTCGGTGTCGTGCTCATTATGATGAGCAAGTCGGACAAGAAAAAGACGGTTGGCTCGATATTGATCGGATTTGCGATACTTATGTTCGGTATGCAGTTCATGTCAAGCTCGGTAGAGCCGCTGAAGGAGTCCGAACGTTTCCGCGAGCTTCTTATAGTATTCTCAAACCCCGTGTTCGGCGTGCTGGCAGGCGCTGTGCTGACTGCCGTGATCCAGTCCTCTGCCGCGGCAATAGGTATGCTTCAGGCGCTCTCGTCAAGCGGGCTCGTGAACTTCGGTACCGCGCTGCCGATACTCCTCGGACAGAACATAGGCACCTGCATCACAGCGATACTCAGCTCGATAGGCACCAGCAAGAACGCAAAGCGCGTGGCAGCGGTGCATCTGAGCTTCAACATAATCGGCACCGTGCTGTTCCTTACGGTGTTCTATACGCTCCATGCGTTCATAAGCTTCCCGTTCCTTGAAAACACGGTGGACGAAAAGACGATAGCTCTTGTGCATACCGTTTTCAACGTGTCAACCACTCTGGTGCTGCTGCCCTTCTCAAAGGCGCTTGAAAAGCTTGCGTTCATGATAATAAAGGACGGCGAGCATGAAGACGATGCTGACGAGAAGGTGGGCGACAAGCTAAAGCAGCTCGACGACCGCTTCCTGCGTACACCCTCCGTTGCCGTAGAGCAGTCGAGAATGGTGATGTCGAGCATGGCGAATATCACAAAGAAATCGGTGTTCTGCGCCTGCGAGCTTCTCTTCAATGAATATGACGAGGAGAAGGTCAATGAGGTCATAGGTCTTGAAAGGCTTGTGGATAAGTATGAGGACGGGCTCGGCACTTACCTTGTAAAGCTTTCCGCAAACGAGATGGCTTATAAGGATTCTCACACGGTAAACACGCTGCTGCATTCGATAAGCGACCTTGAACGCATATCCGACCACGCCCGCAACATCGCGAAGGTGGTGGTCGAGATGCACGATAAAGAGATCATGCTTTCCGATAACGCCCTTACAGAGCTGAGGGTAATGTGCGATGCGGTCAACACCGCTATGGACTTCACTATAACGGCACTGATAGACAACGACCTTTACGCGGCATACGAAGTCGAGCCGCTCGAAGAGGTCGTAGACCAGATACATACAAAGCTGAAAAGCCGCCATGTAAAGCGTTTGCAGGCGGGAAAATGTACCATAGAGCTGGGATTCATATTCACCGATATCCTGACGGCGCTCGAGCGTATCTCCGACCACTGCTCAAACGTTGCTGTTTGCATGGTTCAGGTCAACGATGACAACTTTGAGACGCACGAATATCTGCGTACCGTAAAGACAAGCGGTGCGGAGTTTGACACCGAAGTCGAGAAGTTCCAGAAGCAGTTCGTTCTGCCTAAAAAGGACGAACAGTGATAAGGCAATAAAGATAAAATAAAAGCACTTCCGCATTTCATCGTGCGGAGGTGCTTTTGATGTCTTATGTTCCTGTGTTGTGAACAGAGTTTATTTCATTAGCCCGAGCTTTTCGTAAACGCCCATCGAACCGAGCAGCAGTACGATCAAAAGCAGGGGGGTCACAAACTTGACCATTACGATAAACAGGTGCTTTCTGCCAAAGCGCTCGCCGTTCTTGGTGGCTTCCTCGATTATCGTTTTCGGCTTTATTACCCAGCCGACCAGTATGCAGGTGCCTATCGCAACTATCGGCATCAGCAGGTTGTTGCTTATGTAATCGAAGATATCGAGAAGCTGCGCCTTTGAGCCGTTCGGGAGCTTTACTTCAAAGTAGAGCAGGTTGTAGCCGAGGCAGATAAATATGCCTATTATCATAGCAACGCTAGATTCAATGAGCGTGGCTTTCTTGCGGCTCCAGCCGAAGCGGTCGATAAGTCCCGCAACTACCGCTTCGAGTATCGAGATGCAGCTGGTCAGCGCCGCGAAGAGTACCATTATAAAGAACACCGCGCCGACGATGTTTCCGATAAAGCCCATTTCGGCGAATACCTTCGGCAGCGCCACGAACATGAGGGAGGGACCCGCTGTGCTTTCCATAGTCTCTCTGCCCATGAATGCGAAGACGGGCGGGATGACCATAACGCCCGCAAGGATAGCTACCAGTGTGTCGAAGAACTCTATCTGGTTTACGCTCTTGACAAGGTTGCTGTCGTCCTTGAAGTATGAGCCGTAGGTGACCATTATGCCCATCGCGACGCTTATGCTGTAAAACAGCTGTCCCATAGCGTCAAGAACTACGATGAAGAACCCTTTGGGCGTCATTTCCGCGAGGTCGGGGATGAACAGCACCTTGAGTCCGTCAAGCCCTGTTCTTCCGTCCGAGCCCTTTATCGTGACGGCGAATATCGCGATGCCGATAACGACCAGCAGCAGCGCGGGCATCAGCACTTTAGAGATAGCCTCAATGCCCTTGTTCACGCCGCGGTAGATGATGAATGCCGTGGCGGCAAGGAATATGATATCGAATACTATAGGCGATATCTGCGCGGTGATGAAATCCGTAAAATAGCCGTCCTCAGCGGCAGCCCTGCCCTGTCCCGAGCAGAAGGCAACGGCATATTTCAGCACCCAGCCGCCGATTATGGCGTAGTATGGGAGTATCATGAACGGCACGATGCTCGCGGCTATGCCCAGCCAGCCGTGCGATCTTGAAAGAGTTCCGTAGGCTGTAAGGCAGCTCTGCTTTGTCTTTCTTCCGATGGACACCTCACTCATCATAAGGGTGTATCCGAAGGTGAGGGCGAGCACTATGTACACCACGAGGAACAGTCCGCCGCCGTCCTTTGCAGCAAGGTACGGGAACCGCCAGATGTTACCCAGACCGATCGCACTTCCCGCCGCCGCCAGCACAAAGCCCAGCGTACTCGAGAAGGAATTTCTCTTTTCGTTCATACGATATCCTACTCCTTTGATAAGAAAATATTGACTAACAGTCAGCACATTAAGGTTTATTATACCATAATATTCCTGCATTTGCAAGCCCGAAAACATGAACTGCGGCATTTTTGTTAGATATGCACTGTTTTTTGGGTCGTTCATTCGACAGCTTGACACCAATGTATGTCAAAATGTCATAAATCCGACGGCGTATGCTGTCAAAATTCTACTATGCGGGTAAAGAAACGGCTTGACAATTTAATGGCTAAATGATATAATTAAAATGAGTTGTTATATCGAAAACGATTAAGTTGACATAGATAATGAATAAAACGACAAGAAAGTGAAAAAGTAAGTTATAGAAAAGAAAGGGAAGTATTGAAATGGTATTTGCCGACGAGTTATTTCTGTTTCTGTTTATGCCTGCCTGTCTGCTGGCATATTTCCTGATGCCGAAAATACAGATGAAAAACAGCGTTCTGATAATCTTTTCGCTGCTGTTTTACGCATGGGGCGAGCAGGCTTATCTGCTTCTGCTTCTGCTCAGCTCGCTGATAAACTATGCCGTCGGGCGGCTGCTGGAGCAATACCGCGACACCAAAAAGGGAAGCGGATATCTGGCGCTGTCGCTCATCATTAATATAGGAACGCTTGCCGTGTTCAAGTACAGCGGCTTTATAGTTGAGAACTTAAACCTTATACCCGGACTGAATATCCCCGTTCCGGATATGCATATGCCGATAGGTATATCATTCTTTACCTTTCAGAACATATCCTACACCCTCGACTGCTGGTGGGACAAGACTCCCGCGCAGAGGAGCTTCCGCAAATACCTGCTTTACATCTCGATGTTCCCGCAGCTCGTTGCAGGACCCATCGTCCGCTATTCGCTGATAGCCGAGGAGATCGACGACAGACACGCTTCGGTCGAGGACATAAGCTACGGCTTTTCGAGAGTGATCGTGGGCGTTGCAAAGAAGGTCATCATCGCAAACAACCTGAACACCGCGGTGGTAGCCTGCTTCGGCAAGTCCGCCGACAGCTATGCCGCTACAGAAAGCCTTACGGTGGTCGGTGCATGGTACGGCGCGATACTCGTAGCACTCTGGTACTACTTCGACTTCTCGGGCTATTCCGATATCGCCATCGGACTCGGCAGGATATTCGGATTCCATTTTGACGAGAACTTCAATTACCCCTTCATATGCAAGAGCATAAGCGAATTCTGGCAGAGATGGCACATCTCTCTCGGAAGCTTCTTCCGCGACTATCTGCTCTATGTACCGATATTCGGCAAGAGAAGAAAGTACGGCGGGCTTTTCCTCGTGTGGTTCTGCACGGGACTCTGGCACGGCGCAAGCTGGAACTTTGTTCTTTGGGGTCTTTATTACGGACTGTTCGTCTTCCTGGAGACGCTCATAGGCAAGAAACGCATGAAAAAGCTGCCCGCGGTCATCGCGCACCTTTATACAAAGGTGGTCATCGCGGTGGGCTTCGGTATCTTCTACTTTGAGGATATGAAGGCGATGGGACGCTTCTTCAAGGCGCTGGTCGGCGTTGACGCAAAGGTCACCAACAACGTTATGAACGCCGTGTTCATGCAGTATATTTTCCTCTTCGCGGCGGCGATACTCTTCACCATGCCGATAGTCGGGCTCATAAAGAAGAGCGCACAGAGGAGCGAAGCGGGCACGGCTGCCGTCGGAACAGCGGGCATAATCATAAATGCCGCGCTGCTGCTGACATCGGCGCTACTGCTGCTCAATTCCACAAACAATCCTTTCCTGTATTTCAGATTCTGAGAGGTGTACGATGAACGAAGATAGAGAAGAGATCTTAGATTTCTCCGACGCTGATGATTTTATAAAAGAGGTCAAAGAGATAGACATGACCTTCAAGGATCACCGCGCCGACGATGATTTTGAGAGAATGCTTGCCGAACTGAACGGCAAGGTATACGGCAAGTCCGCGGCTCCCGCCGTGCCCGAGATCGAACCCGAGGACGATTCGATAGCGGCAGCGCTAGCTGCACGTTCGGCGGCTAAAAAGGCTGCCGAGGAACAGGCTCGCCGCGATGCGGAGGAGCGTGCAAGGGCAGAGGCTGAAGCCGAGAAGGCTCGCCGTGAAGCGGAGGAGCAGGCAAAGCGCGACGCTGCCGCCCGCAGAGCAAAGGCAAAAGCCGAAGCAGAGAAAAGAAAGCGGGCGAAAAAGCGCAAGCCCGCGGCTGCAAAAGCTCAGGGCAAGCCTGTAAACAAGCCGATCCCCGCGCCCGAAAAGCAGGCGGAAGAGGAGATCGAAAAGCCCGCGCCCGAAGCTGCCGCAGAGCAGACTGCGGAGACTTTGGCTGAGACAGCTGCGCCCGCAGAGCCGAACACCGCGCCTGCGCCCGAGGTCGAGGCTGCCGCACCCGAAAAGGCAGCTCCCGAAGCGGCGGAGCAGTCGGCAGCGGCGGAAGAGCCTGCTGCTGAGGAAACAACGCTCGATGCCGCAAAGGCTCCCGAAGAGAATGCCCCTGCGGAAGAGATCGGGGCGGAGGTGGAAAACGCCGAGCCCGAGGTCCAGCCCGCGGAGGAAAACTCCGACGAAGCGGAGGCTCACGGGGATGAAGCTGTTCCCGCCATGACGACCGTTGCCGTGCCTATGGGCGGAGCTATCGCCGTATCGGGGGCTTCGCAGAAGAAGCGCAGGAAGAGCAGGGCGGAAAATGAAGACCTCAGTGAAGCGGAGCAGAGAGAGCTAAGGCGCAAGACCGAGGACGCACACAGACTTGAGATGGAACGCCTTGAAAAGGAACGTGAGAAGCGCCTTATCGAGAGCATAGCTAATATATGGCAAAGCCCCGATTTCAGCGCGGGCGGCAGAGTCGAGATGAATATCAAGACCGAGCAGCGCAAGGAGATACACGTTACCATACCGCCCGAGCATGAGGAGCGCATGAAGGCAAGGCAGGAGGCTCAGGCATCTGCAAACGGCGGTTCTGCTTTCGGCAGACGCAATGCGGAGGAGGAAGCGCGGATAGCCGCCGCCAACGCCGCACTCGAGATGATGGAAGAGCCCGAGATCCCGCCCGAGCTGTTGAAGCACAAGACCCCGCCCAAAACCGAGCAGAAGGCAGCTCCCGCCGCAAAGCCTGCGGTAAAGAAGGTGGCAAAGCCCAAGCCCGCCGCTGCCGAAGCTGCAAAGCCTGCGTCGGACGCTAAAAAGCCGGCAGCCAAGCCTGCCGCAGACAGCACAAACGGCGGCACAAAGACCCCGAAGGCTGCTGTCGGGAAAAAAGCGGGCAGAGTAGTCAGGACCGCTGCCAACACCACTGCTGCTGCCGCGGGGACTGCCGTAAAGACTTCGGGCGCTGCTGCAAAGACCGCAGTAAAAGCTGCCGAAGTCACCGCAAACACCGCCGCAACAGCTGCTGCCGCAAAGGCGGGTGCTGAAGCTGCAAAGGTAAAGACCGCGGCTTCGATCTCCGCAGCTATCGCCGCAAAGGCAGCCGAAGCCGTAGCGGACGAGGAGCGCACCCGTGAGATGTCTGCGGTGATACCCGCACCCAAGAAGGAATCCGCAGACGAGCGTAAAAAGCGCCGTGAGGCTGCCGAAGCTGCTCTCAGGGCGAGTGAGGAAAAGGAAAGCGCAAAGGCTTCAAAGGAAAAGAGCCGCAGCAAGTCTTCGGGCAAGGGCAAGAAGTCTGCAAAGAAGACCGAGGCTGCGCCTATCGGCGGCAAGTATGCCATCGGAAATATCGCTGCCTGCTGCGCGATATTCTTCGGCATCGGCGTGTTCCTGGTCGTATGCAAGCGTGAGAGCGGATTTATCCAGTCGGAGAACCGCAACCTTGCGGAAAAGCCTACACTCAGCGTTGCGACACTGCTTGACGGCAGCTATTTTGAAGACATCACCAAATGGTACACCGATACTATCCCGGGAAGAGAGCAGCTAAAGCCCTTCTCCAGCGGATTTGAAAAGCTGTTCGGCGTTACCTTCAATAATGTAAAGATAACGGGAGATATGACTCCCATAAAGAAGGAGACCTTAGACCCCGACCTCAGCGTTACCACCACCACCGTTACGCTCAACACCGATTTCAGCAAGAAGACGAGCGCAGACGGTGACAGTGCCGCCGAGACCACAAAGAAGACCACCAAGAAAAAGAAGAAGCAGACCTCAGAGGAGCTGGCGGACGTTCCCGCAGAGCTTGATGACGGCGCATGGATAGGCAATGTGGTAGTTTCGGGCAAGGGCAAGAGCGTCCGTGCAATGAGCGCTTTCTATGGTCAGTTCAGCATGGGCGAGAAGTATGCCGAGACGATAAACCGCTACCGCGAGGACTTAGGCAGCGGCATCAACATCTACACTCTCAATATGCCCAGCTCTTCCGCATATTATATGCCGAAGAACCTTGCCGACAGCTTCACCTCTCAGCAGGACTGCATAACGAATATCGGCAACAACCTTGCGGGCGTTATGAACATCGACACCTACGCGACGCTTGAATCCCACAAGGACGAGTATATCTACTCCCGCACCGACCACCACTGGCAGCCGCTCGGCGCTTACTATGCTGCAAAGGCGTTCGCGGCAATGGCTTCATTCGACTGCCCCGATATCAGCACCTATGAGGAGTGCAAGATAGAGAACTTTGTCGGCACGATGTACGCTTACTCCAACTATGACGAGGAGCTGAAAAACAACCCCGACACCTTTATTTATCACAAGCCCGATAATGTCAACGACCTCACCGTGACCAACTACGACCGCAGCTTTAACGGCGGCGTGGCAAGTCAGCTGTTCTTTGATTACGCGAGCGGTGTAAACTGCTACTCTGCGATACTCGGAACAGACGATCAGATCACCGAGATCGAAACGGGCGAGTTCACGGGAAGGACTCTGGTAGTCATCAAGGACAGCTTCGGCAATGCGATGATACCTTACCTCACCCACGGCTTTGACAAGATATACGTCATCGACTTCCGTTATTTCGACCTGAATGCGATAGAGTTCATACAGGACGTTGAGGCTACCGACCTGCTGTTTGCGGTATCGCTGGCGGCAGCACACACCGAGAGCCACATCAACGCCATCGGCAATCTGCGCATACAGGCGAGCAACGATGAAGAAGCACTTCCCGATGTGGTAGTGCCCGACGTAGTTATCCCCGGCGAGGACGACGCCGATAACGGCGAGAACGCCGACAACGCCGCCGAAGAATGATATCAGACAGGACTGCTGCTTACGGCGGCAGTCCGTTTGTGCAGATAAGCAACTTCGGGAACGGGCGGTATGTGAAGCAGAAAACACACGGGAATGATTTGTTAGGAGAAAAGATGAAAGAACTCGAATATCCCTTTGACCCGCAGTATATATTGAAAAAGCGCCGCGCATTAAAGCGGGCTCTTATCGAACAGTCGGGCGGCAGCGGGCTTAAAAAGAAGATCGCCGTGCTTGGCGGCTCGACCACCGATGATATAGTCAGCATGGCAGAGCTGTTCCTGCTGAATCACGGCATAGAAGCCGAGTTCTGGCAGAGCGAATACAACAAGTTCTGGGAGGACGGCGTATTCGGCAACGATGAGCTTGAAGCCTTCAAGCCCGATATAGTTTACGTCTGCACATCTTCGGTGAACCTTAAATTCGGCAGCGACCCTGCCCTTACCGAGCAGCAGGCTGACGAACGCATCGACGCCGAGGAACAGAAGTACATCACGCTTTGGGAAAAGCTGACAAGATTCGGCTGCCCTATCATACAAAACAACTTCGATGCGCCGTTTTACGCGCTGATGGGAAACATGGACAGCTGGGACAAGCGCGGTCTTTGCTACGCCGCACATGAGCTGAACAGCCGTTTTGCAAAGCACGCCCGCGACGGCAGGATACTTCTGCTCGACCTTGAGCGCACGGCTGCCGAATACGGTCTTGACCGCTGGCACGACAGAAGCTATTACTATATGTACAAGTATATGTGCGCCCGCGAGGCTGTGCCTTCGGTGGCTTACAAGCTCTCGCTTATCGTGAAATCCATCTTCGGCAAAAACCGCAAGCTGCTCGCACTCGACCTTGACAACACGCTGTGGGGCGGCATTGTCGGTGATGACGGTGTCGAGGGACTGGAGATAGGTCAGGAAACCGGCGTGGCGCAGGCTTACTATGAGTTCCAGCAGTACGCCCGACAGCTCAAAAGCATCGGCACGGTGCTTACCGTCTGCTCGAAGAATGAGCATGAGAACGCCATAGCAGGGCTCAACCACCCCGAGGGCGTGCTCAGACCCGATGACTTTGCGCTGATAAAGGCAAACTGGGAGCCGAAGGACAAGAACCTTCTTGAAACGGTCGGGCAGCTCGACCTTACCCCTGCGGCGATAGTTTTCGCAGACGATAATCCCGCCGAGCGTGAGATAGTGCGTCAGACTATCCCCGAAGCATCTGTCCCCGAGCTTTCTGCCCCCGAGGACTATATCCGCACGATAAGCCGCGGCGGACATTTTGAGCCGATATCCATCACCGCAGACGACCTCGCCCGCGCAGAGATGTACCGCCGCAACGCCAAACGCGCCGAGCTGGCGGCTTCTGTCGGCGATTACGGCGAGTATCTTAAAAGCCTTGAAATGCAGGCTGAGATAGCACCCTTCAAACCCATGTACATCGGGCGCATAACTCAGCTTACCAATAAGTCCAATCAGTTCAATCTTACTACCCGTCGTTTCACTCAGGCGGAGATGGAGGAGCGGATGGAGTCGGACAAATATATCACCCAGTACGGCAAGCTCACTGACAAGTTCGGTGACAACGGCATAGTGTCGGTGATAGTCGGGCGCATATGCCCCGATGCCAAGGAACTCTTCGTCTCTCTCTGGCTCATGAGCTGCCGCGTGCTAAAGCGCGACATGGAGCTTGCAATGCTGGACGGTCTTGTGGCTCAGGCGAAGGCTAAGGGTCTGACAAAGATCGTGGGTGAATACATCCCCTCACCCAAGAATAAAATGGTAGAGCGTTTCTACCCCGATGTGCTGGGTTTCCGCCTTGTCATCGCGGATGATGACGGTCTTGCCAAGTATGAGCTTGACATCAGCAGTTACGAGAACAAGAATAAGTATATAAAGATGTGAAAGGAAGTATCACTATGAACGAAAAGCAGATATATGAAAGACTCAACGAAGTTTTCCGCGATGTATTTGACGATGAGGATATCACCGTAAACGCCGACACCACCGCCGATGATATCGACGACTGGGATTCCATCGAGCATATAAACCTTGTCGGCGCAGTAGAGGACGAGTTCGGTCTGCGCTTTAAGATGGGCGAGGTATCGGGCATGAAAAACGTCGGTGAAATGGTAGATATCATCATGAAAAGAGGTAAGTAAGCGATGAAAAAGGCAATGACCATATCCTATGAGGTGGGAGAGGGTCTGTATCTCAATCTCACCAACAAATGTCCCTGCGCCTGCACATTCTGCCTGCGTCAGAACGGCGACGGCGCTTACGGCTCCGACCCGCTGTGGCTCGAGCATGAGCCGCCCTTTGAGGAGATAGTGGCAGACCTTGAAAAGCGCGACCTTGACAGCTATAAGCAGATAATCTTCTGCGGCTACGGCGAGCCTACCTGCGCTTTTGATATGTTCAAGAAAGTCGCCGCATGGCTGCGCGGACAGACAAAGACCCCGATCAGAATGAATACCAACGGTCTGTCGGATCTTATAAACGGACGCGACACCGCACCCGAATTCAAGGGTCTGCTTGACGCCGTGTCAATAAGCCTTAACGCCCCCGACAAGGAGGAATACAATGCCGTGACCCGCCCGAAGTTCGGCGAGGAAAGCTATGACGCCATGCTTAAATTCGCGGCAGAGATAAAGAAATACGTCCCCGATGTTATGTTCACCGTGGTAGACGTTATAGGCGAGGACAAGATAAAGCGCTCACAGGAGATAGCCGACAGCGTCGGCATAAGGCTCCGCGTGAGAGAGTATATACCCGACTGAGGAGAATACTATGGAAAAGCTATGGAGAAAGAATTTTATAAACATTGAGCCTTACACCGCAGGCGAACAGCCAAAGTCCGATGACATCATAAAGCTCAATGCCAACGAGAACCCTTACCCGCCCGCGCCCGCCGTGCTTGAAGCTATCGCGGCAACGAAGGCGGACGGCATGAGGATGTATCCTTCGATGGATGCCATGCCCCTGAAGCAGGAGATGGCGGCACACCTGCCTTCGCTCTACGGCGTAAAGCTCGCCCCCGAAAACATATTTATCGGCAACGGTTCCGATGATGTTCTTGCGACCGCTTTCCGCGCCTTCTTCAATTCCGACAAGCCGATACTCTTCCCCGATGTGACCTATTCATTCTATCCCGTCTGGTGCGAGCTTTTGAAGATACCCTTTGAGACTCCTGCCGTTGACGGCGATTTCGGGATCGACCCCGCGGATTACGCAAAGCCCAACGGCGGTGTTGTGATACCCAACCCCAACGCCCCCACATCTATCGGCAGGGGACTTGATTTCGTAAGAGAACTGCTTGAGAAAAACCGCGACTGTGTCGTCATCATCGACGAGGCATACATAGACTTCGGCGGAGAGTCGGCGCTGAAACTCCTGGGCGAATATGAGAACCTGCTCGTGACGCAGACCTATTCCAAATCGCGCTCGATGGCGGGTATGCGTATCGGAATGGCATACGGCTCTGAGGAGCTGATACAGATGATGTATGCCGTAAAGGACAGCTATAATTCCTATCCTTTGGACAACGTGGCGATCGCGGCGGGCATAGCCTCTCTGCGTGACGAAGATTATTTCCGCTCGTCGGTCGAAAAGGTAAAGACCACCCGCGACCGCATCGCAGGGGAGATGCGGGCTCTGGGCTTTGACGTAGCCGAAAGCTCCACCAACTTCCTCTTTGCCGAGCACAGGACGCTGACGGCGCAGGAGATATTTGCACACCTGCGTGAGCGCGGCATATATATCCGCTACTGGAACAAGCCGAAGATAGGCAACAGACTGCGTATAACCATCGGCACAGACGAGCAGATGGACAAGATGATGGCGGCGATAAAAGAGCTTATGTGAAATAACGGCGATACTCTTTCGGGTATCGCCGCTTTTGTATTTTGCTGCCCCATATGCCTGCTTAAAAAAATCTTTATCAAAATGTTGACTAATTCGGAACAATATGCTATAATATTATTATCATAATGTTTCACGGGCGGATCGGAGGTGGCGCTTATGAATGAATCGGTCAATAACCGTGTCCTTGTGAAGAATCTTACGTTGTTCTTCGGGATATTTCTGCTCTTTACGGATGTCTTCTTCCTTACGATAGGCATAGTCTATGATATGCCGCTGATAAGATACCTCATATATGTCAAGCTGGTGGTAAACAGCACCAATATCTTTCTGATACTTAAAAAGCATTACCTTATATCCACCGTTATAATCTATTCTGTCATAATGGCGATGATGGTCGTGGGCGTCATCGCGATGGGTACGGCTCCCGCGTTCCAGATATTCGCCATAGGAATGCTCCCCTGCATCAGCCACAACGGCTATCTGCACAAGCGCATACTCAAAAAGGAGCTGCCGTTTCTGCCGACTATCATTATCCATGTTCTTCTTTACGCGGGGGTATATATCTACGCACGCTTCAACGAACCGCTTTACGATGTGCCTCAGAGCGCCGTTGATATACTTCTGATATTCAACTCGGCCGCTACCTTCAGCATTGTTATATTATATGCCTTCTTTTTCCATAATATAGCGATAAGCTCGGAAGAAAAGCTTGAACAGATGGCGCTGATAGATAACCTGACGGGGATTTACAACCGCCATTACCTTCTGGCGTTCATCGACCACATGGAGGTCGAGGACCCCGAAGAGAGATGGATAGCGATACTTGATATCGACGACTTCAAGAAGGTCAACGATACCTACGGCCATAACTGCGGCGACTATATCCTGCATGAGGTCGCGGGTCTTGTTAAGCAGATCTGCAAAAACTGCATCGTCTGCCGCTGGGGCGGTGAGGAATTCATAATACTCTCAAGAAAAAACGAGTGCGATATGAATATCCTTGAAACGCTGCGCGTGAGGATATCTGAAAACAGGTTCACCTTTGAGGATGATGACATACAGATAACCGTGACCATAGGTGCTGTGCAGTATCATAAAGACCTGAACAACGACAGCTGGATCTCCCGCGCCGATGAAAAGCTCTACTACGGAAAGAGCCACGGCAAGAACTGCGTTATAATGTAGACCTGAGATCTCTGCGGGAGCATTCCCGCGGGGATCCTTTTTGCGCGTAAAAACCGCTTGAAGAGCACATTTTGTTGCATTTTTTGCGGTTTGCAGAGGGAAAAATATACAATGCCACAAATTTTTCTCCGTAATAAATTATACATTGAATTCCGTCCGCTATAGTAGTATAATATTAAACGTTGTTTTAGTATATAGTATTATTATAATTACGGAGATGAAAAAGGTATTATGGAAGCAAGTATGAAAAAACCTACCGAAGAAAAGCTGAAACCAAAGCTTTTTTCGGTAATGAAGAACTACTCAAAGCAGCAGCTCGTCAAGGATATCACAGCGGGCATTATCGTGGCGATAATCGCTCTGCCGCTGTCGATAGCTCTGGCACTCGCTTCGGGCGTGGGTCCCGAGCAGGGTCTTTACACTGCGATAGTAGCGGGGTTTATAGTAGCATTCTTCGGCGGAAGCAGAGTTCAGATAGCGGGACCTACGGCGGCATTCGCCACGATAGTCGCGGGGATCGTCGCCAAGGAGGGCATGGACGGCCTTGTGATATCTACCATAATGGCAGGCATAATAATGCTCATCATGGGTCTGTGCAGGTTCGGCAAGCTGATAAAGTATATCCCCGGCACTATAACCGCGGGCTTTACTTTCGGCATTGCCGTGACTATCGTTATCGGACAGGTAAAGGATTTTCTCGGTCTTACATTTAATAATTCTCCCATCGAGACAAGCGATAAGGTGATAGAGATAGTGCGCTGCATCGGAAGCACTAACGTAATGGCGCTCGGCATTGGGCTTTTGTCACTCGCGGTGCTGGTGCTCTGGCCGAAGAAGCTTGAGAAGATACCCGCTTCGCTCATCGCCGTTATAGTCTGTTCCGCGATAGTGAAGCTCAGCGGCATAAACGTCAACACCATCGGCGACCTTTACACGATATCCTCGGCACCGCCCCGCCTTACCGTTCCCGCAGTCACATTCGCGAAGGTGAAGGCAATGGTGCCCAACGCATTCACGATAGCGCTGCTCGCAGCCGTTGAATCGCTGCTCTCCTGCGTTGTGGCAGACGGCATGATAGGCTCAAAGCACCGCTCCAATATGGAGCTTGCGGCGCAGGGTCTTGCGAATATAGGCTCGGCGCTGTTCGGCGGTATACCTGCAACAGGCGCTATCGCAAGAACGGCGGCAAACGTCAAAAACGGCGGCAGAACGCCGATCTCAGGCATGGTGCATTCTGTCGTGCTGCTGGCTATACTGGTGATACTCATGCCCTACGCATCGCTGATACCAATGCCCACGATAGCGGCGATACTCTTTATCGTGGCTTACAATATGTGCGGCTGGAAGAATATCCGCGACATGATAAAGACCGCACCCAAGAGCGATATCGCAGTTCTTATTGTGACCATCGTGCTGACGGTAGTATTCGACCTTGTGGTGGCGATAGGCATAGGAATGGTAATGGCTTCGCTGCTGTTTATGAAGAGAATGGCGGACGTTACCGAAGTTCACGCATGGATAGACGTAGACGACGAGGATACCGACCCCGACAATATCCGCTTGAAGCGCATTCCCGAAAATACAAGGGTATACGAGATAAACGGTCCGATGTTCTTTGCGGCTTCGGAAAAGTTCCATTATATGCTTGACGACAAGGAGATTGATGTGCTTGTTATAAGAATGAGGAACGTTCCCGCTATAGACGCATCGGGCGTGGCTTCGCTTGATGATATCGTAAAGAGGTGCAAAAAGCACAATGTAAATGTGGTATTCTCCCATGTGAACGAGCAGCCGATGCACGCCATGGAAAAGGCGGGGCTTTTAGAGACTGTTGGCAAGGAGAACTTTTGCAGCCACATAGACACAGCGCTTCTCCGTGCTGAGGAGATAGAGAATACGCTTAAAACAGCATAAAAATTACCGAAGCCGATCTTTCAGAGGTCGGCTTCGGTTTTTTGATTTTGTGCGGTTTTATTTCAAAGCCTCGCCAATGGTCTTTGCCATGTAGTCGAGCTTTTCATCGGTCATGCCCGGGTATACGCCAACCCAGAAGGTGTTCTCCATGATAGTATCGGTGACATCAAGACCGCCCGATATGCGGTAGGCATCGCTGCCGCGGATCGAGTCGAAGCAGGGGTGCTTGGTGAGGTTCCCGCTGAACAGCAGCCGCGTCTGCACTCCGCGGGATTCCAGATACTTTGTAACATCGGTGCGTCCGATGCCGCTTTCGGGTCTTATCGTGATAAGGAAACCGAACCACGAGGGACGGCTGCCATCGGCAGCTTCGGGGAGTATCAGCTTGTCGCTGTACTGCTCCAGCCTGCCGCGCAGGTATTCCCAGTTGTGGCGGCGCTTTTCTATGAAAGAGGGGAACTTCTTCAGCTGCTCGCAGCCGATAGCCGCCTGCATATCAGTGACCTTGAGGTTGTAGCCGAGGTGGCTGTAAACGTACTTGTGGTCGTAGCCGAAGGGCAGCTCGCCGTGCTGACCGTCAAAGCGGTGTCCGCATACGCCGTCATGTCCCGAGGGACATACGCAGTCGCGTCCCCAGTCGCGGTAGGATAGCACCAGCTTGTCCAGCTGCGGGTCGTTGGTGTAAACGCAGCCGCCCTCGCCCATCGTGATGTGGTGCGGCGGGTAGAAGCTGCTCGTGCCGATGTCGCCCCATGTGCCGGTGTAGCGGGTCTCGCCGTCTATCGTGTACTGCGAGCCGAGAGCGTCGCAGTTGTCTTCAATGAGCCACAAGCCGTGCTTTCGGCAGAACTCACGAACCGCCTTGATATCAAAGGGATTGCCCATAGTGTGGGCTATCATCACAGCCTTTGTCCTGTCGGAAAGTGCCGCTTCAAGCTTTGCTGCGTCTATGTTGTACTGAGGTATGGTGACATCCACGAACACGGGTACTGCGCCGTACTGCATGATGGGCGCTACCGTGGTCGGGAAGCCGCAGGCAACGGTTATGACCTCGTCGCCCCGCTTTATCTGTCTGTCGCCGAGTTCGGGAGCTGTCAGCACCATGAATGCGATAAGGTTCGCCGAAGAGCCGCTGTTTACCAGCCGCGCGTACTTCACGCCTATCCACTCTGCGAACTGCTTTTCAAACTGCTTGGAGAATCTGCCCGAAGTCAGCCAGAAATCAAGCATAGCGTCGGTCAGGGCACACATCTCCTTTTCATCGAAGACCCTCGAAGCGTAGGGGAGGTAGTCGCCCTCGGTGAAGCCCTCGGGACGCTGCTTGAAGTCGCGGTAATACTCCGCCACGAGCCCCTTTATCTTCTCTCTTGCCTGCTCCTCGTTCTTCCAGTCAGCCATTGTTCATCAACTCCAAGAATTCATTTATCTGCTTGTCCATGACCGCCTTTACATCTCCGCCCTCGGCGTAGATCTTGCTCCATTCAACGGTCGCGGCTATCGCCTGCTCTATGCTCCATACAGGCTTCCAGCCCAGTACCGAACGTATCTTTGAGCAGTCGAGCTTCAGGTACTTCGCTTCGTGAGGACCGTCGTTTGCGATGACGGTCTTTGAAGCGCCCTCGCCCCATTCCTTTACGAATATATCGGTCAGCCTGTCGATGGTGGCGCAGTCGGTGTCATCGGGACCTATGTTATAGCACCCCGCGAGCGACCTGTCGCTGTACTGCATCTCTGCCAGCATAAGGTAAGCGCAGACGGGTTCCAGCACATATTGAAAAGGTCTTACCGAATGTGGGCTGCGTATAGTCACGGCTTCACCCTTCATGGCAGCGCGGACGCAGTCGGGGATTATCCTGTCGGCAGCAAAGTCTCCGCCGCCTATTACGTTGCCCGCACGCATAGCCGAGACAGCCATATCCCTCTCGGAAAGGTAGCTGTCTATATAGCTCTGAGTGACAAGCTCCGAGCAGGACTTTGAGTTTGAGTACGGGTCGTAGCCGCCGAGTGCGT
>JAILFN010000056.1 GCA_024697545.1 Ruminococcus sp.
AAAGGATATAGCCGACAGGCTTTGGTATCTTCATCAGGATATTGATTACGACAATTACGAGTATTTTATTCCGAAAGATATGTTCAAGGGCGGTTTCCCCGATTCCACCGAGCGCATAAAATTAGCTTTGCTCGACAAAGACACCCTGCAATCGTACATAGACGGGCTTACACAGCTCGTGACCGATTATGAGCAGAACAGGGATATTCTGCGTTTCCATTTTCACAGACCGAAGGAACTGCTGTATCGTCTGAAAGACTTACAAATAGAGCGCAGGCAGTTTGTCACAAAACCCGATTTTGCTTTCAAGGGTCACTATTTCATTTCCAAAAAAGAGAAAGACGCACTGCTGGGATATGGCAGCGGATTTTCGGACGGTAAGTTCAGGATACAAAAATTCTTCAAGGATAATCACACCCTGCCCGACCAGATTAAGTTCCTTAAATCTGAATACGGAACGGGCGGAGGTTCTCGTCGCGGCGGCGATGAGTGGCACGATTCTAAAGGTATCGCTTATGTGCGTGGCGAAACAATCGGAAAGCCCGATTGTAAGGTTCTCATGAAGTGGAATGAGGTTGTAGAGCGCATTTCACGGCTTGTATCCGAGGGTAAATATATTACTCAAAAGGATATTGACAGTAAAATTCATGACTGCAAGCGTATCGTTCAGGACTATGCCCCCGAAAGCTACGATAGCTTTGAAAAGGAGTACGAGCGCAGACGGTATCATGAAGCACTACAATTTCTTGGTGAGCAGGGTATCGTTGTTGAGGGCGTTACTGCCGTTGAGCAGAAGCCCGTAGAAAAGCTCATACAGCGGGCGCAGGATATGGGTATCCCGGTCGAGATCAGGAACGGTGAACCTGTCGAGGAGGTCGAGCAGGAACAGGCTGTATTCATGGATATTCGTGATGAGAGCTTTATCGAGCTTCATCAGACCGATGAGGGTATTTCGTATTCTGTTTATGCCCCCGATCTCACGCTTACCGACGGCGGCGTATGGGAGATGGAAGAAAGCATGAGCCTGCTGACTGCTGCGGCGGAGATACTGGCTACAACAAGCAATGCACTTACCGAGGTCGAGGACTATAACCACTTCATGGCACTGGTCGATATGGACGCAAACCTGGATATTCCCCGTGAACTGGCACAGCTGAAAGCGGATATTCTTGCAAATCTTCCGAATGAAGCCGCTGAGGTGATCGACGTTGATTACACCGAGGTCGATGAAGAACCTGTTGAGGAAAAATCAGAGGAAACATCGACAGAAACAGAGCCTAAAAAGGTTGCGGTAAATGCACCGGAAAGAGTTACTGTTACACCGATTATTCCGAAAAGCGGCACACCTATCACCTATCATTTCAATGAAGGTGATATTGTTCAGGGTGGAGCAAAGAGTAAGTTCAAGGCAAATATCGAGGCAATAAAAACGCTTCAAAAGATCGAAGCCGAAAACAGATATGCGACACCCGAAGAACAATCCATACTCGCGGGATATGTAGGCTGGGGTGGTATCCCGCAGGCTTTCACAACATACCTCGCTGCCGACAGTATCGGAGGCAATCTTGGTGAAGCCGCACCTACGGGCTGGGAGGAAGAACAGCAGGTACTTAGAGAGCTTTTATCCGAGGACGAATACAAGGCTGCCCGCGCGTCAACGCTTACGAGCTTTTATACGCCCCCGGAAGTTACGGACGGCGTATTTCAGGCTTTACGGCAGCTCGGATTTGAGGGTGGCAATATCCTTGAACCGTCAATGGGAGTCGGCAATTTCTTTGCTAAAATGCCCGATGATATTCGTGACAGTTCTAAGCTGTACGGTGTGGAACTGGACAGCATATCGGGACGAATAGCACAGCTTTTGAACCCCGAGGACAGAATAAAGATCACGGGATTTGAAAAGACCCGATTCAACAATAACAGTTTTGACGTTGTTATCGGTAACGTCCCCTTCGGTGATTACCGTGTCAGCGATAAGGCTTATGATAAGCTGGGACTCAAAATACATGACTATTTTGCTGTAAAAAGCATTGATAAAGTCAAGCCCGGCGGCGTGGTTGCAATTGTTACAAGCAAGTTCACTATGGACAAGCAGAACGATAAAGCAAGGCGGCATCTTGCTGAACGCTGTGACCTTTTAGGTGCGGTGCGTCTGCCGAACAATGCTTTCAAGAAAAACGCCGGAACAGAAACAACGACAGATATTCTGTTTTTCCAGAAGCGTGAAACGCTGACGGTCGAGATACCCTCATGGGTACATTTCGGTGAAACTGCGGACGGTATCCCCTGCAATCAGTATTTTGTAGACAACCCCGATATGGTGCTCGGAACAATGGCGTGGGACGAGCGAATGAAGGGCAAGTACGGCGATGACAGCAGGGTGACTACTTGTCTGCCGAACAACGATACTCCGCTTTCCGAACAGCTTCAAAAGGCTATTGCCAAAATTCAGGGTAAGATAGAAACCGTAAAGATCGTCGAGGAAGGCAAGAAGGATATAGAGATCATTCCCGCCGACCCGACTGTAAGAAATTACACCCACACCGTTGTGAACGGAAAACTGTTTTTCAGAGAAAACGAGATTATGGTCGCTGTGCAGGAGACCGGAAAGACCCTCGACAGAATGATGGGTATGCACCAGATACGCCAAAAGGCTATGGCTGTAATTGATGCGCAGGCAAGGGGCTGCGATGACACAGAGCTTAAAAAGCTGCAAGCGGAACTCAATTATACCTATGACCGCTTTAAGAGGGCATACGGAGCAATAACAGACCGTGCCAACGAAAGAGTCTTTCAGCATGACGATGACTACAACACACTGGCTGCTCTTGAAATCGTAGATACCGAGAAAAAGACGGTTGAGAAAGCTGAGATATTTTCTAAGCGCACGATAATGCCGGAGGTGGAAATAGTATCGTGCGAAACTCCGCAGGAAGCCCTGCAAATATCTATCGATCGCAAGGGTAAAGTGGATATTGCATTTATGGCTGAATTGGTCGGCGTGGAGTCTGACGAGATAATTTCGGAGCTGGGTAAGGATATTTACAGAAATCCGCAGAAGGTAAAGGACAATGATCCTCTTTCTGGATATGAGGACGCAAGCGAGTATCTTTCGGGCAACGTCCGTGAGAAGCTTAGAATTGCCGAGGAATACTCAAAGCATATCGACAGCAGTTTTGAGCGTAATGTCGAAGCCCTGAAAGCGGTTGTGCCGAAAGACCTCGAAGCAAGCGAAATATCTGTGCGCATTGGTGCAAACTGGGTCGATGTCGAGGATTACAACCGTTTTATGCGGGAGGTTCTCAAAGGAGATATTTATTCGCACCCCATAACCCGTACCCGTATGGGCGAATACAAGATAGACGGACGGTATCAGGACAGGTCGGTAGCGGCAACGCAGACTTACGGTACAAGCCGCATGAGCAGTTATCATATTCTCGAAAACCTCTTAAATCAGCGTGACATAGTTGTCCGTGATAAGAGAGAGGAGGACGGGCGCGTATGGTATGAGATCAATGCAAAGGAAACACAGCTTGCAAAGGACAAGGCTCGTGTCATCAAGGAATCGTTCCGCACCTGGCTGTGGGATAACATGGAAAGGCGTGAGAGGTATGTAAAGAAATACAATGATCTTTTCAATGCGATAAGGGGCAGAGAATATGATGGAAGTCATCAGACCTACCCCGGAAAGAACCCCGCGATACAGATGCGCCCGCATCAGAACAACGCAATAATGAGAGGCAAGTTGGGTGGCAATACTCTGCTGGCTCACTGTGTTGGTGCGGGCAAGTCGTTCGAGATGGTCGCTATAACTATGGAGAAAAGGCGCTTGGGATTGATAAGTAAAGCCTGCGTGGTAGTGCCGAAGCACTTGACGTTACAGATGGCTTCGGAGTGGATACGCTTGTACCCGAATGCTAAGTTATTGGTTGCAAGACCCGAGGATTTCACAAAGGAAAACCGACAGCGGTTTATTGCAAGGTGCGTTACGGGCGACTACGACGCGGTCATTATGTCTTTCAATCAGTTTGAAAGAATACCTA
>JAILFN010000071.1 GCA_024697545.1 Ruminococcus sp.
TGACAGTAGATAGAAGTCGTAGTCCCCTTGCCACATAGCCGTCCGAGTTACGCTTGCCCTGCGACACCGACTGTTCCATTTCACGCACCCTGTCCCAAAGCTCCTGAGAAACGATAGGCTCATGCGTATTTTTTACAACGATCATGTCTTCCTCATCGCCCTTTGTGTAACCGAACGGAGCGCAGGTCGTGCGATACTTGCCTGCCTTTGCATTTGCTTCGATGACCGCCTTGATTTTCTTGCTTGTGGAACTGCTGTGCCATTCATTGAACAGAGTAAATGTAAACTATGGACAAATACTATTTTTGTTCTATGCCCTTGATTAGATTTCAATGGCATTTCTCTTGTTTTTCAGCGGTTTGTAGATCAGCTTATAGTAGATGTGAATATCACGCACAGCCTTTCTGCCCTGATAGGCATCGACAGTGAAATACTCGATGAGGTCAAGGCACATCTGCCGTGTAAGCTCCTCAGCCCCTGCGTAGGACTTCAACCGGTGGATATATTCATCAACATCAGCCTCGTCCTGGCGGTCTGCAACAGCTTTCTGAATGAGCGTATCAAGCTCTGTCAGTAAGGTATCTTTCTCCTGCTGATATTTCGCAAGGAGGTCAGCACAGGTCTTTTCGGGCAGACTGCCAAGCACCTTATCCTCATATATCTTCTGGATCAGCTTGTCAAGGTCAGCAATACGCTTTTCAATATCCTTCTGCCTTTTCTTATCGGAATTATCACGAGCAGATCTCTCGCCACGCTTACGAGCAAGGAACTTCTCACGAGCCATATTATCGTTCATCACAAAGTCGATCTGACGGCGAATGTGGTCTTGTACTTTCCCGACCTCGCATTGCTCTCAAAAACGGCTCTCAGCTTTTTGGAAGTATTGGCGGCGAACCATTCATTAAAAACGTTCATTATCGGAAGCATATCCATACTTGCACTGTCGCTGTTGAGCGTATCAATGTTATCAGCGGATATTATACATCGGAAACAGATAGTCCACATACTGACCCACTTGAATATAATTTCGCCCGAAACGGCTCATGTCCTTGCAAAGTATCAGGTTAATGTTACCTGCCTTTGCATCTTCGAGCAATCTCTTGACACCCGGTCTCTCGAACGTAACGCCGCTAATTCCGTCATCAACGTATTCGTCATAAATAGTCCATCCCTGTTCCTTGACATAGTTTGTGAGGACTCTCCTTTGGTTCTCAATCGAAAGGGATTCACTCTGTCTCTCATCGTCACGAAAAAAATGGAGGTAGATCCCAACTTTATATTCGGTCTGCTTTGGTATCATCTCAAACTCCTTTCTATCCATAGCGACCTTTACCGATATATCCATTATAGCGCACTCAAATATCATTTGTCTACTGGAAAATCGCATGAAAAATTTGTGTGTCAAAACGGCTTGAAATCGGGGTTTAAGGCTATTGTAACACTTTTTGTACAATTGGCGATAAGCTACGATAAATGACAGCAATTTATGATAAATAAAAGCAGTCGTCAAAATGACGAATGACCGAAAAAGAGATTCTTGCGAAGAAAAACACCGAGCATGAGACTCAGTGTTGATAATGATATTGAAATATGAAAGCTATGGATTTATCACTTTTCCGACATTATGGAGAAGCTGTATAATCAGAATCTAACCTCTGCCTTGAACTCCGTATCCGAACAAGAAATCTCCAGTTTGAAGCCATTTGCAAGCGCAGCTCGCTCAGCGATCGCAAGTCCCAGTCCGCTGCCGTCTGCATTGCTTCTTGCTGCATCTCCACGGACAAACGGGTGTTTCAGTTCCTTTGTATCAATCTTTTCTGAAACGGAATTAATGAATGTCATGTGTTTTTTATCAATTGCAATTCTGAGAGTGCTGTCATTAGGTGTATATTTAACTGCGTTGGAGATCAAATTTTCGATGATCGTTTCCATCGCAGTTCTGTCCGCATGAACCTCTGCATTTCCGCTGACGCTGTATACGATCTTCTTTTCGTGCAGCAGGAGCGAGTATTTACCGAGGATATCTTCCGCCATATCATTAAGCGGGATTGTCTCTTTTGACGTGTTTTTACAGTCCATGTGATTCAGATACAATGTCCGGCTGATAAGCGAATCCGTAAAGGAAACATTATCCAGAATGGAGTTCAGGTATTCCGTCTGCTCCGCTTCTGTCAGCTTGCCGCTGAGCACATTTTCTGCATAACCGCTTATCGCCATTAGCGGTGTTTTGATGTCGTGAGCAAGGTGATCTGTAAGGTCACGCTGATAGTCCTCAAAGGCGTATTTTGCCTTGTTAAGCACATTTTTCCGCCAGCAGAGCAACAGAGTTACCGCAAGCGTTACCGCCGAGAATATCGTCACCCACTTGTAATAGAACTGCACAAACTGCGGGTCATGTTCATCGACGATGAACCTCATGTACAGCTGATATGCCTTTCCGTCGATATATACGGGCAGCGTGCGTGTTATCTCCGTGAAGTTTTCGCCTGTTGTTCTTCTGTAAAACGGCTCGTCAATATCTCCTTTTTCATTGATGCAGTATTCGAGATCCTTTCCGTACTGCTTTATATCGGAATCCGGAACACCGATCAGAATCGTCATACTGAAACGAGGATAGTCGCCCAAAACGTTATTTGTCATCGTTTCAAAGCCTTTGCCTTCAAGGTCGATATGTATCTCCCGTTCTTCCTCAACGGTAATATCTCCGCTTTCTCTTAAAATGTCACGATGCGTTTTTGCTCTTAAAAGAGTTATTTTGCCCTCCCGCGGGATAAATATTTTTTTGCTCCTATCAAAGTATATACTTGAAAGTGAAACCTCTATATCGCCCGTATCACCGCAGCGGCTGTAAAGCTCTTCAATATCATCATACAGTTTGCTGACTTCCGGCATATCGAGAGCGTCTTTGTCAAAGGTATATAATCCGCTTTCGCTTTCATCCTCGTTCGGTCTTACGACTGTTCGCAGGGTAAAACTGTTTGAAGCGGCAATACTGTTGTTCTCATCAAGAAGAACACATATCGCATGATTGTTTTTAGAATAATGCGGCGTGACCTCTACCGCATCGTTGCAATCATTGTCACCTATCAGCTGCGGGATATATATGTCATAGCCCGTATAGAGAGTTATCTTGCAGCGCAGATCATTCATCACGAACTGTCTTTCACTTGTAGTGTCGATATATCCTGCCTGCTGCTGTATCTTCACAAGCCTTTCGTTCATCTGCGTTTCTGCCTGCGTTCTTATCTGATAAAGAATGTACTCACGTAATGCTCCCGCAAACGCAGCGCATATAATCGCAGTCACAAGAAGTCCACGAAAAAGCAGCGAAAGAAAAGTCATCTTTTTCTGCGGATATGTCTTTTTTCTCATATTGCTCACTCCTTTATTTTTCGGTCAGCTTGTAGCCCCTGCCGAAAACCGTATGTATCTGACTGCCTGCACTACCGAGGGCTTTCCGCAGCCGTTTCATATGATTATCCACAACACGGTCAATACCGAAATAATCATCGCCCCATACCTTGTTCAGCAACGTGTCTCTATCAATTACCCAGCCCTCATGCTCCATCATATAGTACAGTATCGCAAAGCCTTTTGGTGTCAGCTCGACCTCCTGACCATTCACGCAGCAGGTAAGTTTTTTTGTATCCAGTGTGATCGCACCGCAGGTAAGTACCGCGTCTGTCTGTTTCTCTGTACGCTTCACCATAGCACAGCATTTTGCATGGAGTGCCGACAGCAGGAACGGTTTTACGATATAGTCATCACAGCCGAGCGCATAACCGTGCAGGATATCCTCCTCCCGTCCTTTCGCCGTGATAAAGATAACGGGTATATCGCTGTTTTTTCGGATCGTGCGGCAAATGGAGAAGCCGTCAGCACCGGGGAGCATAATGTCCAGTAATACCAGTGAATACGCACCGAGTCCCTGTTCTGCAAGCCGCAATGCCGACTGACCGTCCGTTATGGAAGTGATCTCAACCCCCTGATCGCTGAAATACTTCCCGATGACTTTGCAAATCTGCTGATCGTCCTCCACCAGAAGTATTTTCATTGCTATGCACCTCCTTTTCCATGCTCTTATTATACCATGAAGTTGTGTCATTTGTATATCATTTTAGGGCTGTTTCTGTATTATTTCTGACAGTTGGTTTTGATATGCAGAAAGTGCCGACTTCGATGTAATTACGACCGAAGCGTGAGAGGTCTTTGCAGATGATAAGATTTATCTTCCCCGACTGTGCATCGGACAGCAGTCTCTGCACCGCAGGTCTGTCGAAGTCCGTACCTCTCCAACCATCATCAACATAGGTATCCACAAGATTCCAACCTTGCTCCTTGACGTACTTGGTGAGGATAAGTTTCTGGCTTTCAAGGCTTGCACAGCAGAAGCGTGACAGTCAGCGGACTATGCAAAAATATTTGCAGAACGAACAAGCTGCCAAGAGAAAGAAAGGTCAGCTTGAATAAAAAAACGGCAGGGAGAATGAACTCTCCTTGCCGATAGTGGGGGATATGTCCCGTCAGTTACTCGATCTTAACAGCTTCGGTCTCGACCCACGTCGGTTTAAATCCGCATTTGACAGCAATACTCTGAGACTGAACATTTGCAGCAGCAGTGCCGTAGAACGGGATATCTCCCATTTCGATTATCTTGTTTTTCAAAGCATCCACAAGGCAGGAAGCTATCCCTCTTGAACGGTATCGGGGCAAAACATCAATTCCGATCTGCTGCCAGTGGGGCGCATCTTCCGAGCAGCCTGCCATACCCATTATTGTGTCTCCGTCAAGAGCAATGGCAATGATCCTATCGGGTCGTACAGGACAGGGAACGGGAAAAGATATTGCATTTGGAAATCGCTCGTCACCGTAGAATTGCTCTATGTCACCGTCATACAGCCATTTTATCTGACAGCATTCATCAATACCGGTATTTTTACACGGCAGAAACATATGATGTGTCGGATCCATTCGGTAGCCATATCGTTTCAGTTCTTCATTTAATATCAGAAGGTTGTCAAGCTCAAACAGATAATGCCCTTTTTTATCTTTTACAAAATCGTTCAGGAACTCATGCAGGCATTCATCTGCCATAATGACCGTATTCATTCCGGCTGTCGCCATTTGCAAAAACGGTTTACCCGGGCTGTAGCTCCTTCTTCCCTCATTGAGCGACGAGATCGTGATGATATTTTCTTTAGCCTGAAAATCGGAAGGAGAGCAGTTATAGTCAACCGACAATTGTTGCAGCAGTTTCTCATAGTATTTTTTAAACATCTTTTTAATCCTCCTTTAAGCAAAGACTGATCGACAAGTGCAAGCCAAACGCCTGCTTCCATCAATAATTATACATCATCACCGCCGATAAGTCAACCGTAGATCAACAAGCGGAACACGGGCTCGCAGAGCCTACCTCTGCTTGATCATTATTTTTGAGCATCAAGCAACCGCATATAACTCCTGTCAATTCCAATCGCCCCCAGCGGAGCTGTTATCAGTATTGCAAGCACCGCCACCGACAGCACGATCTTTCCGCATGGCAGACCGAGCGACAGCGGCACCGAGCCGATAGCCGCCTGCACCGTCGCTTTCGGAAGATAGGCTATCACGCAGAAAATACGCTCTTTTGAGGTCAGCTCCGTACCGAGCAGACAAAGGCACACGCCCACAGCCCTGAAAACAAGGGCTATGAATATCATCAGCACCGCCATTCCGCCTGCCGACAAGGTATAACGCACATCTACCGCCGCACCCACAAGCACGAACAGTATGACCTCAGCGGCTATCCACAGCTTACCGAACTTCTCGGACAGCCGAGTGGAAACGCTACCCTCGGTTTTCCGCTTGACAACGCAAGCCATAGCCACAACAGCAAGCAGTCCGGATAAAGCAACATAGGGTTTTACAAGCGTTTCAATGCTCATAAGCAGGAATGCTGTGCCAAGCAGGATTACGACCTTCGTACTGTTCCTGATCTTGTGCTTGTGCTGATATGACCGATCAAACTGCAGATACAGTCCGATCCCGACCACCGCACCGAGCAAAACGCCAAGCACAATGGATATGGGGATATTCAGGAAGTCCGTGACCTTTGCCGAGCCGCCCTGCGCCATCGTCACAAACGTTGAGAATAATACAATCACGAAAATATCATCGCAGGACGCTCCTGCAAGTATCATCTGGGGTATGCTCTTCCCGGTACCCCATTTTTCTTCGATGAGCTTTACCATTCGTGGTACGACCACCGCAGGAGACACCGCACTCAGCACCGCCCCCATGACGGCG
>JAILFN010000038.1 GCA_024697545.1 Ruminococcus sp.
TATTATGATGAAAAAGATCTCCGAGCTGAAGATACTTGATGTTCAGGCGGCGGTCAATGCAGATCATCGCGACAAGCACAGCTCTCATAAGACGCTGAAATCCGCGCTTAGTCTTATCAACAGCGCTCTGGTCGTCCAGGGGTTCGACTATCATCTAACCAGAAGGATAACCATACCTGCGCCGAAGGCAAAGAAGCCCGATCTCCCAACAGCCGCAGAAGTCATCAAGGCAATCAAGGGCACCGAGTTCGAGCTTCCGTGTATGCTTGCGATGTGGCTGTCGCTGAGAGTGTCGGAAGTCAGAGGGCTAAAGTACAGCGACATATCAAGGGACGGCTCGTACATAACCGTCTGCGGTTCAAGGGTATATCTCGGCGGTGAGAATGACGTTAAGCGTGACGTCAACAAGACCGCCGCAAGCAACAGGACGATAAAGCTGCCGAAGTATCTGTACGATATGATAATGGCTCAGCCCCACAGCAGCGATGAGGATTATATCGTCAACATGACCTACAATCAGGTGTCGCAGAATTTCAGAAGATACATGGCTCGTCAGGGCATCAAGATCACCTTTCATCAGCTGAGGCATCTTTTTGCGACTACGGCATCCGATCTCGGCGTGCTGGACGGGTATATCCAAAAGCTGGGCGGCTGGTCATCGGACAGCATTCTCAAAACGATCTACACCCACACCACCACCGATTCTGAGGAGAAGTACCAGAAGACCATTGACGATCACTTCATCAAGCTGCTTGAAGGCTGCGATCGGGAGTCCGAAAAGGACGATCAGAAGCCTTAAAAAAGGATCTCGTGTGATTTTTTCACCGGATTTTAGTGCAAAGACAGGTCATCAGACAAGCGCAAAACGACGTATCTGCGCGGTTTGCGCCGTGTAAAATCCGTGTGATTTTGTGTGATTTTTCGTGTGATTTCTCGTGTGATTCCGTGTGATTTCGTGTGATTTTGGGTCGAAAAGCAGTGTTTTTTACAGAAATTGGATGTCGAAATTCGACGCCGAATTTCCAAGCAAAATGCCCGCAAACCGCGTAATAGCGTGCTTTTTACAAGAAAAATCCCAAGTTATCGAGCATTCAATAACTTGGGAAATCTTGGTAAATTGGCGGAGAAGGAGGGATTCGAACCCTCGATGAGCTATTAACCCATACACGAGTTCCAGTCGTGCGCCATAAACCGGGCTAGGCGACTTCTCCACGGTATATCATCGGGCGCTGTTGCTTCCGAACAGATAATATTATACCACACGAATGAGCCTTTGTCAAGCGTTTTTTTGAAATTTTTCAATGTTTACAAATTCTTTATTTTTTGGCGGACAGGTTGAAAATTTCATAAAGATACGTTATAATGATGATATAACCCATAACGAAAGAAGGCTTGTCATGAATACCGAAAAACAACGCCCCGAACTGAAAAAAATAATACAAAACACCGCGCTGATCGCCTGGGCTGTCATATTTTGGACGTATGTTATTCTGACTATCGTGTTCTGGTACAGGGGTGCTCCCGAACGTTTTTTTGAATACAAGATAACAGAAAGCGGCTCTGTTGAGATAAACTATTGCTCTTCTCCGTTTTTTATGCTGAATGTCCCCGACACTATTGAGGGCAGACCTGTTACATCAATAGAAACACTCTTCGGTTACTCATACATCGATGACGGGAAATCCAATTTTATGAAACATTATGTTACAGCTATCCATCTGCCCGATACCGTTGAGGAGTTACATATTAGCGCATTTGACAAATGCACTAACCTAAGGACGATAAATATGCCTTCAAACCTCAAATATGCAGGCTGCCGTATCCTTGCCGACACCAAGGTGAGCAAGCTCGTTTTTCCCGAAGGCATCACCGAGATAGGCTGCGGCGAGGACGTTGATTTAGCCTATGGAGAATGTGTCGAATCATTTGGCGATATGAAATATCTCCGCAAGGTAGTGTTCCCCAAAAGCCTGAAAAAGATAGGCAACAACGCTTTTGCAGATTGCAGATCTCTTAAAAAGATAAAGATACCCGACGGAGTCGATGAAATTGGATACGGCGCATTTCAGAACAGCGGTATAAAGCAGGCAAATTTCCCGAAAAGCCTTACGACATATAACGGCTGTATCTTCAGGGGCACTCCGTTTGAGAAAACTCTTGAAAAGCAAGCGAAGGACGGTTTCATCATCTACAATGATGTGTATCTCTACAAATATGTCGGCGATGATGAAAACGTGGTGATACCCGACGGGATAGAAAACATCTGCGACAGGGCGTTTTGGACAGGCAAAAAGATCAAGACTGTTGAGATACCGAAAAGCGTGAAACACATCGACTCCGCTTTTCAGTATTCATCTGTCGAGAGCCTTGATATCCCCGATACTGTCGATACCAAAAGCGGTATGTCATTCTATGGATGTTCCGGTTTGAAAAAATTAGTTCTTCCCGATAAAATGACAAAAATAGAAAGCTGTGCTTTTGAGGATTGCATATCTCTTGAAAGCATACATCTTCCGAAAAAAGCAAAGAGCATAGGATACAGCGCTTTTTCGGGCTGTCTTTCCCTTAAAAAGATCACTATCCCTGACAGAGTTGAAGAGATAGGTGATGAAGCATTCATCAGATGCATTGCGCTGGAAGAGGTCGTATTCCCCAAAAAGCTGAAAAAGATAGGTAAAAATGCTTTTGAGAGCTGCACCGCTCTTAAAAGCTTGACCCTTCAGGATAAAGTCGAGGAAATAAACGAGGAATCCTTCACAGAATGCAGTTCTCTGAAGGAGGTAGTATTATCCGACAAAATAAAAAAGATCCCGAACGGTGCATTTGCTGAATGTAGATCGCTCGAGCGCATACAACTTCCGAAAAGCACGAAGGTCATTGAAAAATCGGCGTTTTTCAACTGTCAATCTCTTGAAAAGATCATCATCCCGGAAGGTGTAAAAGAGATAAACGACAGCGCATTCAGGGAGTGCTGGGCACTAAATGAGATCGTATTTCCCGAAAGCTTGAAAAAGATAGGCGACAGCGCTTTTGAGAGCTGCAGCAAAATACAAGAGGTCAAATTACCCAAAAAACTGAATAAGATAGGAAAAAGCGCTTTTGCGGACTGCGTTTCATTAAAAAAGGTCACATTCCCCGAGAGCTTGAAAAAGATAGAAGAAGACGCTTTTTGCAGCTGCCATTCCATTGAGAAGCTCATTATCCCCGAAGGCGTCGAAGAGATAGGTGACCAAGCCTTCGCCGGTTGCTGGACAATAAATGAGATCCTATTCCCCGAAAGCTTGAAAAAGATAGGTTACGACACATTTTGGGCGTGCGATTCCCTCGAAAAGATCACTATCCCCAAAGGTGTTGAAACTATCGATTGCCGCGCTTTCAGTGATTGCAGATCGCTGGAAGAAGTCATCATAGAAGGTTCACCGCAAATAGACGACAGGGCTTTCGAGCCCGGTATCAAGGTGATAAACAAACAAAGCGGGTCCTGAAACAGGAGGAACAACCATGACCAACAACGAACTTTTATCACTCGCCGCCGAAGCGGCAGGGCGGGCTTACTGCAAGTATTCGGGATTCTCCGTCGGGGCTGCTCTGCTTTGCAGCGGCGGGCGGGTGTTCTGCGGCTGCAATATCGAGAACGGCTCATACTCCCTCACCAACTGCGCCGAGCGCACCGCGATATTCAAGGCGGTGTCGGAGGGCTTCACAGACTTTGAGGCTATCGCCATAGTCGGCAGCGCCGACGGCGACTATTCCCGCCCCTGCTATCCCTGCGGTGCCTGCTTACAGGTCATGAGCGAGTTCTGCGGCGGCGGGTTCCGCATAATACTCTCCGACGGCGGGCACACCCTTGATGAGCTTATGCCGAAACGGTTCGGGCTGTGAGAGTAGCGTCCTGCTGCATACAGCCGCGGTTTTTCTTGGCGTTCAGCTGAGATATCATTGGATAGAGTGAAAGGAGAAACCCATGATCGCAGGATGGATAAAAACGCTTTTGTTTCCCGTGCTTAACATTATAGCAATACTTGTATTTTGTGTACTTAGCCTAAGTAGCTCTTTGCAGTTCGTCGTTGTGTTTCTTCTGTGCTCGGTACTGCCGGGGATAATTCCGCTGGTGCTGATATTCAGATTCAAGCTCGACCTGTCGGAGTATTTTTTGAAGCAGATCATCTTCACTATGGTCTCGGGATTCTTCTGCGTCGTGTCATGGGCTTTTGCTTTCACGGGAATACCGCTGATAGCTCCTCCGGCGTTTTTGCTCATTTACTTTATTATAAACTGGCGTACTCTCGGAGATACGCGGTTTGCCTTTATTGAAGATAAGCTCGCAGTGGCAGCTTCGTGTCTGTCAAGCCCGCTTGTTTTGTACATGGAATCTCTGATAGTTTTTCTCTTAGCGCTTGCGTATCACAGATAAATGCCGTTAAGTTTAAAAAAAGCATACGGGATATTCAAGGGCGAAGCCCTTGGACTCTCGGAAAGCATACTCTTATCAAAGCTAAAACGCCCGCTTTATTTTTTCGTTTGACCGCCCAGCTTAATGGCGCCGCATTCAGACTGAAGATACGGTTTCGGAGCTTTGTTATCTTAGCGCTTGCGTAATACTGACGAGAATTATTTGAAAGGATACACCCGATGGAAAAATACACATACGCCTTGACATGGGTGCTTGTCGGTCTTGCCGATATCGGGATATGGCTGGGGGTCTATTATCTTGTTTCGCGGGCTTTTATGCGCATAGCGGAGCGAAACGGCGGCAGGGCTGACCTCGGAGCCGTCAGGCTGTTTTTTGTAATTGTGTTCCTGCTTCTGCATACAGCCGCGGTTTTTCTTGGCGTTCAGCTGAGATATCATTGGATAGAGTGAAAGGAAAGGAGCAAGTAAAATGCCATCAACAAAAGAATATCTCGATTTCATACTTGAACAGCTCTCGGGGGCGGAGGAGGTCACTTACCGCGCCATGATGGGCGAGTATATACTATATTATAAGGGACGCATTTTCGGCGGGGTGTATGACAACAGGCTGCTCGTAAAGCCCGTCGCCGCTGCCCGCTCACTTATGCCCGATGCCGCAGCCGAGCTGCCTTATGAGGGGGCTAAGGAAATGCTGCTCGTTGACAACTTAGACGACAGAGAGTTCCTCGCCGATCTTTTGGAAGCCGTTTACCCCGAGCTGCCTGCGCCCCGAAAAAATAAGAAATGACCGCATAAGTTCAAGCTCCCTGCCGATCTGATCTGCATGAGGCGTGATGTGATAACGGCGGAGCTGACGTATGCTTTCAGCCTTGACATTCGAGGTTTTGTGTGGTAAAATTAAAATGTACCTTTCCCGCCGTTCACGAACGGAGGAATATGAAAATAATTCCGACAGGAGGAATACAAATGGCAAATGTTTTAGTAACTGGCGGCGCCGGATTTATCGGGAGCCACACCTGCGTTGAGCTTATCGCGGCAGGACACGATATCATCGTTGTAGATAACTTCTCAAACTCCAAGCGCGAGGCTCTGCTGCGTATCGAGGAGATCTCGGGCAAGAAGCTCAAGTTCGTTGAAGCAGATATCCTCGATCAGTATGCTCTTAAAATGATATTCGACAAGTACAGGATAGACGCAGTAATACACTTCGCGGGGCTGAAAGCCGTCGGCGAGAGCGTACATATGCCCGTTGAGTACTATCATAACAATATAACAGGCACGCTCATGCTCATCAAAGCCATGAGGGCGCACAACTGCAAAAAGATCGTATTCTCATCCTCGGCGACCGTTTACGGCGTTGACAATCCCGTGCCTTATGTCGAGACAATGCCCACCCACACCTCGACCAACCCCTACGGCTACACAAAGGTAATGATCGAGCAGATACTCCGTGACGTTGCGGTATCAGACCCCGAATGGAGCATAGTGCTGCTGCGCTACTTCAACCCCATCGGCGCTCACAAGAGCGGTCTGCTGGGCGAAGATCCGAACGGCATACCCAACAATCTGTTCCCCTACATACAGCAGGTAGCTATCGGCAAGCGCGATTACCTCGGCGTTTTCGGCAACGACTACGACACCCACGACGGCACAGGCGTGCGCGATTATATCCACGTTATGGATCTTGCGAGAGGACATCTCTGTGCGCTGGACTACGCTCTTTCAAACACGGGCGTTGAAGCCGTGAACCTCGGCACAGGCAAGGGCTCGAGCGTTCTTGATGTGCTCCACGCCTTTGAGAAAGCCTGCGGCAGAAAGATACCTTATAAGATAATGCCCCGCCGCGCGGGAGACATCGCCAGATGCTATGCGAACACCGACAAGGCAAAGGAGCTGTTCGGCTGGCAGGCGAGATACGGCATCGAGGAGATGTGCGCCGACGGCTGGAACTTTATACAAAAGAACCCAAACGGACTTTAATGCAGCACCGCTAGATCGGCGGATCGTCCGTCAGAAAAAACATAAGGAGGGCTCACCATGCCATTTATCAACGTTAAGACAAACAAGACCATACCCGCCGAGCAGTCGCTCAAGGCAAAGCTCGGTCAGGCTATAACCGCTATCCCCGGCAAGTCCGAGGGCTGGCTCATGATAGCGCTCGAGCCTATGGTGAAGATGTACTTTAAGGGCAGCGACGAGGGCTGCGCTATGGTGCAGATATCCATCTACGGCAGCTGCTCCGCTTCGGCAAAGCAGGATATGACCGCAAGGGTCACGGCGATACTCGCGGAGGAACTCGGGCTTTCACCCGACCGCATCTATGTCAGCTACTCCGAGACAGCCGACTGGGGCTGGAACGGCAGCAATTTCTGATAACAACTCAGCTCCGACGGGGTCAAAAGGGTCTCGTCGGAGTATCACTTCAACGGGAGAGAAAACAATGGTCAAAGCAATACTGTTCGATATGGACGGACTTATCACCGACACCGAAAAGCTGCTCAACCGCTTCTGGCGGCAGGCGGCTGAGGAATACGGCTTTCAGATGAAGCAGGAGCACCTGCTCGGGATACGCTCGCTGTCCGCGAAGTACGCAGCACCACACCTGCAAAGCATATACGGCGAAGGCTTCGACTACTACGCGATCCGCGACAGGCGCAAGCAGCTGATGAACGACTACATAAAAGCCAACGGCATCGAGGCTAAAGCGGGGCTTACCGAACTGCTAGACTATATCAGGGAGCAGAGACTGAAATGTGCAGTATGCACCGCCACCGACCACGAGCGCACAAAATGGTACCTCGGCATGATAGGCGTTTACGACCGCTTTGATACATTTGTATGCGGGGATATGATAAAAAACGGCAAGCCCAGGCCCGACACCTATCTTGAGGGCGCAAGAGCACTGGGGCTGGAGCCCCGCGAGTGCATGGCGCTCGAAGACTCCCCCAACGGTGTGGAATCGGCTTACAACGCCGGCTGCGTCACGGTCATGGTGCCCGATCTTTCGCAGCCCGATGAGGAGCTCAAACGCAAACTTACCGCCGTGTGCGGCACGCTTGCCGATGTGCGTGAGGTCATAGAACGCTGCAATAGTGCGAGATAGTGCCTGATTTTTCAAAAATTTTACTTTTACATATTGATACGTTCTTTTATTCTGTGTATCATTTAAAGCACAGGTCGTCTTGTAGGCCTTGAAACTGATCGAAAAGGAGATTTATCATGGCTAAGGTGGTCACCTACCTAATTACGTTCATAATCCTGTTCGGCTTGCTGCCGTACATCGCTTATACCGCATATTACAAGCACCAGGATGGACTTTACATATCCCTGTCAGAGGTCGATAGCTACACCACCCTTGATAAAAACTACAGCATAAAGACCATGAAGTACAACAGCGTCCGCGGCGAGGAGATCTGCACCTTCAAGGTTTATCTCGTCGATGAGAACGGCGGCACGGAATACTTCCTCAAAAACGTCGTCATCAATTCGGAGGACGCCGAGATAACATACAGCGACACCGAACCCAAGGACGGTATCATAAAGGTCATCTACTCAAACCATGCAGGCACCGAATCAAAGATGGTGCAGGTAGACTGCAAGACCAAAACACCTCCCGGAAAAAAGCTCAGGAACGGATGGTTCTGACAAACGTATATAAAGCTTGATCCCCCCTTTTGCGGCGCCGCGAAGGGGGGGCTTTTTTTGCCCGTTTTTGAGCAGAAAATAATCATATATCAGCATCAACAGCGCGATGATCCACAGCAAAAATTTGATGTTTGTTAACACTTAGTTATTATAACTACATATTGTATTAACAATTTAGGCAAATATCCAAAATAAGTTTCAATAATCATGCATATTCTTGACAAATTTTGGCACTTGGTGTACAATGAATATAGACATGTTATATATAATTGGCTTACTGCTGAGATGAGCCGATCATTATATGTTAATTAATATGAAAGGTGGTTTAATCGTATGGCAGTGACTTCTCCGGGAAAGGATAAAAAGAAGAAGCCCGTGCAACCTGGCAGCTCCAGCGGCGATGCTTTGAAGGACAAAGTCAATAACCTCATGAATATCATCGACGATGACGATGAGGATGATGAAGAACTGTTGGAAGAACTGCAAGGTACCAAAAAGAAATTCTTCGGTCTGTTTGGCTGACGGATCTTTTCTTTTTGTCAAAGGACAGATCATCCTTTAAGAAATTAATTATGAAAGGTCAGAGTAAAGATGAGTAAATCAAATTCAAAAAAAGGCGGTAAGATCGGCTCTTCAGCCACACTTAATACCATCCTCATAATCCAGCTTGTCATCATGCTCGGATTATCGTTGTTCATTACAAAAACGGTTAGTTCAAAAACAAGACAAAATGCTATCCAGCATATGGGCGCTATCTCCGATGAACGTGCTCATATCATAGAGAGCTACGTTGAAAATTCGGAAAAGACGCTGAGAAACTTCTGCAAGGCTTCTCAGGTAACGGATCTCCTTTCCCTTTCAAAGGAAATGGATCTGGGTCAGGCTGTGACGAATCAGGATAACGAAGACTTCATGGCTGCACAGAAGGCTGCTCAGGAATACACCGAAAAGTTCAGCAGCGACGTTGCCCACATCGAAGGCATCTGGATCGGTTCCTGGGATACTTTCGTTCTGACACACACGAATTCCGCAGTAGTCGGAATGCAGACCCGTCCCGACGCTGACAAGCAGGAGGCTCTGCATCAGGGCATGGAGAACGGTAAAGACGGTCTTTTCAATACCGGTATCATTATCTCCCCCGCAAGCCAGAAGCAGTGTCTTTCTATGTACCTCGCTGTATATGACGACCGCACGGGAGAGCCCCTCGGCTTCGTGGGTCTCGGTATATTCACCGACGGTCTGATCGACACTCTGAACAGCATCCCGATCCGCGGCGTTGAGAACTCTTATTACAGCATGGCTGACATCAACAGCAACCTGTACATATTCAACGAAGACGATGAGAGCAAGATCCACACCGAGATCGACAACAAGCAGCTTTCCGACCTGTGCGCTTCCTATAAGGACGGTTCCGAGAAGAAGGAATCCGGAAGCTTTGAGTACAAAAAGGGCGGCAAAAAGTATGTATCCATCTACACCTATATGCCCGAGCGCGGCTGGATAGTTACCATCGACGACTACAAGAGCGAGGTTTTCGCACTTACCACCACGATGAGGATCTACCTCGGTATATTCGGCGTTGTTATCCTCGGACTGATCCTGGTATTCAACCTGATAAGCAAGCGTCAGGAAAGGATCAACCAGAAGCTGGTATCTGCCATCGCAAAGAACAACATGACCAAGAAGACCCTGAACACCGCGATGTTCAAGGACGTTCTTACAGGCGTAGACAACCGCGTAAGCTTCTCGATGAACATAGGCAATTTAGAGCCTTCAAACGAAAACCCCTGCTACTTCGCACTGTTCAATGTAAACAAGTTCAGTGAGATAAACGGTCAGTACGGTAACGACGCAGGCGACCGCATACTCGCCCGCACCGCTGAAGCCCTCACCGAAGTATTTGCAGACAACACCATCTACCGCACAGGTTCCGATGAGTTCCTGGTAGTAGTTCCCACCAGCAACGGCGAGCCTGCTGACAACGATGTCCGTGAGAAGGTGAACCTCGCGTTCCGTCAGATGATAGCTCCCGAAAAGATCGAGAACGTTGGTACTATCTATCCTCAGTACAAGGTCGCTATGGGCAAGACCATCAGGACCGTTGACTCCTCTGTTGTTACCAAGCTGAAGACCATCATGAACAACGAGGATGTGGCTACCTTCGGAATGATCGACTGCGTAGACCTCTGATAGCAGAGAGCAGATCTTAAAAAGTTCACTTATACGGGCAGATGTACAAAACGCATCTGCCCGTTATTTTTTAACAAGATGTATCATCGCCTCCGTGCCGCCTTATGTTATTTGTGAGATATGCACAAAAAAACCGTTCGAAATTAAGAACACCTACAAAATTTTGTATTGAAACTGTAAAATGTATTTACAAATAGGTTGAAATATGTTATATTTTGTACAGACCAACAATACAAATTAAAAGGTCAACAGGGATAATAATCATGTTTTTGAAGAAAAGAGGCGCTGCATGGATAATTATAAATATCTGATGATAGTCGATTGGGCAAAGGACTACATCAAAAAGAACAACCTGGCTCCCAACAACCGCTTTCTGACGGAAAAACAGCTCTGCGAGATACACGGTGTAAGCAGACAGACTGTGCGTCAGGCGCTTATGAAGCTGGAAAACGACGGCGTTATCGTCCGTATGCGCGGAAGCGGAACATTTGTCGCGGAGAAGCATGAAACAGCAAACATCGAGCCCGTACAGATCAAGGGCAGTATCGGAGTAGTTTCCACCTACTTCAGCGACTACATCTTCCCTCACATCGTGACGGGTATAGAAAGCGTGCTCAACCAGAACGGCTGCTCTATGCAGCTCGCCATCACGCACGATCAGGTATCAGAGGAACGTCAGGCTCTTGAGACTATGCTGGCAAACGGCGTGCAGGGACTTATCATCGAGCCTTCAAAGAGCGCTCTGCCGAACCCGAATACCGAGATATATGAGAAGATGCGCCGCAACAATCTTCCCGTTCTGTTCTTTAACGCAAGATACCCCTGGTCGGACTCCCCTATCGCGGCAATGGACGATGAGGCTGCGGGAAGGATAGCCACGAACCATCTTTTCGACAGCGGTCACAGGAACATCGCGGGAATATTCGCGCTCGATGACCTTCAGGGACATCTGAGATACAAGGGATATATGCAGAGCTCGCTGGCGCACGGCGTCACCGACTGCGAAAAGAACGTATACTGGTTCGCCACCTCCGAGCGCAGCGAGATGTTCCGTTACGCCAAGCAAAGACTTCTCGAACTCATCAACAGCAACACGGCTGTGGTTTGCTACAACGACAAGCTCGCGATACGCCTGCTCAAACTGCTGAGAGAAAACAACATTAATGTGCCCGAGGATGTATCGGTAGTCAGCATCGACGATTCACGCTACGCCGCGATCTGCGAGGTGCCGCTGACAAGCGTTCACCACCCGCACAAGAAGCTCGGCGAGGCTGCTGCCGAAATGATACTCGACATGATAAAGAACAACAGCACAACTGCCGAAAACAAGCTGTTCGTTCCGCAGCTCATAGCAAGAAGCTCGGTAAAGAAGCTGATCTGAAACAGCGCATACAGGGATTTGGAAGAGAAGTTCGGGAATATGATATTTCTGAGACCATTTTGTAATAATGATAGCCAAAAAGCTAAGATCCGTTAACCAGAAAAGAAGGTGGTCTGTTATGGAAAAACGTTCTAGCATAGAAGAATGCTGTAACGTAAAAAAACTTGAAGTCAGAAAAATACAGGATCTGCTCAGGAGCGGAAACCTGGAGAACTACCGCAGCGTGCTTGCCGAAGTGCTGGATGAGATACATTTCCGCGATATCCGCTCACTTGTGCTGCGCCTTTACATCGGCGCGGATATCTACATCGAAGCGCACAGCTTCAGCAGGGAGATAGGTGTTGACGACCGCGAGTTCATTCGTCTGTTCGGCAGCATCGACGAGATAGAGGATCGCCTCAGCACCGTTGAGGATACCGTAAGGTTCTTCGGCGAAATGATCGGACAGTGCATACGCTGGCGGATAGAGAACACCCGCGAAAACGGCAACTATATAATAAACAACGCCAAGAGCTATATCGACAAAAATTACATGAGCAGCGAGATATCGCTGACGAACGTTGCCGATGCCGTAGGCGTCTGTCCCACTTATTTAAGCTCGCTGTTCAAAAAGGAAACGGGACGCAACCTTTCCGAATATATAAACAGCATAAGGATAGAGCGTTCAAAGGCTCTGCTCTGCTGCACATCAAAGATGATATACGAGATAGCTTATGAAGTGGGATTTCAGGATTACCGCTATTTCAGCCAGATCTTTAAAAAATGTACGGGGCAGACACCCAGACAATTTCAGAGCAATGCAAACGTGTATGTTTAGATGAAAGACTGTTGTTCGACAATTTCTTAAAATATTAAACATATTAATTAAGATTTTCAGTATAAATGTATGCACAAATTGATTATAATGTTAGTACAAGGAAAGAGCATAAAGGCACATCGGGCTCTGACCTATTTATGACTGTTGAAATATAATTTACACCAGGGAGGAATTGATCATGAAACTCAAAAAGCTTTTAGCTATGTCTGTCAGTATGGCAATGTGCGCTGCATTGTTCGCAGGCTGCGGAAGCACCGAAAGCGGCGGCAGCAAGAAGGGCGACTCGGACGACGGGCTGATAAAGATCGGCATCATCAACAACGACCCCAACGAATCGGGCTATCGTACCGCAAACGACAAGGATCTGAAGGAAGCTTTCTCAAAGGAGAATGGTTATGACGCTTCCTTTGCATACAGCTTAAAGAACGACGAGCAGATACAGGCTGCAAACAAGTTCATTCAGGATGAGGTTGACTACCTGCTTCTCTCCGCTGCCGATACAGCAGGCTGGGACACCGTTCTCAAGGACGCTCAGGCAGCAGGCGTTAAGGTCATACTCTTCGACAGAACTATCGACGCTGACGAGAGCCTTTATGAGGCTTCCATCGTTTCGGATATGGCTAAGGAAGGTCAGACCGCCGTTGACTGGCTCAAGGGTCAGAACCTCAGCGAATACAAGGTCATCCACCTTCAGGGCGTTATGGGCTCCGCTGCACAGAAGGGCCGTTCGCAGGCTCTGACAGATACCGCGGCTGCCGAAGGCTGGACCATCGTCAATGAGCAGACAGCCGAGTGGAACGCAGAGAAGGCACAGCAGATCGTGCAGTCGGTCATAGATTCGGGCGAATCCTTCAACGTTATCTATGCCGAGAACGATGACATGGCTAAGGGCGCAGTTGCTGCACTCGACAAGGCCAACATCTCCCACGGCGTTGGCAAGGACGTTGTTGTAATGGGCTTTGACTGCAACAAGTGGGCACTTGAAGAGCTGCTTGCTCAGAACTGGAACTATGACGGTCAGTGCAACCCCTTCCAGTCTTCTTACATAAAGGACATAATAGACAAGCTTGAAGCAGGCGAGACCATTTCCGAAAAGACAATAATCATGGACGAGAAGGGATTTGACGCTTCCACCATCACTCAGGAAGACGTTGACAACTACGGTATCTGATACAAAGACCGTGAAATGAAATAAAGCTATAATAAATTTCGGATAATAAAAAGTAGGTGCGGTGAAGCATATAACATTCATATGCCACCGCACTTATTTTAGGAAAAAATTGGGAAATTCAGATAAATTCATAGTTTTCCTGCATTTTTTCCGCTTCTTTAATTACGCAGGAGGGATATAAATGCGTGAAAGATCACTGCTGGAAATGCGCGGGATATACAAATCCTTTCCGGGTGTCAAAGCTTTACAGAACGTTGATTTCACCCTTTGCGAGGGCGAGATACACGCGCTGATGGGCGAGAACGGCGCGGGCAAATCCACGCTTATCAAAGTGCTTACGGGCGTTCACGTCAAGGACGAAGGCGAGATATTCCTGAAGGGTCACGACAAAGCTGTTCAGATACGCTCTCCCAAAGACGCGCAGAAGCTCGGCATAAGTACCGTTTATCAGGAGATCACACTCTGCCCCAACCTTTCGGTGGCTGAGAACATATTCATCGGACGCGGCGAGGGCAATATGGTCAACTGGCGTGCGATGAACAAAAAGGCTGACGAGCTTCTCGAAAGCCTCGGGATCGCCGTCAAGGGTTCGCAGCAGCTTGCGAGCTGCTCCATCGCGGTGCAGCAGATGGTCGCTATCGCGAGGGCGGTGGACATGGACTGCTCGGTGCTGATACTCGACGAACCTACATCCTCGCTCGATGAATCGGAGGTCGCAAAGCTTTTCGTGCTTATGAGAAAGCTGAAAGAACGCGGGGTAGGCATCATATTCGTCACACACTTCCTCGATCAGGTGTATGAAGTATGCGACAAGATCACCGTTCTCCGCGACGGCAGGCTGGTCGGCGAATACGAGATAGAGAACCTGCCGAGAGTTGAGCTCGTTTCAAAGATGCTCGGCAAGGAGCTTGACGATATGGCGAGCATAAAATCTGATACCGACGGCTCGGCGGTGGATATGAGCTCCGCTCCCGTATATGAGGGTAAAGGCCTTTGCAGCACCGAGGGCATCAGCCCATTTGACTTCAATATAAGAAAGGGCGAGATCAACGGCTTCACGGGGCTTCTCGGTTCGGGACGAAGCGAATGTGTACGCACGATATTCGGCGCTGACAAGGTCACGGGCGGCACCGTGAAAATGAACGGAAAGGAAGTAAAGATCACAAAGCCCATCGACGCTATGAAAAACGGCATCGCCTATCTTCCCGAGGACAGAAAGCGCGACGGCATCATAGGCGACCTTTCGGTAAAGGACAACATAAAGCTCGCACTTCAGGTAAAGACAGGCTTCTTCAAGCCCTTCTCAAACGCCAAGGCTACCGAGTTTGCGAATGAGTACATAAAGCTGCTCGACATAAAAACAGCTTCGGTCAACACGCCGATAAAATCGCTTTCGGGCGGAAACCAGCAGAAGGTCATACTTGCACGCTGGCTGCTGACCCACCCCAAGTATCTTATACTTGACGAGCCTACGCGCGGTATAGACGTAGGCACAAAGGTGGACATACAGAAGCTCATGTTAAAGCTCGCGTCGGAAGGTATGTGCGTGACCTTCATCTCCTCCGAAACGGACGAGATGCTCCGCACCTGCTCAAGACTGCTCGTAATGCGCGACCGCAAGCTGGTAGGCGAGCTGACAGGCGATCAGCTTACGCAGAAAACTATAATGGATACCATAGCAGGAGGTGAGAAGGATGGCACAGAATAAGGCAGCACCGCCTAAGACTTCGTTCTTTGCGGCTCTGATGAGGAATCAGATATTCATACCGATAGCGGCGCTTCTTCTGCTGACTATCTTCAATCTTATCGCAGACCCCGGGTTCTTTAAGATAACCCTTTCCGAAAATTCAAACGGAGATCCCGTACTGAACGGATACCTCATAACCGTTATCGACTACGGCTCTGAGCTTGCGATACTTGCTCTCGGCATGACGCTTGTAACGGCGGCTTCGGGCGGACAGGATATCTCGGTCGGCGCTGCCATCGCTATAAGCGGCAGCGTTATGCTCCGCGTGCTCTGCGGCTCAGATGCAAGAGCCGAGACTATGCAGGCTCCCATCATCGTGGCATTTCTTGTAAGTGCGATAGTAGCGATGCTTTTCGGCGCCTTTAACGGAACGCTTGTCGCCTTCTTCAAGATACAGCCTATGGTCGCGACGCTCATACTCTTTACGGCAGGACGTTCGATAGCGGCGTGGATAAACCACAACGAGCTGCCTATCGTCAAGGAAGTCTCATTCTCATACTTCGGCAACTATTTCCCCGGCATACCGATACCTACGCCATTCTTCATCGCGGTGATATGCTTTATCGTGACATGGGCGCTGCTTAAATTCACGACACTGGGACTTTATGTGCAGTCGGTGGGCATCAATGAAAAGACCTCACGTCTGAACGGTCTCAACCCCGAGATGATAAAGCTCATGACCTATGTATTCTTAGGACTCTGCGTTGCAGTCGCGGGCTTTATAAAGGTAAGCCGTCTTTCCACCATCAACTATTCCGTAATAGCCAAGGATATCGAAATGGACGCTATACTTGCAGTAGCTCTGGGCGGGAACGCACTCAGCGGCGGCAAGTTCAACATGGGCTCTTCGATACTCGGCGCTTACGTTATACAGTACCTTACCACGACCCTTTACAAGTTCAAGGTAAATGCGGACGCTCTTCCCGCTTACAAGGCGGTAGTAGTTATACTCCTCGTTATCATGAGCGCTCCCGTAGTCAGAGAAAAGTTTGCTCAGATCACAAAGAAACTCCGTGCAGGCAAAGCTCAGACATCGGCGGCAAAAGCTGCCTCTAACTGAAACGGAGGGATAGATAATGGCATCAGAAAAGAGACCGGCGGGCGCTCTGAAGCCGCCCATTAAAATGACAGATACCAATCTGCTCATGACCATCACCATCGCGGTTTTCATCGTGATGTACCTCGGTGCGATGATATTCCTCGGCGAGGGCTTCTTAAAACCTCAGACGCTGTTCAACATGATAAACGCCAATGCCGCGCTTATAATACTCTCCTGCGGAATGAGCCTTGTTATGATAACAGGGGGGATAGATATCTCGGTCGGGGGCGTTACCTCTTTGGTAGCGATGTCCTGCGCCGTATATCTAGATCTCAAAGGCGGGAACGTCTATGCGGCAATGCTTCTTGCAGTAGCTATCGGTCTGGCATTCGGGCTGGTACAGGGATATCTCATAGCTTATCTTGATATACAGCCGTTCATCGTAACGCTTGCGGGTATGTTCTTTGCACGCGGCATGACCACCATCGTACACAACAAGCCCTTCAACGTTGAGAACGAACACTTCGTAAAGCTCAAGGACACAAGAATAAACGTGCCCTTTATGGGTTCTACAAACAGACACGGTATGTATATACCCGCGTACATCGAGCTCGGCGTAATCGTGGCGCTCGTGGTTGCGGTCACACTCTTTATCGTACTCAAATGGACAAAGGCAGGACGCAATTTCTATGCAGTCGGCGGCAACCGTCAGAGTGCTCTTATGCTCGGCATAAATGTAAAGAAGACCACCTTTATGTCTTACCTTATCTGCGGACTGCTCGCAGGCGTGGGCGGGTTCGTATACTTCATGCACGTCGGCTGCGGCTCTCCCTCAAACGCTTCGGGCGCTGAGATGAACGCTATCGCCTCCTCCATCATCGGCGGCACCATGCTGACGGGCGGTGTGGGAAACATCATAGGCACCGTATTCGGCGTGCTTTCACTGGCACTTATCCAGAACATCGTTTCATCTGTAGGTCTTGACGACGCATGGTGGACGGGTATCACCATCGCAGGTATGCTTTGCCTGTTCCTTGTTGTTCAGTCGATAATAATCGCACGCCGCAAAAAGGCAAACATGGCGGCTTCCAAGGCTAAGTAAGGGGGCGGCGATATGAATAAGGAAGAGATCATTAAAAACGGAAAAGGCATCATCGGCATAGAGTTCGGCTCTACCCGCATAAAGGCTGTGCTTATCGGAGAGGACAACAAACCGATAGCTTCGGGAGTCCACGACTGGCAGAACAGCCTTGCCGACGGAGTATGGACATATTCACTCGATGACATTCACGGCGGTCTAAGAGAATGCTTCGGCGATCTGATGAAAAATGTCAGGGAGCAGTATGGAGTCGAGCTGAAAAGCGCTGCGGGACTCGGCATATCGGCTATGATGCACGGATACCTCGTTTTTGACGAGGACGGCAGACTGCTCACCCCCTTCCGCACATGGCGAAACTCAATCACGGGCGAGGCGGCGGCAAAGCTCACCGAAGCTCTCGGGTTCAACATCCCCGAGCGCTGGAGTGCGGCGCATCTGTATCAGGCGATACTAAACAAAGAAGAGCACATCCCCCGCGCGGCTTTCATAACAACGCTTGCGGGATATGTACATATGCTCCTCACGGGAGAAAAGGTCATAGGCATGGGCGACGCTTCGGGAATGTTCCCGATAGACCCCGTGACCCGCGGCTATGATGAAAAAATGCTCATGAGATTTGATGAACTTACAGCCGATACTACCTTCGGCAGAAAGCTCATCGAAGTGTTACCTAAAATAGTCAAGGTCGGCGAATGCGCCGGAGCTCTTACCGAGCAAGGCGCAAAGCTCCTTGACCCGAGCGGCACTTTTGGCGCGGGCGTTCCCCTCTGCCCGCCCGAAGGGGACGCTCAGACAGGAATGACAGCCACCAACAGCATCACCCCAAAGACGGGAAATGTTTCGGCGGGCACCTCGATATTCTCGATGATAGTGCTTGAGAAGAACCTCTCGGCAGTTCACCGCGAGATAGATATAGTCACCACCCCCGACGGCGACCCCGTCGCTATGGTACACTGCAACAACTGCACCACCGACCTTGACGCATGGGTGAAGCTCTTCGGCGGTCTGCTGGACCGCGCGGGCGCTTCGATGCCAAAGGGCAGACTTTACGACACGCTGTATGAACTCGCGGACGAGGGCGACCCCGACTGCTCGGGCATAATCGCATACAACTACTACGCGGGCGAGCAGGTGACGGAGCTTACAGAGGGCAGACCGATGGTCTTCCGCTCTCCCGAATCGAAGTTCACGATACAGAACCTTATGAGAAGTCTTGTTTACTCAACGGTAGCCACGCTGAAAATAGGCATGGATATACTCACTTCCGAAGAAAAGGTGAAGCTTGACAGGATATACGCGCACGGAGGTCTGTTCAAAACTCCCGTCCCGAGCCAGAGCATACTTGCCGCGGCGCTCGGAAGCGATGTAACGCTCATGAATACCGCGGGCGAGGGCGGTGCGTGGGGCATAGCTCTGCTTGCGGCTTATATGGTGCGAAAGGACAGGTCGGAGACACTCAGCGGGTTCCTGAACGCCCACGTTTTCGCGGGGGCTGAGGGCAGCACGGTATCTCCCGCAGACTGCGATATCGAAGGGATCGAAAGCTATATGAAGCTTTACAAAGCAGGACTCGGTGCAGAACGCGCCGCAGTACTGGCATAGAAAGGATAATTGAGGATATGAAATTTTGGTTTGTCACAGGCTCGCAGTTTCTATACGGCGAGGAAACGCTCAGGCAGGTAGAAGCTGACTCAAAGGAGATAGTCGCAGGGCTGAAACTTCCCTTCCCTGTTGAGTACAAGCTCACTGCAAAGACAGAAAAAGAGATCGAAAACGCTGTCAAGGAAGCCAATTACGACGACGAGTGCGCGGGCATTATCACATTCTGCCACACATTCTCGCCGTCAAAGATGTGGATAAACGGTCTGGCGATGCTGCAAAAGCCCTGGCTGCACTTCCACACCCAGTTCAACGAGACTATCCCCGATGAGGAGATAGACATGGACTATATGAACCTGCATCAGTCGGCACACGGCGACCGCGAGCACGGATTCATAGGTTCGAGACTACGCATCCCCCGCGCAGTTGTTGCGGGCTACTGGCGTGACCCCGACGTTCAGCGGCAGATAGCCGAATGGCAGCGTGCAGCTGTCGGAGTTATGTTCAGCAAGCAGCTGAAGATCATGCGCTTTGGCGATAATATGCGCGAAGTCGCAGTTACCGAGGGCGACAAGGTAGAGGTACAGCTGAAACTCGGCTGGCAGGTGAACACATGGGCGGTAGGAGATCTGGTCAGAGAGATGAACGCCGTGACCGAAAGCGAGATCGACTCTCTTATGACCGAGTACGCTTCCCTTTACAGCTTTGATGAAAAGGATACAGAAAGCGTACGCTATCAGGCCCGCGAGGAGATAGCTATAGAAAAAATGCTCGTCCGCGAGGGCGCACACGCTTTCTCCAACACATTCCAGGATCTTCACGGAATGAAGCAGCTCCCCGGGCTTGCGGCTCAGCATCTTATGCAGAAGGGCTACGGCTTCGGTGCGGAGGGCGACTGGAAAACGGCAGGGCTCACAGCTATCATAAAGGCTATGTATCCCGAAGGCTCCGCTTCCTTCATGGAGGACTATACCTACGATTACAAGCAGGGTCTGATACTCGGGGCGCATATGCTCGAGGTATGCCCCTCCATAGCCGCCGACAAGCCCCGCATAGAGGTACATCACCTCGGCATAGGCGACAGAGAGCCGCCCGCAAGATCAGTATTTGAAGGCAGAGAGGGTGCTGCCAAGGCGCTTTCACTGATAGACATAGGCGGCAGGCTGAGGCTCATCGCGCAGGACGTTGAATGCGTCAAGCCGATAAGCCCGATGCCCAACCTTCCCGTCGCAAGGACGATGTGGAGACCCGCACCTAACTTTTTGGACGGTCTGAAATGCTGGATCACGGCAGGCGGCGCACACCACACCGTGCTCTCCTACGACATCACCACACAGACCCTCCGCGACCTTGCAAGGATATTCGGCATAGAGCTGGTCGAGATCACCGACAAGACCGACCCGTATACCCTCGAACGCGATCTGAAGCTCGGCGACCTTATCTACGGACGGTAATAATAACAGCAGTAAAAAGCCCGAAGGCAGGCGTAGCGGTCTGTTTTCGGGCTTTTTTTGTGTATAAAATGTTACCGCACCGCATGACGGCGTTCGGGCTATGCAGACCGCTGCCGAACCGATATGACAGCCGCAAAAGGAACGATACCACACTCTTCCCCGCCATGATCCGCCCTCGGGGAATATTCTTTTACTTTGTAATATGACCCCAAATTTAACCATAAATGATTTAGTTATCGGGAAGAATATAATTAATTATTTTAGCTATTGACATATGCCATTTGATGTAGTATATTTAAAAATGTAGGTATATTATATCTAATATGCCTAAACAAGAAACCTTTTTTTGTTTTACTATTATCATTTCGAGAGGAGAATTGAAAAATGATCTGTAAAAAGATTGCAGCAACAGTTTCGGCTATCGTCCTGGCAGCAGGCATGGCTTCTGCACTTCCGCAGAACAGCACGGGGGGTGCTGTGATAACTGCAAACGCAGCTTCCGCGTACAACTACGCCGAGGCACTTCAGAAATCCATGTTCTTCTATGAGGTGCAGCAGTCAGGAAAGCTTCCCGACTGGAACACCGTACAGTGGAAGGACGACAGCATGGTCGATGAGGACGGCAACGAGACCGACTTTGTAAAGGGCGGCTGGTTCGACGCAGGCGACCACTTCAAGTTCTGTCTTACAAATGCTTATTCGGCTTCAATGCTCGGATGGGGCTACATTGAGTACCGTGACGCTGTTGATAAAGCAGGTATGGGCGAGCTTTACAGAAACAATCTCCAGTGGGGACTTGACTATGTTATGGCCTGCGATATGGGCGGCGGCAAGATGGTAGGTACCATCGGTGACTTCACAGGCGGTTCTACCGACCATAACATCTGGTGCAGCTCGGAGGTATATCTCCGCAAGCATCATCTCAACAACGGCGACTGGGAGCGTCCGTATGATGTGATCGAAAACTCTTCCGTTGCAGGTCTTTCCGCTGCTGCTCTTGCTGAGGGTTATATCGTATTCAAAGATTCTCAGCCCGAAAAGGCTGCCGAATACTTAAAGCACGCAAAAGACCTTTTCAAGGGTGCTGACACGATCAGAGACTGTACAGATATCGGCGGTATGTCAGGTATGTACGATACAAAGTCATGGGTAGACGACTGTATGTTCGCTGCTCTCTGGCTTTACAGGGCAACAGGCGATAAGACTTATCTCGATAAGGTAGAGAATGAATATATCCCGCTGTTCCCGAAGGAAGAACAGGACACTGCACGCAAGTTCACATGGGGACTTTGCTGGGACGATACTTCACAGGGTGCTGCTTTCCTCTATGCTCAGATAACAGGAAACGAAGAATGGACTGCTCATGTAAAGCGCCATATCAATTACTGGATGGGCGAGGATTCCAAGCCTTTCTTCGGAAAGATAACACCCAAGGGACTTTCCTGGCTGTTCCAGTGGGGTTGTCTGCGTCACGCAACAACAACCGCATTCCTTGCAAAGCTCGGTTCCGATACGCTCTTCAAGGGTGCTGATGTTGAAAAGAAGTTCAGCGACTGGGGCGATCTCCAGATGAACTACTGCTTCGGCGATAATGAGATGGGTTACAGCTATGTTCTCGGCATGGGCGATAAGTCTCCGACAGCTATCCACCACAGAAATGCTTCGGGCGTACACGATGACCACTGGAACGAGCTCGGTCAGAAGGACGGCGGCAGCGAAGGCTGGCAGACAGAATATGCTCATACTCTCTACGGCGCACTTATCGGCGGTCCCGACAGCTCGGGCGAATACGGCGATTACAAGGTCGCTGACTTCCAGTATACAGAGGTAGCTATCGACTACAACGCGGGCTACACCGCCTGCCTCTGCGCTATGATAGATGATTACGGCGGAAAGCCCCTCGCGAACTTCCCCGAGAAGGAAACTCCCAAGTGGGCTGAGTGGGAGGTTGCCGCAGTTCTCAACGGCAAGGGCAACAGCTATTCCGAGATCAAGGCATGGGCGATGAACCACACCGCATGGCCCGCAAGAGTTGCAAAGGATATCGAATACAGATATTACTTTGACGCTTCCGAGATATTCGATGCAGGTCTTTCCATCAACGATATAAAGGTCATCAGCAACAGCCAGCAGTACCGCGAGGGTGAGCAGGGCTATGCTAACGTTTCAGGTCCTTATGTATACGAAGGCGACAAGTCCGGCAAGACCCTTTATGCGAAGATCAAGTTTGAAGACGGCCGCGCTATCCAGCCTACCGGTCAGAGCGAGCACCGCGATGAAGTTCAGTTCAGGATCTCCATCCCCGATGCCATAGACGGCAAGCCTACCACAGGCGCATGGGATCCCACCAACGACTGGTCCTACAACGGCGGCATATCGTCAACTACCGACATCAAGAGTGCCGACGCTCTCAATGAGAATATAACTATGTATGTAAACGGCGTACACGTTTGGGGCACCGAGCCCGACGGCACCAAGGCTACCGAGTCCGATTATGTATTCAAGAGAGACGGCGGCTCGAGCACTACCGTTACCAACCCCACTGTTACCTGCGGTTCCGTTACCACAAGCGGCGCTAAGCTCAGCTGGAACAAGGTCGACGGCGCTTCAAAGTACGGCGTATTCGGCTACATCAACGGCAAGTGGACAAAGCTCACAGAGACCACAAGCACCTCCTACACCTTCAGCGGTCTGAAGGAAGGCACAAGCTACAAGGCTGCTGTACTCTGCTATGCTGACGGCAAGTGGAACGAGGATTATTCCAAGGCTGTTACCTTTACCACCAAGTCTTCTTCTGCTTCATATCCCGTGATCTCCTCGATAGATTACAGCGAGAAGTACCACCAGATCAGGTTCACATGGAAGCCCGTAAGCGGAGCTCAGAACTACGGTATCGCTGTATACCTCGCAGGCAAGTGGAGAATTCAGACCCAGAGCATTGCGGCTTCAACTACAAGCTACACCACCCCGAAGAACATGACTCCCGGAAAGACCTACAAGGTAGCCATCGCTGCCAAGGTAAACGGCGAGTGGGGCATTGCAGATGCTCTCAAGAACGCCGTTACCGTTACTGTAAAGTAATAACACGATCATAAGATATCAAGCCCGACACTTTTTTAGGTGTCGGGCTTTTTTTGCTTAACGGTCACGCTGCGCGATCCTTTACCGCAGAGGATCACTTTTGTCAAATATTATTGATGACGTTATCATTTAGACACAAACAGCAACGCCGGCGACGGAAAAATACTAAAAAAGCCGCGGAATATTGCGGTTTTGAGGCATGATAACGTAATCACAGAAAATTAACAAGTTACCCACTTGACAACTCGGGATCAAAGTGCTATAATCATAGTTGTTCGATAGGAATACAAGGGTTTTAAGGGAGTGAGTAGAAATGTCATTGAAAAAGATAGCACAGATGACAGGCGTGTCCGTATCGACAGTCGGGCGTATACTCAACGACCCCTCACGAAAATGCTCCAGCGAGGAGCTTAGGCGACGGGTGCTTGATGCCGCCCGTGAGATAAACTATATCCCCAACGCCAGCGCACGCACGCTGCGCTCGGGCGGAGGCAGGAGCGAAGAGAGGATATATCACATAAACATACTGCTGACAAGGTTTGCACACGAGGCTGCCGACCCGTTCTATGACGAGCTTCTGATGCTTCTTGAAAGAGAGCTGAGGACTAACGGCTGCATCGTCGGGAACGTATGGCGCTGCGCCGAATTTTCCGACGACAAGGCGGTGCGCGGCGACAAACTCGGCGCACTTGTTGATGAGCTTTACGACAGCTGCGAGCACCGTTCGGACGGACTGATAATCGTAGGCAAGGTAACGGGCAGATCATTAAAACAGCTGAAGACCAAGGAAAAGAACATAGTCTCGATCAACCGCAATTCCACAAACTACGAGGTTGACGAGGTGCTCTGCGACGGCAGCAGGATCGCGGAAATGGCTGTCATGCACCTTGCAAAGCTTGGTCACACGAAGATAGGCTATGTCGGGGACTGCCACAACGAATCGCGCTTTACGGGATATCAGAAGACGCTCTCACAGGGGCATCTTGAGGCGGACATCGACTATATCTTTGACACCGCCCCGAATGAAGCAAACGGCATCTCGGCTCTCGAATACTTCGCTTCCCTCGCCGACCCTCCCACAGGCATATACTGTGCGAACGATATCCTCGCGGTCGGCATGATAAAAGCGATGGGAAGGCGGAGGTCGCGCGGTTACAGCCCTTCGGTCATCTCGAGCGACGACATCGACGCGGCGCAGTACACCAAACCAATGCTCACAAGCGTTTCACTTCCGAAGAATGAGATGGTGCGGTTCGCTCTCATGCTGCTGCTTGACAGGATACGCGGCGGACACAAGATAATCTCACGCCTTGAGGTTCAGGGAACTCTTATAATACGCGAGAGCTGCCGACCTCTGCGGGAACTGAACGAACCGGAATATTACATATGAACCCTCGTGACAACGTTATCACATTTCGGTATTGACAAACAGCGAAAATAGATGTAGAATATAGTCACATCATAAATCATAGTTTACTGATATGATAAATATGAAAGGCGATGGAGAATATGAGTTACAACAACATTGAAACAGCACTGATACACGGCGGCATTTCGACCGACGAACGCACGGGTGCGGTAAATGTGCCGATATATCAGACATCTACCTTCAAGCAGGACGGCCTCGGAAAGATGCGCGGCTACGAATATTCAAGAACGGGCAACCCAACGAGAGAAGCTCTTGAAGCACTGATAGCAGAGCTTGAGGGCGGCTATGCGGGATTCGCTTTCGCGAGCGGACTTGCGGCAGAGACCGCGGTGCTGAGCCTGCTGAACACGGGCGACAGAGTCCTGATATCCTCCAATGTATACGGCGGAACATTCAGGCTCCTCGATCAGGTGTTCAACCACTTTGATATAAACTACACCATCTCGGACACCGAGGATCCCGAGGCTTTTGAAAAGGACATCACCCCCGATGTAAAGGCGGTGCTGATAGAAAGCCCCGCAAACCCGCTGATGACGATAACCGACATCCGCGCGGTAGCCGAGATAGCTCACAGGCACGGGCTGCTCGTGATCGTAGATAATACCTTCATGACCCCATACCTGCAAAGACCGCTGGAGCTTGGTGCTGATATCGTTGTCCACAGCGCGACAAAGTACCTCGGCGGACACAGCGACGTTGTCGCGGGACTTGCGGTGGTAAAGACCAAGGAGCTTGCCGAAAGGATAGCCTTCATACAGAACTCTACAGGCGGTGTTCTCCCGCCCTTCGACAGCTTCCTGCTCATGAGAGGTATAAAGACCCTCGGCGTAAGGCTTGACAGACACGTTGCAAACGCCGAAGCTGCTGCGAAGTATCTGAGCGGGCACAGCGCTGTCAAGAGCGTACACTACCCCGGACTTCCGACAGACAAGGGCTATGAGGTAAACAAGCGTCAGGCGAAAAACGGCGGCGTGATGATATCTTTTGAGCTGAAAGAGGGACACGACATAAACGTATTCTTCGAGAGCCTGAAGCTGGTGACACTTGCGGAAAGCTTAGGCGGCGTTGAATCGCTGGTATGCCACCCCTCAAGCATGACCCACGCTTCCATCCCCGAGGAGATACGCAAAAAGGTGGGCATTACCGACGGGCTGATAAGACTTTCGATAGGCATCGAGAATATAGAGGATATCCTCTCAGACATCGAGCAGGCTATCAGGAACAGCGAGGTGAAGTGATATGCTGTATGAGAATATGCACGACCTTATAGGTCACACTCCGCTTGTGAGGCTCAACAATATGGGGGTCTCCCCCGACGTACACATATATGCAAAGCTTGAAATGTATAACCCCTCGGGAAGCGTCAAAGACCGTGTCGGAGAGTACATGGTCAGGGCAGCCGAGCAAGAGGGCAGACTTAAAAAAGGCGGTACGATAATAGAAGCGACCGCAGGCAACACGGGACTGGGTATAGCATTCGCAGCACTCGGAAGAGGTTACAGAGTGATATTCACCGTCCCTACAAAGTTCTCCGCCGAAAAGCAGGCGCTGATGCGCGCACTCGGTGCTGAGGTGATAAACACCCCCCGTTCCGAGGGAATGCTGGGTGCGGTGCGAAAAGCCGAAGAGCTGAAAGCGCAGATACCCGATTCCATCTCACTCGAACAGTTCAAGAACCCGAACAACCCCCTCTCTCACTACGAGGGTACGGGCAGGGAGATCTTTGAAGATCTGAACGGCGAGATAGATTATCTTGTAGCGGGCGCGGGAAGCGGCGGCACATACTCGGGCGTTGTGAGATACCTTAAAGAGCACGGGCGTACTCAGGGCGTGCTCGCGGATCCCGAAGGCTCGACGATAGGCGGCGGCGAACACGCAGACTACAATATCGAAGGCATAGGCAATGATTTTATCCCCGACACGATGGATATATCGCTGGTGGACAAAGTAATAAAGATAAACGACGACGAAGCATTCTCGACGGTGCGCGACCTCGCAAGGAACGAGGGTATAATCGCGGGTTCGTCATCGGGTGCGGCAGTTGCGGCGGCATTAAAGCTCGCCAAAACAATTGATAAAGGAAATATCGTGGTCATACTCCCCGACCGGGGCGACAGATATTTCAGCACAGGATTGTGGTGATCGAATGATTTACAGGATAGCGCTTGCCAGCTCGGACGGCGAGCATATCGACAGTCACTTCGGTTCGGCAGAGCGGTTTTATATCGCAGAGCTTGACACCGAAAAGGAAGACTGTGATATCAAAGGATACATAGACGTCAAGCCCCCGTGCAGCGGCGGCTGGCACGAGGTATCAAAGTTTGAAGCGGTACTCACGCAGCTCAGCGACGTATCTGCGATAGTTGCACAGAGGATAGGACCCGGTGCCTTGCAGTTCATAAGGGAACAGGGCAAAGCCGCCTATCAGATACCGCTCACGGCAGAGCAGGCGCTGTGTCTGCTGATAGAAGAAAAACAATGGGAGGTGGACAAATGGCGATCTCATACGAAGAGCTGACTACAAAGCACCCCTGCTTTGCAAAGGGGGAGAAAAACGGCGCGGGACGCATACATCTTCCGATAAGCCCGAGCTGCAATATAGAGTGCAGATTCTGCGAGAGAAGCTTCAACAGCTATGAGGTAAGACCGGGTGTCAGCCGCACGGTGATAAAGCCCGAAGAAGCGATCGACGCGATACGCCGCGCACTTGACGTCTGTCCCGAAATACACGTCGCAGGCATAGCTGGTCCGGGAGACACGCTCGCAAGCCCCTACGCGCTGGAGACATTCAGGCTGATAAAGAATGAGTTCCCCGACCTCGTAAAGTGCATGAGCACCAACGGTCTGCTGCTTGCCGAAAAGGCGCAGGAGATCATCGATGTGGGAGTTGATTCGCTGACAGTGACGGTGAATGCCGTAGACCCCGAGATAGAGGCTCAGCTGAACGACGGAATAGTCTGGCACGGAAAGCATTACACGGGCGTTGAAGCCGCAAAGATACTGATCGAGCAGCAGCTCAAAGGCATACGTCTGATAGCAGGCTCGGGCATAACGTTGAAGGTCAACACGGTATTCGTCCCCGAGATAAACGGAGAGCACATCGAAACGGTGGCGAGGACGGTCGCGGAAGCGGGCGCGGACATTTACAACATCATCCCGCTTATCCCGAACCACAAGCTGAAGGACTGCCGCGAGCCCGACTGCATGGAGCTTGAACGGGCGATCCTCAGAGCCTCGAAATACATAGACGTATTCAGGCACTGCCAGCGCTGCCGCGCAGACGCCGTCGGCATACCCGGCGGAGAGGATTTCGGCGACAGGATATATATCGACCTCAAGAGACTGTCACGAAAGGATACATTCTCTCACGGTTGATATAAAATACAACATAATATATATACCAATAATTCAAATACCACATATGGTATTTGATATATCAGTAAATATGAGAAAGTAGGTAAAGTAAAATGGCTAAGGAATTAAGACAGATCGCAATATACGGAAAGGGCGGTATCGGTAAATCTACCACGACACAGAACCTTACCGCAGGACTTGTTGAGCGCGGCAATCATGTAATGGTAGTAGGCTGCGACCCGAAGGCTGACTCCACAAGACTTCTGCTCGGCGGTCTGCATCAGAAGACTGTTCTTGACACTCTGAGAGATCAGGGCGAGGACGATATCGAGCTGGACGCTATCCTCAAAGAAGGCTTTATGGGCACAAAGTGCGTTGAGTCGGGCGGACCCGAGCCCGGTGTAGGCTGCGCGGGACGCGGCATCATCACCTCGATCGGTCTGCTGGAAAGACTCGGTGCTTACACCGAAGACCTCGACTATGTATTCTATGACGTACTCGGCGACGTTGTCTGCGGCGGTTTCGCAATGCCTATCCGTGAGGGCAAGGCAAAGGAGATCTACATCGTGGCTTCGGGCGAGATGATGGCGCTTTATGCTGCGAACAACATCTCAAAGGGTATCGCAAGATATGCTCGTCAGGGCGGCGTTCGTCTCGGCGGTATCATCTGCAACTCCAGAAACGTTGACCGCGAGGCTGAGCTTGTGCGTGCGTTCGCAAAGGAGCTCGGCACCCAGATGATCCACTTCGTACCCCGCGACAATGACGTTCAGCGTGCCGAGATCCGCAAGAAGACGGTGATCGAGCATTTCCCGCAGGCAAAGCAGGCTGACGAATACCGCACCCTTGCCGAAAAGATCGAGCAGAACGATATGTTCGTTATCCCCAAGCCGATGACTCAGGAGCGCCTTGAAGAGATACTCTTCGAGTACGGTCTGATGGAGAATATCGACAGCGATTACAGGATCTGAACTCGGAAAAAATGTGGAGGTTTTTATGAGCAAAGTAAATTTAGATATACCCGAGGTCGAGATACGCGAGATACGCCTCAACTCTATCACGGGATTTCAGGGAACTGCAAAGGAGCTTGTTTCAGCCTGCTCGGGCTGCGGCAAGCTGAAAGACAAAAACAGATCGTTCAGCCAATGTCTGGGCTGCGGCACTTCTAACGCCGCCTGTACGTTGACGCTTATCCAGGATGCTGCGATAATCTCACACGGTCCCGTCGGCTGCTCCACCTGTCTGCATGAGTTCGCGTTCACATACAGGGTAAACGCATATTTAAGACAGCTCGAACACCCGACACAGCGCAAGATCTTCTCGACGAACCTTGAAGAGAAGGACACCATCTACGGCGGCGGAAAGAAGCTTGAAGCTGCCATTCATGAGGTATACAAGAGAGCCAAGCCCAAGGCGATATTCGTTATCACCACCTGTGCCGCGGGTATCATCGGCGATGACGTTGAGAGCGTTACCAACAACGCCGAAAAGGAACTCGGCATACCTGTAGTAGCTGTCTTCTGCGAGGGCTTCCGCTCAAAGATGTGGACATCGGGCTTTGATGCAGGCTATCACGGCATTGCAAGAAAGATCATAAAGCCCGCCCGTCAGAAGAGGAACATCATAAACGTCATAAACTTCTGGGGCAGCGATATCTTCCGTGAGTGGTTCGCGGAATTCGGCTACGAGCCCAACTACATAACTCCCTTTGCAACGGTTGACAGCCTCAGCTATTCGAGCGAGGCGGCACTTACCGTTCAGGCGTGCTCGACCCTTGGAAGCTATCTGGGCGCGGCACTCGAACAGTCCTTCGGGGTGCCCGAGATACGCAATTCGCCCCCTTACGGCATCGCTCAGACCGACCGCTGGTTCAGAGAACTGGGTCAGATACTCGGCAAGGAAAAGGAAGTCGAGGAATTCCTCGCACGCAAGAAGGCGGAGTATATGCCTAAGATAGAAGCTCTCCGTGAAAAGCTCAAGGGCAAGACAGCTTACGTCACCGCTGGCGCATCGCACGGTCACTCGCTGCTGGCACTTCTCAAGGAGCTGGGCATGGAGACGCAGGGCGCTGCGATATTCCATCACGACCCGCAGTATGACAACGAGGACGAGCGTGCAGATACCCTCAGACACACCGTTGAAGATTACGGCGATGTTCCCAACTACAACGTCTGCAACAAGCAGGAGTTTGAGCTTGTGAACGTGCTCAACCGCATCAAGCCCGACATTCTTCTTGCACGCCACGGCGGCATGACGCTCTGGGGCGCAAAGCTCGGCATACCCTCGCTCCTTGTCGGCGACGAACACTTCGGCATGGGCTATGAGGGTCTTGTAAATTACGGTGAGCGTATACTTGAGACTATCGAGAACGATGAGTTCGTAAAGAACCTTGCAAAGCACTCCTCCAACCCCTATACCAAATGGTGGCTGGAGCAGGAACCGTATACATTCTTGGGTAAATAAAGGAGAAAAAAGATATGGCAGGATTGATTGAACAGGAACGCTACACCTGTGCGATTGGCGCATTGCAGACGGTGGTAGCTATCCCCCGCGCCGTTCCGATACTTCACTCGGGTCCCGGCTGCGGCGTTATGATAAAGGGCTTCTTTGAGCGCTCGGCAGGCTATGCAGGCGGCGAGACTGCGCCCTGCACCAATTTCAGCGAAAAGGAAGTTGTATTCGGCGGCACCGACAGGCTCCGCAATATAATCAAGAACACCTACAAGGTCCTCGACACCGACTTGCAGGTGGTAGTTACGGGCTGTACCGCAGGTATAGTCGGCGATGACGTTGCAAGCGTCACCGATGAGTTCCTCTACGAAGAGGACAGACCCATCGTACACGTTGAGACATCGGGCTTCAAGTCAAACAACTATGTTTCTCATTCGGCAGTCGTCAATGCGATAATCGACCAGTATGTCAGCCGCTTTGAAGACGACAACCCCGCAAGAAGCGAAAAGAACCTTGTAAACGTCATCGCTTCAATACCCTATCAGGATCAGTTCTGGAAGGGCAACCTGAAGGAATACAAGAGACTTCTCGAAGGACTGGGACTTAAAGTCAATATCCTCTTCGGACCCCATTCGGGCGGCGTAAAGGAATGGCAGACGATCCCGAAGGCTAACTTCAACGTATTCATATCCCCCTGGTACGGTGAGCCTATCGTCAAGAACCTTGAGAGAAGATACAAGCAGCCTTACTTCAAGTTCGGTTATCTCCCCATCGGTGCGAACGAGACTACCAGGTTCTTGAACGGCGTGGTGGATTTCGCCCTCGAACAGGGTGCGGAGATCGACGAGAAGAAGGCAAGAAAGTTCATCGCGGAAGAGGAAAAGGCTTACTACGAAGAGCTTGACAACCTCGCGACCTTCCTGCTCGAATTCCGCTACGGTCTTCCCTCCTATGTGCATATCCTGCACGATGCAGGCTACGTTACGGGTCTGACCAAGTTCCTGCTGCACGAGACAGGTCTTGTTCCTAAGGAGCAGTTCATCGTAGACAACGTGCCGAAGAAGTATCAGGAGCAGATAGAAGCCGACATCAAGTCAGCCTCCGACAAGCGCGAGATACCCGTATACTTCGATCCCGACGCAGGCGCTATGCAGGACGTTATCAGAGGCATCAGACATAAGGGAAAAGGTCTTATCCTCGGCAGCGGCTGGGATAAGGAGCTTGCAGCTGAGATAGACGCAGACTTCCTCTCTATAGCCTGTCCTACTCCCTATCGCATCGTGCTGACGACAAACTATGTCGGCTATACGGGCGGTCTCAGAGTGATCGAGGATATCTACAACACCGCACTTGCCGCTTACAAGTAACGGAAGCGATACAATGATCTCCCGTCATACGGCGGGAGATTTTTTGAAAGGAATGATACTCATGAGCAAGATAGCCATTGCAACCTCAGACGGCTTTACCGTCAACGAGCACTTCGGCCACGCAAAATTCTTCCGCATCTATGAGCTTGGCGAAACAGACTATACCTTTCTCGAGGTGCGCGACGCGGTAGCTGCCTGCCAGCACAGCCTCGGGCACGACACCACCCGCTTTGACAAAATCATAGAGCTGCTTTCAGACTGCGATGCCCTGCTTGTGCAGAAGATCGGCGAGGGCGCGGCAGCCTACCTTATATCAAGAAACGTAAGGGTGTTCGAGGTAAGCGGCATGATCGACGCCGTGCTGAAAAAGTTTATTGAAAGCAAGCTTGTATAAGATATACCGACCGAAAAAACGTACTGTGATGATACATCTTACTTAACTAACAAGAAAAGGAGAGCGATACTATGCCGATAAAACTGAAAGAAAAGCTGCCCGTTATCGAAAGGCTCAAAAAGGAAAACATCTTCGCGATGACAGAAGAACGTGCCATGCATCAGGATATCAGAGAGCTCAAGATCGCGGTGCTGAACATTATGCCCGACAAGGAAGATACCGAGCAGCAGATACTTCGTCTGCTCTCCAACTCACCGCTTCAGGTCGAGGTAACGTTCATAAGGCTCGTGACGCACAAGTACAAGAACACATCCGCGGATTACCTTATCCGCAACTATGTTCCCTTCTATCAGATAGAGCACAAATATTTCGACGGACTGATAATCACAGGCGCACCCGTTGAGAAGCTGCAATATGAAGACGTTGACTACTGGGGCGAGCTGTCGGCGATATTTGAATGGAGCAGGATCCACGTCACCTCTACGCTTTACCTCTGCTGGGCGGCACAGGCGGGTCTTTACTACCACTACGGCGTGCCGAAATATGACCTTGACCGCAAGCTCTCGGGCATATTCGAGCATACCGTGCAGGACGCGGGCAATGAGCTTGTGCGCGGCTTTGACAAGCATTTCTATGCTCCGCATTCAAGATACACGGGCATCAGCACCGAAGAGATCGGCAAGATCTCCGAGCTTTCGGTAGTCGCAGCTTCTGAGACTGCGGGGGCGTATATCGTCACCGACGGCGGCAAGAACATTTTTGTAAACGGCCACCCCGAGTACGATCTCTACCGCCTTGCCGAGGAATATATCCGCGACACCGACAAGGGGCTCTCGCCCGACATACCCGCAAACTACTTCCCCGACGACGACCCCTCACGCGAGCCCGTCAGCCGCTGGCTTTCGGCTTCGAGCCTGCTGTTCTCAAACTGGCTGAACTATTTTGTATATCAGATAACACCCTATGAGTTTTAAGGCAATACATGATCCCCGTGCGGGCAGGCATCTGCGCGGGGATCATTTTTCCGCCCGAAAGCGCAGCGCGAGCTCATGACGCGCGGGAACGATAAACTGTATTTATCGGATGATATAGAGCGGGTCTATAACGCCCGCCGTTTGTGATAACGTATTCTTATCGTGCCGCCGAAATTTTATCAAATAACGCCGCACGCCGTGCAAAAGCACCCCGAAACCCGCAGAATACCGAACTGACAACGTTATCTCCATTTGCCCGCGGCAGGCTCCTGCACGGGCTGTCTGTCCGCATTATAAGGGCTGATATCTGTGATATGCGGGCAGATGTATCACGCCGCGAGATAACGTTATCAGCTTTTTTCATTGACCTTTTTCAAATTTTGCGGTAAACTTTAATCATCGAAAAAACAATACCGAAAGGAAAGATCATCATGGCAGAACTCAGATTTGACACAAAGAAGATCAAAGCAGGATATGACCCCAAAAGCAACAATCAGGCGATCTCACCTCCCATCTATCAGACCGCGGCTTACGACTTCAGAGACACCGAGCACGCACAGAACCTTTTCACCTATAAAGAGGAAGGCTATCTTTACACCCGCGTAGGCAACCCGACTGTCACATACTTCACCGAGCGCGTCAAGGCACTTGACGGTGCAAAGAATGCCGTTGCGGTCGGCTCGGGAATGGCGGCTATCAGTTACACGCTCCTGAACCTTGCGGTCGGCGGCGGAACGATACTTGCATCGCCTTATCTCTACGGCGGCACGATCGACGCTTTCGACAGGCTCTTCCCCGAGTTCGGAGTAAAGATAAAGATCACCGATGCGATACTCGATCCCGAAAAGCTTGCAGATGAGATCACCGATGACGTTAAGGCGATATATGTAGAGTCGATAAGCAACCCCAACGCTTACCTGCTCGACATCGACGCTATATCGGAAGCGGCTCACAAGAAGGGCGTGCCTGTAGTAGTTGACAACACGCTTGCCACCCCCTACCTCTACCGCCCCTTTGAGCACGGCGCGGATATAGTTGTTTACTCCGCCACCAAGGCGCTCACGGGTCACGGCAACATCATCGCGGGCGTTATCCTCGATAACGGCGACATGAGCCTTTACACAAAGGAGCGCTACCCGCAGTTCTATGAGCCTATCGTAATGCTCGGCGGCAAGTCCCCTGCCGATATATTCCCAGGCAATCTGTTCATATTCAGACTGATACTCGTCTACCTCAATCTGCTGGGCGCAGCGCTCTCCCCGCAGGACGCTTACCTCGGCATCATCGGTCTTGAAACGCTTTCCGAGCGCGTGGCAAAGCAGTCAAAGAATGCTGCAAAGATCGCCGCATACCTCGAAAGCTCCCCCGCTGTTGAGTGGGTACGTCACCCGAGCCTTGAAAGCTACAAGTTCAAAGCTCTCGCCGACAAGTATCTTACAAACGGCGGCGGCGGAGTGCTTTCCTTCGGCATAAAGGGCACTCCCGAGCAGGAAGCCGAATTCCTCAACAATATAAAGCTGTTCCACTATCATGTAAACTTAGGCGATGCACGTTCGCTGATCGTTGACTCGCCGAACACCACCCATTCCGAGCTGAACGATGAGGAGTTCGTTCTTGCGGATATCCCGAAGAACCTGATACGCATCTCCGCAGGCCTTGAGGACGCCGATGATCTTATCGCAGACCTCGAGCAGGCGTTCAAGGCGGCAAGGCTGCTCTGATGACAACACCGACAGCTGTGCAGACTGTATCTCCAAATCAGTGACTTTTATATATTTTCCCCCGAGACCGTTCAATAAGGCGGTCCCGGTTTTTTTTGCCAGTTCATTATTTTTTAAGAAAATACTTGAAATTACAAAAAATATGTGCTATAATAAAAAATGGAAAATATTTCAAATCTTAGGAGGGTGGATCATGGACTTTCAATCAGTCGTTGACCACATAGGCGTTGCAGCCTGTGTTGTTTCTGTCGAAAAGCTTAAAGACGGCGGTATCGGAAAGTTCCGAATTGTTTGCGGCAACCGTGCGTATACCGACAGCATCGAAAGACCGATGAACGGCGTGGTGATGCTGAAAAGAAAATTTGTGCCGAACTCAGAGTATACCGACTATATGACCCGTGATATGAATTTTGAGGATTCCTGCTATCAGGCAGCCGTACTCAAAAAATGTCTTCACGCTTATGTTCATCCTGAAAGATATGATGTCTGGTTCGATCTGTCATTCCTGCCGCTGACACCCGATGAAGGCGATCTCTGTTACTGTCTTTATATAATGGAGTTCAGCATCAGACCCAACGCCAAGAGGATGTCTACCATATCTTCCGATATCGCAACATCTGTCCTTGAGACCTGTATCAAGCTCAGAAGTCCCGATGACCTTAAAAAAACGATGCACGAGGTCTGCGATGACATACGCGAGCTTTGCGGCTCTGAGCATTGCTGTATCTTTCTTATGGACACCGAAAAGCGCACCTGCTCGGTACTGGCAGAAGCGTTTTCAAAGGACACGGAGCTTATTTCCATGAAGAATTATGTCGATGACAAGTTCTATGACATAGCCGACAGCTGGAAGGATACGATCTCGGGCAGCAACTGCATAATTGCCAAGAACGAGCACGACTGGGCTATCGTAAAAGAGCGTAATCCCGCCTGGTATGACTCGATCAGCAAAGCAGGCGGCAGGTCGATAGTTCTCTTCCCGCTTGAATTCAAGGGCGAGCTGCTCGGGTACATATGGGCGATAAATTTCAACGCCGATGCAGCGGATACCATCAAGGAGACGATAGAGCTTACCGCCTTCGTTCTGGCTTCCGAGATATACAGCTACCGTTCGATCGAAAGGCTGCACGTTTTAAGCTCGCGCGATATGCTTACGGGCGTCATGAACCGAAACGAGATGAACTCCTACGTCGATTCCCTTGCCGACCGCACAGACCACAGGACGGCAGGCGTGGTGTTTGTCGATCTGAACGGGCTGAAGGTCGTAAACGACAGCAAGGGACACCACGCGGGAGACAGGCTGCTCAGGAACGCGGCGAGAGTGCTGAAGACCGTTTTCTCACCGAATGAGATATTCCGTGCGGGCGGCGATGAGTTCGTTGTTATAAGCACCGACATCACCGAGGACGAGCTTGCCGTCAGAGCCGAGCAGATCAGGAAGATCTCAAAAGAGTATGATAACCTCGTGTTTGCGGTAGGAACTGCATTTGCCGACGACACTGCGGATATCCGCACAGCTCTCCGCATCGCCGACGAGCGTATGTATGAGGACAAAAGGCGCTATTACGAGCTGCACCCCGAGAAAAAGCGCAGCACATCAGCCGTCTGACCGCGCACCTTCTCATAGATATCAAGGCATAAAAAAAGCTGCCGCACCATCACAGTGCAGCAGCTTTTTACGATTATGGCGGAGACGGAGAGATTCGAACTCTCGAGCCCGTTTAAGGGCTAACGCATTTCGAGCCATTGGAGCATCTTCCCGATTCGTCTCTGAGCGTCTCTTTGGAACGCCGTTTTTCACTAGAAATTGCCAATTTTCTGCGAGAATTGGGAAATTTGCGAGAATTTTGCGAGAAAACTGCGAGAAAAAAATACGATTTTTTTCGGATCCTGACCTCATATCAGAAAGGAAAATCGAATAATGACTAATGACGAAAAGCGAAAAGAGCTGGAACGTATGATGAAGCATTGTCCCGAGATACTCACTCCCGGAAAGGTCGCAAAATGGAGTCCCTTCGGCAAGAACAGAGTCTATGCGTTGCTAAAAACCGGCGAGCTGCGCTCATTTATATATCAGGGTGGATACATAGTGGCAAAAGCAGACCTTATAGACTATCTGATAGAGCACAGCAATGACAAAAGCAACCGAAGATACACGATAGATCATGAGCACTCCGAAGATTGATACGATACGGCAGGATTACCCAGACACCATATCCAGCGAGCAGCTCCGCAAGCTGCTGCACGTCAGCAAGCGCAGGTGCGTGTGGCTGATGAAGCATTACATACCATACACAGACAACGGCAACAAAACACGGCGCTATACCATTAGACTTGAAGATGCGATCAGCTTCATGCAGAATTTCAAATTCTGCACCGAGCTATATACCGCACCTGCTGAGAAATCCAGCAGCAAACCATACATAGAACCGCCCTCAAGCTCGGAAGCTCTCCAGCTGATACTTGAGTCCAAATGGGAAAATGAACCAGACCTGCTCGATGTCGCCGCAGTCAGCCGATTGACAAGCTATTCCGATGAAGCTGTCAACCGCTGGCTGGACAAAGGCAGCCTGCGCTCGATCAAGATACAATACGGCAGAGTCACAAGCAAAACGTGGCTGATAGAGTATCTGTGCGGAGAGGGTATGCGTATAGCTAAGAAAAATGGGTGGCATTTGGAGATGCTGGAGGAGGCGGCTAAAGAAACCGTCCGAAGTGGTTAGGATCTATGAAAAGAGTTATACCGTAACCATTATAATTCCAATAACAATATCAGGGAATGCAACTTTTAGTGTTGATTTAAATTACCGACATGTAAACATCAAATAAACCATTCATGTAGATAAGGTCGCCTTCGTGAAGAGAAGGCGACCTTATCTTTTTATTTTGTTTGCGTGAACTTTACTATTTCAAACCTATGTTTCAGTCTCACTTACGAGTATCTTTAATGAAATTGTGCAGAAATTATTTGGAATAAGAGGACTTGACATCATGCAGTTAAATTCCTTTTTATGATATAATATGAGTAGCGATTGAAATTACATAGTAGTGAGTGCGAATCGTAGAAAGGAAAGTGGTTTTATGAAACGTAAAATTCCGTACACTAACGATGAAATTGAAACTATTTACGGCGAACGTAAAGTTACTATGAAAGAGTTCCAGAAAATTCTTTCAAAAGCTATAGATCCAAACGAGGACTGGGATACGGTGCAGCGACTTGTTGATAAGCAAAGATATATTGTTACAGATCATAAGCCAAGCAATAAGAGTTGGGCAACTATTAAGGAGGAGAGAAAAAAGATTTAAGAATATATGGCTTGACAAATACTACATTTTATGTTATAATTTATGTGTCAAGTGAAATATGTGTAAGTGCGGAGTTTCTTTATATGGGAAAACTCCGCTTTTTTATACAGCTTACTTGACAAAAAAGCTAAAATGATGTATAATTAATGGAAGGGGAGACAATTAATGTTAGAAGAAACATTTGTTACAGGTTTATGGGATGAAGGATATACATTGAGTCCTCATTTGATTAAATCTGTTTATATAGGTGAAGACCCGTTTGGCAACAAGTTGTTTGACAACCAAAGATCTGAACTTGGACAGTTATTATATGATCTAAAATATGGCGGGGATAAAACAAAAGTGGCTGACATTGTTGCTATGATATCACAGCCTATTTTAAATATGTTTTCTGATCGTAAGATTAACTGTGTTATCCCTATACCTGCGAGTAAGGAACGGGATTTCCAACCTGTTTATGAACTGGCAAAAGGTATTGCCGAAGTGTTGGACTGTTATTATGTGGACAACATACTGAAAAAGACCAACAACATTCAATCAAAAAACTTGGACGAAAAAAGTCTTATTTCAGAAAGTATTATACAGCAAAAAAAGGCAAAACGCTCAATAAATGTACTTTTAGTTGATGACGTTTTTGATACTGGAACTACAGCGAATGCCTGTGCTTCCGTACTGCGTGAGGATCCTAACATCAAAAAAATCTTTTTTGTGGCATTGACTCGCACAAAGGGGTGATTGTTATGAAAATTTTCATTGCCGGAGCAAGAGCAATAAAAACACTGCCGAAAGTAGTAGAGGAACGATTAAATAATATTCAGCAAAAACGTTATTCGGTTATAATTGGTGATGCCGACGGAATTGATAAAGCAGTTCAGCTATACTATTTCAACAGTAAATATCAAGATGTTACTGTATACGCTTCTAACGGGAAAACAAGAAACAATGTAGGAGCGTGGAGGACAAAGGCAGTTAGTGTGGCCGATAATGTTAAAGGATTTGAATTTTATTCCATGAAAGATAGGCAAATGGCAATTGATGCTGACTATGGATTTATGATCTGGAATGGCAAAAGTCGAGGCACATATAATAATATCGTAAATCTTGTTGAACAAGAAAAGAAATCCTTGGTATTTCTAACAATTCTTCAGGATTTTATTGTCGTAGATTCTAAAGAGGGTTTAAAAGAAATGACATCTCTTATATCTAATATATCTAAACCTTGTAATAACGAGGTCTACGAACAACTGAAAATATTTTAATTTAATTAATCGCCATCTTCAACGTGTGAGGCTGGCGATTGTTTCATAAATCCAGTAGATTGTCCTTGCCATTTAGAATTTCAATTAGACAATTGATATCTGCTCCGGAACCATATAGTAATTCTTGTTCTGGAAATGAAAAATGTGTAAAACCATAAGATATACCTTTTCTGTCATAGATTTCTAAACTGTTTTTCTTGGTATATGAATACTTAGGTGTAACTTTAGCTTTACCAAAAAGGACTTTAGCACGTAGAACATCAAACGAATATCCCCTCCCTGCTCTTACCAAACACTTTATCACATTAAAGGAACTGCCGGTCTTTATATTGCTATTGAATTTGTATCTTTCTAATGACCAACTCTACCGGTGTGAAAACTTATTTGTTATTCTCGAACCGGGCAGGAGATAAGAAAATAGAGCCATCGAAGTAGAGAGAGCACATATTCTCGCCATCATTGATCATTTTATCTTTTAAAGAAACAGTGTATTCCGTACCTGTTTCAACATTGGTTATTTTCAGGTAGGAGTTAAGATCACCGACACCGGGAGTTTTCTGCCTGATACCGAACTGCATAGAACCGCCGTTCGATGCACAGATATGTCTGGGCAGAGTTTGCTGAGCGGTATTGTTCTTGTTGCTGTCGAAGAACTCGAAGTACTGTG
>JAILFN010000039.1 GCA_024697545.1 Ruminococcus sp.
CGTTGAGCCGAGGGTGGAGGTCGAGATCGTCGAGGTGATGAACGAATGACGCTGAAAGAGATCGACGAGCACGGCGGGCAGATCGTGCTGTACAAAGGCGCTCTGTACTGCGTGGAAGCTCTGTACAGGATCTATGTCCCCAATAGGCGTTGGCAGGTGAAGCTCGGGGGGCTGAGCGCTTCGGGGAATTGTGTTGTGATAAGCAGAGCGGAGGATATAGAAGAGGTGATCCCCAATGAATAACCCCTACATCAAAGACAACTACAAATTCAAAGAGATAAACCGACTCATGAAGCTCACTCTGGACGACAAGATACAGATAGCTGTTGACGTTATAGGTGAAGCGCTGAGGCTGAGCCGCCACACTGCGGCAATTGCTTTCTCGGGCGGCAAGGACAGCGAAGTCGTCGCAGATCTGATCGAGAGGCACTATCCCGCCGAGTTCGAGGACGTACACTGCATATTCGGCAATACGGGTATCGAGTTCCCCGAGTCGCTGCACTTCGCAAGGAAGTACGGCGTAGAGCATTTCGGAGAGCGGTTCCACGAGACGAAGCTATTGAAGCTCGAAGAGGACGAGCTGAGGTATGACTTCGCAAGATACATCGTTTCGGAGCTGGAAGAGGAAGGGGCACTCGACGAGATACTCAAACCCGACGGCAAGCTGAAAGGGCAGAAGGCGCTCATAAATGCCGCCGTGAAAAGGGGCTACGAATTAGACAGCCGAAACTGCTTTTTCAAAGGGCATACGATGAATTTTGCTTACTGTATCGAGCAGTATGGCGCTCCTTTGCTGGGGAAGGCATCGAGCAAGCTGGACGCTCACAGAATAAACATAGAGTGCTTTCTGAAATATTCGGAATCTGCGACTGATAAGGACAAGCTGAAAGAATACTACGGCATTCTCAGGGAGTGCAAGTTTTCCCAGCACTGCTGCAAGCTGCTGAAAAAAGCGCCGTCCGAAAAGATTCAGGCGGAGCTTGACGTGGATATGATATTCAAGGGACTGATGGCGAGCGAGAGCCATTCGCGACTCACCAGCTTTGCTGTGAGGGGGCACATATACGCTTCACACCGTCCGCACATTACCGATGGAGCGTTCTACCATGTCAATCCTCTCGGGCTGTGGACTGATGATGACATCTGGGAATACATACATCGGTTCGAGCTGGATTATTCGCCGCTGTACGACATCACCTACACAGCAGCAGACGGCAGCACCCAACACATTAAGCGCAACGGCTGTATCATGTGCGGGACGGATATTCAGTACAAGGATAATCACCTTGCTATCCTGCGGCAGACGCACCCGAAAGCTTGGGAGAGCTGCATGAATCACTTCGGGTACAGAGAGCAGCTTTACACGCTGTTCAAGAAAAAGAAGAACATGAACATCTACAACAGCTTCACCGACGAGGGGACTAACGCACGCATGATAGAACGATTCGGGAGCGCTGCGGCGCTGTTTGATGTCAGACCCTGTGCCTACGACGATTTCGGTGAGCTGGTAGACCTCAGCGGTACGGGGCTGGACAGAGAATACGATGCGGAAGTGCTGCTTGAAAACAGTGGGCAGCTGAGATTTGTTTGAGGAGGAAGAAATATTGGATAAGCTGAGAGAATGCCCCTTCTGCGGGCAATCGGACACGGTCACGCTGACGACCGCCCGCGAGATGGAAGATTGCAAGTCATCGGGCACCTGCCAGCTGCGTGACTGCGAGTCGGTCACGGTGGTCTGCGACTTCACGCAGGGCGGATGCGGGGCGTCGGGAAGGTATGCGAGGACGGAAGAAGAGGCGGCGGAGTGTTGGAACAGGAGGGCGACATGAACATAACCAAAAACCCAAGACTAAAACACCGAGCCGAGGTGGATATGGCTGTCAAACTTAGCGATATCAACGTCAACCATCGGTGCAGGCTGCTTTATGTGCTATACATGAACAGCAAATATCACTTTTATCGAAAGAAAATGCAGGAGTTTCTCAACAAGTGCGACGAATACGCGGAGTATATGCTTGAGGACAGAGATCCCGAGCTGCTTGAGTACCGCTTTGACAAGCTTATGAAAGAGACGCCTTACATCACGCGGGAAAAGGCGGAGCTGATTTTGCATTGTCAAGAGGGCTTCGCAGCGGAAGAGGAAAAGCCGTTATACATCGATAGAAGCTGTCGTGATGATATGATAGCTTGTATCCTGCTTGCGATGATCGTGCTGCATTACGAGTACAACTTCTGCGAAGACCGCATGAACCGACTTGCCACCGAGTGGGCACACTGCGGGATATCCGAGCCGCATAAATGGGCAGAAAATCACCTGAAAACCACGCTGAATTACAGCGACAGGGACTATATCAGGGATTGGCTCGACAAGCCAGCTCCGAAGCGTCAGCGGACGACGTTGCAGGAGCAGAAACAGGCCAAGGCGGGACTGGAAGCGTTCAGGGCGTATACTGACGAGGTGATACGATGATATACATAGTTCGATGGCACGACGATGAAAGCCCACTGATGCAGTGCAAGAGGTACGAGTGGAGAGATGCGGCGCTGAGATTCGCTGAGAAGCTGGACGTTGACTGCATCATAGAGACGTACACTGACTACGGTGAGAGGGTGACGGGATTTAATATCTTGAAAAGAGGTGACAGTGATGAGCGACAAAAAGAAGTGTAAGGAGCGCTATGACTGGTATAAGGCTAACGGGATATGCGTTGACTGCGGACGGCGTGAAGCACGGAACGGCACAAGATGCATAGACTGTGCAGGCAAGCGGCGGGAGCGGGCAAGAGTGAGGTATGACGCCTTAAAGGATAACCCCGAGTTCAGAACGAATCACCGCGAGAGAGAACACAGACGATACGAAGCAAAGAAAGCCGCAGGCATCTGTCCGAAGTGTGGCAGCAGGAAAGCAGAGGACGGCACGGTATTCTGCGGCATCTGCAAGATTAAGAATCGGCAGAAAGTGAACAAGCACAACCATAAGAGCAAGCGGACAAAAGCCGAGCAGTACGACGGCGTTAGCTGTGCGTGGTGCAAAGCGCCCGTTGTCGAAGGGCGGTACTTCTGCGCGGACTGTCTCGACAAGAAGCGCAAGAACACCGAGAAGGCACGGGCAGCAGTAGACTGGGCGCGGCATCCGTTCAGAGAAGGTGCGAAAGGAGTGATATAAGTGAGACTGGTAGATGCTGACAGCCTTTACAAAGGCATTGAACAGCAGGAGTGCAATGCCTGCGAGAGTTACAATAATGTCAAGTGTGCTGCTTGCGATATAGCAGATTGCTTGAGATGGATAAACGACGCTCCTACAGTCGAAGCCGAGCCTGTGAAGCATGGGCGGTGGGACGTACATGATGTTGTAAAAATTCTGAGTTCGGGAGAAACGCTTGACGGATTTTGTCAGTGTGAAAACTGTGGCATTATTATGCCCTATCATTATTCAGAATATGATTTTTGCCCGAACTGCGGCGCAAGAATGGGCGGTGATAACAATGAAAAACCGTGAAAAACTACACAACCGCGCCCTCTACGACCTCATGATGACGATAAGCCGAAGCCGTCACAAGCTCTGCCCCATAGAGATAGTCGGCGAGCGCAAGCCTGAGTGCGTGCCTGCCCCCGAAGGTCTGGCTCAGACAGACTGTGAGAGGTGCATACAGGACTGGCTCAACAGGGAGGTATCAGAGTGACGATAGAACAGCTGGAGAACTACAGAGCAAATAAAGTGGAACTGTCTGCCATAACCGAAGAGATTGAGGACAGCGAGGAGGTGATCGGCGTGCAGTCCGCTGCGAAATTCCCGTATGCGGTACATACCGTCACCCAGAGCGGCATACCGGGCACGCCCGCTAACGTCAGACTGCTGGAACGTCAGCACACTCTGGATGCGGCTTGCAAGGCAGTGGAGAACTACGTCGAGCAGATCACCGACGACAAGGTCAGGGCTATGATACGGCTCAAATACATGAGGCTGCGCGGGCGAGACCTCACATGGCTGGAGATAGCAGTCCGCTTTGGTTACACCGACGAGGGCACGCCCCGAAAGAAGATCAGGCAGTATGTACAAAACGGCGGCTGAAATTTTGTGAGGGGTCTTCCGAAAATTCCGATTTCAGTGTGTTATAATTTATACTGGAAAGATTATAAGAACTCATAGATCTTCCTTTCGGTGATGACTCCCGTCGGCTTTCGGCGGGGGTCTTGTTTTTATCCCACCCCACGAAAAGACAGGCGGTGAAGAATATGCCCCAGGAGAAAAAGCCCCACCGTCTCGGTACCGAGCGGGGGCAGTTTGAATCTAACCGCAAGAGGATCCTTGCAACACAGGAGGTATGCGGGATCTGTGGGAGACCCGTTGACAAGTCCATCAAGTACCCCCATCCGATGAGTCCCACGGTAGACCACATCATACCTGTGGCACGCGGCGGCAGCTCGGACATCGGGAACTTACAGCTCGCGCACCGCTGCTGCAACAGACAGAAGTCGGACAAGCTCACGGAAAGGAAGTCTTTTGAACAAGCTCCCGAGCTTGTCTCAAACAGAGCGTTGCCCCATACTTTTGACTGGCACACCCTCTGACCCCCGCCGACCTGTCGCGGTGAGATCATAACGAAGAAACGCTTTTGAACGTGCTTAGGTTCGGAAAGAAAATGCAGGAACACCGCATGACCCGAAAAATCGGCGCGTTAATGCATGAATTTGCAGGGTCTCTGCAAAAATTGACGAAAATCAACCAAAAATCGGCAGCATAGGGGGGAGGGGACCCCCTGGAGGGGGCATCAGTCCTTCAACCGCTGCACTGTACAAATATCTCGCTGAATAAGTGAACCAAATATGAATAAGCTAAAAAGGAGAAGTGCTATGCCTGACTACAAGGGTATCGACTACCTGAGGACTCAGCTTGAAAGAAAGCGGGTACGGGTAGACGAGCGATACAAGTACTACGAGATGAAAAATGCCCTTGACGTTCAGGGCACGATAATACCTGCCAACTTTCAGCAGCTGAAAACGGTGTTCGGCTGGTGTTCAAAGTCGGTGGACACACTGGCAAACAAGCTGAGGTTCGACAGCTTTGCCGACGACAACTTCATGCTGGAAGAGATCTTCGACCTGAACAACAGGGACATCTTCTTCGGCAGTGCGATACTTTCGGCGCTGATCTCAGCCTGCTCTTTCGTGTATATCTCAAAGGGCGCTGACGGTTACCCGAGATTGCAGGTGATAGACGGCGGCAATGCTACCGGCGTTATCGACACGACCAACAACCTGCTGACCGAAGGCTACGCAGTGCTCAACCGCAATGAATACGGTGCTCCGCAGACGGAAGCGTATTTCGCTGGCGGAGATATGTACATCTACTCGGGCGGCAAGCAGCAGGACGTCTATACCAGCAAGGCACCGTATGCACTGCTGGTGCCTGTGATATATCGCCCCGATGCCCGCAGACCTTTCGGGCACAGCAGAATCAGCCGTGCGAATATGTCGCAGGTCAGATATGCAGCCCGCGTGCTCTGGCGCTCTGAGGTGTCGGCAGAGTTCTACTCGTTCCCTCAGAAGTATGTGCTCGGCATGGACAGAAAGAGCCAGTTCAACAACAGGCTTGCAACGCTTTCAAGCTTCCTGAGGATAGACAAGGACTCAAACGGAGATCACCCTGTTGTCGGGCAGTTCCAGCAGCAGTCGATGTTGCCGTACACCGAACAGCTGAAAATGATAGCTTCGGTGTTCGCGGGAGAAAACGGTCTGACGCTCGATGATCTCGGGTTCAGTACCGCAAATCCCACCACCCGTGAGGCTATCCAGGCGGCACATGAGACGCTCAGAGATACAGCTGAGAACGCTCAGAGCTGTTTCGGGAGTGCGTTCCTGAACGTGGGATATCTTGCGGCTTGTCTGCGTGACGATCACACTTACAGCCGCAGCCTGCTATATCAGACAAGACCGGTCTGGAAGCCCGTGTTCTCTCCGAGCCCTTCCGATCTTGCAGGTCTGGGCGATGCCGTGCTCAAGATCCAGCAGGCGTTCCCCGACTACTTCACCGAGCAGAAATTCCACGAGCTGACAGGGCTGTAAGGCGGTGAGAGCATGGAGGACATAGGCAAGGAACTTTGCGGGCGCGTAAAGAAAGCCCTGGAGAAGCGGGTGAGCAGCAACGCATTCATGGTGCGGCTCAAAGAGGAGATCTCAGAGGGCAGGGCGAGTATGAAGGACGCCTCGCTTTACAGTCAGGCGCTGGGAATTGATCTCCGCCGCGCGATCAGGGAAGTTGTGACTCCCGCAGAGCTGCCCGACAGCACGCTCTACTACAACATAGCCTACTCGATACTGGAACCTCTGCTGCGTGATACCTACGAGGACGTCAACAGCATATGCGCCGACATTCAGAGCAGGCTTGACGACAAAGCGGGCATACATCTTGCCCCGCAGAAGGCGGATTTCCCCGCCGAGCGTGTCCGTGCGGCTTGCGGCAGCGCCAGCACAAGGGACACCGCCGAGCACGGCATAGAAGTCCTCGAAAGAACGAGCGAGAACATCACGGCTGCCTTCTCCGACGACTACATGAAAGCGAACGCCGACTTCCGAAGCCGTGCAGGTCTCGACACCTACATCGAGCGCCGTGACGACGGCAAGTGCTGCGAGTGGTGCTCAAAGATCGCAGGCAGGTACAGCTACCCCGACAAAGCACCGCGGGACATCTTCCGCCGCCACGATAACTGTGGGTGTACGGTCGAGTATGTGTGCAGCAAGGGGCGGCAGGACGTCTGGTCGAAGAAGTGGCGCGACGATCAGGGGAAGGCTGAACGGATCGCTTATGCAGACGGGGCTCAGAAGCCCACGACGTTCTCCGGCAAAAAGGCGGAGGAGTTGGAAAAACGCTTGACAAATGAAAGAGAATCTGGTATAATTAAAACAGAAAAAGACGGTGCTTTGATTATCAATATGCAATTCTTTGCAAATAAGAATATACCTAAAATGACTGATAATGAATTGAAAAAATCAATTAGATCATGGCAGCAACGTATTGATGAACATAAAGCATACATAAATAATCCTATAACTCATTGTGATAATTGGGAAATCTTTGATGAGAGATACCAATTCGGGTTAATTAGGCACTGGGAACACGAAATCAAAACCATGCAAGCTGATATTGATGCAGCAATAAAAGAACTTGAAAGGAGAGGGTCATTATGACAGACTTACGTAATCTTGATAATTTCATTTCAGACGTTGTTTCGACTATGAAAGAGCGGTATGATGAATCTCAGAAAGAAATGCTTAATGATCCTAAAGATCAGTTCAATTCTGGAAGAGCATTAGCTTATCAAGAGATTTATGATATCATTGCTACACGTTTAAAGACATATGAAATCAATATCGAATTATAAACAGATCTAACCGCCCGACTCCGGTCAGGCAGTTTTCTTATACCCGAAAACAGAAAGGACTTGATAAAATGGAACTGAAAGACACGATCGAGCTGATGCAGTCGAAAGATTACAAGGAGCGTTTCAAGGCGGAGTATTGGCAGCTTAAATGCAGAATCGAAAAGCTGCATGGAATGCTTGTCAAGTACGAT
>JAILFN010000058.1 GCA_024697545.1 Ruminococcus sp.
AAACTAATATGCGGATTTTTGAGATGTTTTTGTTCCGTTCAAGGCAAAAATCCGCAGTTGGGCTGACGCCCTGCAAGGATTTTTAACGACGAACGGGGCAAAAACAGCCAAAAAGACGTATGTTAGGCTTAGTGTCAACACACCCTAGTATATGCAGATGCGGGAGCAGTTATGCAAAGAGCACTATATTTGTCGGCAACGGGATCTTTTTTGTCGGAGCGTGCGGCATCAGTTTGAATAGTGCGCTGTTACGAAAAAACACCTCTTGCGGCATCAAAATGCACGGGAGGTGTTTTCTGATATGCAGCCAAAAGATACATTCATACTTGTGACAGGTCAAAGTACTAAGGTTATAGTAAGCCTTCCATCGGAATGCTCAGCCGTTATGCTGCATCCCATGCGTTCAATAAACGTCCTTGCTATGGAAAGTCCCAGTCCTGTGGAATGGTGGGCGGTCTCAACAGTGTAAAAGCGGTCGAAAAGCTGCTCTGTCTCAACTGTTGAAAGTCCGGGCGCACTGTTTGAGAATACTATATCCCCTGTGTCGGAAAGTGTTATAATAAGATCTCCGCTGCTGTATTTTACTGCATTTCCAAGCAGGTTTGAGAATACTCTTGAAAGAGCAGCTTTGTTTAGCTGACGTTCTATGCGTCTTTCTGTGAGGTGTATCTCGGGCTGAATGCCTTTCTCAGTCAGAGCGGGGTAGAAGCTGCTGATGCTTTCTGCCAGTACCTGATTTACAAATACATTCTCGGTATCGAGCTCATCACCGTCTGCTGCTATTATGGAATATCTGAACAGCTCATCTGTGAGCTGCTTCATGAATTGTGTTCTGTCCTTCATTATGGAGATGTATCTTGCCCGATCTTCTTCGTTATCCGTCTTTTCCAGCATATCAATATATCCGCAGACAGCCGTCAGGGGAGTCCTGATATCGTGGGATATATTTGTTATAGCGTTTTTCAACTCCATGTCACCGCGTATATATCTTTTGTGTTCTGTTCTCAGCAGTTCAAGCTGACGATTGATATCTCCGGCAAGTCTTGACATATCCTTGTCCCGGCTTGAAGTGAATACCGGCAGGTTAGTGTCGCTTTTCAAACGATCTTCAAAGCCTTCACCTATCTCCCTTGCAGCCAGCTTCAAGGTGAATATCTTCACTGTCAGCAGTATCGTCACTATCAGAAGGATCGTTATCACAATACAATATAACATGAAGTGGCTCCTTTGCACACCGATACCCTCTTGCGATAGATACCGTAAGAGGGCGCGGATTCTGTTTGTCTCATTCTTTTGTTCTTTAGTTTTATTTCAGATCTCTCTTTTTCATTATCACCGCGCCTATTGCGATAAACACACAGGCCGCCGCTGCCGCGCATATGACGCAGGGCAGATAATAGTCTCCGTATATAGTCGCCTGAAAAAAAACATTGGGATCAAACGAAAGGGTGGCGAGGGAGAACTTTTCCATTTTTACGTTCTCCGCCTGATGATACATCATAAAATCACTGATCCTGTCGGTGGTGTAAATGCTTGATACCACATCGGTAAGTATAGCCGCCGCAAATCCGGGAGCCTTCTTGCCAATGGCGGTCATGCAAATGAGTGTCACAGCTATAAATGAAGCTATGATGATAACGGCGGTGAGGTTTATTTTCAGCAGATCCATAAGATCATTGTGCAGATCGCGGCTCTTGAATTCTTTCCTCAGAAACTCAGAATAACTGGTCTTATTATACATACCTGCGCCGAATTTGAAATAGCAGACGGCAAGACCTGTTATCTCGCTGACAAAGTGTATCAGCAGCATTCCCAGATATGAGGGGATAAAGTAGCTGAAAAACAGCTTTGCTCTGGAATGTCCCGCCATTATCTTGTTGCGTATAGTTCCCGATGAGTATTCATTGCCCACAAACAGCGCTATGACCGCCATTACACCGTAGGAAAAGTACAAAAGATGCGATATATAAGTAGAGAACTCACCGAGAGACCAGCCAAGCCAATAGTAGGATGCACCGTCATCAAAAAATTTTTTTGCAGTATCAAACTGTCTCTCAACTGATAAACGGAAAACAGATTCACACAGGGCATCAGGATAAAAAGGATCCAGTATACCTTGGTGCGAAACAGCTTGTAAAAATTCGCCCTGATAAGACTCTTCATTATCCTTCACCCCTCACTTAAGATCGTTTTTCCTGAACTGCATAAGCCCCGCGGCGGTCATTACCGCTAAGGTGATACAGCACCAGCCGCATTTCGGAGCGTGCGTCATGTTCAGATCGTGTGCCTTCATACCGAACGCATACAGCCACTCCACAAAGGAAGAAGGCAGCAGAGCGTCGATGATAAGGTACAGCTTTTTCTGTGCCGCACTTACCTTTTCGGGCTCATTTATAAGCTTTGAGAGGAAGAACCAGTCAAAGAAATAGTACATCACAAGATCGGTAAGGAAGGCGATGACCATACCCGATGTGCGGTCTCCCGCAAAGATGATGCAAAGTATCGTAAATGCTGTAAGTGCCGCAACAGGAGGCAGAGAGGATACCGTCATCAGTCCCGGAGTGCCCCAGTCGCCGTCAAAGCCGTACTTTGCGCAGCAGACGATAAAGGGTACCGCTATGCAGAAAAGATCAATTATAAGGCTCTCGCACACGCCCGCTATAAGATAGCTGAAATAAAGCTTTGTCCTCGAATAGCCTGCAATGATCTTGTTGCGGAGCGCTCCCGAAGCGTACTCGTCGCCGATGAACATTCCCATAAGCAGGACTATGATATAGGTCAGGAACATGAGGTGAGAAAAGCAGGTCTCGCCGCACATCCCGAGGTTCCACCTGTCCAGCCCCGATCGGGGTTCGAGTCCCTTGTAAGTCCTGTCCCCGTTTATTATGACAAATATGTTGATAAAGGGCAGGATAAACAGCGTCAGCCAGAATGACCAGCTGCAAAACAGCTTGAAAAAGTTAGCGCGAAGCAGTTTAATCATGGCTCTCGCCCCCCACCAGAGATATAAAGAAACTCTCTAAGCTCTCGTCACGCTCGTTGATCGAAAGCACCTCACAGCCTGACGGCATCAGCGCTTTTGTCAGTTGTGTGATGTTAAATTTGGCGTAGATGTCTGCGGTGCGGTCGTCTATCAGCTTGTATTCTACTCCCATATCCTCAAGTACCATAGAAAGCGCCTTTATGTCGGTCACTTCGATGTGTACAGCCTTTCGGCTCGCTTTTTCAAGTTCTTCTGCGCTCATTTCCTTTACTATCCGACCGCCATCGATAAAACCGTAGTGAGTTGCAAGCTTTGAGAGCTCGTCAAGTATGTGAGAGGATATCAGAACGGTTATATCGCGCTCACGGTTCAGCTTTAGTATAAGCTCTCGTATCTCTATTATGCCTTGTGGATCAAGACCGTTTATCGGTTCATCGAGTATAAGCATATCGGGATTTCCGCAGAGCGCAACAGCTATCCCAAGTCGCTGCTTCATTCCAAGCGAAAAATTCCTTGCGGTCTTTCTGCCTGTGTCGGAGAGTCTGACAAGCTTCAGCAGTTCGGGTATCCCACTGTAGTCGGGAAGACCCAGAGTCATATACTGCATCTTGAGGTTTTCTTCAGCAGTCATTCCCAAGTAAATAGATGGCGTTTCGACTACAGCACCTACACGCCGCCTCTGTTCAAGTATCTTTCTGTCAGTATTCCGAACACCGAACATTTCAAAGCTTCCCGAAGTGGGACGCTGCAGTCCGCATATAAGACGTATAAGAGTAGTCTTGCCTGCGCCGTTTCTTCCCACGAATCCGTAAATAGAACCTTTTGGCACGTTCATCGACAGGTTGTCAAGGGCAGTGAAGTTTCTGTATTTCTTGGTAAGTGAATTTGTTTTCAGGACATATTCCATAGTAGTCTCCTTTCTTTTCTGATATCAGTATAACATATAACAGTTAAGAAAACGGTTAAGAAAAGAGTTAAGATATGGTTAAGGCGATACCACACGATAATTGTGCACCGGTCGGTGTTTGTGCGGTATTGTATTAAGATAAGTCCGCGAGCATAAATCCTATCCCCCAGACAGCAGTGATATACTCTTTGCCGCCGGCTGCTTTCAGCTTTCTTCGCAGGTTATGTATATGTATTTTGAGAGAATCTTCGGTACAGTCAGGGGTGTCGCTGCTTATACGTTCCAGTATGGTGAGCTTTGCTGCCACTTGTCCCTGTTTTTGCATCAGTATTTTAAGGATAGCGTATTCCGTTCGCGTCAGCCGTACATTCTCGCCATTTACTGTCAAGAGGTGAGATTCGGTGTCCATGGTCATATCCGCAAAGGTGAGCAGATGCCTGCTGTCAGGGTTTTCAGCATGACGGAGCTGCACCGTTATCCTCGCAAGCAGCTCCTGCATATCAAAAGGCTTTGTGATGTAGTCCGACGCACCGCTCAGCAGCAGCTTCACCTTGTCGCTTACATCGACCTTGGCACTGACTACGATAATCGGTATCCCGTCTGTTCTTTGGAGTATCTCTTCACCCGACAGCCCCGGAAGCATGAGATCCAGCAGTAAAAGATCAGGTCTCTGATCTGTGAGGATCCTCAGAGCTTCTGTCCCGGAATAGGCTTTAGTTACATTATATCCTTCATTCTCCAGTGCTTCAGAAAGCATATCGTTTATATTTTTGTCATCGTCAACTATAAGTATATTTGACATGATCTCACCCCACGATCTATGAATAAGTCTAAAGTCTATTATATCATTTTTTTAATGCTGTGTCAATGTGATACTTTTTACGCAACAGCCGAGATCCTCTGTCTCGGTGTTCCTGTCACGTTTGTACACATAAACAGATCCCTCCTCATTTAGGTATAACAAAAGCACCCCGAATGTTCGGAGTGCTGCGTTTTGATATAAGACCGCCCCTGCGGCACAGGGACGGTCAGAATGCAGATGCAAGGACTTTTCAGATGCTGTATTTATTTGGAAGAACATCCGTTTGAAGTGACTTTCTTTTGTTTGTCCGTATCGGAGACCGATCACTTGACAGTGACGGTAACGGCATTCTTGATAGCGTTTGCAATATCCCATTTGCCGCCCACCTTAGCAGCTATAGCTACCTTGTATGTCTTGTCGGGGGTCAGGTTCTTGGGGGTAGTATAGGAAGTTGCAGAAGCGGAAATGGACTGGGTCTGTATTCTCCACTTGCCTGCCAGATATACTGCGATACCGTAGTTCTGTGCATTTTCAACTGCATCCCATTCAAATCTGATCTGATGATACTTGGAGCTGTAAGAAACAAGGATGGGGTCGGGATAAGTTTTGACGGAAGTCTGGGTTTTGGTGTATACATTGGCGTACATGGTCTCTGCCCAGAGCTTTCGCATTGCTTCGTAGCCGTCAAAGCTCGGGTGTACGCCGTCGCCGCTGAGAAGCGACGGGTTTTCTCTGAAGAATTTATCAAAATCCGGACCGTGAACAAGCTTGTCGCCGTATTCCTGATAAAGCTTATCGATCATTGCGTTGTAATTGCCTGTGTTTGCACCAACGTCGTTATTGGTTGCATACGGTATCTTAGGCAGAACAGGGGTCTTTCCTGCTGCAATGACGGCATCTATCATGTACTTGACATTATCATAATACTTCTGCGCATTGTTCGGATTGCCCCACGCATCGTTGGTACCATATGCGATGCTGACGTATTTGGCGGGGTTTCCGCTGAGCCATTCATCTATCGCATTTCTGCCGTCAGAGCTTACGGTGCCGCCGATACCGCCGTTCTGCTGTACAGGATAATAGTCAGGGTCGATACGGTTTATAAATTCTGCATAGCTTGTGCCGTAGCAGTTGACCATACTTCCCGCAGTGATAGAATCTCCCAGGAAGAGCCAGCTGTCAGATACTCCGTCAGAAGCGTTATGTACATCAAAATTCAGCCTTACACTGCCGCCGTTCGGTTTTTTAACATTCAGTCTGATCCAGTTATATCCCTGCATATCAATATAATGCTGGCGGGAACTGTAATGGTTATCACTTACAGCTGCAGCGGTGACCCAGCCGTCCTTCGGATATGAACCGCCTGCTGCTGCATTTACTTCGATCGTGTAATCGACGGGCTCATTGCTTTTATTGATGTAGCTGCCGATATTATCAAAGGTGCCTGTATTGTACCATGCAGCAATAACTTGCTTTCTCTGAGATGCAGAAACACCGGACAGATCATATGCGAGATATGCGGGAGCATTCGCAGACCATTCGGTATAATAGTAGCTGTCGTTTCCGTCAGAGGCATTGCCTGCGTCTGAATACGCAGCGACATTGCGGCTGATGATATTATTGGGATGGCCTGCGGAGTATACAACGGGTGCCTCGGGAAGCACGGGCTGAGAAGGAGTGATATCTGCTGAGGTATAATTATATACATCAGGCAGCTCGTCAAGTGTCAGGACGTAGTCGCTGTTGTATACATGATCGACATATGAAGAAGTATTGATCGCATGACTATCAATAAACGAAGTGTGCCATGTCATAAACCAAAGCCATTTAGAACCTTCCGATGTCAGATTATCGGGATCGGGGATAGGACCGTTCTCGTGCAGGCAGACGGGCTTATTCGAGACCTGTGCAGTTTTATGATATATACCGACAAGAGAGCTCGTATTGTCAACATAAGTATCAGCTCCGATAATATCAACGTAAGCATCACCGGGATACCATCCGTCATTTACATCGCCGCTGTAACCGAGGTTCCAGATAAGATTGTCAAGACCCCAGTAATTCGTATAACGGTCGTACATTATCCTCCAGAGCTTTTTGAAATTCTCAGCACCGCCTTTGCCCCACCAGAACCACTTGCCGTCAAATTCGTGGAAAGGACGCCATATAACGGGAACACCTGCCTGCTTTAATTCCAGCAGTGCTTTTGCACCCTTGTCCATGCCTGCGACCAGCTTATTGTACTCGCTCGTTCCGGGGGTAAGCGCCTTGTTCCAGTCAAGATCGGCAGCAAGTGCTTCCGAGTGACTTCCGCTGAAATCACTTCCGCAGTGCCAGCATATAGTAACTATACCGCCTTTTTGATACCATGCTTTTGCACGGCGGTTGCAGCCTGAGAAGTCATCACCCATATAGTCCAGCCCGCGAAGAGCAGGATATCTTCCGCTTGCGTTCTTGATTATATCGAACTCATAGTTCTCGCTGCCCATCCATGTGGATTCCTGCTGACCCGAGATGATATGATCTCCGTAGGTGTCACACAGGAAGCTGTACAGAGATCTTGCCTGTGCGGAAGCATTTGGATTTGAGAGCGTTTTATTTATGTTTGCTGTGGACGTTCCGCTTTCCTCTATCGTCAGGCTATCGAGATAGGTCCAGCCCCATGAACCCTGTATAGTGATCTCGTTTTCTCCCTTTTTCAGATAAGCAGATGTGCTGACTTCGGCAAAAGAATCCTTTTCTGTATAACTGCACTGTATCTGTCCGATATTTGTGCCGTTGATAAGGACATTCTGTTTTTTGCCGTTTTTATCAAATGGCTGGCTGTAACGGAGTGTCTGCTTGTACATACCTGCACTTGCCGCATTGACCGAAATGGTGACGGAATCGCCTGCGTCCTTTAAGTCTACGACTTTCCCGCCGCTTGCGCCGTTCATGGCAACGACTTTTGTCACATTATCCCCTGTGTCATAGATCGTTCCGTTTTCCAACTCATAGACGTTTCCTGCCGCAGCTGCCTGAAGCGGTAACTGAGAAAGTGCCATTGCTGCGACCATAGCCGCTGAAATGAATCGTTTCATAATATAACCTCCTTGAATATGCATTAAGAACCTTATACTTCACATTATAAAGCATGATCTTCAAAAATGAAATGATTTTTTACACCAAATAATATGCGTTTTGCCCCAAATGTCAATAAAGATCCCATTGACTATATTAAATAAAATGTGTATAATATATGCAGGGGGTGATCACTGTGGACTCCGTAGGACGTATCGGTCTGATAGTTCCTCATCTTATCAATAATCTTGATGTTGAACTTGTGGAAGTCGTTCATAAAACAGTTTCACGTTATGGTTATGACACCGTTCTGATATCGGGTATTATAAACTTTATGAACGAAATGCTGGACGAGGATTACAGCAAGGGATTGAGCAATATATATGATCTTATCATATCATCAGATTTTGACGGGTTCATTTTTTCTGCCGATCTGTTTTGCAGTGACAGACTGCGAAGCCGTATACTGGATATGCTGCGTAAAACGGAAAAGCCGTGTGTTGTGATAGGATATCAGCAGAATGATTTTCCGGTGATCACTATACCCGAAAGTGAGCTTCTGTACTTGTCAGCCATGCATCTTATACATAAGCATGATTGCAGGCGTTTGTATTGTATAGGCGGTTATAAGGGAGATGAAAAATCAGAGGAGCGTATCTCAGGCTTTCGCAGAGCAATGGATGAGGCAGGTCTGCCATATGAAGAAAGCAGCATTTTTTATGGAGAATACTGGAGCTTCATACCTCATGATATCGCTGTACGGATCGCAGAAGGGGATATACCTTTGCCTGATGGAGTTGTTTGCGCAAGTGATATAATGGCGGTAGAGTTTAGCAGAACGCTGAGATCACATGGTATCCGTGTACCTGATGATATAAAGATAACAGGCTGTGACGGTGATCTTATATCATTGACTGAATATGTATCGATCACAACAGTTGCAGGGGCATCAAAGTGCTGCGGAAAGAACTCTGCCGAACGCCTGCTTCGGCTCATGGGGAATGATGTTACGGAGACACGGGAGCACGGTTTCTCGCTTGTCATCGGGGAAAGCTGCGGCTGTACCGACAAGAGCAGTGCCGAACAAAGTATTGCACTCTCGGAGATCCGCGATTATGCAGGTACATATTATCGGATAAAACAGAGCTATCGTTTAGGGAGCTGCGCTGACATTCTCAGTAAGATGTCGGAATGTAATACCCCTGAAGATGTAATGCGTACAGCAGGTGAATGTATCTTTATGATACCTGGCTTCACAAGAGCGGAGATCTGTTTGTGTGAAGACTGGCAAAGAGATCTTCAGAATCCCGCACTTTACAGAAGGGGCGGATTGTCGTCAAATATGCTGCTTGGTTTTGAGATCGGAAACAGCGATTTTGATACTCCTTTTATAGAATTTCCTTCATCAGAGCTGCTTCCATATTTCAAACAGCCGCACGACCCTCAGCTGACAGTAGCGACTTCGCTGCACTGCAAAGGGCAGATATTCGGTTATATTTGCTTCAGCTATAAAAATGCTGCCGAGATCATCCTTGATGATTATCTGATGAACTGGTGCGATTCGGTCAGCGGCGGTTTGAATATCGTACAGAACAAAATGTATAAGACCTATGTCAATCAGCGGATAGAGGCTATTTCGGAATATGCACCTATACTCGGTATATATAACAAACGCGGTCTGATCGAACGGCTTACACAGATCATGATCAATGAAAGTGAAACTGCCAGAACTCTCACGATACTTTCGTATATACAGAATAAAAAGAAGAAATATCCTGTTCCGCCGCTCCATGCGATCGTCAATGCTCTCAGGATAGCTGCGACTGAAGAAATGCTGCTTGCAAGTATCGAAGATGATATGATCGCGATCGTGAGCTGTGAATCCGGACCAAAAGGTCTGCATCGGGACTGGGCGGTAGAGATCGCAGAGAAGACTTATGAGATATATAAAGGTTCGGTAGTTATCGAACCCGAAAATATTGTCTTTCTGTCTGAGAAGATCTCATTGGATGATATATTGAGTATCTCCCGAATACTGGATACTGCCGTTTCCGATATCAAAGGAAAAATGCTTACCATGCAGGCAGGTGTATTCAGTTACAGGGATACATTCACTTCATTGCGTGAGAATATATTCAGTTCACCGCACAATGAATGGAGCGTAGGATCGATCACGAGAAGTCTTGGCATCAGTAAAAGCCATTTTCAACGTATCTATAAAGAATTGTTCGGGACAAGCTGCAAGGAAGATATCATTGCAGCGAGAATGCAAACTGCCGAATACTATCTTATACATACGGAGTTGTCTGTTACAGAGATCGCCGAACGAAGCGGATACCCTAATACCAGTCATTTTATTCGTCAGTTCAAAAAGAAAAACGGAGTATCACCTAACGAGTATCGAAAGACTAAGAGATAACAGAGCAGAACATCACACTGAGAGTTGCCATGCATTGAGGTATGCGGATATAAAGGGTCGGGAGCTTACGATGATCGTTCTTTGAATATCCGCTCACACACTTAAAACGATATCCTTACGGCATCCTTCAACTGCCTGTAAAAAGGAGCCTGTACAGATCGTGCAGGCTCCTTTTGGTAATGACAAAGATGATCTATTGCAGCAGGTCCGTTTATTTTACAGTAACGGTCACAGCGTGCCTGATGGCTTCGGCAGCGCCCCACATACCGTTCACCTTTGCGGCGACAGCCACCTTGTAGCTCTTGCCGGGGGTCAGGTTCTTCGGGGTGGTGTAGCTTGTTTCGGAAGCTGATATGCTCTGCGTCTGTATCCTCCACTTGCCTGCGAGATATACCGCAATG
>JAILFN010000063.1 GCA_024697545.1 Ruminococcus sp.
AAACTAATATGCGGATTTTTGAGATGTTTTTGTTCCGTTCAAGGCAAAAATCCGCAGTTGGGCTGACGCCCTGCAAGGATTTTTAACGACGAACGGGGCAAAAACAGCCAAAAAGACGTATGTTAGGCTTAGTGTCAACACGCCCTAATATATACGGGAGGTACAGCAGATGATACAGGATATTTACCCGAGCAGGCTGGATAACAGCTTTGCTCCTTGTCAGCCGTCGGAGGGTGATGTTCTCCTTTGCTTCGATGCTGAGGGCAGACTGCTCGCCGATGCCGCGGACGGACAGGCGGCGTTCACTCGCTTTGGGAACGTTGAGGCGGGGAATGCCGTCTACCTCTTTTGCTGCGGCGGTGAGAGATACTTTATGTCGCCCGATGGCACAGCCGAGCCGCCCGAGGGCTTTGAGTATTACACCATAAGGGAACTTCGCAGGCTCTGCGGGGGCGAGACTCTCTTTGCGGCGTTTACCGCTTACCACCTCTGGAAATGGTACGCCGACAACCGCTTCTGCGGCAGATGCGGCGGCAGCATGGCTGCCCACCCCCGCGAGCGTGCGCTGGTGTGCCCGGAATGCGGGAATGTCGTCTACCCGAGGATAAACCCCGCCGTGATAGTCGGCGTGATAAAGGGCGACTGCCTGCTCGTGACCCGCTATAAGCGCGGCTATGCTCACAATGCACTTGTCGCGGGCTTTACCGAGATAGGCGAGACTCTGGAACAGACGGTCGAGCGTGAGGTCATGGAGGAAACGGGTATCCGCGTCAGGGATATCCGCTATTATAAGTCTCAGCCGTGGGGCATGGCGCAGGATATCCTCGCGGGATTCTTCTGCGAAGCCGACGGCGATGATGAGATACGCATGGACGAGGGCGAGCTTAAATACGCCTGCTGGGTCTCACGCGGTGACATAGAGCTTCAGCCCGACGATCTGAGCCTTACGAACGAAATGATGCGGGTATTCAAGGAAAACAAGCTGTGACAGAATATACAAAAACGCGCTGCTAATTTAGTCAAAGTATTAATAAAAATGCAGTTGATTTTATTGCCGTTTTGTGGTATAATATAGGGTACAATATAATGAGATATTATGCGTAAGTACCCGACGGGTGAAAGGAATTGTAAAACAATGGAGATAATCAATAAATCCGATAAAAAGCTTTTGGCAGAATATGAGTCGTTTGTTGAGAACCACGTCAACGGCAGCTTCATGCAGTCGCTCGACTGGCCCAAGGTAAAGGACAACTGGGGCTGGGATGCGGTCATCTCCCGCGGCAAGGACGGCAATATCCGCGGCACCTGCCTTTGTATAATAAAGAAGATACCCGTGTTCGGCTGCACCTTCCTGTATGCGCCTCACGGACCTGTATGCGATTTCCACGATCGTGAGGTCATGGACGATCTCTTTGAGGGCATCAAGGTCCTCGCCAAAAAGCATAAGTCTTACCAGTTTATGTGGGACCCCTGCTTTGAAGAAAAGGAGACCGACCTCACCGCACTTATCAGGGATATGGGCTTTACACATACCGATAACGCCCCCGAGCTTTCCACTATCCAGGCAAGAAATAACTATATGCTCCGCAATATAAAGGATAAGACCCCCGATGAGGTCATGATGACATTCAAGTCCGACTGGCGCAACCGTATCCGCAAGGCGGGACGCAAGGGCGTTGTCTGCAAGGCTTGCGGCAAGGAGGCTCTTGATGACTTCTATCCCATGATGGAAGCTACGGGTATCCGCGACGGATTCTCTATCCGCGGCAAGGATTACTTCGCAAAGATGCTCGATGCGCTGGGTCCCGATCACTGCCGCCTGTTCGTCTGCTACCTTGAGCAGGAGGGCGAAAAGCCTATCCCCGTATCGGGCGCACTGACTACCCGCTATGCAGGCAAGACCAGCTACGTTTACGGCGCTTCCTCCAACAAGCACCGCAATACCTACCCCAATTATCTTATGCAGTGGACTATGATAAACTGGGCTATGGAAAAGAACAACTACGTCTATGACTTCATGGGCATACCCTTCTATACCGATGAGACACACCCGAACTACGGCGTGTATAAGTTCAAGAAGGGCTTCAACGGCGAAGTCGTTACATGGGTCGGAGAGTTCTTCTATACCTTTATGCCCCTCAGAAAGAAACTGGTCGATATAGCGCAGAAGATAGTCGAGGACAGGGCTATGCGCCGCACCGAAAAGCTTATAGAAAACAGAAACACCGATACCGACGCTTGATATTTTGGCACTTTTTGAAGAAGGGTGTGAATGAATATGAAGATGAAAAGAATAATTACAGCGGCTGCCTGTGTTATGGCGATAGCTGCCGCTGCGGGACTCAGCTCCTGCACAGACGTTGACCTCGAACAGTTCTACCTCGACAGCCTGACCGATACCTCCGAAGCGGAGGATAGCTCTGCTGCCGAACAGCCCGCAGAGACCGAAGAGTCATCTGCCGCACCCGAGGAGACAGAGCAGCAGACCGAACAGACCGAAAGCTCCGAGGCAGAGACTACAGCTCCCGAGGAGGAAGAACCTCTGCCCGTTTCAGAGCAGCTTCCCGATACTATATATGAGCTTTCCGAATCCGAGCTTACCGAGGGCGGGGTAGCAGCCGAACAGCTGAGCGGCGGCGATGACAGCACCGCGGCTGAAGATGAGCAGAGCGGTGTAAGCGCGGCATTCGCGGCACTTCTTACCGAGTATGCGGGCAAGTGCGAGAAGGATCCGCTTCTGAAGCCGGATTTTTGCAGATATTACATAGCCGATATAGACGGCAGCGGCACTCCCGAGCTGCTCGCGGAGACAGGCTCCTGCGAAGCCGACCGCACCGTATACGTCCACGCTTACGATCCCGTTTCGGGTGATACTAAGCTTGCGGGAAGTTTTGTGGCGTGGCACGGCGAACTTGGCTTGTGCGGCGGCAGACTCGGCTGCGAGACCAAGACTATGGGCAGCTATCTGCTCACTGTGGTAAGCCTTTCAAACGGCACGATAACCACCGAACGCGAGGGCGTTCCTGCCGATAAGTCGGTGCTTGAAGAGGTGCTGCCCAGCTACCCCTTTACCGATATCTCGGGCATCGTGGGATTGTGATAAATAGGAATATAAAGATAAAGGACGCTTTCGTGTGAAGCGTCCTTTTTTGTTGTTTTTTATGCCGCACAATATACGGTGCGTCAGCTTTCAGCTGCACGCTGCGGCTTCAATTCCCAGTAATACTTGCGGCGGGTTTCGGGGAAGTCCTCCATAACGCCGTGCTCGGGGTCGTAGAATGTGCCGTCGGCGTAAAGTGACCAGTGCCAGCAGCGCGGCGTTTCAAGACTCAGCAGACAGAGCGGCGGCAGCTGTTCTTTTTTTTGCACCTGCACCCTTGCTGCGGACATCTCAAAGCCGTAGTGTGAAAATGCAAAGCGCATCTCTTTGAGGGTAGTCTCGCGCTCGTTGCCGAGCAGCCCGATGACCTCGTCAACGGTCACTCCCGCCGCCATCGCGATCGCTGCCTGACCGCACTGCAAGTCGGTCGGCTCATGTATGTACTCTATCTTCATGCTTCTCAGCCTTTCTCTCGGGCAGCTCTATCTGCGCCCCCAGCACCGCCGCGAATACAAGCACACAGCCGCCGAATTCCCGCGCTGTAAGCTGTTCGCCCAGCAGCAGCCAGCCGAACAGCACCGCAAATACCGATTCGAGACTCATGATAAGCGTGGCAGCTGCGGGCGGAGTTGTCTTCTGACCTACCATCTGTAGAGTGTAGCCCACCCCGCAGGCGGCGACTCCGCTGTAAAGAAGCGGCAGCCATGATATCATTGCATCATTGAGGGTGGGATGCTCCGTTATAAACGCGAAAGGTGCCGAGAGTATTCCGACAACAAAAAACTGCACGCACGCCATGAGTATCGGGTCGGTGCCGCGCTTGATAAAGCGGTCGATAACGATGATGTGTACCGCAAAGACCACCGCACAGCCGAGCATCATAAGGTCGCCGTGCCCGACATCAAAGCCCTCCTTGACGGAAAGCAGCCAGAATCCCGCCAGAGCTGCAAAGGCGCATACCCATATCTGCTTTCGCGGACGCTGACGCAGCATAAGCTGGAGTATCGGCACTATTATAATGTAAAGCGCGGTGATGAACCCCGCCTTGCCTGCGGTGGTGTACTGTATCGCGTGCTGCTGTATCGTGCTTGCGGAAAAGAGAACTATGCCGCAGCAAAGCCCGCCCGTGAGCGAAACTTTAAGATCGCTGCCGTCGCTTTTGCGGCGTATTATCGCAATTACGGGCAGCAGGCTCAGCCCGCCTATTATCGAGCGCAGCCCGTTGAATGAAAACGGCTCCATGTGATCGAGCCCGACGCTCTGCGATACGAATGAAGCTCCCCATACTACCGCAGTCAGCAGAAGCAGCAGCGAGCCCTTTAGTTTATCCGACAATGCTCTTGACCTCCCTCAGTGGTGTATCATACAACTCCCGCCAGAGCCGCCATGACGGGCAGCGTCAGCAGCGAGATTATCGTGGTCAGTGCGAATATCTCCGAACAGCGCCGCGCGTTTTTGTCGAACAGCAGCGCGAACATCATTCCCGTCGTGGCGGCGGGGCAGGCGCAGGCTATGCAGACTATCGTTTTCGGCAGCTCGGGCACGGCATCGGGCAGCAGCGCCATGATGCCTATCGCGGCGGCGGGCATGAGTATCAGCTTTACCGCGGCGGTCAGCATTATGCCCTTGTCGGTGACGGCTTTTCGCAGGCTGCTCTGTGCGGCAGTCGCTCCCGCGATGAGCATCGCCATAGGTGTGTTGATGTCGGCAACGAGCTGGAATGCGCCCGAAAAGATCTCGCCCGCGGCAGGTATCATGGTAAGCCTGAGCCTTGCGACATAGCATATCGCACCGATGAATACCGCGATGATGGTCGGAGAGGTCAGCGCCTTTTTCAGTGCGGACAGGTCGCGCTCCTCCTTCATCATCATGTATCCGTGGGTGAACACGAGCAGGTTGAAAACGGTGATGTACCCCGTGAGGTAAAGCACGCCCTCGCTGCCGTAAAGCGCCGATACAAGCGGTATCCCCATGAATCCGCAGTTTGAATATATGCAGGAGAACCGCTCGACTATGCGCTTGCCGTTCTCCTCCTTGTTGTCATGTGGGCGGCGTATCAGTGAGGCTATCGGTATCATTACGGCAAAGGTCGCCGCCGAGAGCAGGAAAGCCCACGCCAGTCCCCTGAAGCGTTCGGTGTCGAAGTCGGTCTGATATGACATGAATATCAGCAGCGGGTTGACGATCTTCAGCTCAACGGAAGAAAGCGTCTTTGTGCCTTCCTTGCCGACGACCCCCGTAAGATAGGCTATCGCACCGATGACGAGTATCACCGCCATTATGATTATGCGCTCGCTTATGACAAGCGCGTTTGAGATCAGATCATGCATAAGCTGTGGTTCTCCTTTTTGTTTTCGGGAACAGTTCGGGGCAGGACGCTCACCCTGCCCCGAAAATCTACCTTGAAAAGTGTACCATATATTTGTGAATTTTTTGTCAGTATTGACGAAATTTTTGTGAAATCATTTAAAACAGCGCCAAAGCTATTGACATTTAGACGTAAATGTATTATCATATAAGCAGATAAGCATATGAACATAATTTGAAAGAGGTGATGTGATGAACAAGAACGCAATGCCGCCCGATGAAACGCTGTACGATCTGGCAGAGTTCTTCAAGGTGTTCGGCGATACCACAAGGATAAGGATACTCTACGCCCTGCTCGATAACGAAATGTGCGTGGGTGATATAGCCGAGCTGCTCGGGCTCACTCAGCCCGCCTGCTCGCATCAGCTCAGAGTGCTGAAAAACAACAAACTGGTGCGCTTCCGCCGCGATGGCAAGGTGGTGTACTATTCGCTCAGCGACGATCATGTCCGCTCGATAATCGAAACGGGTATGGAACACGTTACGGAATGAGGTGGTTTATGTGATCTGGAACAAGATAGCCTGGGGCTACGATGCTTTTGAAACGCTGCTCAACAGAGAGGTCTATATAAACACGGGAAAGCTGGTGGCAGAGGAGATAGAGCCCGATGATATCGTGCTGGAATGTGCTTGCGGTACCGGCTCGATAAGCAGGCATATCGCCCCCGCCTGCAAAAAGCTCGTCGCCTGCGATATGTCGGAGAAGATGATGGATCAGGCAAGAAAAAACTGCGCGGCTTACGATAACGTCCGCTTCTTTAAAGCCGATATCACAAGGCTCGATGTAGGCGCGGGACGCTTTGATAAGGTCGTGGCGGGGAATGTTATACACCTGCTCGATGATCCCGTTGCCGCACTCAAAGGCTTTGAGCGTGTCTGCAAAACGGGCGGAAAGATCATCATCCCCACCTATATCGACGTCAAGATCGCAAAGCACGATTCGATACAGAACCGTCTTCTCTGCGGCTTTGTGGATGTGCTGGGAATAGAGTTCAAAAGGGGCTTTGATCCCGATAGCTACAAGCAGTTTTTCAGGGACGCGGGCTATGAAAATGTAACATACAAGACAGCAGAGGGCAGATGCCCCTGCATGATAGCGGTAATACAGCTTTAGTAAAGGAGAATCAGTTATGGCTAACGTAAAGAAAACTTTTGAGATGGAAGACTTAGACTGCGCAAACTGCGCCAGAAAGATGCAGGACGCGATATCAAAGCTTGAGGGCGTTTGCTCCTGCGATGTGAATTTCATGATGCAGAAGCTGACCCTTGAGTATGACGAGGCGAATGAGAAGAAGCTGTTCAAGGAGATAAAGAAGTGCATCAAAAAGGTAGAACCCGACTGCAACGTGCTTTTTGACTGATATGGCTAAAAAGAAAAAAGGACTGACGGCAAAGCAGAGAAAAATGCTGATACGCATAATCATCGGCGTTGTCCTGCTGGCGGCTGATATCATCATCACCCATGTGATAAAGCTCCCCAAATGGGCAGAGCTTCTCATATTCCTGCTGCCCTTTGCAGCGGCGGGGTATGATGTCGTCATAAAGGCGGTAAAGCATATCATAAGCGGTCAGATGCTCGATGAGAACCTGCTCATGACCATAGCTACCATCGGCGCTATGGCGGTGGGTGAGTACAGCGAGGGCGCGGCGGTAATGCTCTTCTATCAGGTCGGCGAGCTGTTCCAGAACATCGCTACCACCCGCTCCCGCAGGTCGATAGCGGAGCTTATGGATATCCGCCCCGATGTCGCGTCGGTGATACGCGGCGGCGAATGCTTTGAGGTCGATCCCGCAGAGGTGGCGATAGGCGAGACTATTGAGGTCAGGGCGGGCGAAAAGCTGCCGCTCGACGGTATCGTGATCTCGGGCGAGACTACGCTCGATACCGCAGCCCTCACGGGCGAGAGCCTCCCGCGCGAGGTAAAGGTCGGTGACGAAGTGCTGAGCGGCTGCGTGAACCTTACGGGTATCATAAGAGTAAGGACGACAAAGGGCTTCGGCGATTCGACCGCTTCAAGGATACTAAAGCTGGTTGAAGAATCCTCCGCGAAAAAGGCAAGGTCGGAAAACTTTATCACCCGCTTTGCACGGGTATATACCCCCGCGGTAGTCTGCGCGGCTGTGATACTGGCATTTCTGCCGCCGTTCGTAAGCTCGGTAAAGCTTATAGATTCGGTCACGAGGGCGCTGAATTTTCTGGTAGTGTCCTGCCCATGTGCGCTTGTGATCTCGGTGCCGATGAGCTTTTTCGGCGGCATCGGCGGAGCGTCAAGACAGGGCGTTCTGATAAAGGGCGGCAACTACATGGAAACGCTCGCGGCGGTCGATACCGTTATATTTGACAAGACGGGAACGCTCACCCTCGGCAGACCCGAGGTGCATGGCATCGCCGCTTCGGACGAGGGGCGTATACTCTCACTCGCGGCAGCGGCAGAAGCTTACTCCAACCACCCGATAGCACGCTCTATAGTTGCCTGTGCCGCACAGAGGGGCATAGATGTCCCGAAAGCTGAGGCTCATAAGGAGCTTGCGGGGCGCGGTATCAGCTGCACCCTCGGCGGCAGCGAGCTGCTGGCGGGAAACCTGCGGCTCATGCAGGAAAAAGGCATTGAAGGCGTGACGGAGGAAAACTCGGGCACCAAGGTACACATAGCCTGCGGCGGAGAGTATGTAGGCTGCCTGACCCTCGGCGATACCCTTAAAGAGGGCAGCAGCGATACGATCTCGGTGCTGTCGGGTATGGGCATTGAGTCTGTGATACTCACGGGCGACAGCAAGGCTGCGGGCGAAGCCGCGGCGGCAGAGCTTGGCGTATCAAGGGTACACACCGAGCTTCTCCCCGCAGACAAGGTGCGCCTTGCCGAGGAGATAATAACCCGCGGCGGCAGACATTCCACAGCATTCGTCGGCGACGGCATAAACGATGCGCCCGTGCTGAGCCGTGCCGATGTCGGCATCGCCATGGGTGCGCTGGGCTCGGACGCGGCGATCGAAGCGGCGGACATTGTCCTCATGGACGACGACCCGCGCGGCATCATCACTGCGATACGCATATCCCGCAGGACGATACGCATAGTGCGCGAGAATATCGTCTTCGCGATAGGCATAAAGCTGCTCGTGCTGGTGACGAGTGCACTCGGCATCACGAATATGTGGGCGGCGGTATTCGCAGACGTGGGTGTTGCGGTCATAGCGATACTGAATGCCATGCGTGCGCTGAAAAAAACAGACAGATAAGCGCGATAGGATATCCCGATGTATCGGGGCTGCTGCATGATAGTGCGGCAGCCCTTTTTTTGCAGGCTCGGCGTGAAGGGCATCAAAAAATGGTTGAATTTTATTGCGGTATGTGGTATAATAAATATACACAAACGTCCGTTCATCAAACTACCGAAAGGGGTGTATCTCAATGCTTGAAAAAATAAGCCTGAAGAAGATCAAAAAGACCGAGGCTTCAGACAGCCTCAGGGAAATGCGCGAACAGCTCATAGACCTTGCTAACCGCGCAAAGGCTGATAAGCTGCCCGTTATCATCACCGTGGACGGCTGGTCGGCGGCGGGCAAGGGTGTGCAGATAGCTTCGCTGATAAAGTATATGGACCCGCGGTTCTATGACGTTGAGTCGGTAAGAAAGCCGAACGCTATCGAGCTGCGCAAGCCCTGGCTGCACCGCTACTGGCAGAAGCTGCCGAAGCAGGGCAACTTCCTGATACTTGACGGCAGCTGGTACCGCGATACCGTCAACGCTCTCAATCACGGAGAGATAGACAAGGCGGAATACAAGCGCCGCATCAATGATATCAATACCTTTGAACGCCAGCTTGCCGACGACGGATATCTTATCATAAAGCTGTTTTTGCATATCACAGAGGGCGAACAGCTAAGACGCCTTGAAAAGCTCGCAGGCTCAGAGATAACCCGCTGGCGCGTCGATGAGCAGGATATGAAGAACAACAAAAACTATGATAGCATATTCAAACGCTATGACAAGACCTTTACCCGCACCAATACGGCTTTCGCACCGTGGCATATCATTCCCGCAAATGATAAGTTCACCGCGCAGTATAATATAATGAAGTGTGTCACCGAAGCCGTCCGCGGTGCCTGTGAGGCTAAGGAAAACGGCGGGCGGTTCTGTCAGATACCGCAGTTCGATACCTGCGGATACTCCCCCGAAGAGTTCAACCTCGTCAAGACCAAAAAGCTTGCCAAGATAAATATGGATAAGTCGCTCACCGATGAGGAATACGGCAGAAAGCTTGAAAAGTATCAGAGCAGGCTTTTCGCACTTCAGAATATCTGCTACCAGCGCAAGATACCCGTGGTCATAGCCTATGAGGGCTGGGACGCGGGCGGAAAGGGCGGCAATATCAAGCGCGTTGCAAATGCACTTGACCCGCGCGGCTATGAGGTAAAGCCCATCGCCGCACCCGAGCCGAGCGAAGCCGCAAGGCACTACCTCTGGCGCTTCTGGACCCGCCTTGAAAAAGACGGCCACTTCACGATATTCGACCGCACATGGTACGGCAGGGTGATGGTAGAGCCGATCGAAGGCTTTACCCCGAAGGAACGCACCGAGATGGCATATCAGGAGATCAATGAGTTTGAAAAACAGCTTACCGAATGGGGCGCCGTGGTCATAAAGTTCTGGATAAACATCGACAAGGATGAACAGTACCGCCGCTTCAAGGAACGTGAGAACACGCCCTCAAAGCAGTGGAAGATAACCGAAGAGGACTGGCGCAACCGCGAAAAGTGGGACGAGTATGAAAAGGCGGTAGACCGCATGGTGGAGCTTACCTCCACCGACTTCGCACCCTGGACGATAATCGAGGGCAACGATAAAAAGTACGCCCGCATAAAGGCTCTCAAAACTATCTGCAAGAGCATAGAAGAACGCCTGTTCGATAAAAAGGGCGGCGAATGAAAATAGCATCCCCAAAGGAGACATATGAATGAAACTGTTATTTATCCGTCACGGCGAGCCCGATTATTCCCGCGACTGCCTTACCGAAAACGGTCTTGTGCAGGCTGCGCATCTGGCAAAGCGTCTGGAGAAAGAGAATATCACCGCGGCTTTCCATTCCCCGATGGGACGCGCCGCCGAGACCGCACAGATATGTATGGACGGCAGGGACATACCGCTGACCATGTGCAGCTGGCTGCGTGAGTTCGATGTTAAGGTCCACGATAAAGACCTGCCCGAAGACGTTCCCGTCTGGGATATCCTGCCCGCCAACTGGACAGCCGACCCGCTGCTCTTCGACCGCATAAGATACAACGAGTCCTCGGTATCGCAGGGGACTGAGATAGCCGAACGCGCCGCTGCCGCAGCCAAAGGTCTTGATGAGGTGCTGGCTTCCTACGGTCTTGCGCGCGAGGGCGGCATATACCGTAAGCTGAAAGACTGCGATGAGACACTGGTGTTCTTCTGCCATTTCGGCATCACCTGCGTGATGATAGCACATCTGCTCGGGGTGTCGCCCGTCATAACGCTGCAAGGTATGAGCGCCGAGCCTACGGCGATAGCGACCCTCTGCACCGACGACCGCTTCGGCAGGGAAGTGAATTTCCGGCTTCACAGCTTTGGGGACATACACCATCTGCCCACCCAAGGTATAGGTAAAGTGAATTATCAGTAAAGCGGGTGCAGCGTCGCGGCGCTGCCGAGGGGTCAAGGGGGCGAGGAGCCCCCTTGCGAGAGTTTGAGGGCAGAGCCCTCATTTGAAGCGCAAGCTGCAACTTTTGTGCCTTGAATTAAAATCGGCACCCAAAACGACAAATGCCCGTAAAGGCAAGATATGTGAATCCGGCACCGGTGAGTGTGAACCCCACCAGTGCCGATTTTAAATTTCCCGATGGTGAGCGAAGCGAGCCGAGGGAAATGACCTGATTGCGCCGCCAGGCGCAACTACCCCCACCAGAATAAAAATTTTTGATCTGCATATACTAAAAGCAAAAACCAAAACGAGGTGTGCAGATCTTGAAAAAGAAAACAAAAAACATCACCGAGCTGCTGATATTCATTATCGGCACCGAGCTTGTCGGTTCGCTGTCTGAGCTTCTGGCGGGGAGCCGCAATATCAAGGAGTTTTATGCAGGGCTGATAAAGCCGCCTTTTGCGCCGCCGAGCTGGCTGTTCCCCGTTGCCTGGGGGATACTCTACGCCCTGATGGCGTCTGCGGCATGGCTGGTATGGAAGTGCCGCCACGATAAGAGGGATACCGCACTCGGGCTCTATTTCGTCCAGCTGGCGGTAAACTGCCTCTGGACGCCCGTATTCTTCCGCCTGCGCTCGCTTGGCGGTGCCGTCGCTGTGATACTGATCCTGACAGCGATAGTCACCGTCATGACCGTCATCTTCCGAAGGATAGATCAGAGGACGACACCCCTGCTCGCACCCTATCTTCTGTGGCTCGTGTATGCCTCCTATCTGACGATAGGCTTTAGTCTTCTCAATTGAACGCGGTTTTAGTGAAGTCCCGCAAAAAGGCGGGGCTTCATTTTCATTTTACGGTGATAATCTCCAAACCCCTTAGTTTTTACTTGACAAGAGGGGATAATAGTAGTATAATATATCATGTATCTTTATGTGAAAAAACCGCCGCTTGCGGCAGATAAAAGGAGAGTTTGTATTATGGCAACAGTATCTTTGGAAGGTAAGGCTAAACTTGAAGCCGATCTTGAATATCTTGTAACAGTCCGCAGAAAAGAAGTGGCAGAAAAACTTAAAGAAGCACGCTCCTTCGGTGACCTTTCGGAAAACGCCGAGTATGATGAGGCTAAGAACGAGCAGGCTATACTCGAAGCACGCATCGCAGAGCTCGAGAGCATTATAGAGAATGCGGTGGTCGTTGATGATGACGCTATCTCGGTAGATGAGATAAGCGTGGGTTCTGTTATAAAGGTCCGCGATATCGAGCTTGATGAGATCGAAAACCTTCAGATCGTCGGCTCTACCGAATCCGATCCCGATAACGGCAAGATCTCTGATGACTCGCCTATCGGCAAGGCTGCCCTGAAGAAAAAGGTCGGCGATATCTTTGAGGTAGATGCTCCCGTCGGTATCCTCAAGTTTGAGGTGCTGGAGATATCCAAGTAAGAGACAGTTGATATCGGCGGGGACTTCTCCCCGCCTTTTGATGAAAGGAAAGAATTTATGAGCGAAGTAAATGAAAACACCGCCCTCCCCGAGGAAGCAGAAGAGCTTACTCAGGAAGAGGTAAACGAATATAAGAGGATCAGAATGGAAAAGCTCGCCGCTTTGCAGGCGGAGGGCGCAGATCCCTTTGAGATAACAAAGTTCGACGTTACATCGAGCAACGCCGACGCTAAGGCTAAGTATGAGGCGGTAGAGGCTGAATGCAGAGCCGAGGCAGCAGGCGATGAGGAAAAGTTCAACGAGCTTATCGAAGCAAGACGTGATGAGTGCAGAGTAAGCGTTGCGGGACGTATCATGTCAAAGCGCATGATGGGTAAGGCAAGCTTTATGGATATGCGCGACAAGACCGATAAGATGCAGCTTTACGTCCGCATGAACGAGGTCGGCAAGGAAAGCTTTGACCGCTATGTCAAGAAGGGCGATATCGGTGATATCGTCGGCGTTACGGGATTCGTGTTCCGCACAAGAATGGGCGAGATCTCGCTCCATGCCGAAAGCTTTACGCTGCTTTCCAAGAACCTGCTGCCGCTGCCCGAAAAGTGGCACGGCCTCAAGGACACCGACACCCGTTACAGACAGCGCTACACCGACCTTATCTGCAACACCGAGGTAAAGGATACATTCATCAAGCGCTCCAGGATAATCTCCGCAATCAGAAGATATCTTGACGACCGCGGGTTCATGGAGGTAGAGACCCCCATGCTGGTATCCAACGCAGGCGGTGCCGCCGCAAGACCTTTCGAGACTCACTACAACGCCCTCGATGAGGACGTAAAGCTTCGCATATCGCTGGAGCTTTACTTAAAGAGACTGATAGTCGGCGGTCTTGAGCGCGTTTACGAGATAGGAAGAGTATTCCGCAACGAGGGCGTTGATACCCGCCACAATCCCGAATTTACCCTGATGGAGCTCTATCAGGCATACACCGATTATGAGGGCATGATGAGACTGACCGAGGATATGTTCCGCCACCTTGCACAGACGGTATGCGGCAGCACCGTTATCCCCTACGGCGAGCACGAGATCGACCTCGGCAAGCCTTTCGAGCGCATGACCATGACCGAAGCTGTCAAGAAGTACAGCGGCGTTGATTTCGACGCTATCCCCGACACCGAAGCTGCAAAGGCTATCGCCAAGGAGAAGCACGTTGAGTTTGAGGACAGGCACAAGAAGGGCGACATCCTGAACCTCTTCTTCGAGGAGTTCGTTGAGGAGCACCTTATCCAGCCCACATTCATCACCGACCATCCCATCGAGATCAGCCCGCTGACCAAAAAGAAGCCCGGCGACCCCGAGCACGTTGAGCGTTTCGAGCTGTTCATCAACACATGGGAGATGTGCAACGCATATTCCGAGCTGAACGACCCCATCGACCAGCGCGAGCGTTTCAAGGCGCAGGAGGAAGCACTGAGCCAGGGCGACGAGGAAGCGAACCGCACCGACGAGGACTTCCTGCGTGCCCTCGAGATCGGAATGCCCCCCACAGGCGGCATCGGCTACGGCATAGACCGTCTGGTAATGCTGCTGACAAATTCCCCCGCCATCAGGGACGTGCTGCTGTTCCCGACGATGAAGTCGATAGACTGAAAAACGCTGTAATTACGCGGGCTTTATGACCCGACAGGCAAGATTTACGACCAATTTACGACCGAATTGTTGAGGACACGTTTGATAGAAAAAAGAATCCCGAAGCCGGCTTGTGGTGTCAGCTTCGGGATTAATTATCTATTCCTAAAAGAATAACAGCGGCATAGCCCGTCGAAAGAAAGGAATAAACATCATGAAAAAACAGATCGTATGCTGCACGGCAGCAATCTTACTCGCAGCGGGAGGGCTTGGTACTCTTCCCGTCGGAACACTTGGTACGGCTATCGCGGCGAGTGCTGCGGCTTATGAGGATTTTGAATACTCGGTCGATGGCGATACCGTTACCATAACAGAATATAAAGGCAATGGAGGAGATGTTGTTATACCTTCGGAGATCGACGGAAAGAAGGTCACGGCTATCGGCGAATTTGCATTTGAAGGCTCAGACCTGACAAGCGTGACTATCCCCGACACCGTGACTTCTATCGGCTGGGAGGCGTTCAGGTATTGCGGAAGCCTGAAAAACGTGACTATCCCCGATAGTGTGACAGATTTCGGCTGGGAGGCATTCAAAGGGTGCAGCAGCCTGAAAAGCGTAACTCTCCCCGACAGTGTGAAAACTATAAGCACCGAAATGTTCATGGACTGCGACATTCTGGAAAGCGTAACTATCTCCGACAGTGTGACGAGTATCGAAAGTGAAGCATTTGCGGGCTGCGGCAGCCTGAAAAGCGTAACTATCGGAAAAGGTGTGACCGAACTCGCTGTTGACGCTTTTCATGGGTGTTCAAACCTGACCGATATAAAGGTAGACGCGAACAATACAACGTACTGCTCCGTTGATGGCGTGATATACAGCAAGGATATTACTGCTCTCATACTTTGTCCGGCAGGAAGGACAAGCATAACTATCCCCGACAGTGTGAAGAACATCGGCAGCAGTTCTTTTTCGGGCTCGGCTCTGACAAGCATAGATATCCCCGACGGTGTGACAAGTATAGATTCTTATGCTTTTAAAAATTCCCAAAATCTGAAAAACGTAACCATCCCCGAAAGCGTGACCGCTATCGGTGAAGAGGCGTTTTGTGACTGCCCTTCGCTTAGGAGCGTGACCCTGCCCGCTTCTGTTCGGAACATCGGAGAATATGCGCTGGGATATGTAACAGAAACATACGACTGTGAAGATCATTATTTTCTCATCGAGGACTTCGTTCTTTACTGCCACTCCGGTGCGGGCAAGAAGTATGCAAAGAAGAACAAGATCAAGCTGACAGACGGCGATACCTCGACGCCATCTGACAACCCCGAGACCGGAGTTGAAGCCCCCATCGGAGCGTTTGCATTAACGACAGCTGCAAGCCTTGCGGCTCTTGAAATGATTGCCGGGAAGCGGAAGAATAAGACCGACTAATTATGGATATTATATCGCATTAGTTATCCTTAATTTATTCATACGAATACTTATCCGAAACTTTTTTCAGCTCTTCTGCGAACTCCTTTCTGATGTCCTTCGGCGAGATTATTTCCAATCCGTCACCATAACGCATCACCCACAGATAAAACTGCCTGTTTATGCCGCAGCTTGCGCGGACTATCGCGTACTCGGGATCATCGAAATCCTCCCTGGAGCTGACGGTGTTTCCAAGCTGCTCTATCATTTCATCAAGAAGATAGCGCCTGATCTTGAAGGTGACGATTTCGTATCTTTCCGGCGGGAATACATCGACTACAAAGCCCTGCGGATTTTCTTCCGCTAGGGGCTTAACGCTGCTGACCTCGCCGCCATTGATGTTCTTCATACGGTCGATGCGATAAGTGCGGAGCTGCCCTGTTTCCTCGTTAAAGCACCGAAGATAGAACCTCTCATTCATATAGATCACCTTGACAGGCAGCATATTCCGGCGTTTGTCGTAGTATATCACCTGCTGGTGTGTGTCAAATTTGCCATAGCTGAAATTGATCCTGCGTTTTTCGGAGATCAGCTTGTGTATCTTATCGAGATTTCCGAGAAGGTCACGAGGTACTCTGCCCGCCTCGTTCAGCTCGATACGGCTGATGAACTGCCTTATCTCCGATTCTGAGCACATACTTTCAAACTTTTTTATCAGCTCCTGCTTCTGCCTTGCGGAGAGAAACCTGTTGATGGATACAGAATCAACGAGAAAACACAGCTCACCCACCGTGAAGTTTTTGTTCGTCAGATGATATTATACTGTGTTGTGCGCTCCTTTAGTTTTGGTTATATGATAACCCGCAGTTTCAAGCCGCTCTACATCACGTCGGACGGTCAGCGCTGACACATCATACATTCCTGCGCTGTTTGCAAGGTGATCTCTGATATTGCTGATCGTCAAGCCATGCTCCTCGTCCGTTGCGCGGGTAAGGTAATTCGGTATATGTATTATCCGCTCGTGATCCATAGCGCCCTCCTTATCTCCCGACAAGCAATTAACAACTACAATAAAATAATATCATAAAAATCCCATCGAAAGCAATACTGAGACATCTTCATTCTCCCTTCTCCCGCGCCACCCCCACAAAAACAAAGCATCTAGACCGTTTGCTATAAATATAACCGATCTTTTTCATTTGATGGTATATAGGCAATCGTGCTATTTTATCAAACTCCATTCCCTCATAAAGATTTGATTCCATCAGCGTTTTCTCGATCTCAGAACTCTGATCGTATGTATCTTCATCATCTTGAAAGTTCTCAGACCATTTCCCGGGGATAATTCCGCGAGTGTCAAAGTAAGGTATTTTCCCGATACTATCAAAACACAGATCCGCGGTTTTCGTATCATCCCCCGGGTACAAGTAGCCGCCGCAAATCTCACATTTAATAACAAGGTGCTTATCAGGATCGATCCATAAATAAGAATCAGCATCGTCATCAACCATAGGTTTGCCATATACATGTGCTTTCATTGGAGTGGTAATAGTGCGGCAGGATAATTCTCTGCCGCATATTGAGCAATAAGACACTAAATCATACGAACCGGCATCGCAGCAAGTCGCTTTTTTAACATTTTCATACCTGATCTGAACAATATGCCGGTGCTGTAATGCAGGTGACATTCTAGACATAACGATTTAGCTCCTTTCTTCGCTTCATTACGTCTATTATAGCACATCAGATATTCAGTTTTTATACAACTAGGAAAGTTTTCGAAGTGGTGGATAAAAGACTAGAATTCGACTATTGATGTAACATAAACAGATTTTGAGACTGCTATACTGACAATTCTGCAAAAGTCCCTTATGGAGCTTGGACAGGGATCCGCTTTTATTGAGCGCCAGCAAAGAATCCACACAGAAAGAGAGCAATTCGAATCCCTCCTTCTCCGCCAAAGCAAAAAGCCCGTAAATATGGCAAAAACGCTGTATTTACGGGCTTTTTCGTTACATTTTGACTGCAATTTCTGCGGTTCAAAATGCAGGTTTGAAGCCCGAAAATCACACGAAATCACACGAAAAATCGTGGTACGATGAAAGGCTTTTTTCTAAAATATGGGTGAAATGAGCGCAGAAAGGCGCTATTTCAACTCGGATCTATGGATTTAAACAGGCAGATGACCGAACAAAGGTGTCTGCTTGTTTTTTATATTCTCTATATTATTACTGTTACCGGTCAGTGATATTTACCCAATCAATTCACCTATGATAGGCTAGCCCTCTGCGAGTGCTCTGATCTCTTCTATAACATCCATATTTCTACCTTCCTAAGTGTTTGTTAACCAGTCAGAGAAATCTACGATCTTGATGCCTTCGTACTGATAAGCATCATGCCGTGTCCTTGCAATAAGCATTTTGGGATATGCGTCCTTGATAGACAGCAACGGTGATACTTCACGCTCAAAAGTCTTGTCATCGGTGATGTTATCCGAGACCTGTATATACAACTTTTCGTCTCGCTTAATTGCTACGAAGTCAACTTCTTTCTTATAAAGGACACCGACATAAACCTCATATCCTCTGCGAAGCAACTCGATAGCTACGATGTTTTCAAGCACTCTGCCGTAATCCATATTCTTAGTGCCGAGCTTTGCATAGCGGAAAGAATGATCGCTGAGGTAGTATTTTTCGGTAGTTGAAAGGTACTTCTTTCCTTTGATGTCATATCTACGTACCTTATAAAATGCAAAGGCGTTGCAGAGGTACTGCATATATGAGCTGACTGTCTTGTGGTTGATCTTATCCTTATGGCTGTTAAAGGTATCGGCAATAGTTCTGGCGGATGTGAGGTTTGAGATGTTATCCATCAGAAAGTCAGCAAGCCTGTCCATAAGGGCTGTATTGCGTATCTTATATTTTTTGCGAATATCCCTGACAATTAGTGTATTGAACACTTCCTCGATATAGTCGTACTTGGCTTCCTGATCCTTATAAACGTAAGAACCAGCCATTCCGCCCTCGCTGACATATTTATCAAAGGCAGTATAAAGGTCGGTATAACCGAAATATTTGACATACTCGGCAAAGGAGAATGGATACACTTTGATTTCGAAAGTCCTTCCTGTGAACAGTGTGGCGAGGTCAGAGCTTAAAAGAAATGCGTTAGAGCCGGTGATATATATATCATACTTCTCCGAAGCGTGCAGACCGTTGATCGCTTTCTCAAAATCATTGCACATCTGGATCTCATCTATCAGAACGAAGTTTTCAACTCCTTCTTTGTATCTGGAATTGATATGATCGTAAAGAGGACGGTATTCTGTATATTCCTCATATTCGGGCAGATTGAAATTGATGTGAATGATATTGGCATCGGGGTAGTTGTCCATGATATGCTTTTTGAACGCTTCAAGCAGCTTAGACTTTCCGCTGCGTCGAACACCGGTAATGACCTTTATATCAGGGGTACCGATCACATTGATGACCTTATTGAGATAATCGGTTCTTTCTATCAGTTTCATAAGCACTCACACTCCTCTATGCCTATTATACCACATCTATTTCCCGAAATCAAGTATTTTTTATTTTTGGGAAATAGAAACATTAGGAAGATATTGTTATAAATATATCTGTCAGCGGTTCAATAGGACTATGTCTCATTCTCCCTTCTTCTCCGCCGCCCCCCCCAAAAAAAAACAAACCTACTAGACCGTTTAGGTCATACGAACCTGCATCGCAGCAAGTCGCTTTTTTAACGGTTTCACATCTGATCTCAACAGTATGGTGATGCTGTAATAAAGGTGACCTTCTAAGCATAACGATGCAGTTCCGTTCTCAGTTTCGTTACGTCTTTTATAGCATATTAGATGTTCAGTTTTTGCACAACTAAACGATCATAACTTAGTTTCTGTTGTTTTCTGTATTTTAGGTCTCCTATGCCTTATGTTGCGAAAAAGTGTAAATCTATTTCCCGAGCTGTATATGCCAAACCATACTGCATCTTACAATTGCAAAAAACATTGACTTCTTCTCACGTACTTGATGCTAATGATGAATAGTTCTCTCCACAAAGTATAAAACCACAATAATAAGAGACTTATCTTAACAATCTAGGATTATTATATTTCAATATTTGTCGTTTTACTTGACAGAAATAGTCTCGAGTGGTATAATTAATTTGTAAATAGTCTCTCCTCAACAAGCCTCTAAAATCCACGGCATACCGGCTGGCGATATGAGAAGCGAATATTTATCACTATTTGTAAGAAGCGCAAAAGCATCGCCGCCAGGCGGTCGATGTTCATTGCGATGACGCTGAGAACTA
>JAILFN010000067.1 GCA_024697545.1 Ruminococcus sp.
GCCCCTGCCTGAAAAAGAATAGAAAAAGTTTAGGAGGGGTCCGGGGAGACCCTTTCCAAAGGGTCCCCCGGCAGGGGTTTGGGGACAGAGTCCCCAACAGTTTACCGCACTCTACTGCAAAGGCTCAAAGTCCGAGGCGGGGTGTTTGCAGATAGGGCAGGTGTAATCGTCGGGCAGAACTTCACCCTCGTAGATAAAACCGCATATCTTACATACCCAGCCCTTTGACGCTTTCGGCGCTGGCTTTGGCTTAACGTTTGAGTGGTAAAAAGCGTAAGTCATGGAAGGCTTATCGCTCATAACGACAGCGTCGGTCAGTTCGCATATAAACAGTCCGTGGCTGCCCATGTCGATATAGTTCACCACTTTGAGCGACATGAATGAATTGATATATCCGCCGAGGATAGCGCAACCGTTACCCGAACGGAACACCTGCTCCCCCGCTAACTTATCGGTATCCCTGCCGCTGACGAATCCGAACTTTTTGAAGATATCAAAAGGCGCGTCCTCGGTAAGGCAGTTGACGTTCATAACACCCGTTGCCTTGACGGTATCGTGGGTGTAGTTTGCTTTGTTTATCGAAACTGCGACAAGCTCGGGGCTTGAAGCCACCTGCGAAACGGTGTTGCATATCATGCCGTTGTCGCGGCTGCCGTCATTTGTTGTTATGACGTAAAGTCCGTAGCCTATCTTGAACAGTGCGGTATGATCGTATCCCATATCTGTCCCTCCTTTAAGGTCGTCAGCTCCGCAGCCGAGGATCAGACCAGCTCGTCCGCGAGAGCTTCGATCTGAGCTTCGCTTTCGGCGTTAAGTGCTGAAGCAACTGTTACTGTAGTATCAGTGAAGGTGATGTTCTTGCTCTTTTCAAACTTCGACTTTATCACCTTGGCAGCCATAGGTGCCCATGTGCCGTTTTCAATAATGCCGATGGTGCGGTTCTGATATCCGCGCTCGACAAGCTCTTCGATAAAAGTTCTCATGAACGGGAAAATGTCGGCATTGTAGGTAGTAGTCGCGAGCACCAGCTTGCCATAGCGGAAAGCGTCCTCAACAGACTCTGCCATGTCCTCGCGGGCGAGGTCTGCGATAGCCACCTTCGGGCAGCCCTTGGCTTCAAGCTTTTCCTTGAGCAGCTCTGCCGCTTTCTTGGTGTTGCCGTAAACGGAGGTGTAAGCTATGAACAGCCCGTCCGACTCTACGCCGTAGGACGACCATGTAACGTAGAGGTCGAGATAGTATTCCAGATCTTCCGACAGCACGGGACCGTGCAGCGGGCAGATGGTCTTTATATCAAGAGCCGCAGCCTTTTTGAGTAGGTTCTGCACCTGCATACCGTATTTACCAACTATGCCGAAGTAATAGCGTCTTGCCTCGCAAGCCCAGTCCTCGTCAACATCGAGTGCGCCGAACTTGCCGAAAGCGTCTGCCGTGAAGAATATGCCGTACTTCTCGATGTAGGTCATCATGACTTCGGGCCAGTGTACCATCGGTGCGAATATGAATTTAAGCTCGCAGCTGCCGAGCGAGAGAGTCTCGCCGTCCTTTACGACTACCTGCTTATCGGGATAATCTGTGCCGAAGAATCGCTTTATCATAGCGAAGGTCTTGGCATTGCCGACGATCTTCGCATCGGGATAAGCCTCGACAAATCTGCCGATGTTTGCCGAATGGTCGGGCTCCATATGCTGAACGATAAGGTAATCGGGCGAAGCACCGCCGAGAGCCTCGGAGATGTTCTTCAGCCACTCATCGCCGAAATTGATATCCACGGAATCCATTACCGCGGTCTTTTCATCCTTTATCAGATAGGAGTTGTAAGCCATTCCGTTGGGCACATCGAACTGACCCTCAAAAAGGTCAATCTTATGATCGTTCACTCCGATATAGATCACATTTTCATTGATATTCATAGTATTCCTCCGTATATTTTTATTGTAGACTTTTTCAGTCTATGTTCTATTATAGCATATTTTTCTCAGATAGTCAAGCCTTATCAGAAATGTCCCGAAGAACCGCCGTGTGACGAACCCGAAGAGCTGTGGTGCGAGGACGAACCGCCGCCGCCTCCGCCGCTCGAAGATGATGGCGGATTGTATCTCTTGGTGGTGTTCTTGTAAAGGAATGTGTCATTTCTCTTGTTGATAACGATGCTGTCGCGCCTGATGTAATCATCTGCCTGACCCTTGAACTGTACCGAGGTCAGCTTGTGCTTTTCTATCGTGCAGATGATAAGCCATATGACAAATGCGATAGCAGCAGAAAAGGGTACTACCACGACGAGATCTCCCAGCAGTTCCTCGCGGTATGGTCTGAGGGAATGCTCGGGGAGGTGCCCCACGTCATAGGGTTGCTTTTCTCTGGCTTCGTTGATATAGTCATCGCAGAGCCTTGCATAAAGATCAAATGCCTTATCATACTCCCCCGAAGAAAGATATCCCTTTATCTCGCTTATTATATACTCCTGACCCTTATCGGTAAAGTAAGGTATGCCGTCGCCGCAGGTGGATATAGCCCAGTCACGGTTCTTCATGGAGATAAGCAGGCATATGCCCGAGCGTTTGTCATCCAACCCGAAGCCGCTGTAATCATAGTAGTCATCGGTATAATCACGGGAGGATCTGCCGCCGATATCATTTTCGGTGACGATGACCACCTCGAACTTCTGACGCTCGCTGATCTCATCACACATCTTCAGAAGCTCCGCTTCCTTATCATCGGAGATGATGCCTGCGCGGTCTACTACCCTTTTCTCGTCCTTGTAGGGCTCAACGGTATGTGCCTGCCGCAGGTATGCGTCCATGATATTTCCGAATCTCTCAAACGCCTGAACAAAGCGCCCTTCCTTGAAAAGCGGGTCAATGTATTTCGGAAAGTTATCAAGCCCTTCATCGCTGAGCGCTTCAAGACCCAGACCTTCTCCGACGATCCGCCAGTCTTTGTCAAGGGTGGAGTAGCAAAGAAGTATGCCCGATCTATCCGAATCAAAGCCCAGGTCCAGCTCCTTGTAAAGGCTCATGGCATAGCTTTTGAGATCCGTGCCGCCGTTATCGGCAGTAGTTGCCAGGGCGACCTCGCAGTAATTGTTATGCGTCACAGTGAAAAGAAGACTGTTAAGATCAGACTCGTTCCAATCTTTCAGCATATCGGCGTAGTCATAAACATAGACCTCGTTCTCAGGCTCCGACGCGGCTCCGTCATCGGCGTAAGTATCCAGAGGGTATGAGGACTGCATCATCACCGCACAAGCGGCGAGCGCGAAAAGGCGTTTCACTATTTTTTTCATCATATTCCGCCCCCTCTCAGAATGAAAGGTATGAATATATCATACCCGCAACGCTAAACAGCACAGAGCAGGCGAGGGTGCCGTAGCCCAGCCAGCGCTTGTATTTCTTTTTATCCAGCGGAAGATCGCCGACGAATTTTCCCGTCTGACCGTTCATTGCGAAAATATAGGTCTTGCCATCATACTTCGTGGTAAGTATCCACACGGGGTATAGGGCGTAGACAGCCTTTGCGTTGTGATAATCAATATTCCCGCCCTCCTTCTTGACCGAGGAGTAACCGTGTACGTCCTTACGGAAGGTGGTGTTCACGCTCTGGGTCACGCGGTTGTTCACGCGCACAACGCTCATGTTGTCGTCAACGTCATACTTATCGGCGATATAGCCTGCCAGATAGCCTGTATTGAACGGCACAGCCTCCTTGAAATCAAACGGCTCGATGGATTCCATAAGATCATCCGGCATCTGCGAAGAGCCGTCTACCGCTATCTTTTCAAAATCCATAGTACCGCCGCGCACTACCGAAAAATATGAAGTCTCGGTGTAATCATAGTTGCCGGACGACCATCTGCGTACCTTTGTCGCCTTGAAGCGGATAGTCGCGTCGATGTGAGAATCAAACAGCCAGAACGGAACATAAACGCCCTTGATCTCTTCAAAGTGCTCGATGTTCCTGAACTCCTTGGGAAGCAAATGCTTGTGCAGCAGATGCTTCTTGAACTCATTTACAGCGCGCTTTTTATCCAGCTTGAAGGGTATGACATACTCGGGCTTCCATTGACCCTGCAAACTGCTTAGCATGACCACGGGGTTATCGCAGTAAGGGCAGGTCGTCGCAGAGGTCGTGAGGTCTGCCATGATCTCGCCGCCGCAGTAATTGCAGCGGTATACCTTTATATCATCCTGCTCGCCGCCTTCAAAGCTCTGCTCGCTCTGATCCCATTCCGAATCATCGGTACCGTCCTTTTTAAGATCCTCGGCATAAGCCTCAAGGGTCTCGACATCATAGACGTTTTCGCAGTATGGGCATTTCATCTTCTGTATAGCCGAGTCAAATCTGACAGCACCGCCGCAGCACGGGCAGGTGTATTCGCTCGCCTTTGCCATTTACATCGCCTCCGAACAAAGATATTATAAATATACTATATATATTCTAACATATTTATTACATACAATTGTTACGGTAATTTAAATTCCTATGAAAAATACACAAAAAAACGGCTGCACCGCGACGGGTGCAGCCGTTTGTTCATTCAAAGACTCCTTTGTACTTGATGCCGTTTTCCTTCATGAGCCGCAGCGCGGTGCTGCGGTCGGTGTCGGGCTCAATGGAATAACCGCACCCGCTTCCTACGTTCTTCGGGGTCGGGACTATCCTGCATCGTATGTTCTTTGATTTGAACATATTCTGCGCTTTAACGGCATAGGTGATGGAAGTCATTGTTATAAGGTACCTCATAGCCTCCACCTTTACAGCCTTCGGGTCACAAGCGCCGTTCTGAACGGCGGACGTTCATATTCCATATTATGACCCATATGCAAAAGGCGTTACTCGGCATCGTCAGGCTTGGGTGTTACCTCGAAAAGCTCTGCTGTAAATGGCGGAAGATCAAGCTCCAATATCTCACCGTCGATATGGCGGAAGGTGTCGATCGGGACAATATCCGCGGCGGGAGTTGTGCCGCTCCATGTCTGCTCATCTGAGTTTATGAGCGGGATAAGTCTGCCCGACATCGGCATATTCACGCGGCAGGACTGTTTCTTATCCGAGAAGTTGAAGGCGCAGAGCACCGTCCCGCCCTCAGCCATACGCAGGTATACATAAACGCTCTGCTCGCAGTTGTCAGCCATCAGCCAGCGGAAGGCATCGGGGTTGTACTCAGCGTTGTGCAGTGCAGGGTTTTCGGCATATATGCCCGACAGCTTCTTGAAGTAGCGGTTGAAGCTTTCATGCAGCGGGTACTTCAAGATATCGAAGTCCTGAGCGCGGGTCTCGTCCCACTCGCGGAACTGCGCGTTCTCACCGCCCATGAAGTTGAGCTTCTTGCCGGGGTGGGTGAACATATAGGCATACATCGCCCTTGCCTGCGGGAACTTTACGTCATAATCGCCCCACATCTTATTGATGACCGTTGCCTTGCCGTGAACGTTCTCATCGTGCGAAAGCTCAAGCATATAAAGCTCGTTGTAGAAATACTGCATGGAGAAGGTGAGCTTGTAATGCTCACGAGGGCGCTCGTCGGGCGGGGTGCGGAAATAGTTGAGGGTATCGTTCATCCAGCCGAGATCCCATTTATAATCGAACCCCAGACCGCCGTACTCTATCGGCGCGGTGATCTTCGGGTATGCGGTCGAATCCTCCGCGATAAGCATACAGTCACCGTGGCGCATTTGCAGACCCGCGTTCATCTGCTTCAAGAAATTCAGGGAATTGGGGTTGACTCCCCTTGCCTGATCGCCCATCCAGTATATCGCGCGGCTGATAGCGTCCATACGCAGACCGTCGAAATGATATCTGCTCAGCCAGTAATCAGCGCAGGACTGCATAAAGACCGCCGTCCAAGGCTTATTAAACTGGAAATTGCAGGTGCCCCATTCGCTGACCGAAACGTCAGACTCGGGGTATTCGTAGAGCGGTGTGCCGTCGAATTCGCGGAGAGCGTAATCATCGAGGGCAAAGTGAACGGGCACGAAATCCATGATAGTACCGATCCCCGCATTATGCAGTCTGTTTATAAGCTCCATAAGCTCTGCCGCCGTGCCGTAGCGTGAGGTGGGAGCAAAGAATCCCGTATTCTGATATCCCCACGAGATATCGGCAGGATGCTCCGAGAGCGGCATGAACTCAACGTGTGTGAAGTGATGTTCCTTGAGATAAGGTATCAGCAGGTCGGCGATCTCGGTGTAGCTGTACCAGCCCGTTTCATCGGAATCGTCCTTTTTCATCCAGGAGCCCAGGTGCATCTCATAGATATTCAGCGGCTTGTTGTAATTTTTATCGCGGAAGTAGATCCATTCGTCGTCGGTGAACTTGAACTCATCAAGGTCGCGAACAACGGAAGCCCAGCGTGGGCGAAGCTCCATACCGAAGCCGTAAGGGTCACAGTGTTCGCGGCGCTCACCTGATTTGGTATAGATAACGTACTTATACATATCTCCGACTTTCGCGCCCTTTATAAATATCTCCCAGAAACCGCGGTCGGGTGCAAGATAATACGGCTCCCAGTTGTTGAAATCGCCAACGACAGCGACTTTAGCCGCAGCGGGGGCGAATACCGAGAAGCGCACACCATCACCTTCAACGTGAGCACCGAGATATTCATAGGCATCAAAGATCGAGCCTTTAAAAAAATCATCCTTATTTATCTGCATGGCATTTATCCTCAGTGTACAGATCAGCGGTCGTTTTCCTCTGGAGGGGTGGTAAGCTTTTTCACGATACTGATAAACTGTTCGCATTCCTCACTGCTGAGTGCGCCGAACCTTTCATCGAAGAAGTCGGTGATATTGCCGCGCTTATCGTCGATATACCTGACGCCCTTTTCGGTTATTGTGACAAACACCTTGCGCTTGTCGGCAGTACCGCAGCGGCGGACGATCATGCCCTTATTCTCAAGCGCCTTGAGTATAGAAGCCACGCGGGCGGTAGATATACCCAGTTTTTCAGCTATCTTTCCCGGCTGGACGCTTTCCTCTTCGCTGATATTGAGATACAGCAGAAGTCTGCACTCACCGCGAAGATATTCGCTCAACATTCCCGCCTCATCGCCGTAGTAGGCGATCCTCAGAGCATCAAAAAACTCCTCTGTATACTTATTCTTTGACATTATATCACTCCTATGCCTAACACTATTAGCTATTATAGCATATCATTATTCTAATGTCAACAGCAGTAAATGAAAAAACAGTTTACGTTATATAAATTAACTGCAATTTCATTTAATTTTTTATCATTTACACAATTGTTTCGGGACTGAGTTCTCAGTGCCATCAGAATAACTGCGTCAAAACGGCATTTTTTATCCATAAAAAAACTGCCGCACGATCGCACGGCAGTTTCATATTATCGCTTAAAACCTCTTTAGCTCTTCATCGGAAACAAGTTTGAAACCGCCCTCTTCAAGTGCGGTGACAGCCGTATCGAGCCTGTCAACTCTCAGCACAAGGTATGCCGTTTCATTAGTCTCACTGATGAATGCCGCGTACATATACTCAACGCTTATGTTCTCCTTGTAGAGACATTCCATAGCGTCGGCAAGTCCGCCCGGCTTATCGGCGAGCCTGATGCAGAGAACGCCGGTCGAGGTCACAGCCATGTCGTTGTCCTTCAGGACCTTCAGCGCCTTTTCAAAATCGTCAACGATAAGACGCAGGATACCGAAATCTTTTGTATCGGCAATGCTCATGGCGCGGATGTTTATATCATTGTCGGCAAGCAATCTGGTTATACCGGAAAGTCTGCCGGGACGGTTCTCGCAGAAAACCGAAAGCTGCTTTACTGTCATGTATATCACTCACTTTCATCAAAGGTCAGAGATCAGCCGTGAACAGCACCCAAAGACCGTTGTCAGCGGCAAATTTCCAGAATGCCAGGCTGTTCTCAAAAAATTCGAGCGTTTCTTCAAGATCCTCGCCGCTTTTATCGGGATAGTCTGCGGCTGGGATAGCCTTATACATCTTCGAGAAGGAAGCCGCGTCAAGCTTTGAAAGCTCACCGCAGAGCGCCCTTACCGCAAGCGGCGGCTTTGCGGTGATGATATAATCATCATGCTTTTCGCCGTCAAAGTAAAGCACCTCACCGCCGAGTATCGCGGGAGCAAGCGGAGAATCCGAGTCGAAGTCAAAGCCGCCTGTAAGTGCGCGGTGAATAGCCTCCCATGACTCTTCAAGCTCATAGGTGCGCTCGGGGTATTCTTCAAAATACAGCTCTTCAAGCTCTTCCGAAATGTATACGGGGCGCTCGTTCACGGGCATATCACGCAGCTTCTCCACCGTATCGGCGGGAACTGCAAACAGTACACCGAAGCCCATTATACGAGCTTTCTCTTGTCAACAACGCGCACAGCCTTGCCCTCGGAGCGGGGGATAGACTTAGGCTCGACGAGCTTGATCTTTGCGCGTATGCCGAGCATACTGTGGATATCGTTCGCGATCTTCTTCTGAAGCTCCTCGAAGGTCTTTATGGTATCGGAGAACATATCGGGCGAGACTTCAACTAGTATCTCGAAGGTATCGGTGGTGCCTACGCGGTCTACTACGATCTGATAGTTCGGGGTAGCGTTGGACATCTTGAGCAGCACAGTCTCGATCTGCGACGGGAATACGTTTACGCCCTTGACGATGAGCATATCGTCCGTTCTTCCCATAGGCTTAGCCATCTTGACGAGAGTTCTGCCGCAGGAGCATTTTTCGTGCGAAAGCACGCAGACATCGCGGGTGCGATATCTGAGAAGCGGGAAAGCTTCTTTATCGAGGCTCGTGAAGACAAGCTCGCCCTTTGAGCCCTCGGGCAGCTGTTCACCCGTATCGGGGTCGATTATCTCGGCATAGAAATGATCTTCATTTATGTGCATACCGCTCTGCTCGCAGCACTCAAATGCAACGCCCGGACCGGTAGATTCGGTAAGTCCGTAGATATCGTAAGCCTTCAGCCCGAGCATACGCTCGATCTCCTGACGCATTTCCTCCGTCCAGGGCTCAGCGCCGAAGATGCCCGCTTTGAGCTTTAGGTCTTCGGGCTTGATACCCATCTCGGCGATAGTCTCACCGATGTATGCTGCATATGAAGGCGTGCAGCAAAGGAGCGTGGTACCAAGATCCTGCATGAACTGTATCTGTCTTTCGGTGCTTCCCGAAGACATAGGCAGGGTAAGGCAGCCGACCTTGTGCGAACCGCCGTGAAGACCCATACCGCCCGTAAACAGACCATAGCCGTAAGCTACCTGACATACGTCTTCTTTGGTACATCCTGCCGCCGTGATGGCGCGGGCGGTGCATTCTTCCCAGAGATCAACGTCGTTCTGAGTATAGAAAGCAACGACCCTCTTTCCTGTAGTGCCGCTGGTAGAATGTATGCGGACGCACTCGGAGAGCGGCTTTGCCAGCAGACCGTAGGGATAAGCATCGCGCAGATCAGCCTTTGAAAGGAACGGGAGCTTGCCGATATCGTCGATGGACTTTATATCATCGGGAGTAACGCCCTTTTCTTCCATAAGCTTCTTATAATAAGGCACGTTGTCCCAGACATGGCGTACCTGCTTTACAAGCTTTTCGCTCTGAAGCTTTTTCATTTCCTCGCGGGACATACACTCATGTGCTTCGTCCCAGTATTTCTTTTCAGGCATAAATCAATCTCCTTCCTGAGATAATGCGGTCTTACACCGCTTCCCTGCCGAGGGCGAACGCCTTCTTGTTCAGCTCAAGGAACTTTGCGGGGACGCACTGTTCAAGAGCCTGCTGCCATACGCTTTCTTCAAAGGGTAATTTTTTGGACACTACGCCCATAAGCACCACGTTTGCCGCCTTTGAAGTACCTGCCTGCTCGGCAAGTCCGAGTGCGTCAACTGCTGTGACCTCTACGCCCTTTGCCTTTATCTTGCCGATGATATCATCGGGATAAACGGCAGCGCCTGTGATAACGGGCATGGGGTCGAGGGTCTGATCGGAGGTGACGAGCTTGCCGCCCTTTTTGAGATAAGGCAGCCATCTTGCGCTCTCCAGCTGTTCAAAGCTGATGATAACGTCAGCCTCGCCCAGCTCTACAACGGGAGAATAGACCTTCTCACCGTACTTTACATATGTAACGACGGAACCGCCGCGCTGGCTCATTCCGTGTACCTCGCTCACCTTGACATCATAGCCCTGTGCGAGGAAAACATTACCGAGTATGCGTGAAGCGAGCAGGGTGCCCTGTCCGCCAACGCCTACTATCATAACAGACTTTGTTTCCATTTGTATTTACTCCTTAGTTATTGTGTTATCTTAACAACGTGTATGAATTACAGATCTTCCATCACGCCAAGCTTGTAAAGCAGCACAACGCCGCCGCCAAGGGTCATCAGGTATCCCAGACCAAGGTCTTTGATAAAGGACTTTTTCATGCTTCCAATGGCGAGAAGTTTATTCATAGTGCTCATACATTCGCCGAAAGACTTTTCACCATGAAGGGCAAAGCAGAGTGCTGCCGCATAGCTGCATCTTACGGCGATATATACCGATACGATGAGCACAACAGCACAGATGATAATACCTATCTTGCTGATACCTTTTCCGAGAAGTATATATCCGCCGAACACTCCCAGGCAGAGAAATAACCCGCCTATAAGAGCAAACTTTCCGAACATACCTATCAGGGTCCATATACCTATTCCTATAGCAGCACCTATCAGCGAACCGATAACGCCTGCTATCACGCTGTTTTCTTCATCTAACATTATTGATCTTATCCTCCCATTCAAGAAGATCTATTTATTTTCACCATCTTTGCCTTCTTCGGCATTACTGCCTGCCGCCGGCTTTTCGGCAGCTTCGCGCTTTTCCTCATCGGTCATATAAAGATCGGGGCGCACTCTTCTGAGGACATATCCGACGCCGCCGATGACAAGTGCTGCTGCCAGAAACGGCAGACCGAATGAGCAGCAGAGCAGCAAGGTCTTTTCACTGATCTCGATCCCCCCTTGAGCGGGCAATGCCGTCGCTCACGTTTTCGTCATTTATCATCGTTTTTTCTTACGGGAGCTTTTACACAGGAAAAACTCCAGCTTTCTGCATTTCGGACATTTCATTATCGAGACCGGCAGATAACCTGACAGGAGATTGTCGAGATGCGGAAGAAAAATGCTCTCGCCGCCAAGCTGTATTCTTTCGGTAAGATAATGCTTCATCGGAACTCCGCAGCGGAGACAGTTTATCTCTCTTATTCCACGATAGCTCCCGGCTTGCACATTTCGGTGCAGATGCCGCAGCCTACGCACTGAGTATGATTGATAACGCTCACCTTTGTCTTCTTTGCATCGCCCTCGGGTCTGTCCTTCATGGAGATAGCGGGACAGCCGATCTTTAAGCACTGCTTGCAGCCTACGCACTTGTCATTGTCAACGTGCAGAGGCGGGTTGTGCTTAACATATTTGAGCAGAGCGCAGGGACGGCGGGAGATTATAACGGAAGGCTCTTCCTTTGCAAGCTCCTCCTCGATGACCTTTTTGGTCTCTGCCATATGATAAGGATCAACGACGCGGACGCTCTTTATGCCGATAGCATGGCAGAGAGCTTCAAGGTCAACGGCAGCGGCGGGATCGCCCTTTAAGTTCTTGCCCGTTGTTGGGTTCTGCTGATGGCCTGTCATGCCGGTGATGGAGTTATCGAGTATGATAACGGTGGAGTTGGTAGCATTGTATGCAACGTTCACAAGACCCGTCATACCGCTGTGCATGAAGGTGGAGTCGCCGATAACGGCAACGCTCTTCTTCTCTGCCTCAGCGCCGAGTGCCTTGTTATAGCCGTGCAGCGCACTGATCGAAGCGCCCATGCAGATGGTGGTATCCATAGCGTTCAGAGGTGCAGCGGAGCCGAGGGTATAGCAGCCGATGTCGCCGGAAACGTAAACACCGAGCTGAGAGAGGCAGTAGAACAGACCTCTGTGGGGACATCCCGCGCACATTACAGGGGGACGAACGGGAACGGGCTCGTCAAACGCCATTGTGTCGGGCTTTTCACCGAGCAGCTTCTCGCGCACGATGGACTGAGATATCTCATACTCCCAGCCGAACACTTCCTTGCCGACAACGTCGATGCCGTTCTTCTTGCAGTGAGCTTCGATAACATCATCAAGCTCCTCTATAACGTATACCTTATCGCACTTGGAAGCGAAATCGCGGATGATCTCAACAGGCAGCGGGTTTATCATACCCAGCTTCAGATAGCTTGCCTTGTCGCCCATAGCTTCCTTGGCGTAAAGGTAGCAGTCACCTGCGGTGATGATACCGATGGAGGTATCGTTGTACTCTACCTTATTGAGCAGAGAAGTCTCGGCGTACTTTGCAGCGTCGCGGAGCTTCTGCTCGACCTCGGGATGGCGGCGCTTTGCGTTAGCGGGCACCATTACGAACTTGGCGGGGTTCTTCACATAAGGCTTAGTCTCGGGAACGACTCTGTCGAGCAGTTCAACGGTGGACTGTGAATGTGCGATGCGGGTAGACATTCTCACGATAACGGGGCTGTCGAACTTTTCGGAAAGCTCAAATGCGAGCTTTGTGAAGTCCTTGCACTCCTGAGAATCGGAGGGCTCTACCATCAGCACCTTTGAAGCGATAGCGTGATGGCGGGAATCCTGCTCATTCTGGGATGAATGAAGACCGGGGTCGTCCGCAACGCAGATGACCATACCGCCGTTGACACCTGTGTAGCCTGCGGTGTACAGCGGGTCTGCGGCAACGTTAAGACCAACGTGCTTCATACCGCAGAAGCTTCTCTTTCCCGCGATAGACGCGCCGAGTGCCGCTTCCATAGCCACCTTTTCATTGGGTGCCCATTCGGCATACATCTCGTCATACTTTGCGGCAAATTCCGTCACCTCTGTCGAGGGTGTTCCGGGGTAAGAAGATACGAACTCGCAGCCTGCTTCATACAGACCGCGTGCAAAAGCCTCATTACCCAGCATAAGTTTTTTCATAAAAAACATTCCTTTCGGGTGTATAGTATACTTATTTTAGCATATTAGTAATTTAATTATATCACATCATAAAAAAAAAATCAATAGCAGAACAGAATTTTTTCATTTATTGTAAAAACAACGAAGTTCACCTCGTTAACAGGGGTGTCATAAATATTTGTTGAAAATCTCTTTACATTTTGTAATATAAGTAGTATAATAATAAGGTACGCACTAATGAACAGGAGGTTCGGCATGGATCATTTTGAACTGGTGAGCGATTACAAGCCCGCAGGCGACCAGCCCGAGGCGATAGATGCCCTCGTTGACGGCATAAACCGCGGTCTGAAGGAACAGACGCTGCTCGGCGTTACGGGCTCGGGAAAGACATTTACGATGGCGAACGTTATAGCGCGGGTCAACCGCCCGACGCTCGTGCTGGCTCACAACAAGATACTGGCGGCACAGCTGTGCACCGAGTTCAGGGAGTTCTTTCCGAACAACGCCGTTGAATACTTTGTCTCATACTACGACTACTACCAGCCCGAGGCTTATATCCCGAGCAAGGACGTATATATCGAAAAGGACAGCTCGATAAACGACGAGATAGACAAGATGCGCCACTCCGCCACAACAGCTATCGCCGAGCGCCGTGACGTTATCATCGTGGCATCGGTTAGCTGCATATACTCACTCGGCGACCCCGAGGAATACCGTTCGATGGTAGTCTCGCTGCGCCCCGGCATGGAGATATCCCGCGAGGAGCTTATAGCAAAGCTCGTGGGCATACAGTACGAGCGCAACGACATTGATTTTCAGAGAAACAAGTTCAGGGTGCGCGGCGATGTGGTCGAGATATACCCCGCCGCCAACACCGACGTTGCCGTAAGGGTCGAGTTCTTCGGCGACGAGATAGACCGCATAAGCGAGATAAACGTAGTGACGGGCGAGGTCCTTTCCCGACTCAGCCATGCGGCGATATTCCCTGCCACACATTACATCGTCGGACGGGACAAGCTTCGTGAAGCCATCGCCGAGATCCGTGCCGAGATGGAAGAGCGGGTAAAATACTTCAAGAGCCGCGATATGCTCATCGAAGCGCAGCGCATAGAACAGCGCACCAACTATGACATGGAGATGCTCGAAGAGATAGGCTTCTGCTCGGGCATCGAAAACTACTCGCGCGTGCTGGCACGCAGAGCACCGGGTTCGGTGCCGTATACGCTGCTCGACCACCTGCCCGATGATTTCCTGCTGATGGTGGACGAGAGCCATGTCAGCCTGCCGCAGGTAAGGGGTATGTACGCGGGCGACCGCGCCCGCAAGGAAACTCTCGTGGAATACGGATTCCGCCTGCCGAGCGCCTTTGACAACCGTCCGCTGAGATTCGATGAATTCTACAAGCACATTAATCAGGCAGTGTTCGTTTCCGCGACACCGGGTCCGATAGAAAAGGAAAATTCGCAGCAGATAGTCGAACAGCTGATACGTCCGACGGGACTGCTCGACCCCGAGATCGATGTCCGCCCGACAGAGGGGCAGATAGAAGACCTGCTGTTTGAGATAAACGCGCGCATAGAAAAGCACGAGCGCGTACTCGTGACGACGCTCACAAAGAAAATGGCAGAGGATCTTACCAACTACCTCAAGGGATTTAACGTAAAGGTAAGATATATGCACCATGACATCGACACCATCGAGCGCATGGAGATAATCCGCGACCTGCGTCTGGGTGAATTCGATGTGCTGGTCGGCATAAACCTGCTGCGTGAGGGTCTTGATATCCCCGAGGTATCCTTGGTGGCGATACTCGATGCCGACAAGGAAGGCTTCCTGCGTTCCGAAAGCTCGCTGATCCAGACGATAGGACGAGCCGCACGAAATGCAGAGGGCAGAGTCATAATGTACGCCGACGAAGTGACGGGCTCGATGGAGCGTGCTATCCGTGAGACCGAGCGCCGCCGCGAATTGCAGATGAAGTTCAACGAGGAGCACGGCATCACTCCGAAGACCATCATCAAGGACATACGCGATGTTATCGAGATATCCACAAAGGAAGAGGTGGAATACTCGGCGCGGCAGAAGTCAAAGCTTTCAAAGGCGGAGACTATGCAGCTGATAGACAAGCTTACAAAACAGATGAAGGAAGCTGCAAAGATGCTCGAATTCGAGCACGCGGCTTACCTGCGCGACAAGATAAACGAACTGAGGAACGGGTAGCATCAAAGGAGACAGCATATGAAGAAAAAGAACATCATCGTGGTCGTTACCGCCGCCGCCCTTTCGGCGGCTATGCTCACCGGCTGTGTGAGTATAAAAGACCGGATGGCGGGAAACTACCTTAACAGCAAGAAAAACATAAACTATGCTATCGAGACAATGGAAGACCGGTTCTACACTGATTTTGAATATCTGGAGGACAGAGAGTTTGAAGTGGGTTCGGGAGATGTTTTTGGCAGGCACAGCGGCGTTGCCACCTACATCTATGTTGAGTGCGACGAGCTTCCCGGCGAGAAGATATTTGTGACAAGCACCGATGACGGTAGGGTCTCAAGCGACTATATCTTCAAGCTCTATGAGAAGGAGATAAAGGACGTGTTCAAGACTCTGGCAGGAGAAGTATACGACGGCGAGCTTGAGGTGTTCCTGGACGAGGACAGGGTGACCTGGAACTTTGACGCTGATACCTCACTGAAAGATGTGCTGAAGTCAAAAGACATGCACTTTGTTGACATCTGCACCACCGACGACGGACAGCGTGAAGAGAAGTTCCGCCGGTTCGTTGACCTGCTGATAGAGAACCAGGTCAACTGCATCCCCACCGTCACCATATTCGATGAGGATGTATACTCCCACGGGGAAAGCTACATCGATATTTTCAGCTTTGACAACCCTCACGGTATAGGTGTTTCAAGGTACGAAAGTCTCAGCTACACCCTGGACGAAGACTTTGAATTCGTGTATGAATTCAACGACAGCTTCTTCAACAGCGATGTTCAGAGAGTGACTACTTTTACAGGGTTCGACCTTAGCGTCTCGGATACAGAAAACAACGACTGATTTATGAAAAGGACAGTAAAGATATGCAGAACGATAAGATAATAATACGCGGTGCGCGTGAGCACAACCTGAAAAACGTTGACGTAGAGATCCCCCGCGACAAGCTCATAGTTATGACGGGGCTTTCCGGCTCGGGCAAGTCATCGCTCGCGTTCGACACGATATTCGCAGACGGTCAGCGCAGATATATGGAATCGCTTTCAAGCTACGCAAGGCAGTTCCTGGGGCAGATGGAAAAGCCCGACGTTGATTCGATAGACGGGCTCTCGCCTGCCATATCCATAGATCAGAAGACTACCTCAAAGAACCCGCGTTCGACAGTCGGCACCGTCACCGAGATATACGATTACCTGCGTCTGCTCTACGCACGGATAGGCGTGCCGCACTGTCCTGTCTGCGGCAGGGAGATAAAGCAGCAGTCGGTAGACCAGATAGTAGACCGCGTGCTGGAGCTCCCCGAGCGCACGAAGATACAGCTGCTCGCCCCCATCGTAAAGGGCAGAAAGGGTGAACACAAGAAAGAGCTTGAACGCGCACGGAAATCGGGTTATGTAAGAGTTCGCATCGACGGCGAAGTGTATGACCTTTCGGAAGAGATAAAGCTCGACAAGAACAAAAAGCACGTTATCGAGATAGTGGTAGACCGCCTTGTGATAAAGGACGGCATAAAAGGCAGGCTCACAGACTCCATCGAAACGATAAACTCGCTGACCGACGGCATGATAGTAGTAGAACCCGTGGACGGCGAGCAGATGGTATTCTCGACAAACTATGCCTGCCCCGAGCACGGGGTATCTCTGCCCGAATTGCAGCCGAGGATGTTCTCATTCAACAACCCCTTCGGCGCCTGCCCGACCTGCACGGGTCTCGGCGTATTCAAAAAGGTAGACCCCGACCTCGTGGTGCCCGACAGGACCCTTTCGATACGTCAGGGCGCTATAAGGGCGAGCGGCTGGAACTCACTCGGGGAGGATTCCGTCGCTATGGCGTACTACAAAGCCATAAGCCAAAAGTACGGCATCGACCTCGACAAGCCCGTTGAAGAACTCGACCCCGATGAGCTTGACATCTTCCTCTACGGAACAGGCGGTCAGAAGCTTGATCTTCAGCGCGGAGTCGGCTGGTTCGGCGACCTCTATCACACCGCTTTCGAGGGAGTCATCAACAACCTTGAACGCCGCTACAACAAGGAGAACGTTTCCGATGCGGCGAAGGCGGAGCTTGAAGGCTACATGAGCGACAGCCCCTGCCCCGACTGTCACGGCAGAAGACTGCGTCCCGAGAGCCTTTCGGTGACTGTCGGCGGAAAGAACATCTACGAGCTGACAACGCTAAGCGTCACCGAAGCGCTTACATTCTTCAACGAGCTGAAGCTCGACCATCGCGACAGCATCATAGGCGAGCGCATCATAAAGGAGATAAAGGAGCGGCTCGGATTCCTCAACAGCGTGGGGCTTGAATACCTCACACTCTCACGTTCGAGCGGCACCCTTTCGGGCGGCGAGAGCCAGCGTATACGCCTTGCGACGCAGATAGGCTCTTCGTTGATGGGAGTGCTGTATATCCTCGACGAGCCCTCCATAGGTCTGCACCAGCGCGACAACGACAAGCTGATAGCCACGCTGAAACGCCTTCGCGATCTCGGCAACACGCTGATAGTGGTCGAGCACGATGAAGACACCATGCGGGCTGCCGACTACATCGTTGACGTAGGTCCCGGAGCGGGCGTACACGGCGGCGAGATAGTCTGCGCGGGCACCATCGACAAGATCATGAAATGCAAAAAGTCATGGACGGGACGCTATCTTTCGGGAACACTCAAGATACCGATCCCCCGCGAGCGCAGAAAGGGCAGCGGCAAGCTTCTGACCGTCCGCGGCGCACAGGAGAACAACCTGAAGGACATCGACGTTTCGATCCCCCTCGGCACATTCACCTGCGTGACGGGCGTTTCAGGCTCGGGCAAATCATCGCTCGTCAATGAGATAATATCAAAGAATCTTTCAAACAAGCTCAACCGCTCAAAGGAGCGTCCCGGAAAGTTCCGCAAGATGGAGGGGCTCGAACACCTCGATAAGGTGATACACATAGACCAGTCACCCATCGGGCGCACTCCCCGCTCAAACCCCGCGACATACACGGGCGTATTCTCAGACATACGCGAGCTGTTCGCGAACACCGCCGATGCCAAGGCGCACGGCTACGGTGCGGGAAGATTCAGCTTCAACGTAAAGGGCGGACGCTGCGAAGCCTGCGAGGGCGACGGCATACTCAAAATAGAGATGCACTTCCTGCCCGACGTATATGTTCCCTGCGAGGTCTGCCGCGGCAAGCGTTACAACCGCGAGACCCTTGAAGTTCGCTACAAGGGCAAGAATATCCACGACGTTCTTGAAATGACCGTTGAGGAAGCGGCGAAGTTCTTTGAGAATATCCCGAAGATAAAGCGCCGAATGGACACCCTTGTCGAGGTCGGGCTGGGGTACGTCAAGGTGGGGCAGCCCGCCACTACCCTCTCGGGCGGCGAGGCGCAGCGCGTAAAGCTTGCGACCGAGCTTTCAAAGCGTGCAACGGGAAGGACATTCTATATCCTCGACGAGCCTACGACGGGTCTGCATTCGGCTGACGTTCACAAGCTGATCGAGGTATTGCAGAAGCTCGCGGACAGCGGCAACACCGTGCTGGTCATCGAGCACAACTTAGATGTGATAAAGTCTGCCGACTATATCATAGATCTGGGTCCCGAGGGCGGAAGCGGCGGCGGCACAGTCGTATGCACAGGAACTCCCGAGGAGGTAGCGGAGTTTGAGGGCAGCTACACTGGACACTATCTGAAGAAGATGCTGGAATAAGGCTTCACATAACAAAGGTGTGAGATAATGAGAGAGTTTACCATCGGCAAAAACGACGCGGGGCAGCGTGCGGACAAGTTCCTGCAAAAAGCCTGCCCCAATCTGCCGAAGAGCGCGATGTACAAATACATCCGCAAAAAGAGCATAAAGTGCAACGGCAAGCGGCTGGAGATATCCCAAAAGCTCTGCGAGGGCGATGTCATCACCATGTATATAAACGATGAGTTTTTCGCAAAGGCTTCGGACGAGGGCAGTTTTATGGCAGCGCCCGCCCGCGTGGATATCATTTACGAGGACGAGAATATACTGCTTTGCGACAAGCCCTCGGGGCTCGTGGTACACGAGGACGAGAGCGGCGGGGCTGATACCCTTATCGGCAGGGTGCTGCACTATCTTTACGACAAGGGCGAGTACGACCCCGCAAAGGAGCAGAGCTTTACGCCCGCTCTCTGCAACCGCATAGACCGCAACACGCAGGGCATAGTGATATGCGCCAAGACCGCCGAAGCACTTAGGATAATGAATCAGAAGATACGCGACCGCGAGCTGCACAAGACATACCTCTGCGTAACGGCAGGCATACCCCAAAAAAAGAAAGCCCGCCTTACTGCATACCACTGCCGCGACGAAAAGACCAAGACAGTGCGTGTATACGACAAGCCGCAAAGCTTCACCAAGACGATGATAACCGAATACACCGTCCTTGCCGAGGACAAGAATGAAGGGCTCGCGCTGCTGGAGGTAGACCTCATAACGGGGCGCACCCACCAGATACGCGCACACATGGCGCACGAGGGCTATCCCCTGCTCGGCGACGGAAAGTACGGAATAAACGCCGTCAACCGCGCATATAATATAAAAACACAGGCACTGTGTTCATACCGACTGACATTTGATTTCACCACCGACGCAGGGGCGCTCTCAAAACTCAACGGAAAGAGCTTTACTGTATCCGATGTGTGGTTCGTCGGCAAGTATTTTTCCAATTATCGGATCACGCGGTGATCCCGATATGTAAGACTTCAACAAAAGCGGGCTCTTATGTTTGTTTTTTATGACAATAATTATAAACAGAGTGTAATCAAACTCAGAATATTGAAAATAACTATTGAATTTTATTGAACTTTATGATATAATAGTATAGCTGATTTTTTAAACAAACGGAGGCAATGCTTATGAAAGGCGATCTTCATTGTCATACTACTCTGTCCGACGGCTCAATGGGCATTGAGGAAGTAATACTACAGGCAAAGCGCATGGGGCTCGATCATCTCGCGATAACCGATCATGACACGCTGTCGTCCTCCAACCGCGCACACATACTCGGCGACAGATACGGCGTAAATGTCATCCCCGCGGTCGAGCTTTCCGCATGGGACAAGACCCGCGGCGAAAAGGTACACATACTCTGCTACGCCCCGCAGAAGCCAGACAGGCTTGAGGGACTCTGCCTTAAATCCTGCTCCATCAGGACCGAGTGTGCAAAGGATATGATAGACAAGGTGATGGAGCGCTATCCGATACCCAAAGACGCGGTAAGGATGTACACCAAAGGCTCGAAAAGCATATTCAAGCAGCACATAATGCGCGCCCTCGTAAACTACGGCTACGCTACCGAATTTTACGGCGAGGTGAACGACAGGCTGTTCTCATACCCCGACGGCGAGTGCCTTGTCACCCGTGAGTACCCCGATGTAAATTTCGTGCTCGACCTTATCCACTCCTCTCGTGGAGTTGCGGTAATGGCACACCCCTACCTCTTCGGCGGCGGCAACATCGAGCTTCTTGATGAGCTTATCGAAAAGGGAAAGCTCGACGGCATTGAGGTAGACCACTTCTCTGCCAACGATGAGCAGAGGGAGTATTTAAGGAGCAAATGCGCCGAACACGGACTTATCGCGACGGGCGGCTCGGATTTCCACGGGCTTTACAATCAGGTGAGCACTTACATCGGGAGCTGCACCACCGACGAGGAAAACCTTGCCAAGCTGTTCGACCTCATACAGAAAAACAAGCAGTCGCTCAAAAAGCCGGCTAATCAATAAACGGAGAAATAAACTATGGCAAAGATATCTTATACCCCCAAGGGGGTCTGTTCAAGACAGATAAACGTTGAAGTCGAAGACGGCATCGTTAAGAAGGTGCAGTTTATCGGCGGCTGCAACGGCAACACTCAGGGCGTTGCAAAGCTTGCGGAGGGACGTCCCGCCAAGGAGATAATAGAGCTCCTGCGCGGCACCGACTGCAACGGCAGAGGGACTTCATGCCCCGCACAGCTCGCGATCGCACTCGAAAAAGCCATCAACGAATAAACGCAAGGCGGGCGGTTGCCCGCCGCTTTTATATGTACGGAATTTTGTACAGCTACGGAGACTGAAAATGACTAAGAGAAATATATACGATATCCCGAGATACATAGCCCACCGCGGGCTTCACGGCAGCTGCGGCGGCATGAGCCCCGTCATCGCGGAAAACACGCTGCCTGCTTTTGAGAAAGCGATAGAGCACGGCTTTGCCATCGAGCTTGACGTCCGCTTTACCGCCGACAGGAGAATGGTGGTCTTTCACGACAAAAACCTTATGCGTATGTGCGGCTGCAATATAGAGCTGAACAGGCTGACGTATGAAGAGCTGAGAAAGCACTCCATACCAGGCACGGGAGAGTTCGACCCGCGTCAGCTCTGGCAGATACCGCGAGCTGACACAAAAGGCGAAGCGCATATCCCCCTGCTTTCGGAGGTACTGAAGCTTGTGAACGGACGAGTGTTCCTGCTAATAGAGCTGAAGGACTGCCCCGAGGTCCCCGATGCGGAAAAACGTCTGGCGCATATGCTAAGGCAGTACCGAGGCGAGTATGCGGTGCAGTCGTTCGACCCGCGTTCGCTTATGAAGCTGAGACTTACAGCTCCCGAGATAATGCGCGGTCAGCTGGTATCGCTTACGGGCAGCGGCAGCAGAAGGCTCGCAAAGGAGATCGCCGCTTCAATGCCCGTCTGGAAAGGTATATCAAAGCCCGATCTGCTCTCATGGGATCTGAGATCGGTGAGCATAGACTCGGCATTTTCTGCGGCGGAGCTCGGCGCAAAGCTTCTGACCTGGACTGCCGACAGCGAAGAGCTTATCTCGACCGCCGAAACATTCTCGGACGCGGTGATATTTGAGAATATACCCCTCAAATATTTTACAGACATATAAAATTTATAAGCATTTCATTTTTTCATCACATAGTTAAAATATAATTATTAGGTATAAGTCTGCGTAAGGCAGGACACCAAAAGGAAAGGAAAACGAAAAATGATCAAAAGATTTTCCGCGCTGGTACTGGCGCTCGTTATCGCAGCAGGTGCTATGTGCAGCTGCTCTAAAAAAGTAAATAAGAAGGACACCTCATCGAAGGACGAAAGCTCCGCGGCTTCGAGCGAAGCGGCAGATCCCAATGAGGAGACCGCTCCCGAAGTTCCCGATGCAAAGCTTGTCATCGACGGCAAGGAGATGGACACCGACGGGTTAGTTATGTGTACCATCGACGGCAGAGATGTCGATTTTGACACCTTCCGTTACTACTACTACTACACCGTGAACCAGCTGACACAGAGTTACGGCGCTACCATCGACACCATCAGAGAGACCGAGGGCGGCTTTGACTCCCTGCTCGAGAACACTATCACAAACATAAAGCAGGAGTATGTTACCTACCACATCTGCGACGAAAACGGCGTCACCCTCAGCGATGAGGAGATCAAGGCAAACGAGGATACCTACAACAACAGCATCGAGCAGATGGGCTCGGACGAGGAGTTCCAGAAGACGCTGAAAAGCGCATACCTCACAGGCGACGTATACAAGCAGATGCTCGAGCTTGCAGCGCTCTACTCCAAGTGCGAATCGGAGCTTTTCACCAACGAGGGCGTGTACGCTACCTCAAAGGACGAGTTCCGCAAGATAGTCAAGGATCCCGAGAAGTACGCCTGCGTGCGCTCTATCCTTATCCCTTACAGCTGCAAGACCGACATCCCCGATTCCGAAGCCGCTGATTACGACGCAAAGTCTCTCTCCGAAAAGTATTCCGCAAAGCAGATGGCTTATGCGGGTCTTGATGACGACGCCAAGGAAGCCGCAAAGAAAGAGGCAAAGAAGGTAGCCGATGAGGTCATAGAAAAGGCTAAGAACGGCGATGATTTTGAAAAGCTCATCGAAGAATACAACTGGGATCCCGGTCAGGAATCTATGCCTGACGGATATTACCTGACCCCCGCAAGCAGCTACGTCAAGGAGTACCTGGACGCTGCATTCAAGCTCGAAGAGGGTCAGGTAAGCACCGAGCTGGTCGAGAACGACAGCTACGGCTGGTTCGTGATCAAGAGAATGCCGATAGATATGGAGTACGTTGAAGCTAACATCGACACTATGATACAGGATTACGACCTTCCCTCGCGCGAGAAGCTTTACACGGATATCATGGACTCTATGGAAGTGACCTACGCCGATTTCTACGACAAGCTGACCATCGACAGCATAACCTGATAACAGTACGAAATTTTGGACAGTGACAGATTTGAGCGAGCCTGCCGCGAAACGGTGGGCATCGAGCGCGAACGAAACGGCATCGGCACGCTTGGGGAAAAGACCCTGCACGCCGTGCTGAAGCGCTACATCGAGCCCGACGCGGACAATCATGAAGTCAGGATAGGCAGATATGTGGCGGATATAGTCGGCGAGGACGGGATAATCGAGATACAGACGGGCAGCTTCACGCCGCTTCGTCCAAAGCTTGAAACGCTTCTCGACTACACCGCCGTAACTGTCGTATACCCTATGGCGGCTGTAAAGCTGCTGAGCTGGATCGACCCCGAAACGGGCGAGGTAACGGCTCCCCGCAGGTCACCAAAACGCATGAAGCCCTGCGATGCTTTCTTTGAACTTATCAAGATAAAATATACCCTAGACAATCCCAACTTCCGCCTGAAGCTCATCATGCTGGAGCTTCACGAACAAAGGCTGCCCGAACCGAAGCACGGCGGGCACTCGCGCGGGTCAAAGCGGGTGGACAGGATACCTACGCGGATAATTGACGAGATAGACCTTAACTGTCCGCAGGACTACACCATGTTCATACCCGTTGAACTGCCCGAGCGATTCACCATCACCGAGCTTGCAAAGGCAAACGGCGTGAGCTATAAATGCGGACAGCGGGCTCTCAGGGTACTTGAATATCTGGAGCTTGTGCAGCAGTGCGGAAATAACGGCAGAACAAAGCTGTTCAGGCGGACAGAATGGAGTAAGTATAAATGAGAAAAGGTATTTTAAGGCGAGGATCCGTCCTTTTGATGACCGCCGCCGTTTTTCTGAGCGGGGTCGGGAGCTTGTCGGCTGCGGCTTTTAATTTCACGCCCATAACAGGCATCGACGAGGACAACAAGGCTGAGATACTCCAGCTGCGGTCGGAATCGGTGTACATGATAAACATGGATAACGATGAGGTGCTGGTAGATATCGAAAGCGATAAGCAGCGGGTGCCCGCTTCACTCACAAAGATAATGACCGCCATAGTGCTGCTGGACGAATTCGGCGGCGACGAGGAGGTCATGAGCAGCACCCGATACTCGGCGGGCTCGGAGGCCTTTGACGACATCTATGACACGGGCGCTTCCACCGCAGACATCCAGCCCAATGAAAAGGTCACCTGCACCGACCTGCTTTACGCGCTGATGCTGCCCTCCGCCTGCGAGGCTGCAAATATCATCGCCATCGGTATGTGCGGCAGCATCGACGATTTCTGCGACAGGATGAACGCCAAAGCCGAAGAGCTCGGCATGAAGGACAGCCACTTCTCAAACGCGCACGGTCTTTCGGGCGACAACAACTACACCACCTGCCGCGACATCGCGAAGATGTGTACATACGCCCTTGAGACCTATCCCCTGTTCAAGAAGGTGGTCGGCACTTACGACTACACCCTTTCGCCCACCAACTTCCACCCCGACGGCACTTACATTTACAGCACCAATTACCTGCTCGGCTCGAACGGCGAGAACAAGTATTATTACAGCCGCTGCAAGGGCATAAAGACGGGTACTCTCGACACTGCGGGGCGCTGCTTTGCAAGCTACGCCGAAAGCGACGGAGTAAGATACCTGACAGTCACGATGGGCGCTCCTATGGACAAGCTTGACGAAGACTATCAGAAAGGACTGGAAAACCCCGCTTCCGTTTATTCCGATGACGTTATATACTACAACCTTGTTGACCACATAAACCTTTACGAATGGGCGTTCCTGTATCTCGACGAGACACAGCTTGTTGACAAAAACAGCGAGCTCCGCGAAGCAAAGGTAGAGTTCGGTGAATCGGGGCGGGATTACGTCACGCTGAAGCCGGAACATGGGATGTCCATATACTACCCGTCATATCAGTCGAAAAAGGACATCACGAAGACCATTGATGTCTACAAGGATATAGTCGCTCCCGTATACAAGGGCGACAGGCTTGGAGAGCTGACACTCAGGTACAAGGACGAGGTCATCGCGACGATACCGCTGGTAGCGACAGAGAACGTCAACCGCTCAAAGCTCGATGAGACAAAGGAGATAGCGAAGGCTTTTCCCTCATCTACCGAGTTCAGGGTGGCTCTGCTTCTCATAATACTCTTTGCGCTTGCCGTGTTTATCATACACATAATGATAATACAGAGCAAATACAGAAAGAGAGACTGATATTTGCGTTAATAATAAGTTTACAGACAATTAATCATGAGTTATCACTTTCGGCTAAAAACAGTTGTATAATGATAAACGTAAAATTGAATATCCGAAATCCTATGAGCAAAAGTAAGTAACCTTCGGAGATGTTTTCAGAGAGTGCGCGGTCGGTGTGAGCGCATAGCGGGAACGGAGGCGAATGGATTTGTGAGGAGCGTCGTGAAAGCTGTATTGCAAGTATCGATCGCCGCGTTTCCTGCGTTAGTGTGACAGGGTATTTCTCCCCGCTTTGGCGAGAGGGAGCGTACCTGCTGAGGCGGCAGCGATGCCGTGAATACGGGTGGCACCACGAGTAATTCGTCCCATAGCATAAAACAATGCTATGGGACTTTTTTAATGCAAAAAAACAGACGGAGGTAATCATAATGCTTTATCCTGAGATCCGCACCGTAAAAGAACTACTGAAAGACTACAAGAACGTTCCGACGTTCTATGAACTGCTGATGGATTCATACACCCCCGTGCATCTATTCAATGCGCTGCACGAAAAGTATGAGAACTGCTTTATACTTGAATCGGTAGACAGCAAGGATCAGTGGAGCAGGTATTCCTACATCGGTATCGAGCCGAAGCAGAGGATAACACTTGACAAGCACAAGGCTTACGTCGAGGAGCTCTCGGGCGAGCGCGAGGTCACAGACGTTGACGACCCCATAAGCTTCTTCAACGAGCTGATCGAGAAAAACAAGGCTCCCGGGTTTCCCAACCGTCCCAAGCTGACGGGCGGACTTATGGGATACTTCAGCTACGATGTCGTCCGCTACTTTGAAAAGACACTCGGCGAACCGCCGACAGACGATCTCGGGCTCCCCGATGCCGAGCTTTTCAACTACGACAAGCTGGTAGCTTACGACCACCTCACCAACAAAGCGGTGATAATACTCAACATAAATGCAAACGACGACACAGACGCTATGTATGCAGAGTGCGAGCGCAAGGCGGCTGAGATCGAAGAGGTACTGAAAAACTACGTTCCAAAGCAGAACGTTACAAAGGACAGCACAAGGGAGCTGACAGTTACCTCGAACATCAGCAAGGAGCAGTACCTGAAGAACGTTGAGACCGCGAAGGAATACATCAGAGCGGGCGACATCTTCCAGGTAGTTCCCTCGCAGAGATTCGAGATACTCGATCCCCCCAACAGCTTTGATGTTTACAGAATGCTGAGAAGCACCAACCCCTCGCCGTACCTCTATTACTTCGAGTGCCTTGACTACGCTTACGCGGGAGCTTCTCCCGAGATGCTGGTGTCGGTCGATGGCAAGAAGATCGTCAACCGCCCGATAGCAGGAACGATAAAGCGCGGCAGAACGCAGGCTGAGGATATCGAAAACGAAAAGCAGCTGCTTGACGACCCCAAGGAACGTGCGGAACACACAATGCTCGTAGATCTCGGCAGAAACGATCTCGGCAAGGTATCTGAATTCGGAAGCGTCAAGGTGACCGACTATATGGTGGTCGAGAGATACTCAAAGGTGATGCACCTTGTATCCAACGTTACGGGCGAGCTTGCAGATGACAAGAAGCCTATGGACGCGCTAATGGCTGTTCTCCCCGCAGGCACACTTTCGGGAGCGCCCAAGGTAAGGGCTATGGAGATCATCGACGAGCTTGAAACTACCAAGAGATGTCTCTACGGCGGAACGGTGGGCTACCTCGCTTACGACGGCCACATCGACACCTGCATCGCGATACGCACCGTGCTGTTCAGAAACGGCAAGGCTTACGTTCAGGCAGGCGGCGGCGTAGTGCTCGACTCCGACCCCGAGAAGGAATACGAGGAGAGCGTAAACAAGTCAATGGCGGTAGTCAACGCCGTCAAGGAAGCTGCAAAGCTTTGACAGGATCACACATCACAACGAATATATGATATTACTGAGGAGTAAGAAAAAATGGCAGAAAACAACATCATCTTAACAGGTGACAGACCCACGGGGTCACTTCACTTAGGACATTTTGTAGGTTCGCTGAGCAACAGAGTCCGCTTACAGAACACAGGCAAATATGAGCCTTTCGTTATGATAGCAGACCTTCAGGCGCTTACAGACAATGCAGAGAACCCCGAAAAGATAAGACAGAACATCCTTGAAGTGACTCTCGATTACTTAGCGGTAGGGCTCGATCCCGCAAAGACCACCATCTTTGTACAGTCGCACATACCCGCACTGACCGAGCTTCCCATGTACTACTCGAACCTCGTTACCATGTCGAGACTTGAGCGCAACCCCACCATCAAGTCTGAGATCAAGATGCGTAACTTTGAGCGTTCTATCCCCGTAGGCTTTATGACCTACCCCATCAGCCAGGCGGCAGACATCACCGCTTTCAGAGCAAAGTATGTGCCCGTCGGCGAGGATCAGCTCCCCATGCTCGAGCAGGCGCGTGAGATAGTATCCAGCTTCAACCGCATATACAACTGCGAGATACTCGTAGAGCCCGAAGCTATACTTCCCGAAAATTCAAGCTGCAACCGCCTTGTGGGCACCGACGGCAGCTCAAAGATGTCCAAATCGCTCGGCAACTGCGTTTACCTCAAGGACGACGAAAAGACCCTCAAGCAGAAGGTAATGTCCATGTACACCGACCCCGAGCACATAAACGTTTCCGACCCCGGACACCTCGAGGGCAACGCGGTATTCACCTACCTCGACGCTTTTGCCACCGACGAGCAGGTGAACGCTTTCTTCCCCGAGTATCAGACGCTCGGCGACATGAAGGAGCATTACACAAAGGGCGGTCTCGGCGATATGAAGTGCAAGAAGCTGCTCAACAGCATCATGCAGGATATGCTCAGACCCATCCGCGAAAGACGCGAGGAGTATGCAAAGGACAAGGGCGAGCTGCTCAACATACTCCGCAAGGGCACAGACCACGCCATTGAAGTTTCAAACGAAACACTTAAACTTGTCAGAAATGCTATCGGCATAGATTATTTCAGCGACAAGGAATTCTTAGAAAAGTACGCAAAGTAACAAAGCAATATGTCCGAATAGATCAAGGCGCCTGATCGTTCGGTCGTTACGCGGCAAACAGCAATACGCCCGAAGCAGGCAAATAACGAAAGGACGACCACTATGATACTGCTTATTGACAATTACGACAGCTTTACTTACAACCTTTATCAGTACATCGGCGAGATGTACCGCGACATAAAGGTCGTCAGAAATGACGAGATAACCATCGAAGAGATCGAAAAGCTCTCTCCCGCTGCTATAATAATATCCCCCGGACCCGCAACGCCCGACAAGGCAGGCATCTCCGAAGAAGCTATAAAGAGGTTCTCGGGCAGCATACCGATACTCGGCATATGTCTCGGTCATCAGGCTATCTGCGAGGTTTTCGGCGGTAAGATAATCCGCGCAAAGACGCAGCTCCACGGCAAGCAGACAAAGATAGGTCTTGATGTTACCGCCCCCATATTCTCGGGACTTCCCAAGGTGATAGAAGCGGCAAGATATCACTCTCTCATAGCAGAGCGCGAGACTCTTCCCGACACCCTTGAAGTCATCGCGGAGGACAAGGAGGGCACGGTAATGGCTGTAAGAGTCAAGGGTCAGCAGACCTACGGCTTGCAGTTCCATCCCGAATCTGTAATGACCGAAGTCGGCAAGCGTATACTGGCGGCATTTCTGCTCGATGCAGGGCTGGATCTCAACCCGAAGGGCGTGCCTGTTATCCCCGATGCCGAAAAGAATGAGCTGAAACCGCTTATCGGAAAGGCAATGGACGGTCAGCACTTGACCAAGGAAGAGGCAAGAAAAGCCGTTGACATCATCATGAGCGGAAAGGCAACAAACGCTCAGACGGCTGCTCTGCTGACAGCCCTTAGAATGAACATCGAGACTACCGAAGAGATCACAGGCTGCGCCCTCGGAATGCGCGGCAAGATGACCACCGTTCCACACGACGAGGAAGTGCTCGAGATAGTAGGCACGGGCGGCGACCTTGCACAGAGCTTCAATATATCAACAACATCGACCTTTATCATATCCGCACTGGGACAGCCCGTTGCAAAGCACGGCAACAGAAGCGTTTCCTCGCTCAGCGGTGCGGCTGACGTTCTTGAAAGCCTCGGCGTTAAGATCACGACGACCCCCGACGTGGCATCAGCCTGCATAAAGGAAGTCGGCATGAGCTTCCTGTTCGCACAGAGCTACCACAAAGCTATGCGATTTGTAGGACCTGTCCGCGGTCAGATCGGCGCAAGAACGGTCTTCAACATTTTAGGACCGCTCACTAACCCCGCAAATGCGGAATACAACATCATCGGCGTTTACGAGGAGCGTCTGCTTGACATCGTGGCTGAGGTGCTGAAAAACCTCGGCGTAAAGCACTCGCTCGTGGTATACGGCAGAGACAGGCTCGATGAGATATCTATATCTGCATCCACCGCAGTACGCGAGATAAAGGACGGCGAGATACTCGCCTATGACATATCTCCCGAGGACGTTGGCTTAAAGCGCGGCAGCAAGGAGGATATCGTAGGCGGCAACGCGGCAGTCAATGCCGACATCACCCGCGGTATCTTAAACGGCACCATCACCGATGCAAAGCGCGATATCGTGCTGTTCAACGCAGGCGCTGCACTTTATGTATGCGGCAAGGCAAAGGACATTGCAGAGGGCGTAAAGCTCGCGCAGACCGCCATCGACGACGGCAGCGCTTACAGGCAGCTTGAAAAGCTCATTGAGTTCACCAACAGAGGACGCACAGTATGATACTTGATGAGATCGTAAAGCAGAGAAGGATACAGCTTGAAAAAGAGACCGCCCGCTGCACGCCGGGTGATATGAAAAAACGTGCGGAAGAGCAGCTTGCAAGACGCACTCCCCTGTCGCTTGCAAAGGCACTCAGGCAGGACACCCTAAGCTGCATCTGCGAGGTCAAGAAAGCCTCGCCTTCAAAGGGGCTTATCAGACCCGACTTCCGTCCCGTTCAATTTGCAAAGGAATACGAAGCGGCAGGCGCTGATGCAATATCCTGTCTGACCGAAGAGCATTATTTTCAGGGCAGCTCGGAATATCTGGCTGCTATCAGAAAAGAGGTCGGCATACCGATACTCCGCAAGGATTTTATCTTCGATGAGTATCAGATATTTGAAGCGGCAGCCCTCGGCGCAGACGCGGTACTTCTCATAGCTGCGGTGCTGGACACGGGCGACTTCGACAGACTGTACGCTCTTGCACATTCGCTCGGACTCAGCGTTCTGGGCGAGATGCACACGGTCGAAGAAATGCAAGAATACGCTTTCGGCAAGGAGGATATGGTGATAGGTGTCAACAACCGAAACCTCAAGACCTTTGAGGTGAGCCTTGACACCGTTGCAAAACTCAGACCATATGCCCCCGAAAGCGCGGTGTTCGTATCGGAAAGCGGTATCAAGACAAACGAAGACATGAAAATGGTACGCTCACTCGGAGCGGACGCGGTGCTTATCGGCGAAACGCTGATGCGTGCCGAAAGCATCACGGATGAATTACATAAACTGAGAGAAGGTATATAAATGGGCAAAGTAGGAAGATTTGGCGAGTACGGCGGACAGTATGTCCCCGAGACCGTCATGAATGCCGTCCACGAGCTTGAGGCGGCTTACGACAAATACAAGGACGACCCCGACTTCATCGCAGAGCTGAAGGCTCTTTACCGCGATTACGCAGGCAGACCGTCCATGCTCTATTACGCAGACAAGATGACAAAGGATCTCGGCGGCGCTAAGATATACATCAAGCGCGAGGATCTGAATCACACGGGTTCGCACAAACTCAACAACGTGCTGGGTCAGATACTTCTCGCAAAGCGCATGGGCAAGAAGCGTATAATCGCAGAGACAGGTGCAGGTCAGCACGGTGTTGCGACCGCTACCGCCTGTGCTCTGTTCGGGCTGGAGTGCGAGGTATATATGGGAGCCGAGGACTGCAAGCGTCAGTCGCTCAACGTTTACAGAATGAACCTGCTCGGCGCTAAGGTAACTCCCGTTGCAAGCGGCACCTCTACCCTCAAAGACGCCATCAACGAGGCTATGCGCGACTGGTGCTCAAATATCGAGACCACCTTCTATTGCATCGGCTCGGTAATGGGCCCGCACCCCTATCCTACGATGGTTCGCGATTTCCAGAAGATAATTTCCGAGGAAATAAAGGATCAGCTGCGTGAGCGTGAGGGCAGACTTCCCGACTGCGTTGTCGCCTGCGTAGGCGGCGGCTCAAACGCAATGGGCGCATTTTACAACTTCATCGAGGACAAGAGCGTGCGTCTTGTAGGCGCTGAAGCTGCGGGCAGGGGCATAGATACCCCCGACACCGCCGCTACCATGGCACTCGGAACTATGGGCATTTTCCACGGCATGAAGAGCGTTTTCCTGCAGGACGAATACGGTCAGATAGCTCCCGTATATTCCATTTCCGCAGGACTCGACTACCCGGGCGTAGGACCCGAGCACACCTACCTCCGCGACACGGGCAGGGCTGAATATGTGCCTGTTACCGATGAAGAAGCGGTATGCGCTTTTGAGTATCTCTCAAAGACCGAGGGCATAATCCCCGCGATAGAATCCAGCCACGCTGTTGCGGCTGCACTGAAAATAGCTCCCGCTATGGGCAAGGATCAGATACTGGTCATAAACCTTTCGGGACGCGGAGACAAGGACGTTTATTCCATAGCAAGATACAGGGGGGTAGATCTCGTTGAAGAATAGGATCGACAGCTGCTTTGAGCAGCTTAAAGCAAAGGGTGAAAAGGCGCTGATAACATTCGTGACAGCAGGCGATCCCGATATGGAGACCACCGAAAAGCTGGTTCTCGAAATGTTCGACAAGGGCGCGGATATAATAGAACTCGGTGTTCCCTTCTCCGACCCCATCGCAGAGGGCAAGACGATACAGCTGGCTTCTCAGCGTTCACTCAGAGGCGGCACGACCCTCGACAAGATATTCGATATGGTCAGGAGCCTTCGCACAAAGACCGATAAGCCGCTGCTTCTCATGATGTATGTAAACACGATATTCAAGTACGGCACCGAGCGCTTCTTCAAGAACTGCGCCGAGCTGAGCATAGACGGCGTTATCGTGCCCGACCTTCCCTTTGAGGAGCGCGATGAGATACAGCCCGCTGCCGACAAGTACGGCATTTACAACATAAACCTCGTATCCCCGACCTCCGCCGACCGCGTCAGCATGATCGCGAAAGAGTCAAAGGGATTCCTCTATGTTGTATCCTCACTCGGCGTTACGGGTACCAGAAGCGAGATCACGACCGATTTCTCAACTCTGCTGGCACCGCTCAAGGACTTTGACGTTCCCGCCTGCATAGGCTTCGGCATATCCGATCCCGAGCAGGCAAAGAAGATGTCCGAGTTCTCTAACGGCGTTATCGTCGGAAGTGCGATCGTCAACAAGGTCGCAGATAACGGCAGAGACTCGATACCTGTCGTAGGCGAGTTCGTTGCTGCTCTCAAAGCACCGCTCAGATAAGATCTTTTATATTTTCCAATACAACAAAAGCACCGCTTCGGTCTACTGTTCCCGAAGCGGTGCTCTTGTTTTGTTGTTTCTCTTTCTCTATATATTATCCATCATATTTACTGCGAAGGTTTGAAGATCTTATCAGTATGCCGGTGCGGGTTCTTCGCTCATCGGCACTTCTTCCTCATAGACACCGTCGTCGTAGTTGTCGTAGTCATTGTAATCAGTATAGCTTATGTTGACAGGTATACCGAGCTCCTTTAGCTCTGCGAAAAGCTGTTCGACATCTTCGTTGCTCATGAGAATATGCTGATCTAACGTCGTTCTCTCTAATGTGTATTCGCTGCCGTCTTCCATACGCTTGTACTGCTTACAGCTCTCAACCTTAACCATATTAAAGCTAGAAGAATCAGTATCACCGTCCCTGACCCTGCCGTAAGCATCGCCGCTTACCAGTCCGAAGAATCGGTCTGCGGTCTTTGCAGTGTAGCCGTACTTGCGGCATATCTTTATGACCTCACGCATCTGCTCATCGGAAAGCTCACCGAAATCAGTCTGTACCTCATAGTCAACAGTACCACGGACATCATCGAGGACATAGGTGTATATGCGTATGTCGTTGTTAGCCATGCTGCGGATAGGCATATAGTCGTAGATGCCGAAGCCGTCGGTCAGGAAGCCGGCGAAAACTATCGCCATGAATACTGCCGAAGTAGCAGCCAGCTTCAGGAGCCAGAAAGCTATACGCTTGGGGTTTATCTTTGCGCGGATAACGATTATATTTATCACAAGATAGATTATTGCGGTCAGTATAACTCCTACCTTCATGGCGCTGCTGCAAATGAAAGCGGAATAAACGGTGAATACTCCGAGTACCATAATGATCTCATAGAAGAGCTTGACCGCGATGGGGTCACCTACCGAGGAAGCGTCGCGGCGCTTGAAGGTGAGGTATGCAGCTGCGAACAGAGCACAGGATATCAGTATGCTTATTATCTGAGGCAGGATCATATCGCTCGGGCTATTGGCATCTTCAGCTGCCAACACGGCGGAAAAAGTCCAGTACTTGATAAATTCGGGAACATCGCTCATGCCGCCGAAGGCGTTCGCTATCTGGTAATACATAACGCCGGGTGCTACCGAAATGCAGCCCATAGCGATGATCGAGAAGTAAACGCTCTCTGCCAGCGCACCGCAGCAGGTGGTGCAGAACACCGTTACCGAGTCTATAAACAGGGTAATGCCAAGTGCTATCATGTATATGGCAACAACGTCCGGAATGCGTATATTATCTAAAAATCCTTCAGAAAAGCCGTTTGAGATATACATTCCTGCCAGACCTAAAAATCCATAGCCCATCATGGGGAATATGTGTATATAAGCCAGTGTGAGCAGGCGTGAGAAGTATCTTTCAAGATTGCTCATCGGCAGCGAAAGCTTTACATCGCAAAGCTGAGAGTTCGTCATCTCACGGAATACATTGACGCTTGCGATGATGCCTATGGCTCCGCCCACGCAGAACAGGAACATACCCAGCACCATCAAGCCTTCATTGTCTACCATCCAGAGCAGCAGGGTAGCTGCTGCAAGCATGATATTCATTATCATCAGTATCTTTTTATGTGTACGCACTTCGGCTAATGCCGTGCGGTTTATCTTATTTAAGCTCATTGTTGCCATAGCCCCTTGCCTCCAGTTCGTAAATGAAAATCTCCTCAAGCGTAAGCGGTATAAGCTCGGTTATGTCTGTCTTTATTGCCGAAAGCTTACGCATTATGTCTTCTTCGGTTCCGCGGACTACCGCCTGTATAACGCTTCCCTGTGAGGTGTACTGCATTATCTCGAGCCCCAGATCTTCAAGCTCCTTGCGGGCAACGGGAGCGCCGGAGCGTGCAAGCTGTATCTTTCTGAAGCCGCCCTGGATCTCATCTATCTCACCCGAGAAAACAAGCTTGCCCTTGTGGATGAGCATCGCTCTGTCGCAAAGCTCGTTTATCTCGGCAACGTTGTGGCTTGAAACGATAAGCGTTGCCTGACGGTCGAGCATCTCGTCCACTATCATATTCTTGATGACCTTACGCATAGCGGGGTCAAGTCCGTCAAATGCCTCGTCCAGCATGATGTACTTTGTCATGCAGCTGAGTCCGATAATAACTATCGACTGACGCTTCATTCCCTTTGAGAACTCAGCAAGGCGCTTGTCGGTGGGAAGTCCGAGCTTCTTTGTAAGCCTGTCGAAGGTCTCATCGGAGAATGTGGTATAATAGCTCTTGTAATACTTGCGAAGCCCGTCGAGGGTAAAGGTAGTGAACTGCACAGTCTCATCGTTTACGAAGAAGATATCTCCCTTTGCCTGAGGGTCATCGTAGACCTCTCTGCCGTCTATCTTAATGCTTCCCTGCTCTGTCCTGTACACACCGCAGAGCATACGCATAAGGGTAGATTTGCCTGCGCCGTTGGAGCCCAGAAAACCGTATATGCAGCCCTCGGGTATCGTTATACTGATATCATCGACTGCCTTGAAGCCCTCTCCGCCCGAGAAGCCCTTCTGCTTGAAAACCATTGACACGTTCTGTATCTCTATCATTCCGACGCGCCTCCTTTGACCTGTTTATCCATATCTTTTACTATCTCTATCAGTGTCTCGGCTGTGACCCCTGCTGCCAGAAGTTCCTTTGTCTTCTGCTCAAAATCGTTTGTCATTCGTTTATCCGCCTTTCCGTCATGCTTAGCCACAAAGCAGCCCTTGCCCGCCACGGAATAGATTATCCCGTCACGCTCCAGCATACCGTAAGCCTTTGCAACAGTGTTTGGGTTTAGCCCAAGCTCCTTTGCCAAGGCTCTTGCCGCGGGTATCCTGTCGTTCTCTTTATAGACCCCGCGTGATATCTCGGCGCAGATACCATGACATATCTGCTCGTATATCGGGCTTCTGCCTGTTACATCTATGGTTATCATCAGTAACCTCCTTCTGAAATGATCTGTAGTCTCTTTTCTTTTGTTTTACACGTTTTCGTTTTTCTCTCTTGTATTCGCGGTACCTTTCGGCATCGTATGCCCTGCTGCCGATCTTTTTTTCTACGGCAGCGGGGCGATGGTTTTGCTGTCAGCCGTCAGACGATTATGCCGTTGAGGGCGACCAGTGCAGCTGTTCCCGCAACTGCGAGCATTGACATTACCATACGGAACATCGTCCTGTCGAGATCATCTTCTTTCATTTTGTTTTTCTCCTTTCTTTTGTTCTGCACATTCTTTATTCATTTGTACCGCAGCACTCACTCGGTCGGTATCATCACGAGACCGCTGAACACGCCTCTCTGTCTGTGGCTGTGATATTTGAAGCCCGAAGCACGTTTACTTTTGTCAGCCTCCTCCAACAGCGGAGATTTGATAACATCCGAAAGATCGGGGGCATTCTGCTGTCTTTCTTCCCTGAGCTTCAATACACGCCGCGCGATCGGCTCGTCTATGTATTTCTCTCTGCAATGCACGACTGCGGCGTTTATCCTTCCGCCAAAAACTGCAAGCGTTACAGCCAGCAGCGCTGTTACAACGGCGATAAGTCTTTTGCTTTTCAGGTCCATATCTTTGCCCCCTTACGGTGTGTACCGTGTGTATCAAGTGTACTATGTGTTGTAGTACACTTAGATTATATAATACACGCCCCTGTTTGTCAATACATTCACTTAAATTTTGGCAGTATGCACAATTTGATATATGCAGTTTAGTGGAGCTTGCACAATCGGATATTTCGCAAATGTGAAAAATAACTGCTATATATTGACTTGCGTCATGAAATGTATTATAATTGTAGAATAGATAAACTGGCGGCAGAGCGCCGTTTTCACGCTTTGCCGATCAGACGGAGACAGCATTTTTCAGAGAGGTTGTAATATGATATATAATAGTATCGCGGCGAAACGGACGCTTGCCGCCTTTCTTCTTGCGGCTGTTATGCTGATACTGCTGCCGGTGACGGCTTATGCCGACGCACAGGCACAGTTCTATATCCCGAACAGCGCGGTGCCGCAGGGCTCTCAGTTCACAGTGTCGGTAGAGTTCAAAGCAAGCGGGAACATAGGCACCGTACAGGCGCAGATCTCCTACGACGAAACGGCGATCGAGTTTATAAGCTCAGACTTCGGCAACGGCGGCGGCGGTCTGGTGAATCTTATGGGATTCCCCGAAAGCGCTTCGGATTCAATGATGGTCAGCATGACCTTCCGTGCCCTTACCCCGGGCAGCTCGCAGCTTGACCTTATAAGCGGCTCGGTGATGTCGCCCGACGGCGTTATGCTTTCAAACTCGATAAACGCATATGCTTCCGTGACGGTGAGCGCGGCTGACACCGCTGCCGACAGCACCGCCGACGACAGCTCACAGTCTGATCCGCAGGACGGCAGAACGCCCTCGCATCCCGACAGCAGGAACACGGCTTCCGCACAGCTCAAGTCCATAACGCTCAGCGAAGGACAGCTGGTTCCCGAATTTTCGCCCGATGTATACGACTACACCGTGACGCTCCCCCACAGCATCGACTATCTGTCAATAGATGCCGAGACGAGCGACCCCAACGCCGGGATATGGTTTGAAGGCTCGGAGTATCTTGCAGACGGCATCGTGCCGCGCACGATAACCGTAACTTCTCCCGACGGCAGCGTGGTGAACGTTTATACTATAAGCGTGACAAGGCTTAGCGACGGCGAAAGTGAAGCCGCAGAGAACAGCGACAACGATGAGTTCATAATCCCGGGCGATGAGGCTTACACCGACAGCGAAGCTATCACGACACTTTCCACAAAGACACCCGCCTCCCCCGACCTGCCCGACAGCGAAGGATCGGGCGTTGAGAAGCTTCGTGACAAGCTTATGCCGCTGCTCATAACCGCAATGGCAGTTATAGTCCTCGCGATCGTTATACTTATAGTATGGATCAGAAAGAAAAGCAAAAACAGGATAAGATAACAAAAGCCCCTCGAACGCTCAATGCGAACGAGGGGCAGATCTTATCGATAATCAAAAATCGTCGTCATCATCAAACTTCTTGCCTTCCCAGCTCAGGCGGAAGAAGCTCTCGCGGTACTGACGCGGAGTCATGCCCGTATGCTTGCGGAAGCAGGAGATAAAGTGGCTGTGCGAGCTGAAATTAAGATAATTTCCGATATCGAGAGGCGTGTAATCTGAGAATTTCAGCATATTCTTAGCCGCCTGTATCCTTCTTGACATAATGTAATCGGAGATGGTCACGCCGACCTCCTGCTTGAACAGCTTGGAAAGATACTGCGGAGTAAGCCCCAGCTTGTCTGCGAGCTCCTGCACACGGATACCGTTGTAGATGTTGTTGTAGATAAGGTCAAGGCACATCAGAACGTGCTTTGAATAAGCCTCGCCCGAATTGACCTTCTGCATACGCTTTGTGTATTCGAGGAAAACCTCACGGTGGATCTCGGAAAGCTGCTGCTGCGTATTGCTTACGTCAAGACGGTTGATATAGATGTCGCTTATTGTATAGGAAGTCTCCATAGGCATACCCGCCTCGATGCAGAACCTTGCGATAAGCGCTATCGTTATGACAAGATGATACTTTATATTGCGGACAGGATCCTGACTCAGCTTACCGTAACCCTCTACCGCAAGCGGGGTATAAAGAGACTTTACACGCTCGATATTTCCCGAGCTTACTGCCGAGTAAAACTCCAGTTCCTTTTCATACGGAGAATGAAGCAGCCCCGTTTCACGCTGCCTGAACTCTCTGTCGGAAAGTTCTTTATTAATGCTCATAAGCTATCACTCCAAATACTTAAATAATCGGTTCGCTTGCAGAAAGAGCCATCAAAATGCTCATGTCAAACATTCGGATAAAAAATGTCAAGTATCATTGCACCGCGGATAAATGCGGCAGCAGATATCACTGTCATCAGGGGTATCATAGATATTATACCATAAAAATATTCATTTGTAAAGATTATAACATAAAAACCCCATTTTGTAAAGCAAGGCAGCGCTGTTTTGTTAACGCTGCCCCACCTAACAGGAATATGAAATTTGAAGAAACCGCTTAATTAGTTTTCATTGTCTCAATTTTACACTATAATCGCTCTCAGGTATATAAAAAATGTAAGATATCTTGATATAATCTAATCTATTTTTCATTTATTCACAGATAATTATAAAAAAATATCATTTTTCCGTCTGACGAAGATTTGATTTTTTTCACAAAAAACTATTGAAAAGAATTTCAAAATATGTTATAATGATTATTGTATTCTGAAAGGAGCCCGCAAATGGATAAAGCTACCAAAGCCAAGATCAATAAGATAGTAAAAAAAATCAAAGCTTCCCGCGAAAAAGGCAGGGCAAAGGCAGATACGCCCGAGACTGCCGACTTTCCCTATCAGGTTGCAAGCCGCGCCGAAAGACTTATGATAGGTGCTTCACTTGCGGCGGCTGCCGCTGTGCTTACTTCATCTTCACGCAGAAGGAAGAAACGCTCCTTTGTGAAGCGCGCAAAGACCTACTACGGCTGGCTGGGCGGACTTTTGGATTCCACGGTCGCCAAGCAGATGAAGATAGACAACGAGCGCGAGTTTATCGACGAAGCTCTTGAAAACCTGAAGATTGAGGACGCGATAAGATTCGACCTCTGAGGACAACTGCCATGACCAAATATTTTCTTGAATACCTGGAATGGCTTGACGGACAGCTGGCGTCGGAAGACACCGATCTCCGCAGGCTAATGGAAATACACCGCGAAAAAATACGCTGCTTTCAGCACGAACGGCTGGTGCATCTTTTAGTCATGATACTCTTCGCACTATGCACCGTGGCGACCTTCCTTATAATAGTCGTCACCGAACGGGTAATACTCATACCTCTTGCACTTCTGCTGCTGGGGCTGCTGATACCTTATATCGCGCACTATTACTTTCTTGAAAACAACACCCAGAAGCTTTACAGATACTACGACCGCATCGCCGAAAAGCTTGAAGGCGATGCTTTATACAGGTGAATATATGTCCGAAGAATTGTACAGTAAACAAAGCTGGAAGGGCAGCGTCATAACCTCTCCCCTGCCGCCTACACTTGTCAGCTGCGGCAGCGGCGACAGCGCAAACCTGCTGACCGTAGCATGGACGGGTATATGCTGCACCCGCCCGCCGGTCGTTTACATTTCCGTAAGACCCGAAAGGTTTTCATACGGTCTTATCAAAAAAACGGGAGAGTTCGTCATAAACCTTCCGACCGAACCGCTTACCCGCGCGGTCGATCTTTGCGGGGTAAGATCGGGACGCGACTGCGATAAATTCGCGCTGGCAGGACTTGAACCCCGCGAGGCTTCGCAGGTCAGTGCGCCAATAATAGCACAGTGCCCCGTAAACATCGAATGCAAGGTGCGCGAGGTCATAGCCCTCGGTTCGCACGATATGTTTTTAGCCGATGTCGTGGCAGTTGACGCCGCCGAGGAGCTTATCGACGAAAAAGGCAGACTGGCTCTTGAAAAGGCAGGGCTCATCGCCTACGCCCACGGTCAGTATTTCTCACTCGGCAAGGTGTTGGGGAGCTTCGGCTATTCTGTACGAAAGAAAAAACGCGCAAAGCGCAGATAAAAAGGAGAAGGATCAATGGATCTTTTTAAAGAGTTTATAGTAAAAAAAGAACTTACCCGAAACGAGAAGACTTCGAGGACGTTCATAATAATCGCCTGCGTGGCGTTTGCTGCGACTGTCCTCATACTCACGCTGGGGACGATCCTTCAGATATTCGGCATCGTATTTGCCGCTGCGGGCATATACTTCGGCTGGCACATCATAAGCAGGTTCTTTGTCGAATACGAATACATCGTGACCAACACCGATCTTGATATCGACAAAATCACAAATCAGGCTTCGCGCAAAAGACTCATAACCGTAGACCTCCACAAGGTAAGCGAGTACGGCAAGGTCGATGATAGCTTTGAGGCGGGCGAGGACGATACCGTTATACGCGCATACGCCTGCAACCCCGAGCTTGACGACTACTACCTCAGATTCACCCACAAGCAGTACGGAAGCTGCGTTCTGGTGTTCACGCCCAGTATGGAGATCATCGACATCATAAAGCCTTCGCTCCCGAGAAACGTGGTGGCTAAATTATGATAGCGGGTGTCGGCTGCGACCTTATCGAGGTCGAAAGGGTAAAGCGCGCGGCTTCGAGAGAGAGCTTTTGCAGACGCGCATTCTCCGCAGAGGAGATGGAGTTTTTCTCACAGTTTCGGGATCCCGCGCAGGAGATGGCGGGGGTGTGGGCTGTCAAGGAAGCCTTTTCAAAATCCATCGGCACGGGCGTTCGCGGGTTTTCACTCAACGAGATAACCGTCGCCCATGACGAGCTCGGCGCACCTTATCTGGTGCTCTGCGGAAACGCCGCAAAATGTGCAGGGGACAGAAGATTCCATATCAGCATCTCACATACAAAAGAATACGCGCAGGCTTTCTGCGTTGCTGAGAAATGAGGTATAAACATGGCGAGATTACTTACACCCGAACAGATGTCACAGGCAGAACAAACCAGCGAGCACCTCGGCACTCCCCTGTGGACGCTTATGCTAAATGCAGGCAGCGCGCTGGCTTCGATGATAAAGAGCCGTGCCGCAGAACGCCGCGCAAAGAAGATACTCTTCCTTTGCGGCAAGGGCAACAACGGCGGCGATGGATTTGTTGCCGCTGCAAAGCTCAAGGGCGGCGATCTGAAGATCAAGGTCAAGCTGATGTGCGGTATGCCCACGACCGAGCTTGCAAAGCGAGCTTACAACCTGCTTGAAAGCAAGGACTTTATCGACATCGCCGTGAACTATGACGCGGATATCATCGTAGACTGCATCTTCGGTCTGGGCTTCAAGGGCGAATTTGACGACCTGCTCGCGGCAGAGCTTTACGAGATCTCATTAAAGCCCGCATACCGCATAGCCTGCGATATGCCGAGCGGCATAAACTGCTGCAACGGTGAAGCTGCCGCGGAGACACTTTTCTGCGACGAAACGCTCACCATGCACGCTCCCAAGCTCGGTATGTACCTCAGACCCGCAAAGAGCTTCTGCGGAAAGATAAGCGTAGCGGATATCTCGATACCAAACAACTGGGCAGCGCAGCTTGATGATGACACCATCATCGAGACCGCAGAACCCGAATACTTAAAGAAGCTCTTCCCGTACAGAAACGAGGTCGATCACAAGAACAGATTCGGCAGGCTGCTTATGATCTGCGGCTCGGAAAACTATGTCGGTGCGGCTGCCATAGCTTCAAGGGCGGCACTCAGAAGCGGCTGCGGCATCGTTCAGCTCGCAGCTCCTAAGTTCGTTATACAGTGCATCTCGGGCAACGCCCCCGAATGTGTATACACCCCATTGCCCTCAGACGACGAAGGCTTTATCAGCGAGGAGGCGATCCCGCGCCTTAACGAGCTTATCGACGGTGCCGACGCGGTAGTGATCGGCTGCGGTCTCGGCTGCACCGAAGGCACTATGAAGATCATTGAGGAGATCGTCAAAAAATGCAGGGTGCCGCTTGTCATCGACGCCGATGGAATAAATCAGCTTGCCAAGCATATAGATGTATTGAGGGAAAAGAAATGTGAGATAATCCTTACCCCACACATCGCCGAGCTTGCAAGGCTCTGCGCCACCGACAACGCCGACGCGAAGCTTCACCGCTACCGCCTCGCGCGGGAGCTTTGCTTTAAGTACGGAGTTACCGTTCACGCAAAGGACGCGACCTCAATAACCATCAAGGACAGGCTTGCATACGTCACCGATTTCGGCACCTCGGCACTTGCAAAGGGCGGTTCGGGAGATATGCTCGCGGGGATCATCGGCTCGCTTCTCGCACAGGGTCTGAAGCCCAGAACGGCTTGTATGCTGGGAGACTACATCATGGGCAGCACTGCCGAGCTGCTGAGCGATCAGTATTCCCCCGCAGCGATCACCGCAAGCGATATCATCAGCGCATTCAAGGATACACTCACAAAGATCAGTTAATTGTACAAAAAGCTGTACTATCCCCTCGATGTATGTCGGGGGGATATTTTATTAAGGAGTGGTCATATGTCAAATAAGCTTTTGAAGAAAACGGCGGCAGTATTTTCCGCAGCTGCACTCATCTGCCTGACGGGATGCAGCGGTACGGCAAAAGATGAACCCGCAAAGCTGCCGAAATATTTCAGCATACACGCCGAGATGACCGATGGAAAACTGAACGCGGGCGCCGACCTCACACGTTCTTCGGACGGCTGGCTCATGACTGTCACCTCCCCTGAGAACCTAAAGGATATGCAGTTTTTGCTTTCCGACGCGGGCTGGACGATAAGCTGCGACGGGCTGAGCTATTCTGCGGGCGAGGGGCAGCTTCCCGCCTGTTCGCCGCTTCGCATGACGGCACGGGCTTTAGACGGCTGCACAAACGAAAAGCACAGCGGCAAGCTTGGCGGTCAGCGGTATGAAGTCGAGTTCAGGGACGGTATACCCTCTGGCATGACGGCAGAGAACGGACTGAAGGTCAGCTTTTCAAAATACAAAAAGACCGCACACTCATAAGAATGTGCGGTCGGAAATATCGGTATTCAGCCGAGATCATTCGAGAGCAGCGATAGCAGCTTCCTTAGCCTTGTCAAAGTCAAATCCTTCAACAGTGTTGGGGTCAACTACCAGCGACTCGTCCTCATATACGCAGTTGCCTGCTTCGTCATAGGTGAGGTTGCTGTTGACTTCATCAAGATCGGGATACTCGTCAGCGGTGTAGGAAGCGCCGCCGGGGATATTCTCCTCGGGAACCGCGATGATGTTGCCGTCAGCGTCCTCAAATACGAGATCTGCTACATAGAAGTCCATGTGAGACTTTACCTGCCAAGCCATTAAAGTGATATAGTTGGTCTCAAAGTCCTTGGAGAACTGAGCCTCACCGCCCTTGATGCCGGGACGGCACATAGCCTCGGTATAAGCCCACTGATTGGACCATGCGGTCTCATCGCCCTCAGCAGAAGCGTTGGAAGCCAGGCTGTACTCTACAAGGTTGCCGTTCCAAACGTTGTTGTTGTTAACGCCGAATGCGCCGCCGTACCAGGGAACGCATACAGGGCTGAGCGTACCGGTATCATAAAGCTGCTGGTTGCGTCCGATGCAGACGAGGTCAGCCTTGATGGTGAAGATCTTCTCCATATCTTCCTCATGACCCTTGAAGAGCTTGTTCATATCAAATCTGATCTTGGGGATCATATACTTATAAGTGCCATCGGGCATTACCTGATAGCAAAGCTCATCTATCTTGAGCATATTAACGCCGGCAACTTCCTGAACGCTCAGGTCGCATACAGCCTCATCGCCCTCATAGCCTTCTTCGCCGGGCTTCTTGCCGCCTACCTCTTCGTTGAACATCTCGGTAAAGGCGTTTACATCGGTATCAGCTGCAAATACGAGAGAAGCATTGTCGATGTTCTTGAGCTGATCCTTAATAGCGGATACGGGAGCGAACTCAGCGCCGCCCGCCTTTTCGGTGTCGTCACCCTCGCCCTCGCTGTCAGCGGGAGCTTCGGACTCAGCCTCAGTCTCGGCAGCCTCAGTCTCAGTCTCGGTAGCTTCGGTCTCGGCAGCGGTAGTTGTAGTAGTAGTCTCTTCCTTCTTGGAAGAGCTGTCGTTTCCGGACTCTCCGCAAGCAGTCATCATAGCACAAGCCATAGCAATAGCAACTGTGCAAGCTAAAAGCTTTTTCATTTAGATTACCTCCAATATCATTAGTAAAAAGTATAGTATCTAACGATTAAATTATATCACAAATACGGTTTTCTTTCAATATCCTATTTGCACAAATCGGCAGATTCTTTATAGTAACATTCTACAGAAAACGATTACTTTTTCCAACAAAATACACAAAAAAGGCTGTGCCCGAAAGACACAGCCTTAATGTATCGTTATTGATTACTTCTTGCGGGATACAACTATTGCTGCACCTGCGAGAGCTGCGATCGCAAGACCAACGCCTGCTGCCGCACCGGAATTTGCATTCTCGGTAGCATCAGAAGCTGCCTCACCTTCGCCAGCAGCGGAAGTGTTGGTGCCGGTAGTGCCGCTGCCGCCCTTGCTGCCGCCGCCTCCGTTGCCGCCCTTGGAGTTATTGTTGCCGCCCTTGGAGTTGTTGGAATCGCTGCCGCTTGCGTTGCTGTCAGCGTTGGAGCTGTCGCCCTTGCTGTCGTTTTCGCTGTTTCCGCTGCCGCCTTCGCTGCTGTCATCGCCATCCCTGCAAACTGCGCCGGGGATCTGCTTGTTGATGTAATCGCCGTCAACGACTACCTGAATAGCTTCGCCCTCATCGGTAGCATTTACCTTGGTATAAGGATCGCCGTCACCGGAAACGCTGCTGGGATTGAATCCGCCGTTGCCGCCGAAAGTGCAGATGATGTACTGATAATCGTCAGCGCTTTCCTCGCTGTAAGGATGATACTCCCAAGTGGTCTTGTCGGTCGATTCAACGGTGATCTCGAAGTGAAGTGCGGAAAGGTTGTCATCGGTAAGGGAGATCTGTACCCACTGACCGTTGAACTTGCCGCTGCCGCTGTTCCAGCCGTTCATATCGCAAGCACCGTCAGCATATACGGGATTGCCGTCTGCATCATAAGAATGAGTCCAACCCTGCTGGAAGTCAGCAGAGCAGTCGCCGTTCCAGGACTTCTGAACGGTGTACATATAAGCTTCACTTACGGCACTACCTTCGCCTGCTGCGTTCTCGTCAGCCATCCAGATGTTGTTTGTATCACTGGTAACATGGATAGAAACAACAGCCTTCTTCGCGTGACCTACCTGGAAGTTACAGCCAAAGTTGTAGAAATCGACCTTGCCTGTCTCCTGGTTGGTATAGCCTACCAGCTGTCCCTTAGCGCCCTCGTTCCATGTATCGCCCTCGGGGTCAACTGCTGTTGCAACATTATCCAGGCTGGAGCCGTCGAAGTTGACGGTCCATGTACCGGTAGCATTATAGAAACCGTTTTCCGCAGGTGCCTCGTCAGCGGTTACGGGAACTGCAACTGCTGCTGCGAGTGCTACCGCAGACATACCTGCAATGATCTTAGATATTTTCATTGTGATCTCCTCCATATTTATTGTTTGCGCTGTCATTTTCGACAGCTTATCAACATACCGTGATCCGACAACACACCCGTGCAATATTCGGATCCAATATATATTATATCAGATATCCCGCGTAAAATCAAGCATTTTTTCAAAAAATGAACGCTGTACCCGCTCAAATATATCACAAACTTTTCAATAATCTTTTGTGCATTTTTAACAGATAACGATTACTTTATATCAAAAATATAAAGCGGCAGAACATTCTGCCGCCTTTTTTCTGTTATCATCAGACCGCAACATCGGAGAACATTATGCCCACCTGCTTGCCTTCATACTCGCAGGTGTACTCATAGCCCACCTCTTTGCACTTTGCGTTCTTGCCGCTTATATCGAACTCGCCCTTTACCGAACGTGTGATATATACCTGCTTGACCGCGCCGGGATAGTTGCTGTCATAGACCTGAAGCACGAACTTGCGGTGATCCTCGCTGTCCTGGATAAGTCCGATAGCGTTGACGGTGTGAGAACCGTCGATGGTGGTTATAACGGGTTCGCCGCGTGCGAGAAGCTCCTTGAGGTTCTCAAATCCGCTGTCGCCGTCATAAAGATCGAACTCGGCAAAGCTGTCGTCCCACTGGATAGCGTTAAGGGTATACAGAGCCCTGTAGAACTCAGCCTCCTCCTCGCTGCTCGCCTTCGCGATCTTATCTATACTGCCCGAAATGTCAAGGCTCAGAAGCTCGACCTTTTCCCATTTCAGGTTGCTTGCATTGAGCTTGTATCTCTGCGATACCCAGCCCTCATCGGCAGCTCTGCCCGCATAGCTGCTCTTTACCTTGATAGTGCTGCTCTTGCTGTTGAAGTCGAGGTATTTCTTGACATCAGCAAGGTCACTCGTCAGCATATTTGGAACTATGCTCGAAAGCGGTTCGTGCGATGTGAACTTTTCTTCTATGCTGCTTCCCTTGAGCTTGTAGCCGGGAGCGTCATACTTCTGCGAGCTTTCGTCAGAGGGGCTGAATTTCGACTTGCTCATACTGAGTCTGCCGACGTACCAGTCTCTTGCGAAAAGCGCCATGCCGAAGTCAAGGCTCGGGGTATCAGAAGCGCGGAAGTTCTTGAAGGAATAGCCGTTCTTCAGAGGATCGAAGCCCGTGTTGTAAAGCGAATATCCCTTAGCGCTGTCGTCCGTGCTGTCATACTCCACAACGTCGTAGTTGAGTGTCGTGACGATCTGCTTGTAAACGCCTTCGAGAGCGTCGGCGTCGGAAGCGGAGTAATAGCGTCCGCCAGTGTGAGCCGAAAGATTCTGGAGCCAGTTTCTGTCAGCCTCACGTCCGAGCCCTACCGTCATGACGATGATGTTCTTCTCAAACGCGATCTTTGCGAGCTCTTCAACGCTCTTTGCGTCCTTTTCATCGGAAGCGCCGTCGGAAAGCAGAACTATTATATTTCTTGTATTGCCGTTCCTCGCAAAGGAATCCATGCAGGTCTCGAGTGCAGTCTCGATATGAGAGCCGCTGAAAACTTCATCTGAGTGTCTGATGTCGTCAAGAGCGTCATGCAGCTTTCTGTTGTCCTTTGTGAAATCGGTCATAAGGCTGTAATCGGCGGTGAACTTTGCGATGCTGTAAAGGAAATCGCCGTCGCCTTCTATCTTCTTTATGAGCTTTTCGGTAAAATCAAGACGCTTGAAGTCAACGTCGTTCTCGGCGGGGAAATTCGATACCTCGTAAGGGTACATCGAGCCCGAGTTGTCGAGCAGGAAGGCTATGCGGGTATCGGGCGCTTTGTTCGCCTGCTTTTCAACGCCGACAAGATATGTGCCGTATGTCTTTATGTTTGCGGTAACGGTGCCCGAAGCGGAGTCTGCCTTCGTATCGAGCTTTTCATAGGTGAGGTTGCTCTTGTTGAACTTCAGCACCGAAAGGTTCTTCATGCTGATGCCGCGGTTTTCGAGAGCCTTTTTGTTGACCTTGAAGGTCACCTTTGCCGAATCGAAATTGTAATCGGACATGATGTCATAAGCCTTGCTGACAACGCCCGTATTCGAGGATATGTTGAATATCCTCATCTCGTATATCGAAGCGTCGACTATGTTAGCGCTCCCCTTCATATCAAGGGTGAGCTCGCCGCTTTTCTTTGTATGTTCGACCACAACAGAGCCGTCATTCTGAGAGCCGTCGGTAGATGCTGCGGTAGGATCAAGCCCGACTACCAGCTCATAGCCGTCGAGCAGACCGTCGCCGTCGGTGTCCTTGTTCTTGGGATCGGTGCCGAGCTTTTCTTCATCTCCGTCAGAGAGCGCATCGTTATCGCAGTCCTCATCGAGGGGGTTGGTGCCGTTGTGCTTTTCGGTATCGTTTATGACATCGTCGCCGTCATTGTCACCGTCGGGAGCAAGCTCCTGTTCGCGGTATGTGGTGTTGATATCAAATTGCGAGATAACGTTCTGAGCCAGCAGCAGAGCGTCGTTGCTGCGTATTCGCTTGATGGTCATCACCGCCACCACCGCAAGTGCGGCAGCCGTAACAGCAGCAGTACCTGCCAGAACCTTTCTTCTTCTTCCGCGTTTATACTGTTTGTTTGCGAGCGCTTCCGCAGCAGACAGTCCTTCCTTCATAGGTCCTTAGCCTCCCGAAATTTCAAATATATAAATATATTTTAACACAAGATCAAAATTTAATCAACCGATAAATTGTTACTATTTTTTCTGATTTGATTAACATTTTTTAGCGTTCTTGGCTATATCCGCCGCATAAGCGTCATTCCCGTCGGGCGGTAAATATATTAACGTCATATTAACATTGAGTACAAAAGCTTGAAATCCAGGGAGAATCCTGCTATAATATTCATGTTAAGGCAATACTGTACAACTGTTGGTGCGTCAGATGGGCCTGCAAAGGCGACGAGCCGCCGCTCGCTGCGGTATTGCTCCTATAATAATAAACACACGCGACAAAGCGTATGGATATCGGCAGGAGGCAGAAAAATGCCATATAATTCCACTCCAAACAACTTACCGATAAGGAAGATAAGGCGCCGCACGATTATCGGGTATACCGCAGCCATGCTGCTGACCGTTGCCACAGCGACCATTCTTTTGTTCCTGACCCTCGGCAGGACAGCCGATGAAAAGGAATCGCGCCTGATCGAAAGCGGAGCGAGGAACACCACCCTTGCGGCTGACAATTACATAAAGGAATGTGAATCGGAATGCAATGAAGTCTTTGTGAATGAGACTATCCTTAAATACTCCCCCTGCATACTCTCCGAAACACACCGCAGCTCCGGCTATGAACAGTCTAAGGCAGAGATCAAAGGTCAGCTCTCAAAGATCTCGGCGGGAAAATGCTATAACGACTTTTTCCTGATCTACTCAAATTCCGATACCATCGGAAATGTCTCTCAGGTAGCTGACGACGTAACTGCGAACGGCGGATACAGCTTATTTGCCGAAACGCTCGACGGCAGCAGCGATAAATGGGTGTTCGGCGAGTTCGGGGATTTTTCAAAGATGTACTATCTCAGACGACTGAACGAGGACGCCATCTTCGTTATGTCCTGCTACACCGGCAGCCTGAACATAGTCTTCCCCTCATACCACACCGATTCGGAAGTTGACTATATCCTCGCCGACGGCAGCGGGAGCGTTATCTACTCGGACATCAAAAGGATAAGGTCGGGCAACCATATGCCTTCAAAGTATTCCTCACTTTTCCATAAGGAAAACGAAAGCGTTATAGATGATTACTACATCGCTTCAAGGATAAAGATGAAAAACGGCTGGACGGTATATGCCGTGACGACCAACAGCGATTTCTTCCCGAACTACACCGTGGTACTTACCATAACGCTTATCGGTATGTCGGCGGTCGTGCTGATCTCACTGCTCACGGGGATACTGGTGTTCTCCGTCGGTCCCAAACAGTCTGAGCAGCTCACGGGCGGCGAATACTTAGACCCCGTCACGGGAACGCTTAACGAATACGGTCTTGATGAGATGATAAGCGAAGTGCTGGAGACTTCCCTTGTCGGCAGCACCTACGCATTCATCATGATAGGCATCAAGGATCACGAGCAGATAAAGAGCACCGTATCCCTCAGATACTGGAACGACATAAGGTTCGCCCTCGCCGAAAAGGCAGAGAGCTTCTTTGAAAACAGAAAGCACCACATAGGCAGAGCTTATGACGACTATATGACGGTATTCGCCGATTACAGCGAGTTTGACCTTTTCAAGGCTCACGATGAGCTTAGAAAGAGCTGCGAGGAGCTTTACCGTTCCTTTGAGGACTTTACCGCAGGCGATGACGGCACGCTTAAGCTCAATATCACCATCGGCGCTTCGATATACCCCGATGACGGAGATGACTTTGATACTCTGCTGGGCAAGGCAAGACAAGCCTACAAGCTTGCAGACCACAAGGAAAAGAACAGATTCGGGATATACAAGAACCCGCACAGCGATGGAAAAGAAAAGGAGGAGAGCTGAATGAATAAGCTTCATATCCGCTCGGCTGCCGCAATAATGACCGCAGCCGTCATGACGCTTTCCTCATGCTCGCTCAAACGGTCGATAGTCGCCAACAGCAGCAGAGAGATCGTCGTGGCACCTACCATCTCATTCTCATGGTGGGGCAGCGAGGCACGCAATTCCTATACCCTGCGCGGACTTACGATATTTGAACAGGACACGGGCGATACCCTTGAGGTCGTGCCGTACCCCTATGACTTTGACGGCTACAAGAGCAATCTTGACGCACTGCTCAGATGCGGCAAGGAATGTGACCTCATGCAGCTCAATTCCTTCTGGCTGAAGCCTATGGTCGAGGAGTACGACGCCCTTTACGACCTGAATGAGCTGAAAGACTATATCGCCCTTCAGAACTACTCCGCCGAGGAGCTGAGCTACTGCACCATCGACGGCAAGCTTTACGGCATCCCGACCTCTCTGAATGCCGTCACGTTCTATCATAATAATGCGGTGTATGCGAAATACGGCATAAAGCCGCCCGAGACCTGGGAAGATCTTTTTGCAGCAGCGAAGGTATTTTCGCCCCACAACGTATATGTTCTTGAAAGCCATCCCAAGCACTACTGGCTAATGCTCATCGCACACGAAGAACAGATCACGGGAAAGGCTTCATTTGACGACGGATTCGACAGCGAAAATATCATATCAATGATGCAGTTCTATAAAGAACTGCGCGACAAAAAGGTCATCCCCGTTGAAGATTACAACAGGGATATGTTCCTTGACGGCAAGTGCGCCAGCGAAGCGCTCTGGGTATCAGACGCCGATTATTACGCCGTGCCTGTCTCCGAACACCGCGGTCTGCTCCAGGTAGGTGCTCCCCTCTGTACGCAAGAGACACTGGAGTTCGTTGAACAGAAAAGAGAAGAAACGGGAAATAAAAATGAAGAAGGGGGACAGAATAATGCTTCCCCGTACAGTTCAAGCAATGCCCCCGACGAAGAAACGCAGCAATATGAAAAGCTTATGTTCGCGGGCTGGTACGTCAAGCCGAATCAGGTCTATTCCATCAAGAAAAACACAGAACACCCCGAAGAGACCGCCTCACTGCTGAACTTCCTCCTGAACGACAGCCGCATGGCAGAGCTTCAGGGAACAGAAAAGGGCGTGCCGCTCTCACGTTCGGCACTTGAGGTGCTTGAGGGAAATAATATGCTCAAAGGCACCGCCTATGAAGCAGGAAAGCTCGTCAATGACAATCTGACATACTTCAGGCAGATGCCGAACGAGATAGAAGAGACCGAACGCTACGAAGCCTTCTTTGAGCAGTATATGCTCTTTGAAAACGGCGAGAAGACCGTAGAGCAGGCGGCTGATGATTTCATAGCACTCTATCCTTTCAAATGACCCAAAGTCAATGACCGATGTTTCCGCCATCGGTCATTTTTTTATTTCCCAATTGTCACGCTTTGTCCTAAAGTCGTTTGACAAAGAATGACAGGTGTGATAAAATATCATTTAGTCTTTAGCAAGGGCGAGCTATGCCCGAACACGGTAAGGAGACATTATGTTCAAGCTGTTAAAACAAGAAGGCGCTGCAAGGCGCGGAGAATTCCATACACCTCACGGGGTCATACAGACCCCCGTATTCATGAACGTCGGCACGTCGGCGGCGATCAAGGGCGGTATTTCCTCGATAGACCTGGCAAACGACCTGAAATGTCAGGTTGAGCTGTGCAACACCTATCATCTTCACGTCCGTCCGGGCGATGATATCATATACAAGATGGGCGGACTGCACAAGTTCATGAACTGGCACAAGCCGATACTTACAGACAGCGGCGGGTTTCAGGTTTTTTCGCTGGCTCAGCTGCGTAAAATTAAAGAAGAAGGCGTTTTCTTCAACTCACACGTTGACGGCAAAAAGATCTTCATGGGTCCCGAAGAGAGCATGAGGATACAGTCGCATCTGGCTTCGACCATTGCGATGGCGTTCGACGAATGCGTTGAGAACCCCGCAGAGCACAGCTACTCAAAGGCTTCCTGCGAGCGCACCACACGCTGGCTGGAACGCTGCGTTGCAGAGATGAAGCGGCTCAACTCTCTTGAAGAAACGATCAACCGCGAGCAGATGCTCTTCGGCATAAATCAGGGCTGCACCTATGACGACCTTAGAGTAGAGCACATAAAGCGCATACGCGAGATAGAATACTGCGCGGGATTCGCGATAGGCGGACTTGCAGTCGGCGAGCCTACCGATGTGATGTATCACGTTATCGAAAAGGTAGAGCCGCATATGCCTGCCGACAAGCCCCGCTACCTCATGGGCGTAGGAACGCCCAGCAATATAATCGAAGCCGTATACCGCGGCATTGATATGTTCGACTGCGTCATGCCCTCAAGAAACGCGCGCCACGCCACCATATTCACATGGAACGGCATAATGCACGCACACAACAAGCAGTACGAACTCGATGACCGTCCTCTCGACCCCGAGTGCGACTGCCCCACCTGCCGCAATTTCTCACGCGCATACATACGCCATCTGTTCAAATCAAACGAGCAGCTTGCGGGAAGGCTCGCGGTGCAGCACAATCTTTACTTCTACAACACCCTGACCGAGCGCATCAGAGAAGCTCTCGATGAGGGCAGGTTCGAGCAGTTCAGAAATGAATATTCAAAAAAACTCTCAGGAAAGCTGGTAGATTGATAAATGGAAGAAAAAGCGTCTGATAGAGCAGCCGACGGGCTCTGGTTCTTTTTAGTGATGATCGCATTCCTGCTTTTGCTTGCAGGCATCGGGCTGGTAATACTAGCCATCGGTGTGGCAGTTTCCGACAGGGACTTCCCTGTTGCCGGAGTGCTTGCCCTTGGAGCCGCAGTCTGCTTCGTTATCAACAGGCTGATAGTAGCGACTGACGACAAGCGGGATGCCAAGAAAAAGAAGAAGGCGGAAGAAGAGCGTGCAGCGCAGATACACGATCTGACCTACAACGATGATGTGTTTGGCAGGCTCACCTTCCGGTATGATTCTGCCGAAGATGAGATCACCATGGACAGCGAGCAGCTGCCGAAGTTTTCAGACTACAGTGAGCTTGAGGTCCGCGCCAACGAGATCGGGGACAGAGTCAGCGTTATAGTTAAAGCTCTTCACCGTATTTACGATAACAAGGAAGAGATCATCGCCCTTACTCAGGAAAGATACCTGGCAGAGTGTGTAAAGCAGGGCTATACCCATTTTGAAGAAGAGATCATCGACAGCGAGTTCGTTGCCGGCAATCTTGTATTCAAAGAGCTGTCCGTATGGCTGGAAGAGGTTGACGGCAGATACTACGGTTGTCTGAGCGCCAACACCTATGATCCGGTGATCTTCGATGATCTTCACATCACCTTCAAGTTAGATGATGAAGACAGCGGTTATGAATTTAACTGGTACTGATACTATGATAAAGCTTGCAATATTTGATCTTGACGGAACTTTGATAGATTCCCTCGGCGACCTTGCGGCGGCGGTGGAATATGTACTCGCGCAGAACGGCTATCCCCCGAACCCGTTCGAGAGTTACAGATACTTCGTGGGCAACGGTGCGATGAAGCTGATAGAAAGAGCCCTGCCGGAAGGTACCGGCGAAGCCGAGATAAAGCGCATACACGAAGCATTCTCTACACGGTACAGAGAACATTGCCTTGACCTTACGAAGCCCTACGACAGAATTCCCGAAATGCTTACAAAACTAAAGGACGCAGGCATAAAGCTTGCTGTTGCTTCAAACAAGCCCGATGAATTCTCAAAGAAGATCGTGGAGCAGGTGTTCGGCGTAAATCTTTTTGACAGCGTTCACGGCAAGCGCGACGGCGTTCCCACAAAGCCCTCGCGGGAGATAGTTGATTCGATAATGTGTGAACAGGGCACTTTAGCGGAAGAAACGATATTCATCGGGGATTCCGACGTTGATGTGCAGACGGCGCGAAACGCGGGGATAAAGTGCATCGGCTGTGCCTGGGGTTTCAGAGGCGCAGAGGAGCTTAAAAACGCGGGCGCAGACTTTATAGCTTACAACAGCAATGATATAGATGAATTTTTACTGGAGGCAGTTGAATGAAGGACTTCTACAAGAGATTTGTTAATGAAGAGCTTGACAGCGAGGGAAGGCTAGTTAAATTTGAGCTGGATCTTCCCGATAACTTCAACTTTTCATACGACGTAGTTGACGGGATGGCAAAGCTCGATCCCGACGGGCTCGCGATACTCTGGGTCGGCGAGAACGGCGAGGAAAGGCGCTTCACATACCGTGAGCTGAGCGAGCTTTCAAACCGCGTTGCCAACATGATGACCGGACACGGTGTAAAAAAAGGCGACCTCGTGATGGCGGTGCTGAAACGCCACTATGAGTTCTGGCTGCTCGCATACGGTCTTTTCAAGATCGGCGCGGTGCTCGTCCCCGCGACAAATCAGCTCTCGCCCAAGGACTACGTTTACCGCTTTGAGGCTGCCGATATCAAGTATATCGTCACCACCGCCGAGAACAGCGTTGCGGAAAAGGTGGACAAAGCGCTGAACAAATATACGTCGATGAAAGAAAAATTCATCACCCACGGTCAGCGCGACGGCTGGACCGACTTTATGACAGAGGTCATGAAGTACCCCGCATCGCTCGAAAGAGTTCCCACCATAAAGACCGAGCCCATGCTCATGTATTTCAGCTCGGGCACAACGGGTCAGCCCAAGATGGTGCTGCACAACCATATGATAGCGGCGGCACACATACTCACGGGCAAGCACTGGCACCATCTTTCCGAGGGTGCGCTTCACCTTACCGTTTCCGAGACAGGCTGGGCTAAGTGTGCATGGGGAAAGATGTTCGGTCAGTTCGCAGCGGGCGCTACGACATTCATATACGACTTCGACCGCTTCGACCCCGACAAGCTCATGGCTATGATCGAAAAGTATAAGGTAACGAGCTTCTGCGCTCCGCCTACCATGTATCGCTTCTTCATCAAGGCGGGAATGGAAAAGTATGATCTTTCAAGTATCAAGTACAGCTGCATAGCAGGCGAGGCTCTGAATCCCGAGGTGTTCAACCGCTGGTACGAATACACGGGGCTGAAGCTTATGGAAGGCTTCGGACAGACGGAATCCGCCGTGACGGTCGGCAATCTTTACGGCATGGAGCCCAAGCCCGGCTCAATGGGCAAGCCCACTCCGCTTTACAATGTAGGGCTCGTTGACGATCTCGGAAGACCCGTAAAGGTCGGCGAGGTCGGCGAGATAGTTATTTACGGCGAGCAGGGCAAGACCCCGGGTCTGCTGATGGAATACTACCGCAATCCCGCCGAGAACACCCACGCATGGCGCTTCGGATTCTACCACACGGGCGACACCGCCTATATGGACGAGGACGGCTACTTCTGGTACGTCGGACGCACCGATGATCTTATCAAGGCTTCGGGCTACCGCATCGGACCCTTTGAGATAGAGAGCATACTGATGGAGCACCCCGCAGTTATGGAATGTGCCATAACCGCAGCCGACGACCCGATACGCGGCAAGGTGGTCAAGGCTACGATAGTCCTCACCAAAGACTACTCGCCCTCAGACGAGCTGGTCAAGGAGCTGCAAAACTATGTAAAAAGCTCCACAGCCCCCTACAAGTACCCCCGCATAATTGAGTTCGTAGACGAGCTGCCGAAGACTGTAAGCGGAAAGATACAGCGCGCTCAGATACGCAAAAACGACGCTAAGTAAACAATACGACCGAACAGCACATCACGCGGCTGTCCGGTCGTTTTTTTATACGGCATATATCATCGTATCCCACGCGGGGTAGTATGGCGGCTGACGCAGATAAAGCGTGTAGTCACCGCGTATCGAAAGTATCTGCTCGGCAAGGTCGAGGATATCATAGGGGCGGTGGTAAGCCGACACCGCAAGCCTCGGGCGGTATCGGGATATAGTCTCTGCCGAGCCGTCGAGCGCATGGCTCTCGGCACCCTCGACATCGAATTTTATCACGCTGCACTCGCCGCCGCACAGCACCGAATCCAACGAACGTGCAGCCGTCACCTCGCCGCCCGCCGATATCTGCGACTGCCTGCCCGCGCTCTGTGAAAACCCGATGTTCCCGTCATGGCTCCATGCACAGGCGTTCACGGCTATCACGTTGTCAAAGCCCTCCAGCCTTTTGACAAGCTTGCGGAAGGAACGCTTGTCGGGCTCGAAGGCGTAAACGCCGAGGTAATCGGGGCAGAGTTCTGCAAAAAGCTCGCAGGTGTCGCCGTTGTATGCACCGAGGTCGGCGTAGATATCGTCCTCTCGCGGGGCGATAAGGCGTTTGAAGTCGGCTGTCGGATCGGTGAATACCCGGCCGAGCCCCGAAAGCTCGCCTGTGAGCTTGTAACGAAGGACAGCATCTAGCACTTCCCTGCTCTGTTCATCGGCAAAGCGTTCACGCACGCGGACATACTGCTCGTAGCGCTCAAGCAGACCCTTTTTCGAGAACATCTCGCCGCCCGCAACGGGCAGGTCGGGCATAAGCAGGGTGTGCCTTTCCGAAAGCGAATCTATCGCCGACATGACATCGGGCAAGGAGCTGCCGAACGCGGACACGGCGGTGAACCTCCCGAGCTTTGCTTCAAGCTCCGAAAGTGAGCAGACCTTGTGCCCGCGGAACTCGCGGTCGCGTACAAACCCGTCGCTTGCGAATATCCCCGCGCACTCTATCCCCCGCAGCTCAAATATATCAAGTATCCTCTCGGCGGCATCGCCCGTGCCGTAGATGCAGACAGGTCCATCGGCGCGGGCAAGTCGGCTCCACACATCGGGCAGACCGTTTATTTCCTTGTATGTAAGCATAACATCTCTCCAAAGAAAAAGCGGCAACAGGTGCCGCTTATGTGATCTTATACTAATTCCTAAAAGGTTAGTAGACAAAGATTGGTGCTGACGGCTCAGCAATCAAGGAAAGCGACCGCAGTTGGGCTGACGCCCTGCAAGGGAGCTTGACGACGAGTGATGAGCCGTCAGTGTCGAGATTTGTCTGCTGTTCTTTTAGGGATTAGTATTAAGTATCGAACTCTCCGTCAAAGTGCTGATCGAACTCTCCGTGATTATCATGCCCGTACATATCTCTGCCGCGGATATTGTACTTGTCGCGGTTCATGTCGATCTGCTTGTCGAGTATGCTGAGCACGTCGCGGGCGTTCTTGATGGACTTTATCTCCTTGACGGGAGTATCCGTATCGTTGCGGACATGGAGCGTGATGGTCGCGCAGCCGAACATCCTCTGACCGAGCGGCAGCGAGAGCTTCTTGTCAGTGACCTTATAAAGCTCGAACTCGTCCTCCTCAACGTTCAGGAATCCCTTGCGGGTTATAAACTTTGTCTCGGTGATGAAATAGCGTGTAAAGGACAACGGGAGTCCGAAAAGGGTACGCTTTTTATCCGTCCAGATGTATTCAAACAGGTCTTTTTTCATAACGATCTCTTCCTTTCGGGATATTGCCGTAGGCTATACAGTCATTATATCACCATATATCAAAAATGTCAAGTCCCGCCGCGGCAGTTATTGCCCGGCGGTGTGCTTTCTGTTGTAGTCAAACGAAACCAGAGCCGTGGATATGATTATGAGATATCCTATTATGCTGTAAATATCGGGCTTGTCGCCGAAAAGCAAAAAGCCGATGGCGGTGGTGAAGATAAGCTGCGTGTAATCGTACACCGATATCTCCTTTGCGGGAGCGTAGGTATAGGCGGCGGTTATGGAGAACTGTCCGCCCGCGGCTGAAAGCCCTGCGCCGAGCAGTACGAGCACCTGAGTCAGCGTCATCGGGTGATAGTCGAATATCAGAAACGGCAGGAAAAACAGAGTAGAAAAGCCCGAGAAGAATACGACGATGAACGGACCCTTTTCGCCGTGGCTGCCGCAGTAGCGAACGGCGGTATATGCAGCACCTGCCGAGATGCCGCCGACCAGCCCTACAAATGCGGGGAAGGAGGAAAGCCCCGAAAAGCTCGGCTTTATGACAAACAGGCTGCCGACGAACGCCGTCAGCACCATCATTCCCTGAAACACCGTCAGCTTCTCGCTCAGGAACAAAAACGAAAACAGCACCACGAAAAACGGCGACATCTTGTTCAGCATTGAAGCGTCGGAAAGCACGAGATGGTCTACGGCGTAAAAATTGCAGAGTATGCCGAAAGCGCCAACCGATGAGCGTATGAGCAGGGCGGGCAGGTTCCTTTTATCATGCGGGACGAGCGGTATGCCCTTCCTTTTCAGTGCCGCCAGTGCAAAGAAAAGCGCCACCAGATTGCGGAAGAACGCCTTCTGCGCCGAGGGCAGATCCCCCGCGAGCCGCACGAAGGTGCTCATCCATGCAAAGCAGAAGGCGGATATCACGATGCAGACGATCCCCTTTGCGCGGGGCGAAAGCGAAAGCAGCTTTTTTTCTGCCGAACTGTTCATCGGGCTCCGCCCCCGTTCATATATTCATGTTCCTTCCTGAGCTCGGCGATAAGATCATCAAGCTTCCAGCCTATGTTGTGGGCGGTCACTACCGCTTTGAGGGGGATGCGTACCCCCGAGGTCCTGAGGCTTTCAAGCAGGGCATTCAGCTCCGCGCGGTCAAATCCCGAAAAGATCAGGCATTCCTCGGCGGGAGCAGCACCCTCGCCCTTTATGCCGCCGAGCTGCTGCCCGAGCGTCAGCGAGCCGTCCCCCGCTTCAACGATATCGGCGCCGTGGTCGGCAGCGCACTTCCCGACTATCTGCAAGCGTTCGCGGGATAAGCCGCAGCAGAGAAGCTTTTTATCTGCGCTGCGGGTAACTCTTGCTTTCATTCATGGTCTTCCTTTCTTTTCAAATACTTTTCCATGTAGTATTATACACCATACGACAGCAATATGCAAGCAAAAACGGGGCACACAAAAAGAATTTGTAAATTTTGTTTATAATGACTATAAAAGTTAAATAAATATGTACTTGAAATCATAGTAAAAATGTGTTATAATTAATTTACATCAGAGTGCCATTATCGCAGGCACGGTAAAAGAGGAGGAACAACCAATGAAATTAGAGGAAATGTCGGTTCTTGTATGTGACGATTCTATGTTTGCAAGAAAGAGCCTTTGTCTTTATATCACAAGTCTTGGCATAAAAAACGTGTATGAAGCTGCTGACGGTCAGCAGGCGATAGATCAGTATTCCGAGCATAAGCCCGATATCGTATTCATGGATATCGTTATGCCCGTTATCACAGGTATAGACGCACTTACTAAGATCAAGGAGATCGACCCCGACGCTAAGGTCATTATGGCTTCCTCGGTAGGAACTCAGAACCACCTCAAAGCCGCTATAAAGGCAGGAGCAACGGATTTCCTGCAAAAGCCCATCTCCAACGATCAGGTCAGACAAACGCTTGAAAACGCGGCGAAAGGAGTGATCTGATCATGTTCTCACAGTTTTTCGGAGGTTATCTGCTCAATCAGGGTGCGGTAACAAAAGAGCAGCTTGCAAAGGCGCTCGACGAAAAAAAGGTAACAAGAATGAGGCTCGGTGTGCTCGCTATCAACGCGGGTCTTATGACTGCCGAGCAGGTCGAGCTCGTGAATGTGACCCAGCAGACCGTCGATAAACGCTTCGGCGACCTCTGCGTTGACATGGGCTACCTCAAAACGGAACAGGTAGATGAGCTTCTGAGCAAGCAGCCCACCGATTACCTGCTGCTCGGGCAGACCCTCGTTAACATGGGTGCGCTCAGCAATGCGGATTTCGAGAAGTATATCAACGAATACCGCGAGCATAATCAGATAAGCGACGATGATATCTCGGGCGACCGCAGCGACAAGCTCGCTCAGCTCGTCAGTGAGTTCTATCATTTCAGCACCTCGCAAAACGCAAAGCTTTACACAAAATATGTCACCCTGCTGCTAAAGAGCCTGATACGCTTCGTCGGCGATGACTTTACACCGCTCGATGCTTCTCCCGCCAGAGCTTCTTCGGGAGAGCTTACCATCAGGCAGAATATCACAGGTGCATACGAAGGTATCACAGCCATTTCCGCAGGTGCCGAGGAGTACGCGACCTTCGCCAAGAGATTTGCAAAGGACGCTTATGTCCGCGACCCCGAATTCGATGACGCGAGCGTTGGCGAGTTCCTGAACGTCTGCAACGGTCTTTACGCCGTCAACGAATCCAACGAGTCGGGCGTTGAGATAAGCCTGACCCCCCTCACTACTGCCAAGAATGAGGACATGAGATTTGATAAGGAAGTTTTTTCTATCCCCGTACAGTTCACCTTCGGCGAGATAGAATTCCTTGTGGCATTCTGATATTACCCGTTCCCCGCTGCGGCGGGGAATTGCGTGTATAAACAAAAAGGAGAATATGGAAAGTATGGTATTTTTAGAGAATTTGAGGTCGGAGCTTGAAAGCTACCGACCCAAGATACAGGAGCTTCACGATGTTTATGACATCGAAAACAGCCGCGAACGTATCCTTGAGCTTCAGGAAAGAGCCGCAGAGCCCGGCTTCTGGGACGATCCCGAAAAGAGCCAGCCCGTGCTAAAGGAGACCCGCACCTTAGAGGGTCAGATCGAGAAGTATGAAAAGATCACTTCTGCCTTTGAAGACATCGAGGTAATGCTCGAAATGGCTGCCGAAGAGGAAGACTCCGAGGAAATGATCGCCGAGATACAGGAAGAGATCGCGAGCATGGGCGAGAAGATCGAGGAGCTTACCCTCGCTTCCCTGCTGACGGGTCAGTATGACAAGTCCAACGCGATAGTCAATTTCCACGCAGGCTCGGGCGGCACCGAGGCTCAGGACTGGGCTGAGATGCTCTTCCGTATGTACACCCGCTGGGGCGAGGCTCACGGCTTCAAGGTCCAGACTCTTGACTACCTTGAGGGCGGCGACGCGGGTATAAGCTCCGCTTCGATAATCATCGAGGGCGAGAACGCTTACGGCTATTTAAAGGGCGAATCGGGCGTACACAGACTCGTCCGCGTATCTCCCTTTGACGCACAGGGCAGACGCCACACCTCCTTTGCGGCGGTCGATGTAATGCCCGAAATGGACGATTCCATCGACATTGAGATAAACGATGCGGACATTGAGATGCAGGTGTTCCGTTCATCTGGCGCGGGCGGTCAGCACATCAACAAGACCTCGTCCGCTGTACGTCTGATACACAAGCCGACGGGCATCGTCACCTCCTGCCAGACCCAGCGTTCGCAGTTCCAGAACCGCGATTACGCGATGAAAATGCTCATCGCAGAGCTGGTGAAGATCAAGGAGCGCGAACACCTTGAGACCATCAACGACATCAAGGGCGTTCAGAAGGAGATCGCATGGGGCTCGCAGATACGTTCATATGTATTCATGCCCTACCAGCTCGTAAAGGACACCCGCACGGGCTATGAGACTTCAAACATCAACGCCGTGATGGACGGCGACCTTGACGGCTTCATCAACGCATATCTGAAATCCCTGTCCCTCGGCACACTCAATGAGGACGAGAGAAGAGAGTAATAACAGCAACAAGGGCTGCTGCACCAACGTGCGGCAGCCCTTATATTTATCCTTTCAGCATCACCGTCACCGCAAAGCGTCCGCCGCTCAACTCGGCTGAGATCTCACCGCCCAGCATCTCGGTGAACTGCTTGGCTATCGCAAGCCCCAGACCCGTGTTGCCTTTAGTTCTCGAGATATCCTTTGTGTAAAATTCATCGAAAACGTGGTCGATGTCTATATCTTCCGATACCACCCCGTTTTCAAACCGAACGGATATGCCGTCATTTTCCGATACGCTGACTTCAAGGTCGCCCATGCCGTGCTTGTAGGAATTGCTTATCAGATTGTCGAATATCCTCACGAGCATATTGCGGTTTGAGTTTATCATAAGACGGCTCTTGCCGCAGCTCAGCATTATCTGCCTGCCGCGGGCGCTGTAATCATCGTAGTAATGCACTATCGACTCTTCGAGCAGCGATATCAGATTGAGTTCGGTCATCTCGGGCGCTTTGCCGCTTGAAATGGTCTTCGAGAACTCAAAGAACGAGTCGATAAGCTCCTCGAGAATCAGCAGGCGGTCCTCGATTATTTTCAGCTCCCGAGCCTTTTCCTCCTCTGAGATATCAGAGTTCTGCAAGATGTTGATATACCCCACAGCCGAAGTCAGCGGCGTCCTCAGGTCGTGAGAGATGTTGGTCATCATCTTCTCTAAGTCGTGGTTCTTTCGCGCATATTCTATGCGGTCGCTGCGAATGTATCCAAGCAGCCCGTTGATCTCATCTATCAGCCTGACGGCAGTGCCGTTTACAGAATGTACCACACCGTTTGTGTCCTTTTCCTTCAGCTCGCTTATCTGCTTCGCGGCACTTTCCATCTCCTGTCGCTGCAATATCACTGCCGTAAGCAGCACCGCGGCTGCTATCGAAAGCAAAATGACGGCTGCGATCATAATATCTCACCTCTTTTATCAAACAACGATACCGCACCGAGACTGCTCCGTGCGGTATGTTTTATATATCAGTCAAGCTCACGCCTTGTGAATGCCAGATATCCGAGTACCGCCGATGCCGCGGCGACAACGGCTATGCCCGTATAGCAGGTCATGCGGTAGCTGTCGGTGCAGCCCACTGCCATCTTGCTCATCACGGTGCTTATCTCATACTTTAGCAAATGCTCGGCTGTGTTCTTCGTAGACTTTATGCCGAAGAGCAAAAGCGAAACGGTAGTGTAAACAATGGGTGTGATTATCGTCACCGAATTGAGAACAGCACCTTTCCTGAAGAAGAACGCCACAAGGATGAACACCGCAACGAACCCCGCGATCACGGGCAGCTGCCTGAAAAGCGCCTTGGTGAACTCCCCCGCGGGCGAGCTGTACTTGCTGCCGTTTATCACCCTGTTGAGTAAGTAGAAGATGTAGCAGGCGAGGGTGTAGGAAACTACCGAATAGAGCATCGTGAAGATGAACTTCGTAAGATAATACACATTCTTGCTTATCGACGAGGATATGGTGTTCTTTATCGTATGCTCATTGAATTCCGCAGATATCAGGTTGTACACGGGGATTATCAGCAGGAAGTAATAGGTAAAGTTCATACCGAGCTGAACGATATCCATTTTGAGCGAGGGCGGGTAATCAAAGGAAGCCCCGAAGCTGACACCGCCCGGCTCCTTGAATAACACGGAGATCAGCGAGGTGCCCAGAGAAGCTGTCCAGAAAAACCAGAATCCGAAACCTTTTGTCAGGCGGTAAAGCTCCGCACGCATCATATTTATCATCACGATACCTCCCCCACAAGCTGCTTGAAGTAATCCTCGAGAGAAACTCCCGATTCGGTTATTGAGTTGACAGTGACATCGTTCATTATGAGCGCCTTGTTCAGCTCACTCACCTTGACGTTCTCCTGATAAACGCGCACCTCGGTACTGTCTATGACCTTATAATCGCTGATGCCCTGCTGCTCTATGACGGTAACGCAGTGCTTTGTGTCATCGGTATTGATGACTATGCAGCGGCAGCATTCAAGGTCAAGCTCTTCCTTTGTGATCTCTTTCAGAACTCTGCCGTGGTCTATGAACAGAAATCTGTTCGCGACGGCATAAAGCTCTGAGAGGATATGGCTGGAGATGATTATCGTGATCCCGCGTTCCTGATTCAGCTTGCGGAAGGTATCCCGAAGCTCGCTTATGGCGATGGGGTCAAGTCCGTTTATCGGCTCGTCCAGCACCATGATGTCGGGGGCATCGAGCATCGCAAAAGCGATACCGAGCCTTTGCTTCATGCCGAGAGAATACTTTTTGAACTTTTTGTTCTTCGCATCGGTAAGAGAAACGAGCTTCAGCGCCTCATCTATCTGACCGAGGTCCGTGATGCCCTTCTGATAGCAGTAGTATTTCAGATTCTGGTATCCTGTGAGATTCCCGAAGAATGCGGGGTTCTCGATAAGGCAGCCGATGCGGTCGCGCTCCTTTTCGGCGGCAAGCCCTTTTTTCCCAAACACCTCAAACTCGCCCGAGGTCTGTGAAGTAAGCCCCGTGACGATCTTCATGAAGGTGGTCTTGCCCGCGCCGTTGCAGCCGATAAGACCATATATGTCCCCGCGGTACACCGACATATCGGCGTTTTCGAGGGCATTGAATTTACCATAGCTTTTTGTAAGCCCTTTTGTCTTTAAAACAGTTTCACGCATTTTCTGTGACCTCCCGTTTTTCTTTTCTGATATAATTATAACAAGCAGGTCTTAAAAAACACTTAATCAAAGCCTTAAAAAAGTCTTAATCGCCGCAGAAAGTCTTAAAAGAATCTTAAAGCGGCTTATTTTTTCAGCCGGTAGCCGATGCCCCAGACGGTTTCGATATAATCGGTGTCGGGGTCACACTCCTTCAGCTTTTTGCGGAGCTTGCTTATATGAACATTCAGCGTGTTGTCGTCGGCAGAGTTTTCATAGTCCCATACCTTATCGTATATCATGCTCTTGGTGCAGGTGCGTGAAGGGTTTTCCATCAGCAGCCGAAGCAGCTCGAACTCGTGCTTTGAAAGCTCCGCCTGCCTGCCGCAGCAGGTGACGGAATAATCATCTCTGCCGAGAACGATATTCTTGTAGGTCAGCGTGTCAGCCTCCGCGGCGGAAGAAGCAGCCCCTGTCCTCAGCCGCACCGCTATACGCGCAAGCAGCTCATCGTTGTGAAATGGCTTTGTGATATAATCGTCTGCGCCGAGAGAAAAGAGGTCTACCTTCTTGCCGACATCGTGTATCGCGCTCATGACGATCACAGGGACATCGGCTTTCTGTTTCAGCTCGCGTATGATATCCTCGCCGCTGCGCCCAGGGAGCATGAGGTCCAGCAGTATAAGGCTTATGCCGCTGCCGTGAGCCAAAAGCCCTTCGGTACCCGAATAGGCACTGACCGTTCCGTAGCCGTTCTGCCTCAGCAGCAGGCGGAGCATATTGTTTATCTCGGCATCGTCCTCTATTATAAGAATGGTGTTTTCCATATATCACTGTTCCTCCGAAAGGCTGCGTTCGAGCAGCTCTGCGGCATCGGCAACGCAGCCGCGGCAGGATCTCAGCGGCTTGCCCGTAAGCCCGCCCTTGAGCTCTCTGCACATCACCGAACGGTTCATGGATATAAACTCTCTTTCAAATTCCTCGATCCTGCTTTTTGAAGCCTCGCCGTACTTTTCTTTCAGCACCGCCTCAGCCGCGAGCACGGCACCGCATTTTCCCATGCGTCCGCCCGCCATAGGTCTTGCAGCCGCCGCAGCGTCCCCTTCGCTCATGCCGATCTCTTCCCTGAAAGCGCAAAGCACCGACTCGGAACATGATCTGAAGCTTTTATGGTTCTCTATTGCTTTTTCCGTCTTTGGCATATTTCAAACCTCCGTTTATATGGAAATCAGCCGAAAAAATGACTGTGTCCGCTTATAGTCCACATTGATTATAACATGACGACCGCAAAAAGTCAACAACATCGCTCATCCAAAAAGTGACAGCCTGCGGCAGATATACATATAATATAGTATCAAGCGACAAGATCTGCGCCTGCTGCTTTCTGTATAGATCCGCCGCTTCGGTCAAGACTTATAACAACAGGAAAGGAGCATAAAGCCATGACAGTACACAGAGGAGAGATATACTACGCGGACCTGAGCCCCGTCGTCGGTTCGGAGCAGGGCGGGATAAGACCGGTACTTATAGTTCAGAACGATATCGGCAACAGGCACTCGCCGACGGTGATAGCCGCCGCCATAACCAGCCGCCACGACAAGGCAAAGCTTCCGACGCATATATCGGTAGGCGGCAGCGGCTGCGGGCTGGCAAAGGATTCGGTCATACTTCTCGAACAGGTACGCACCCTCGACAAGCGCCGTCTGCGTGAAAGAATGGGAGAGCTTGACCGTGATTCGATGGACAGGGTCGATTCGGCACTTTCGATATCGTTCGGGCTGAGTTAACTTACGCTTACAATATGCCCTCTCAACAGCCTATAAATGACGGAGCAAAATCTAAATCCTGCATTTTCAGATAAAAATTCAGCAATATGACGAATATTTATACGGAATATTTGTATTTTTCTGCAATTTGTCTCGGAAATTTTTTCAAAAATCGGTTGACAAAGGCACTCCGGTGTGATATAATGAATACGTTGTGTGAAGCTTGAACGAACGTGAAGCTCACAATAATGTGTCCGTCTGTGGGGAACAGATGTATTTTAGTGTGATGCTTTGCTGCTTCCCGAAGGATAGGACGGTTATATCAAAAATAGGAGGAATTTTCCAATGGCATTCAAGAACCAGTATGTTGCCGACGTTTACGCAAAGGTCGAGCAGAGAAACCCCGGTGAGAAGGAATTTTTACAGGCAGTTAAAGAGGTACTCGAGACCATCGAGCCCGTTATCGAAAAGAGACCCGACCTCGTAGAGGCAGGCGTGCTTGAGAGGATCGTTGAGCCTGAGCGTCAGATAATGTTCAGAGTTCCCTGGGTAGATGACAACGGCAAGGTACAGGTAAACCGCGGATTCAGAGTACAGTTCAACTCCGCTATCGGACCTTACAAGGGCGGTCTCAGATTCCACCCCACCGTTTGCGCTTCCGTTATCAAGTTCTTAGGCTTCGAGCAGATCTTCAAGAACAGCCTTACCAGCCTTCCCATGGGCGGCGGCAAGGGCGGTTCCGACTTTGACCCCCAGGGCAAGTCTGATGCAGAAGTTATGCGTTTCTGCCAGAGCTTCATGACCGAGCTCTGCAAGCACATTGGCGCTAACACCGATGTTCCCGCAGGTGATATCGGCGTAGGCGGCAGAGAGATCGGCTATCTGTTCGGTCAGTACAAGAAGATCAGAAACGAGTTCACAGGCGTTCTTACCGGCAAGAGCATGGAGTGCGGCGGTTCCCTTATCCGTCCCGAGGCTACCGGCTACGGCGCTGTATACTACACCGTTGAGATGCTCAAGCACTTCGGCGATGACATCAAGGGCAAGACCTTTGCAGTATCCGGCTTCGGCAACGTTGCTTGGGGTACCATCAAGAAGGTAAACGAGCTTGGCGGTAAGGTAGTTACCATTTCCGGTCCTGACGGCTATATCTACGACGAGAACGGCATCTCCACCGATGAGAAGGTAGATTACCTGCTCGAGATGAGAGCTTCCTGCCGCAACAGAGTTCAGGATTATGCTGACAAGTTCGGCGTTCCTTTCTTCGCAGGCAAGAGACCTTGGGAAGTTAAGGCTGACATCTATATGCCCTGCGCTACCCAGAACGAGGTAGAGCTTGAGGATGCCAAGAACATCGTAGCTAACGGCAGCAAGTACTATGTTGAGGTAGCTAATATGCCTACCACTCTCGAAGCTGTTGCTTACCTGAGAGAGAACGGCGTTAAGGTTGCTCCTTCCAAGGCTGTTAACGCAGGCGGCGTTGCAGTTTCGGGTCTTGAGATGAGCCAGAACTCCATGAGATACAACTGGACTGCTGAAGAGGTTGATGCTAAGCTGCATGACATCATGAAGAACATCTTCTCCGCTTCCGTAAACGCTGCTAACGAGTACGGTCTCGGCGACGACCTGATCGCAGGCGCTAACATCGCAGGCTTCCTGAAGGTAGCTAATGCTATGCTGTGGCAGGGTATCGTTTGATAAAAGAGTATGACCACCTCTGAGTGATATAAAAAACGAAGAAGCTGTCGGTGTTATGCCGACAGCTTTTTTCGTCGCGAGCGAGGCACAAAAATGGTACATTATATATAAAAGTTTTGCGGTTTGTGTTGACATAATTGGAGTATTGTGCTATAATTATACTATACGACGCATTAGCCCTCGACAGAAGGGAGACAGTATGCAGATAGTAGTAAGCATCAGGAACAGCAGACCTCTGCGCGTTCCGCAGAATTATAATTACAGCATGATGAGCTCGATATACGATTTACTGCTTGCCGACAAAGCGTACACCGAATTTATGAAGCGCCTTGAAACCAGCCCCGACGATGGCAGATACCGACACTTCACATTTTCGCCGCTGAAAGGCGGGTACAGAATGGAAAACGATGTGATGATCTTCGGCGACGCTTTTTTCTTTGAGGTCAGAACGCCTTCTGCCGAGTTCGGGAATATCCTTAAAGACGCACTCTTTGAACGGGGACAGATATCCCTCTTCGACAGCACGCTGGAAGTACGCATGATAAAGGTATACGAACGTCACCTGAACGGCAAGTCCGCGGAGATACGCTCAGTCACGCCCGTCGTTGTATACGAAACACAGCAGGACGGCAAGATAGAATATTTTTCGCCCGAGCATCTGCTCTTCCGACAGATGATAAACGACGATATGAAAAGGAAATTCAGAGCATCAATTGGCTGCGAGCCCCCTTCCGATGTCACGGTCGATTCGCTTATCAAGCCCGAAAAGGTCATGAGCAAGATAGTCGAGAACTGGATCACGGGCTACAACTGCCGTCTGAGGATATCGGGTCACCCGCAGGTGATCGACTTTCTCTACAACACGGGGATCGGCGAGCTCAACCACATGGGCTTCGGGATGTTTGAAAGGATATGAAGCAAAGTCTCTGTCCGTTTTTTGGGACAGAGACTTTTTTGCTGCATTTTTACATCGACGTAAGTATATCCTCCGCCGAGCGTGACGAGGGGCGGTTGTATCTTCCCAGCCCGAAAAGACAGCCGTAATCGCCGACTGACACTGTATTTACCCGCTCGTCGCAGCCGAGGGTCACGGTATAGCCCAGCTCCCCGACAAGCTGCTCGCTCATGTCAGTGCGAAAACCGTATGGGTAGGCAAGAGTAGTCGGCTGCTGACCCGCGGCGCGTATGACCTTTGCACAGTCGGTGAGGTCGCCCCAGAGTGCGCGGCGGTAATCGCGGTCGGATTCGTTGTCGAGCGGCAGCACTCCCCGCCTGCCGCCGTCCTCTCCGAGTGAATGCATCGACCATGTATGATTTGCAAGCTCACAGAAGCCGCTCAGCACCATCGAGCGCAGATTATCGGTATCCATGCTCGAATAAACGGGCGAGGGCTCGGCTTGCTCGGCGGCAGCCACCGTCCACTCCCCCACCACCGCGAAAACGGCTTTGACCTTGTACTTTTCAAGCAGCGGCAGGACGTAGTAGAAATTGTTGTAGCAGCCGTCATCAAAGGTCAGAACTATCGGCTTTTCTGGAAGCTCTCCCCTGCCCTCCGCAAATGGCGGCAGCTCGCTGCAAAAGACGGGCGTGTAGCCGTTTTCCAGCAGCCATACTATATCCTCCTCCAGCATATCCGCCGTGATGACATAGTCCCCGCAAAGCGAAGGGTCGGTAACAACGCTGTGATACATAAGTATCGGCAGCCGTCGAGAATCATCGGGCGGCTCCTCTTTTTCCTTTCGCGAAAAGCCCGAGAGAACTGCCACAGCCGTCACAGCCAGAGCTGCCGCGAGTGCCGCGAGTGCCGCTGCCGAAAACTTGAATACTCTGAACATAAAATATCACCCCTTAAATGCTATTCTTTCGGGCGGTCGGATATTACTCCAGAGAATCTTTTAATAATTTTCCAATTATATGTTGCAATTTATTGTAAATTGTGCTATAATATACTTACAGGAATTATCAGGTAAGGAAGGAATTTAATTATGAGAGATTTTGAGACACACTGGTTCAAAAGCTCGGACGGAGTTCACGTCTGTCACTGCATCATCATGCGCCCCGACGGAGAGCCGAGAGGCGTTTTGCAGATATCACACGGAATGTGCGAGTACATCGAGCGTTACACGGACTTCATGAGCTTTATGGCTGACAACGGCTTTGTGGTCTGCGGCAACGATCACCTGGGTCACGGCAAGACCGCCGAGATGCCCGATGAGCTGGGCTACTTCTCACCCAAGGACGGCTGGCTCAACGCCGTTAAGGATCTGAGGCGGCTGACGGTCATAATGAAAAAGCAGTACCCCGATCTTCCCTTCTTTATGCTGGGACACAGCATGGGCAGCTTTCTCGCAAGGGCTTACGCCGTAAAGTACGGGCGTGATCTTAACGCATTCATATTCATGGGCACGGCTGACGGGTTTGAGGCTGCGGTGCTGGATATAGAAAAGCAGTCGGAGGGCGACCCCAAGCTTGTCGAGAAGATACTCGGCGGCAAGGAGAAGAAGATAGGTGCAGCGGCTATCACCGCAATGCTCGCGACCGCCGACGGCATCAAAAAGGTTCGCGGCGAGTATTACAGAAGCCCGCTGCTCGCGAAGATGGGCTTCGGAAAGTACAACGACCGCATCGAAGACCCAAAGACGGGCTATGAATGGATATCACACGACAAAGATATAGTCGAGAAATACACCGCCGATCCGCTTTGCAATTACAGCTTTACCGTAAACGGATACATCAATCTCGCATCGGTGCTGTGGTATATCTCCGATGACCGCTGGTATCAGAATATCCCGAAGGATATACCGATACTATTGATGTCGGGGCTTGAAGACCCCGTCGGGAATTACGGTGCCGCTGTTGAGATCGTATACAAAAGGCTGAAGGATTATCAGGCAGACGTAAGCATAAAGCTTTACGAGGGCTGCCGCCACGAGCTGCTCAACGAGACCGAAAGGGCGAACATTTACCTCGATGTGCTGGACTTTTTCACCTCAAACCTTGTTCGCGGGAAAAAGTCCGATGAAGAGCAGGGACTGACCGAAGAAAATGTTGAAGCGCAGACGGATACTGCCGCCGAGGAGAAGGCTCCCGATACTGCCGCGGAGGGATAACAGATGTTTTTCAAGCTTAAAAGCATAGGGCTGACAGGCTTCAACGCTTTTCCCGTCAGCGCCGAGATAGAATCAAGCGAGGGGCTTCCCGATTTTCAGATAATCGGGCTTGCCGACGCTGCCGTCAGGGAATGCCGCGAAAGACTTAAAAGCGCCTTCCGCACATCTTCACTGACCTTCCCCGAATCGAGGGTGATCGTAAATCTCGCACCTGCCGATGTCAGGAAAACGGGCACGGTCCACGACCTTGCGATCGCGGCGGCTATATGTATGGTGCAGGGCTGGATAAAGCACAATCAGGCTGAAAAGGCGGCTTTCATCGGTGAAGTCTCACTTGGCGGCGAGATACGCTCTGTACGCGGTGTGCTGCCGATGACGATAACAGCGAAAGAGATGGGCTGCACCGAGATATACGTCCCCGCGGAAAACGCCGCCGAAGCAGCCGTAGTCAACGGCATAACCGTCTACGGTGTCAGCGATCTGGGTTCGCTGGTGGCGCATTTTTATATGAACAAGAAGATCCCCCCGCAGCCCGAGTATATAGCCGACCTTTCCCCCGACTGCGAGGGCTCGGATTTCCGCGATGTAAAGGGTCAGCACCTTGCAAAGCGCGCGCTTGAGGTCGCGGCGGCTGGCGGCCACAACTCGCTGATGATAGGTCCCCCCGGCTCGGGAAAATCAATGCTCGCGAAAGCCTTCCCCTCGATACTCCCCGCCATGACCTTCGATGAGGCGATATCCGTCACAAAAGTATACTCCATCGCGGGAGAGCTTGACCCCAAGTCTCCGCTTGTCACAAGGCGCCCGTTCAGGTCGCCGCACCACACGGTCTCTACCGCGGGACTTGCAGGCGGCGGCAACATGATACGCCCCGGCGAGATATCCCTCGCCCACAACGGCGTGCTGTTTTTAGACGAGCTGCCCGAGTTTTCGCGCAATTCGATAGAGCTTCTGCGTCAGCCGCTCGAGGACGGCAAGGTGACGATATCACGCGCCGCGGGTTCGGTAACATATCCGTCCGATTTCATGCTCATGGCGGCGATGAACCCATGCCCCTGCGGCTACTACGGACACCCGAAGAAAAAATGCACCTGTTCACCGCAGAAGGTGCAGAACTACCTCGGCAAGATATCGGGACCGATGCTCGACAGGATAGACATAAGCGTTGAGGTGCCTGCCGTGGATTTTGAGGAGCTTTCAAACGCCCGCAAGGGAGAGAGCTCGGCGCAGATCCGCGAGAGGGTGCAGAAAGCCCGCGACATTCAGAACGAGCGTTTCAAAGGCACCGGCATCTCATGCAACGCGGGTATCACGCCTTCGCTGATAGATGAAGTCTGCCATATCGACGACGACTGCCGCGAGGTGCTCGACCGCGTATTCAATATGCTGGGGCTTACAGGCAGAACCTATGCCAAGGTCCTGAAAGTCGCCCGCACCATCGCAGACCTTGACGGCTCGGAGCAGATAACGCGCAAGCACATCATCGAAGCTTCAAGCTACCGCGACATCGACAGAAAATATTCGTTTTGATAAGACCAACAAGAGGACTGTTGTAACAAGCAACAGCCCTCTTTTGTGTTATGCGGTATTGTCTTAACGACCGCTTTGCCCTTGTTATTTGACTGCTCAATGCTTTTTAGAACTCAGGTCCCGTCGGAATTCGGTCGGTGTTTGCTTCGTGATGCGCTTGAATTGTTTCATAAAATAGCTTTCTGTCGAATACCCGCACATATCGGAGATCTCTGACAAGGAATACTCCGTCTTGGCAAGCAGCTGCTTTGCCATCTCCACACGGAATTCGATCAGCTCTTCAAACATACTTTTCCCGAACATCTGTTTATAATGCTTTTGCAATGTACTCTTCGGCAGACCGCACTCCTCACAAAGCATTTCTACCGTCCAGTGTTCTGACGGTGCTTCTTTAAGCTTTTTGCGCAGGCAAGAGAGTTTATCATTCAGCGAGGAACTGCTGTTTGCGCCTTCGGAAGCTGTATTGCGATCTATTGCATCGGGATCAGTGATGTAAAGTATCTCCAGCGACTGCGCCAGCACAGTTACATAATGAAGCCAGTCCGCATCGTAAACACGGTCATGTTCACCGAACGAGAGAGAGATAAGACCAAACTTCCGTTCGTTCAAATGCAGCGGTGACACAAACACTATCTCGGGCTCCTCGCTTACCGAAAGAAGATCCGATGCACTTTTCAGTGAGAGTATTCCTTGGTGTATCTGCGGAGTACCATCCGCTTCACAGGAAGCGGCATATCGGTATTCTCCCGAACTGTCGCACAGATAAATACAGACTTTTTGCATCTGATAAAGATCTTTACTGTGATACAGCGCACAATTCAAAATATCGGGGATCGTTTTAGCTTGTACCAGAGACGGCGCCATGCTGATCCCGAACATAAACTCCGACCACATTCGGGGAACAACAGTGTTTTGATCTGTCAGAAGCTGCTGAGTCGGAATGTTGGTGCAGCCGCAGGAACTGCCGATCATAAATCCGCTTTTTTGACGATCTACCTTGTCGCACAGCAGTCCTGTCATATTGCGGTAAAGCCGACGCACGGCATCTGCACCGAGCTGAAAATGATTTCGGGTATAAGTCGTAAGCGATATATCGAGATTTGCAGTAAAGGGATATCCGTCATATCCTGTCACTGCTACATCTTCCGGGACTCGTATACCGCCTGACGTAAGGGTCTTGATAAGAGAGACAGCCATAACATCATTTCCGCAGACGATCGCCTCAGGCATCGGCAGTTTTCCAGAGAAAAGCTTTTCGGCATACGGCAGGACGGAATCATACCAGAATGTGCCGTACTCATAATAGGTATCATCAAAATAAAGATCGTGCTGCGTCATTCGGTCTTTCCAGGCTTGCAGCCTTGTCTGTGCCTGCAAGCTGTCTTTTGGTCCTGTCAGACAATATATACGCTTATACCCGTGGACTTCGATCAGATGTTCGACCACCTTTCCGAAATCGTCATAATCATCATATTGCGTGCTGTCAAACACGGAATGTGTGCGTTCATCGACCGTCATGACGTATTTCTGCGTTTCGATCAGCCGATGTTCGATCTCTGCGATGACGGATACACCCATAGTTGATTCATCTTTAAGATACAAAAAAGCATCTATATCATTCCAGCCTATATTTCGGAATATCTCAAGCTCTGTCTGTGAATGAGCGTAAGCGTTATTTTCAAATTGGATAAGCGGTGCCAGAATGACAGCATCACAGCCGCAAAGTCTTATCTGGCTTATGGCACCCCGTAAAATATCCTGCATGAACACCCTGGCAAGCACAGGAGCGATTATTCCAATAAGATGTTTTTTCTTCATACACATTCGCCTCCGCTCATTATTGTACTATTATATCACATCCGACCAAATAAATCAAGATAATATTACAGCTGATGTAAATAAAACTTCGTCAATTTAGACATTTATTTATTGACATTCGGAATAAAATGCAGTACAATGTAACCATCGCAAGGTTTATGTTAAAATATTTCACAAATACACCTGACAGGAGGAAGAAAAAATGCTAAGTAAAAAGATCGCCGCCGCACTGTTAGCGGCAGCACTGTGTACGACCTCACTGACTGCACCGCTGCCAACATTTGCATCGGTCCCTGTGTCTGCTGAGACGGTCACTGACATTCCGCAGGATTACCGTACTGCCTGCGACTGGATATGGAAGAACCGTATAGAAACGGAGCGGTCATGTGAAGCGTGGTCAACGATCTACGATCAGATAGTTGCAGGAAACGGTACGCTGCAATACATCCTGATCTGGCAGTCATATGAAAAGATCACTTTGGCACAGCGTCAGAACCTCTCAAAAATGCTTGAGGAAGCAGTAAACAAATGGAACGACTGCCTTGTAGGATATGACGAGTGGCCGATAGATCATGTAAATGTCAAGGTAGTGGGATATGCTGTGCTTGATGAAAGCTGTATTCTTGACCGTCAGCCTGACGAGGTAGTATATACTCAGACAACAAACTCGTGGCTGCATGATGACATGATATCCAGCGGTATGGGCAATTCAAGCGTTCCGAATATCCAGCCTGCCGAGCCGGTAGATATTTCCCGATATGTACACTGGAACGACAAAAACTGGAGCTATCGGGGCAGCTACGACAACCGCTATGATATGTACCTGCATGGCATCACGGGCATGATAGACATGGGAGGCTATGGCTATCACTACGGACAGATCCTCTCAGACAGATCAGTCCTTGGACTTATTGACGGTAAAACCAGCCAGCATATACTTCTGCACGAAATGGGGCACGGCTTCGGTTTCCCTGATTATTACGGCGGAGAAGGGGAATCTGACGGCTTCCCGCCCGGAGGATTTCCCGGCGGTCAGGGTTCGATCATGATGGCAGGCTCGTGCGGTTATATAGTCTCTCCTCAACAAGCCTCTAAAATCCACGGCATACCGGCTGGCGATATGAGAAGCGAATATTTATCACTATTTGTAAGAAGCGCAAAAGCATCGCCGCCAGGCGGTCGATGTTCATTGCGATGACGCTGAGAACTA
>JAILFN010000103.1 GCA_024697545.1 Ruminococcus sp.
GAAAAGCCCTGCAATATCGCAGTTTTCACGGCTTTGCGAAGCTGAGGACGACCTCCGCCCGCCCGCCGCGCGACCCGCGAATTTTTGCATAGTTTTTCACCGTAATTTTAACGGTCTGTGACCCTAGTAAAGATTATACCACAACATTGTTCGTTTGTTAACTATTGTTAATTAATTAAATGGTTTATTGTGAAAAGTGACGAAAATCGGCATATTAATATGGACATTATGTTAAGTCGGTTTGGAGAAAGTGCGGCAAAAAAATTAGCGGGACTTTTGGGTAGGGCTCGGCACTTCCCTGCCGCGTTTGATTTTATCAAAAATTTCCACTTATAAAAAACCGCCGCCGACAGATAATATTACTGCAAGCCCGAAACCAACGGCGTGAAAAAACCGCCGCAAAAGAAAGGAAGAACAATAATGAAAGGTATCACTACTAACGAAGGCAGACAGACCCTTGAGCGTTTTAAGATGGAAGCTGCAAACGAGGTCGGCGTAAACCTCAAGCAGGGCTACAACGGTGACCTGACCTCCAGAGAGGCAGGCTCGGTCGGCGGTCAGATGGTCAAGAAGATGATAGATTCCTACAAGCAGGGCAATCGTCAGTAACCTGAACCGCATGACATTATACGGTATATGAGCAAAAAGAAGCAGTCGGCATGGGCTGCTTCTTTTTTGTGTGCCTGCGTGGACTGCGGGCAAGAGCTGCAAAATAGCGGTCGTCGCAAAGTATAACGGTGAGTGGAACAAGGATCTCAGCAACGCCATAACCGTTACCCCGAATAATACCACCGTCAGCACGCGCACATACCCCACCAACATAAAGGTGGAGCACAACGCGAAGGATCACCGGTCAAGGTTTAAATGGGATAAGTTGGAAGGCGCCGAGAAATACGGCATAGCTGTATTCATGGCAGTGCAAATTATGAGGGTATCAGGAAGATAAATGTACCGGAGTGGCTGCTAATGGAATGACGCCTTGTGAACTTGTCAAGAAATGTGCAGTCCGCTCGTGCACACGTTGAGTTCATTCCCCCAAAAACAACAGCCCCTCGAAAGGGGCTGCTGGGCTCGGTTTTAGCCGAAATATTTGAAGGAGACGAATGATGAAAACTTACCTTACAGTAACCGTGTAAACTCTGCTGCTCAGATCCGAGAGATTCCACTTGCCGTCAATCTTTGCGCAAACGAGCACTTTGTAGGTCTTGCCCGCTTTGAGCTTGGGCGAGGTAAAGGAAGTCGAAGTCGCGGGGATATCCTGCTTCTGCACCTTCCACTTGCCTGCAAGATATACTGCAACGCCGTAGTTCTGAACGTTTGGCACCTTAGTCCAGTTAAGTCTGAACTGATGGTACTGCTCGTTGTATTCAACGGTTACTTCGGGGTAAGCGGGGGTTGCAGGAGCCTTGGGTGTGACCGTTATCGCGTTGGAGAAATCCTGCTCCCACTTGCCGTCGATCTTGGCGATAACAGCGATCCTATACTCGGTGCCCGCTTTGAGGTTTTCCAGCGTGTAGGAAGTGCCGTCGGTCTTCGCGAGTATCTGCCAATTGTCGTTAACGAATCCGCAGATAGCGTACTTCTCAGCGCCTTCTACTTCTGTCCATGTGAGGTCGATGCTGTTGTAATCGGGAGTCGATGTCACTTCGGGAATTATTTTGGCCTCTGCCTCACGCAGCTCGTATTCAAAGCCGTTATCTATGGCATATTTTTCGCCTGCGGAGTCTTTGATGCAATATATCTTGAAATCGTCGTACTTAACATAAGCTTTGTTTTTTGAGTCATAGTAATAGCCCAAGGCATTACTATCTATAGTAGTGACACTTTCAGGGATAAAGATGTTTTTAAGAGCAGAAACGTTACGGAATACCTCTTTACCGATGGTCTCCAGGTTTTTCGAGAGATATACTGTTTGCAGTTTGCTACAATTACAGAACGCTCTTTCCCCGATTTCTACAACACTGTCAGGAATGGTGACACTTGTAAGGCTTCCACAATTGATGAATGCGCACGATGGGATACTTGGAACGCCGTCTGAAATCGTCACACTTTTAAGTTTGTAACAGTCCGAGAATACATTCTCACCGATGCTCGTAAGACTGTCCGGAAGGGTCACGCTTGTAAGACTTGTACACCTAGTAAATGCGTTATATCCAATGCTCGTAAGACTTTCCGGAAAGGAAACGCTTGTAAGGTTTGTACACCTATTAAATGCCCACTCTCCAATAAACGCAACACTGTCCGGAATGGTCACGCTTGTAAGGCTTGTACAATTATAAAATGTGTTATCGCTAATGCTCGTAAGACTTTCCGGAAGGGTCACGCTTGTAAGGCTTGTACACCCATTAAATGCCCATTCTCCAATAAACGCAACACTGTCCGGAATGGTCACGCTTGTAAGGCCTGTACAGTTTTTAAATGCGTGATCTCCAATGCTTGTAAGACTGTCCGGAAGGGTCACGCTTGTAAGGCTATAACGGTCTTTGAATACGTCACTGCCAATGCCAGTAACACTTTTCCCTTTAATAGTATCCGGAATTACAAGTTCTGTATCTTCACCTTTATATCGCCTAATCCTGACCGTTCCGTCTTCTTTCACATCATACTCATAATATCCATAAAGCGATGTTGCCTCAGCCACAACATCAGAGCTAAACCCGAATCCGCTCTCACCCAGCGGTGCAGCGATCATTCCGCCTGTCATGACCAGAGCACATACAGCTGATACCAATCGTTTTTTCATCATAATATTTCCTCCCTGAAGAATAATTTAAACAAAAAACAACACGTCACAAAACGCATTGCCGAAAATCACATATCTCGGGAATAACTTCCCGGCAACCGGCTGTCATACCTTTCGGCTTAGACCCTCTGGCTTTGCGTCACTGCCTTTCAGCAGTTTTGCCTATTACATAAAACACCTTATATATAATGATATACTAACAAATGGAAAATGTCAATGAATCAGCGAATTAAGTAAATCTTTTACGCTTTATTTCTATGATATGACCAAAAAAAGGATGCGGATTTTGTCAGGAAATGCAATGTGCCGAAGCAGCATATGGAGTAAGATAGCCTGTGGTCGTACGGTATCGCCTTATTGTATAAAAAAAGATGATTATTTCGCGAGATTACGGCACTTCTTACAAATTTATAAAAACATCCTTTTCCTACTTGACAAATAGGAATTTTTAGTGTATAATGAAGTCCTACTAAGTTGATATGATATATCTAAATTAGTGATCCCATTATGTTGTATTACATATAAACTCTTAATTTGAAAGGAAAGATAAACATGAAAAAGAGATTATTGGCACTGGCACTTTCGGTTACACTGGCATTATCTGCTGTATCCTGCGGAAAATCTGAAAAGAGTGAGGAAGATACTATCAAGATAGCATATCTCCCGATCACTCATTCACTCGCTGTTTTAGAGGAAGCTGAGGAGCTTGAAAGTAAATCGGGTATAAAGGTCGAGCTAGTGAAGTACGGTTCATGGGCAGAATTGCTCGATGCACTCAATTCAAACAAAGTTGACGGTGCATCGGTATTGATCGAGCTTGCGATGAAATCCAAGGAGGAGGGCGTCGGACTTAAAGCCGTTGCTTTGGGACATCATGACGGAAACGTGATAATCGTTTCAAACGATATAGGCTCTGCCGCCGATCTCAAAGGCAAGACCTTTGCTATCCCTCACAGGCAATCGTCACACAACATACTTCTGAATGATGCACTTGCGACTGCGGGACTTACAGTCGATGACCTCACTGTCACAGAGCTTGCACCTACCGAAATGCCGTCAGCACTTGCGAGCGGTCAGATAGACGGTTACTGCGTTGCAGAGCCTTTCGGTGCAATGGGCGTAAATCTCGGTGTCGGAAAGGTGCTTTTCGGTTCGGAAGAACTTTGGGAGAATTCTCTCTGCTGCGGACTGGTACTTACCGACAAGTTCATTGACGAACGCTATGACGATGCAAAGTCCTTTGTCGAAAGCTACAAGTCGGCAGGAAATTCGCTCGATAAGGAGACTGCTAAAGAGACGGCGAAAAAGTATCTGAACCAGTCAGACGAAGTACTCGACACATCTCTGCAATGGATCTCATATAACGATCTTGAGATCACTGAAGAAGCCTACAATGAACTTGCTGAAAAAGTCAAGGAATACGGACTGTCGGACGCTCCGCCTGCTTATGCGGATTTTGTAAAAAATGATTTTTGATAAGGCGTGATGATTTTGAAAAAACTGATCTCTCTGAAAAATGTTATCATTTCCGTTTCGATACTGATACTGATATGGCAGCTGGCATTCAATTTCAGCAGCTATGACAAGGCATTGTTCCCGTCGCCCAAAATGGCATTTGACGCTCTGGTCGAGATGATCGGGAACGGACAATTATTTGAGAATATAAAAACAAGTATGTACCGCTTTGTTATAGGCTATTTCAGCTCGGTCATCGTTGCGGTGACTCTGGGACTTATTCTCGGAAGACTGCCGAAGGTCTTTCAGTATGTAAATCCTATGGCACAGCTGTTAAGACCTATCTCGCCGACAGCCTGGATGCCGTTTATCGTTCTGCTGTTCGGTATAGGAGATGTTCCGGCTATCGTTATTATCTTTATCGCAGCCTTTTTCCCCGTGTTGCTCTCAACAGTCTCGGCTGTGGGCAACATCGACCCTATATATCTGAAAGTGTCGAGGAACTTCGGCATAAAACAGCTGCAGCTCACCCGGAAGGTCATCTTCCCTGCTGCTTTCCCTCAGATCGCAAACGGAATACACCTTGCACTCGGAACAGCATGGATATTCCTTGTTGCAGGTGAGATGGTAGGTGCTCAGTCGGGACTCGGCTATCAGATAATAGATGCCAGAAACAATATCCGTGCAGATATTCTTCTTGCGACTATTCTTGTTATCGGTATAATAGGAATAGTGCTTGACGGTCTGCTAAGACTTGCTGAAAAAAGGATACTCAGAGCGTGGGGAGGTCAGAGCTGATGTATATTGAAGTAAAGGACACCTGCAAGAACTTCGTTCAGGACGGCAAAGAGTTTATCGCACTCGACCATGTGTCGCTTGACATTGAAAAGGGAGAGTTTATCTGCCTGCTCGGACCTTCCGGCTGCGGAAAAAGTACGCTGCTCAATGCTCTTGCAGGATTTGAAAAGGTCAGCAGCGGAAGCGTCAAGATAGACGGAAAGGAAGTTACCGCACCGTCTATAAATAACATTACTATATTTCAGAATTACGGACTTCTCCCCTGGAGAAACGTGCTGAAAAATGTCGAGCTTGGCCTTGAATCAAAGAAGGTCAAAAAGGAAGAACGCAGAAAGACCGCATTGAAATACCTGGAGCTTGTCGGTCTTTCGGGATTTGAAAAGCGTTATCCGAAGCAGCTTTCGGGCGGTCAGCAGCAGAGAGTGGCAATTGCACGAGGACTGGCAGTAGATCCCGATATAATCTTCATGGACGAACCGTTCGGAGCACTTGACGCTATCACTCGTATGAAATTGCAGGAAGATATCCTCAGGATATCAAGAGAAGAAAAAAAGACTATCATTTTCGTCACCCATGATATTGAAGAAGCAGTCTTTCTCGCTGACAGGATAGTAGTAATGATGTCTGATCCGGGCAGGATAAAGAGCATCGTCAAGGTGCCTCTCGGCTCAAACCGTGACAGAACGAGCAGAGACTTTCTGTATGTCCGCGACAAGATCTTTGAATTGTTCAATATGAAATCGGAAAGCTATATCGAATACTATATCTAAAAATAATTAAAAACTATTCAACGAAAGATATATCATAACAGTATTGACGTTTTCATGCTGTTATGATATAATTATTACAAATCATAGTTAAGGAGAAGGAATTCAATGAGCCATAAAGAACATGAACACTGTCATGAGCATGAGCATACTCACGAGCACGGACATGAACATACTCACGAGCACGAGCATTCGCCGGCACATATCCATTCACACAGGAATATAATCGGCTTTGACGAGCATGGTATACCTACGGTGATACTGAAAGCAAGTCACGGCGAGGGCGAAAATGACGATCCGCAGGCATTTATAAAAGACTACATGAATGCTGTTTCGGAATACAGAAAGACCTTCCCGTCCAAACAGGACGTCATCGAACAGACCCCCGATCCTGCCGTAAGGGAAATGCTGCTGAGAATGGAACAGCTGGGAATAGATACCGCTTTCGACCGCTTTGACAAGCAAAAGCCACAGTGCAATTTCGGACTTGCAGGCATTTGCTGTAAGATATGCAACATGGGTCCATGTCGTATAACCGCAAAAGCTCCGAAGGGTATCTGCGGTGCTGATGCCGACCTTATCGTTGCGAGAAATCTGCTCCGTTCGGCTGCGGCAGGTGCGGCACAGCACGGAATGCACGCAAGAGAGGTAATGCTCGCACTCAAATGGGCTGCTGAAGGAAAGCTCGATGTACCGATCCTCGGTGAGCAGAAGATACGCTCCACAGCAGAGGCTTTCGGCATAAAGCAGAAGAACCGTCAGCTCAAAAACGTTGCAAGGGATCTTGCCGACACACTGCTTGAAGATATGTCGAGAACGGTCCCGGGTGAATACAAGACCATTTCCGCCTGTGCTGTTCCCGAAAGACAGAAGGTATGGAAAGAGCTTGACATTCTTCCCATCAGTGCATACCACGAGGTCTTTGAAGCATATCACAAATCGGGCTGTGCTACCGACGGTGACTGGAGATCAGTCATGCAGCAGTTTTTAAGATGCGGTCTTGCGTTTACTTTTTCCGGCGTTGTGGGTGCTTCGATAGCAACGGACAGTCTTTTCGGTGTAGGCGACAGAGTGACCTCAAAGGTGAATATCGGAGCACTTGAAAAGGGCTATGTAAATATCGCAGTACACGGTCATCTGCCGCTGCTCGTAAGTCAGATAGTTGAAGCAGGCAAGCGTGAAGATCTGATCGAGCTTGCAAAGTCAAAGGGTGCAAAGGGCATTCGATTCTACGGTATCTGCTGTTCGGGATTGTCCGCAATGTACAGATACGCCGGAGTTATCCCGCTATCAAACGCAGTATCAGCCGAGCTTGTACTCGGAACAGGTGCTCTTGATCTTTGGGTCGCTGATGTACAGGACGTATTCCCGTCTATCATGGAGGTAGCTCACTGCTTTAAGACAACGGTAGTCACCACCAGTGAATCGGCAAGACTTCCCGGTGCGGAACGCTATGAATACGACCACCACCATTCAAACATCGGTGAGACAAAGGCACTTGCCGAAAAGATCGTCCGCCGTGCGATCGAGAGCTTTGAAGCACGAAAAGGTATACCCGTCTACATACCGCCTTACGAGGTCGAAGCAGAGGTCGGTTTCTCGGTCGAATACATCTGCAAACGTTTCGGCAGCATGAAGCCGCTTGCAGAAGCAATAAAGGACGGCAGGATACTCGGCATCGTCAACATGGTAGGCTGCAATAATCCTAAGGTGCTGTACGAAAAATGTATAGTCGATGTAGCTGATGTTCTGCTTAAAAACAACGTTCTGATAATATCAAACGGCTGCGCTTCCTTCCCGCTTATGAAACTGGGATACTGTGCTGTATCCGGCAAGGAAAAAGCAGGAGATACGCTCAGAGAATTCCTCGAGCCCGATCTGCCTCCCGTATGGCACGTCGGCGAATGTATCGATAATACACGTTCTTCCGGAATATTTGCAGGAGTTGCAGGTGCTCTTGGACATAAAATGTATGAGATGCCGTTTGCTTTCTCTTCTCCCGAATGGGGCAACGAAAAGGGCATAGATGCGGCACTCGGATTCAGACTTAACGGCATAAGTTCCTATCACTGCGTAGAGGCGCAGATATTCGGCTCCAAGAATGTTATAGAGTTCCTCAAATACGGAACTCTTGAAACACTCGGTTCTACAATGAACGTTGACACCGACCCTGTGAAGCTCGGAGAAAAGATAGTTGCTGATATGAAGGCCAAGAGAAAAGCTCTTGGCTGGGATAAATAATTTGGAGGCAATAATATGGCTTGTTTTTTAGCACCAATGACCGAAGCTATCGTAACTACGGTCATACAGAAGGCAGTAAAGAAAAAAGAGGACAGCAGTGAAGGCAAAGAAACCGTCAACAAGATCCCCCTTTCCGATAAGCTCAGATGGCTCAACGGAATGCTTTGGGGCGGTTCGGGACTTCTGGCGTTCGAGCACTTATGGCACGGCGAAATAACACCGTTTTTCCCGTTCCTTACAGCAGCAAGGGATCCTGCCGACACTGCTGAGATGCTGCATGAGATAGCAACGTCAGGCTCGGCCATGGCGATACTTGTTACTGCTGTGTGGACAGTCGTGGCAATAGCAGCGGATAAGCTTTGCTCAGCAGGCAGACCCGCCGTAAAGAAAGCAGGTGCATCATCATGACATTACTTATGACTGTGTTCGCAGCCGTAATATCAACGATCATATGGTATATAAGCTCTAAGGCAAGAGAGTTGAAAGTCGGTGTTCTGCTGTATATGTTCTGGGGCGCATCTCTGATGTGGCTCGTTGATGCAGTTGTTGAATACCTCGAAGCCGGAGCAGAGTTTTTCGAGCCGGCAGCTTCGGATATGCTGAATGACACCTTCCTCGGCATATCTGTCATCGCTCTTGCTCTGGTCGTGTGGGTGATATACCTGCTCATCAAAGACCCCGCAGGCACACTCAAAAGTAATATTTTGAGCAGAAAGGATCATTGAGCAAAAGCACTGAAGACAGCTGATCTCCGGCATCGTGTGATGTCGGGGATCCCAGCTTGATCCAGATGTTCTTTCGTATCGGCTACACCAATTCTTCAACACTCATACTCTACAAAAGCTACACTCTCTCCCGGGAGTGTAGCTTTTACTACATTCCGTGCGAACATTGAATATTGAAACGTTTTCGCAACTGTGGTATAATATAATCACAGCAAGGGACAAAGCAAAAAAGTCACGGAGAAAACAAAAATATTTATGAAGGAGGTGATCAAAAGTGAAAAACGTAAAGGCAGTAATTATCGCAGGAATGGCATTAATGGCAATGACAGCTCTTGAAAATGAGCTGAAATCGACTTCGCTTGCCGAGATCGTTGCCGATACCAAGAAGATCATCGAAAAAGAATAAAGCGATAAATCGAAACTTATAAGGGGGTACTCTAATGAAGAAAGCAATAAAGATTGCAGGGCGAATATTGCTGATTTTACTGATATTACTTCTGCTGTTCACTCTGGTCACATTCATCATTCATCGAGTTAAGACAAATCAGGAAATATCACTGCTCAAAGAAAAAGGCTACTACAACCCCGTGTCAGTCGGAGACTATTCACTGAATGTCGCTAAATTCGGAAATGAAAACGGAGATCATACGATCGTGTCGCTTGCGGGGCTTGGTATGGGAGATTATTCCGTTGCTGAAAGAAAGATGACCGCTGCCCTTGAAAAGGGTAATAGAGTCGTATTTATTGACCGCGCAGGCTATGGTTTCAGTGGTGACACCGATCATGAGATGACAACGGAATATATTGTCGAGGATTACCGCAAGGCACTGCAAAATGCGGGGATCGAGGCGCCGTATATCCTCATGCCGCATTCCATTGGCGGAGCTTATGCGAATTACTGGTCAAGCAAATATCCCGATGAGATCGAAGCAGTCGTTTTTGTTGATGGCTCACAGCTCAGTGAAAATGCGTTTGATGACGAGCCTGAAATGACAGTCGGTTTCAGTGATAAAGCATTGGTATTTCTTGCAAAGCTCGGTTTCAGCAGATATGCCCTCAGACAAAACTATTATCTTCTGCCGGACAATTATTCCGAGGAAGAACAGCGCCTATGTGATGCGCTTGAACTGATGACAGAGGATTCGATTGCGCCGGTATCAGAAAGCTGTCTGCTGCCGCAGAACGGTCAGACCGGATGGGACAGCATTATTACAAATGATGTTCCAAAGCTGTATATTTGTGCAAGCTATGGATATCAAACAAAAGAAGAATTTCGTGAATATTTGAACTGGTTCTCTGCTCTGAAAGAGAAGAACCATCTGAAAGCTCCTGAAAATGCAGGAATATCTGATGAAAAAATACAGGAACAGTTAGAACAAACAGAAAAACTGAGACAGGAGATCATCTACCCCTATGCCGAGAAAATGGGAAACTGTGAAGTCGTCCTGCTGGGCGGCGATCATATGATCTATGAGCAGAAGCCGAAAGAATGCGGCGAGGTCATAAAGTCATTTATTGATGGATTAGACAGCTGAATTCTGATTTATCCGATAAAACATGAGTGTGCTGAAAACTCGGCACACTCTTTCCATAGAGGGGGATATTATGAACGATCTCGATTTTCTGATATCGCTATCAATGGAGATATTCGGGAAGTGCCGGACATCATAGCCGAAAAGTGAACAGATATGATCTGAGCCTTGTTCTCTGTTTTTTTGAGGACAAGGCTCATTTATAACTTGGTTTTATTGAACTTTTCCGGTGGATATGGTATAATCTCTTATAAGCAATGTGAGATCTATCAAGTGTGAAGAAGAGGAGAATTGTTGTTATGAAGTTCAGAAGAACACTATATGCCGTTTCTTTATGTCTGCTGGTAATTGGAGTTACAGCACCGCGTGACTACCGCCCGATCTTCTGAACGGTATCGACTTAATACACCTTTATTTTCGATGGTCCATAAATGACATAGAAAGGATTGGCAAAATACCATTTGTCGTTCCTGTACACCAATTTCATCTTGCGCGTTGTTATCCTTCTGTAAGGATCAGAGGAGTTCGGTATGTATGATAATATCCTGACGCTGATCTTCGCTGTATCCCCCGACTGAGAAATAACACTGACTTTTTTCAGCTTAAAGACTTCCGGTCCGCCAATACCATAGAGAGCAATGAAGTAAAGCTGTCCGTCGATATCACGATAAGCATAATCCACGATGGGTTCGTACAGTTTCTTGGTAAAGTACTTTGACACATGCTTCTTCAGATCAGCTACCGAATGTATCGAGCTGTGGTAAACAGGATACGCCCAGTGAAGCTGTCCGTTTTCATCGTAGTATTCTATATGATCATTGCTCATGTAGGCGCACCCGCCCGGTGTGAACAGCCAGTTGTTCGCTACCTTTTCCGCCTTTTTATACAGATCCTTGGATCTTGAGTCAGTCAACGTAGGGACAGGTTTTGTTCTGACAGCAACTACCTTTGAGAAAGCACCATTTTTGCCGTTCTGACGAGCACGCACCTTGAAGTAATACTTCGTTTTTGCGTTAAGCTTTTTGATCTTGACAGTGACCTTGCTCCCGCTGTTCACAGTACTTACCAGTTTGTATTTCTTTGTTTTTACGGTTCTGTAGTAAACCTCATATCCGTCAGCACCGCTTGTCTTTTTCCACTGAAGCTTCACACTGTTTGTTGCTTTTGAAACTACTTTCAATCCGTTCACTTTTGCTGTACCGAGATCAACAGAAGAAACACCCGCTCCGGTCATACCGGTATCGGCAGCAGCCTGAAGTACCCCCGAGCTTGTGAGCATGGTGAATGCAAGAGCACCGCATAATAATCTTTTCAACATAATTCATCCCTCCATTTACTGATGTGGAACACAGTCCCGATCACCTTGTATTATATCACTGTAATGTTACTATATATTATACACATTATGAATTTTTAAACTTATATTCATTTTATATCATATATGTAAATGTGAGAGTAAAAAAACGAAAATCATTAGTCTCAGAATCCACTCATCTTTTTTGTGACCGAACTAACGGAATAACAAACGGATAGCCGCCTGCTTCGGACAGTGACAGCATTTCCGACAATACCGAAGATGCTGAAAGTGAGACCGATTCTTTTCGGCGGAATGAGAAACCGCGAGCATTACTTGCCCACTAAAGCGTTCTCCATCAGCCTGAGATCATCTGCGGACAGTCTGTTATCAGCATTGAGATCAGCCGCCTTCCAATTAGCCAATTGTGTATCGGTTTCATCGAGCAGCCATTTTTCGAGAAGCACCACATCCTCTATGGTCATTTTATCAGCTGACAGCATAGATCATTCCGTAATGCTAAAAAACGGATACAACCGCTAACCGACAGCTGTATCCGTTTGTTGTTTTACTTCACAGTGACCGTTACTGCGTGCTTAATAGCTTCGGCAGCGCCCCACTCTCCGTTTACCTTTGCGGCTATCGCTACCTTGTAGCTCTTGCCGGGAGTCAGATTCTTCGGAGTGGTGTAGCTCGTGACAGAAGCGGATATCGACTGAGTCTGTACTCTCCACTTTCCTGCCAGATATACAGCTATACCATAGTTCTGAGCACCATCGACAGGTTCCCAGGTGAATCTTATCTGATGGAATTTCTCGCTGTATTCAACATTCGTTATCTCGGGATATACAGATACAGGTATCGTGTATTCCAGTCCGTCGATGATAGAATAGAAGCAGGGCTTGGCTGTATAATCCTCATTAAACAGCAAGGGATATTTGTTCGCCCGCCAGCTCATATCATCGGTAGTTCCCCAGAATACGACCGCAGAAACGCTGTCCCTGTATTTCATGATAACGTCCATAATATCGGAATAATAGGACGCCTGTTCCTCAAATTTATCAGTGCTGCTGATCATATGATCAAGCTCGGTTATCTGAACATCCAGACCGGTGTCTACAAACATCTTCAGTGCTTTCTCATATACATTGGCTGTCGGGAATATGTCTGTTCCCAGATGCGACTGCATTCCGATACCGTCGATAAAGTGACCGTCCGAGTTTATCTCTTCGGTCAGTGCAACTATCGCCTCGCGCTTGCCGGGCATATACTCATTGAAATCATTGTAGTAGAGCTTGCAGCCGGCAGGAGCGTACTTCTTTGCGAATTCAAATGCGGGTTTTATGAATGAGTTATCGCCGAACACCTTGACCCAGGGAGATTTGGAACTTCCCTCTTCCTGCGAACCGGGCTGACGTGCAGAACCGTCATCAAGCAGGCATTCATTCACAACGTCCCATGCGTAGAACTTGACATCGGGGTATTCCTTCTTCACAGCCGCAAAAACGTTCTTGATATAATTCTCCATACGAACGAGCATTTTCTCTTTGGAGACCCATTCACCATTCGCATCATAGTTTTCCTTGAAGAACCATGTCGGAGTCTGCTGATGCCAGATGAGGACGTGTCCGCGCACGGGGATATTGTTATCCCTTGCAAAATTCAGTATCGACTTCGCGCTTGCAAGGCTGACCTGCGGATTCTCATCATCTCCCGCCTCCGCAAGAGCAATGCACGCTTTCTGATCAAGAAGCGCATCAGGCTTCATTTCATTGCCGGGCGTGATGGAATTGAAATGCTTTCTGATCAGCTCCTTTGTAGATGCCGGTGCAAGCTCCTTGCTGGTGCAGGCAGTGCCGATACGGAAAGAATCTGCATACACATCCTTAAGCGAGGGTATATCGCTCTGCGGATGGTGAACAGGCGCGGTCTTCAGCGTGAAATCATCAATATAGATATTATCAGTACCGCCTTCAAAATAGACAAATACGTCCGTCCATTCCTCTGTGTAGCTGATCTTCAGATCCGAGACCGTCTGCCATCCGTTTCCGTTGAGACTGGCAAGGTTTTCGTAATGCTGTTCACCGGCAGCGTCGGTGTACTGGAAGCTTACCGTTACACTGGTGTACCACTGTCCCATTGCGGAACAGCTTACGAGATACGGCACTCCCGGCTCACATTTGTCATCAAGCCTGAAGGCGGGACCATTCCATGATTTGGAACGCTTGGAAGCACACAGGCTGTGCGTTCCGGACACGGCATTTTCAACACTAGCTGTCAGTTCGGTGGTGTCACTGCCGCCGCGATTTGTCCATGCGGAAACATCGCCGTCCTCAAAATCTGAGGAATAGATGACATCTGTGCCTGTTGTTTCTTCTGCGGCTGCATCCACCACAGGCACTGCTCCGGAGATGCAGCACAGTGCAAGCAGACACGCAGTTAAGCGGGTGTTTCTTTTCTTCATGATCATATTCCTTTCTGTCGGCATCTTGTATGCAGAAGAATACATACAAGATGGTTTATCAGGTCCTCTCTGCCTTGAGTTTTCGGATCATAAGCTCAAGGCATAACACCTGTTGTAATTATATCATAAATTTTATTCCGATTCAATGTATAAAATAGTGATATTTGTTGAAATTTCGGTTATTTCTGTTCAGTTGATCGAATATCCGAACATCAAACGCCAAAAAAACACTTTGATAAAACTCAAACATTCGGGATTTGACGGCGCTGTATACATTTCCTATCACACCACAAAGAAGACCTATGATTATAAAGATATGTCTCTCTCAAAGGACGTAAAGGCATTTGCAGCCATATACGATCTTTATAACGAGAACACGGGTTTGCAGGATAAATTCCTTTATGACAGCAGCGGAAACAGGTGCAGCTCGACCATCTCCGTTGACAGCGCGGGCAGGACGCACAGAAAATATACCGCCTATGACAAAGACGGAAACGTTACAGAGGCAGCACCCGTGAACGACAAGGAATCCAAAGCTGCGCCCGTTTACATCAACACAGGCGTTGAGATAAAAAATGTGACCAAAACACTTACGCAGTCTAACGTATATGAGCTCTGGGATTCCTCATGGGGAGAAAAGCCCGACGACGCCGATACATACATTTATTTTATGTGGGAGATAAAGTCTGATATATATACCCAGCCGAATAATCCTACAAAGATAACTCAGAAATATGATTTTTCGCTGAGATCCAATAACATCAACACAACGGTCAAGATACTCTCGGAAACGGGGGCGGAAGATCCCAATAACGGTACAAAGACCGTTTCCGCCGAGAACATCATGTACAAAATGGCAGGCGGCAGCTGGACTCCCTGGGAAGGAAGTACGCCCGAATCAAGGACCGTACACGGACTTACAGAGAAAAACGGCACGGTCCGCCGCGATTACGTCCTGACCCGTATCCCGAGAGATGAGCTGAAAACGACCATCGATCCGAATGGCAAAAAAATTGGTACTGCTTTTCAGATCGAAAATGAAGCCACCACTGCCGTTTCACCGAAGGACAATGTCGATAAAGACACCGAAAGGACCGCAAACGAAAAATACACATATGCACCGCCTGTATACGCCCCGCCGCAGGCTAAGTTCGATACGAATAAGGTGGGCGTATTTACAGCAAACGAAAAACCCGTTTATAATTCAAATCAGGTCTCCTCGTTTGAACTTGAAAGCCTTAAAAACGAAGATACAAGATCTGATATAGAGAACCTGCGGTACCATGTTACCGTTAATTCCGAGGGGCTTGCCGAAACGTTCAAAGGCAGCTATACCGGCACCGATAGCGATGTCAGCGGCTATAAAAAGCTGCCTGTTGAATACAAGCTTACGGATAACAGACTCCAATTAGTAAACCTTCACACAAACACGACGACCGATCTTGATGAGGCTGACTACTCAATGACTGCCATTGATGTCAGCGCGGAGATCAAGGACGGTGAATACAGCGAGATCCTGCGTACTTTTGTAAGTAAACCGATAACCGATCAGAAAGATGCCAAAGTGACTCTGAGGCTCTATGAAAGCGGAAGTGAAGCACCCGTTGACGTTGCGGAGTATAACGAAGTGACCGATACATGGACGGTGCTGGAGCCCGATCATGTGACAAAGAAAACCTCATCGTTCAGGGGCTTCACAAAGTTTATATTCAGCCCGTCAAAGGATATCGTCGGGTATGAGATGATCTCAAGCAATCCCTACTACGGGACATATTACAAGGCTTATCCTACCGTTACATTAAGATCGACCGATGCTGTACGCGCGGCTGTCGGAGATGCCGAAAAGATACAGATAAACAACTATGCCGATCTGACCGTACCGCAACATGAACACTGGCTCGACCTATTCGACGAACCTTATCATCATGGACTTGATCGAGAATTACAGGACCGATGAGGACGGAAATAAACTTAACGGCTCTCAGGCATTCAATAAAATGCGCGACTGGTACGGCACTCCCCTTCACTTTAATTTTCAGCTTCTCGACAGAAAAGGCGTTGATTACAGGATCTTTGTTACAGAAAACGAGATAGATCTTGATAAATACAAGACCGATGGCGGAACGGTAGCCCACAACAGTACCTTTGTTGACGGCAAGCTCACCTCAACATTTGTAAATGATGTTCTTGTAAACGGCGACGACTGGGTACAGATCACTCAGACGGCTGACTATATCAACAACAAATTCACCTTTAAAAAGGTAAGCGATGGCAGTGATTATGATCTCTCGGAGATCAAGGGCTTTATGATCGACTTTGGCGATCAGGTCTTCATGCCGAATGAAAGTGTTCTTTTCGGTCTTACCATGCGCGCACCCGCATCGGTATCCGATGATATCGATAAAGACGGCGAACTCAAGACCTACAACAACGTATACAGATACCACGATACAAGCAGAGACAAGGATTTCAAGAACCCGCTGTATGTTGAGCACACCTTCACTCATCAGGATAAAACCGATGTCATATTCAGAAATTCGGGTGATGTAAAGCTTCGCAAGGTCGATGCAATCGACAACAGCAAGGTGATCCACAGAGCCGTATTTGTACTCGAGGAAACATCGGTATACGGCACTTCGATCCGCAGGAAAATGTCAACTGACGCTAACGGCAATATCATTTTCAGAGACATCGAGCAGGGTGAATATACTCTCAGAGAAACAGATGCGACCGAAAATTACCAGATAGCCGAGCCGCGCACCGTGAACGTTGATGAATACGGCATCGCCTCCATCTTGGGAGCGGATGATCTGTATGCTTTTGACATCACTATCCGGAAAAAGCGGGACAACAGAGACGATGCCCTGCCCGAGCCGGAAGCACAATATATCCTGACAAAGGGCAAAACAGCAGGCACAGTGTCTGCAACGGCACCTGTCACCGTGACCGATGCGTCGGACATACAGGACGGAGAGTCTGTTGCTGTATGGACCAACAGCGCGGGCGTCGCAGAGATAACCAATGTGCCTGCGGGAGAGTATATCCTCACTCACGGAACGGACAGCTATAGCATCAAAGTGAAAGACGGAGGAACAGACAAGAATGTTGTAGTCGGAATCGGCGATGCGGAAGGCATTTCCTCTTACTGTAAAGATGAAACAAGTTCGGCAGAGATACTTCTCGTCCGCAAGGAATACGGCATAGAGGATGAACCGCGTTATCATGCCGACCTGTATTTCAAAAAGGTCATAGTCGATCCCGCCGATAATTCGGAGACAGTTCTTTCGGGCGTTGAATTTACTCTCACTACCATAGGCAACGGTTCGAGCGACCACAAGGATAAGAACCAGTACGATGAGACTGTGAACATGAAAGTAGTCAGCTCGGATATCGGGCTTACCTTTGAAAACCTCGGCATAGGCAAGTATATCCTCTATGAATCCAAGACCCCCGACGGCGCTGTGCCTGATGACACCGTCTATTATGTATGGGTGCAGGGAGATAAGAACACCACGCCCACTGCGAAAATATACACAGGTGCAAATTATTCCGATCCTAACCACGAGGACTATAACTCCGAACTCAAAATGGAAGATCACACCTATGTCATCAAAAACACCAAGACCTCTGATGCCACCCTTTACAAGAGAGATAATGTAAACCTGACCGAAACGCTGGCAGGGGCGCAGTTTGATCTCTATCCGTACGGCATTACCGAGGACGGAAATACCGTGACCGAAAAGACAGAGGCTGAGCTTAAGAAAATAGTTTGTGATGACGGGCTCAACAACGAGGTATGGCGCAAGACCTCCGACTGGTCTATGGGAACTCATGTGACCACCGACCTGAAGGTGCAGTATCGCATTTCCGACAGTGACGGAATGATAAATCTGTATGAACTCCAGCCGGGCGTTGCCTACAGGCTGGTCGAGACCAAAGCGCCGAAAAACCACAAGACTGCCGACCTCAGCAATGATCCTCCGACATGGGACGTAAGAGTAACAAAGCAGGGTGAGGTAAAGGTATTCCAAAATAATACCGAAATAACCGAAAAGCTCGGCGACAGCTACGTTATTACGAACCAAAGGACCTATGACAAGGACTTCACCGTCGTTAAAACATGGGTCGGCGGTGCGCCTGTTGACGGAAGCGGCGACCCGACAACATTCCCCGTTATCAAAATGTCAACTCAGGAGACTGAGGAAGTTATCAAGGTAGCGACGCTGAATAAGACATTATTCAAACAAAAATTCCCTTCATCTGCGACCTCATTTACCCGTCTTGATATCTCAACGAACAGGGGCGATCCTATCTATACAAGCGTTGAAAATGCGTGGGAGGCGATAGTTGCTAAGGAAGGCAGCGCCGCAAACGATATGGCAACGCACGTCGATGCAAATGCCAAAAGCACGCCTACCGATGAATGGTATAAAACAAAAGATACCTATTCCCTTCCCGACGGCGGAACAGCAACAGTAGATTTTGCTTCCGAAGAAGGCGTAGTCTACATGGCTTGTATCAACAACCATACTTATTTCTGGAGTGATGCTAAGAAGATATATTTGTGGAAACAATGCAATGGTACAGGAAATGGTTTTCAGAATTATGAGAATCTTACCGGAGCACTTGATTTTACATATTTCAATGCTGACAGAGTAGACACCATGAATTGTATGTTTTTGAATTGTAAAAAAGTAGATAAGATCATTCTTCCTAACATCAGCAATAGCAGCAATTCAAAATCTATGCAACAAATGTTCAACAATTGCAGTAGTTCAACCCAAATAATACTGCCTGTCGATTGGAATTGTAAGAATAATACATCTTTTAAGTCTGCATTTGAAAATTGTACAAAAATTCACAAGCTGATATGAACTTGTCGGGAATCATAACGTCAGAAAAACTTACTACTCTTCATCATATGTTTTATCAGTATGGTAAGGACAATGGCGGAGTGCTACAAACGATAGAATTTGGCGATGAATTTGATACCTCTCGTGTTACTAATATATCTGATTTCAGACTGGTCGCCGATGCTCCAAATGTAACTCACATAACTTTCGGAAAAAAATCTACTTTTGAAAGTGTTACTGATTTTTCGCATATGTTCAGCAATGACTACAACTTGGTGTCGATAGATGGCTTGCAATATTTCAACACCCAAAACGCAACTACATTTCAGCAAACATTTCTTGCAGAAGTTTGGTCAGCCTGGATCTGAGTTCCTTTACTACCGGTCAGGGAGTAAATTCATTAACTATCAGAAATATGTTTGATAATTGTTATTCACTCGAAACCATTTATGCCAATCCTTACGAATGGCCGAATAATGAGTTTAATAGCACCGGAGCTTTTAGCAATTGCAATTCATTGTTACTGCAGATCAATGCTACCGGAGGAAATAGGAATCAAACAGCAACGAAGTATGCAGTGGTAAACGGCTCGCCATATGATGCAAGCAAAGGCAAAAGCGGAGAAACTTATGCAATAGATTCGGACAACAACTACATCGGCTACTTCACCGACTGGTCGATGAGCCCGAATTACTCGTATGTGTACAACAAGTATCGCGAAGCACACCCCGAATTGGGGCTGGCAGCACTTACGGGCAGCTCCGCAGTAACTAAAGACCGCGGAAGAAGCTCTGCCGACATAGTCTCACTTTCGGCAATACCTGTTTTCAGAGCTTTGAGAGCAGTCGGCGACGGTGGTGAGGACGTGTCACCCTTCACAGCACCCGAGGTCGTATATCTGACAGGAAAAAAAGCACTTTCAGCAGAAGCCGCACAGAGCATCCTTACAGGGCTCGGACTTGGTTCGACCTACGACCCAACAGCATATTACGTTACCGAGACCGTGACCGTTAACGGCACTACTGTGGCAAACCTTGCTGCAAAGTGGACGATCAACAGCGCTGAGCAGTGGGAGTGTACCATGATGGTATATGACCCCGATGCCGAATGCTATGTATGGGAGGATACAGTGCCGACAGGCTACACTTCCGACCACAGCAGTGCAAACAAGCGTGTCACCTGGAGAAACGATATAAACAAATCCGACCTTGTTCTTATGAAATCGCTTGAACGCAAGGAAGACGACGGCAGCGGCGCTCTTACCGATAAAGAGCTGACCGACTCGGATAAGTCTATCGAATATGCTTTCACAGTCGTTCTCACTGGGCTTTATCCAAACGACGGATACTCCTATGTGACGGATACGGGAACAACAGGGTTTACTGCTGATGAAAACGGCTCAAAGACGCTGACCGTAAAGCTGAAGCACGACGGCTCTGTAACGTTCCGTGATCTTCCTGTCGGAACGGTCTACACGGTTTCCGAAAACCTCCCGACAGAGTCAAACATAACTTATGAGACAAGGTGGAACAAATACGAAGGAGATGCGGGTCATTATGCTGCTTCGGCAGCCGATGCAAGTGCGGAAGGCACTTCAATGACAGACAGACTTGACAGATATGAGTGGGTAAGATTTGATAATACAAAGATCACCAAAAAGACGATAGATGTCAATGTTGAGAAGTTCTGGTTCGCCGACTGGTACGGTGAAGCAGGGTATGAAAGCTCTGCCGAAACAGCCCTTGTGACGCTCCAGAGAAATGACGGGATGCGCACCGTAACGCCCGACGACGGCACAAGAACGCTTGACAGCTCAAACGGCTGGAAAGACACCTTTGCAGATCTTCCCGTCAAGGTCGATGGAAATGATGTAAGCTATACGCTCGGCGAGATAACCGTTGGCGGATACAAGCCGGGTATCATCTCATCCGAAGTCGGCGAGCTTACATACGGTACGGTGAATACGCTGAATGATCCTGCAAATCAGGAACTGGCGTACTTTGCTTATAAGATCGGATATACCTTCAAGATAGGCGATGAAACCTATGCCAATAAGGCGGTCGAGCTGTGCAAAACTGCGGACAATAAAGTTTATATGTTCTATGACGGCGATCTCTATACCGTGAGCGATGACGGAAGCGGCAATAGTATCGCGGTAAAGTACACAGGCAATAACAAGCGTACCGAGGGCACGCAAAACAGGTTCATGAAAAAGACCGACCCCAAAAATGCAGCCGACTTTCCCGAGGTATATGAGACCTATGTAAACTATGACAGCACAAAGGTCTACTTTAAGAATGAGACAGATGCCGACGCACTTCCTTTGGGACGAGTGATCGCCAAAAAGGGCGGAGGATATTTTGACATTCTTTATATCCTGCATAGTGACGGGATCTTCTACAAGGCAGAAAAAACTAACGACGAGGAGCACCTGAAGCTCGGCAGACCCGTATTCAGGTGGAACACCTCAGACGATGTTATCAGCGATCCCGAAGGCAACATAAAGTATATAGTGACTAATGTTAAGGAAAAGACATATTCGGTCGCTATCAGCAAGAAGGTCGAAGGCAATCTCGGAAACAAGGACCGTCGGTTTGGATTTGATGTTATCGCAGGCTCGCTCAACGGCAAATTCCCCGTTACCCGTACTTATGGAGAAACGACCACATTGGAAGAGATAGAATTCTCCGCAGGTGTAGGTTCAGTTGAAATAAGCCACGGCGAAACGGTAGTTATCAGCAACCTGCCCGAAGGCATGAACCTGCTGATAAGAGAGCGTGAGTATAAGGAGTACGATGTCAGATCGGAAAACGCCTCGGGAAGCATTGTCGGCGATCCCGATAAAGGCGGCGAGATCAACTTCGTGATGGATTCTAACCAAAGCGTGACATTTACAAACACCTTGGTCGGAACCATACCGACAGGTATAGAACTTAATATCGCAACAGTTATCGTACTTGGTCTGCTGACAGCAGGACTGCTGATCCTTATGAAGAAAAAGCAGGGATCGGATCCCGACAGCAGCGAACAATAACTATCCTGTCCGCCCCGTTGATTTTTGACGGGGACGGATACTTGTGCTGTGCGCTTTGGCATAAAAGGATACTTATTGCAGGATCTCAAAACATATGCTATAATTATCTGAGAAAAAAATTTTTCCGCTGCCCCTAACCAACTGCGAGCTTTTGCATTATACAGACAGAAGCTTCTGAGAAACCACGAAAGAGGTGAGTGATCTGACCACTTATGAATACCGCGAGCAGATAGAGATGATGTCAAAGTCGATGTTCCGCTACTGCCTTTCACGCACAGGCTCATACCACGATGCCGAGGACCTGGCGCAGGAGATAATGCTTATAAGCTGCAAGGGCGAGCAGAGCTTTGAAAACGAAAAAGCCTTCTATGCCTTTGTGTGGCGCACTGCCGACAATATCCTCAAAGGCTGGTATCGAAGCCACCGTGAAACTGCCGAGCTTGACGATACTATCTCCGACGGCAGCTGGGAGGCTCTAGAAGAGCAGGCTCGGGAAAACGAACAGCTGAGGCTTATCACAAGAGAGCTGTCGCTTTTAAACTCCAACTACCGCAAGGCTATGGTGGCTTACTACGTTGACGGAATGTCTGTAAGGGAGATATCCGAAAGCTTCGGTATCACGCAGAGCATGGTCAAATATCTCCTCTTTCAGTCACGAAAGAAAATCAGGGAGGGTTTTGTTATGGAAAGAGATTTTGGAAAGTTAAGCTACGACCCCGTAGAGCTGTCACTTGCGTTCTGGGGAACGAACAATAACTATCACGGAAAATTTGACGACAAGCTCACACAGAATATCCTGATGTGCTGCTATTTTGACAAGCAGACGGAGGAGCAGATCGCCTTGCAGCTGGGCGTGCCGACGGCATATCTCGAGGACGGGCTGAAACAGCTGGTCGAATATGATCTGCTGACTGTGAAGAACGGATTTTATCAGACCAATGTGCCGATAATCACAAACGATATTTTTGCCGAGATAGAAAAGGCTAACAAGACAGCCGTTGCAGATATTTCAGAGCGGATATCAAAATGGGTCGATGAAAAGCTTGAAAATGTTCGCTCACTCGGCTTCTACGGCAGCGATGCGCCCGATAACACGCTCAAATGGATGCTCCTATCGCTGATACTGCGCCTTGCTTATATTGACATGGCATTTGACAAACTGCCGCTCGATCTCCCGACAGATGTGTTCGGAGAGAAATGCTTCCGCTTCTTTGTCGAAAAGTCCGCAAGCGACCCCTACGGCGTGGGTACCTCCGCAAGGACAAGCAGCTACGGCATGATACTCTTCTGGGATGTGCTGATAAACGGTGACAGGCTGCACCCGAGGGTGACAGACACAAGAGCGGATATGCTCTGCACGCTTCTCTCCCGTCAGCCGCAGACAGAAAACGAAAAGCTGGTCTGCTCGGAGCTTCTGGAGCTGGGGCTTGCCGTTAAGACCGATGATGGCATAAAACCGAACTTCCCCTGTATGACAAAGGAGCAGGGAGATGCGCTGAACGATATGATACTCGGTATTAGTGAAGATATATGTGCGGACATTCTCTCACGCACCGACAGCTCTAAAAAGATACTCATTGACCACACACCGCAGCACCTTGCGGATTATGTGAGCAAAATGTCACAGCTGCTTTCCTTCCGTGAGACAGAGCAGCTAATGCAGACACTCTGCGAAAGCGGCCGGCTGCTGCCTATAAAGGGCGGTATGTCGGGAACGACGGTGATGTACCTGAATAAGTAAAAGCTTGCGGCATACCTGCTTTGTGCGGGTGTGCCGCTTTTTCCCTGCCCGTGCTAAAACGAAAAAAACGGCGATACCACATAAGGCATCGCCGTTTTATATTTATTGATATACTGCCGCGTTATCAGTTGGAGCTTGTGGGGATATAAGGTCTGATAGCGCCTGCAAGGCTGCTGACGGGCATACTCTGGAGCCAGATCCTTCCGGGACCTGTTACTCTCGTGTTGAAGAGCCCCTCGCCGCCGAAGAGCATATTCTTGACACCCGATACCATCTCGATATCAACCGAGCAGGTAGCGTCCATAGCCGCGAGCGTGCCTGTGTCTACCATGATAGACTGACCCTGTGCCAGCTGCATATTTACGATAGAGCCGTCAAACTCGAGGAACACAAAGCCGTTTCCCGTAAACTTTTGCATTATGAAGCCTTCACCGCCGAAGAATCCCGCGCCGACCTTCTTCTGGAAGAATATCTCCATATTAACGCCCGACTCGGAAGCGATGAAAGCGGACTTCTGTGCGACGATAGGACCGTTCGCAACGTTTATCGCCATGATGTCGCCGGGGAAAGAAGAAGCCATAGCGATCATGCCGTCGCCGCCCTGTGCGGTGTAAATGTTCTGGAAGATCGATTCACCCGAGATGGCTCTCGAGAACATCTTGCCGAGACCGCCGCCCGCATTTGTGGACATCTGCATATTGGGGCTCATCCAGCTCATAGCACCCTGCTCGGTCTTGATTGACTCACCGCTGCTGAGGTAGCAGGTAAGGACGGGCAGAGGGGCACCTGTGATTTCGTAACGCATAATAATTCCTCCTATGAATCAAGGACATACCGTGAGATCCTTCGGGCAATCCCCGCGGTGTCCGTTTTGCCTTTGGGATAAAAATTTTGCAGCAAGCCCTCCGACTTCGGACGGGAACAGTGTGCCGCAGCGGATAAACACCGGCGCATATGGTTACTGCTATGTGTACCGGATATTATCTTAACAAAATTATAACACTATTTCACACAAAAGTCAATATTAATATATTAACATAACTAAATTATTAATATAAGCATGGCGTTTTTGTGAAAATGCACTAATTTTGTTTAGTTTGATTTTTGGTAAAAAAGCGAAGTTATCTTATCTGACCGGAGGCTTTTGTCCGAAAATGTAAAAAAATGTATTTAACAGAGATGTCAGAAATGTAATTAAAATTCTAACAAATGTTAAATGTGTATTATTAATGACAAAAAATTAATTATCCTTTTGATATGAATATTTGGTTTGTTGTATAATTTTCTTCGTTTATGTACTATAATTAAACACACAGAGGGCGAAAAGCCCGAACTAGAGAACGATTACATGATTACAGTGCGTAGTCGTTCAGGTCAAATAAATTGGAGGAATTTATTATGAAACTCAAGAAGATCTTTGCGGTGCTTTCCGCAACTGCACTTGCAGCATCCTGCATGGCTATCAGCGCATCCGCTGCTACCAGACTCCCCGATGTTTGCCACCCCGATGAAAATGATGCTGAAATGAATGACCTGTACTACGGTCAGGGCGGCATGGGCTTCTTCATGAACAACACATGGGATGCCTGGAATCAGGGTGAATGGTCCGGCATCGATGACGATGGTATAATTGATGTAAGCTATCACATCAACGCTGTTCTTGCCGATAAGTCTATGTCCGGCAAGGGCTCGCTCGGCATGATGGGCGTTATGTTCCCCAACCTTGATAAGATAGGCGAAGAGTATTATCCTTTTGAAGTGACCGTACTTGAGGCTGAATTCACAGACGAGGACGGCAATGTTACACAGCTTGATACCGTTAAGGAGATCACAGAGGGTAACAGACACCCTGAAGGCGGTTTCCGTATTATAATACGTCCTACTGATGACCCCGACAATCCCGATGTCAAGGCAACTCCCGAGGTTGCAGGTTGGGACGAAGAGGGCGCTTTCAACGGCGGTACTCTTCACATCAAGGTAGACTTCGGCAAGTATGAGCCCGAGAGCGAGGACAGCTCCGAAGCTGCTAACGATTCCACCACCGATGAGTCCAAGTCCGACGAAAGCAAGACTGACAAGGACAGCAAGACCGACGACAGCAATGCTTCCGGCACTGACAGCAACGCTTCTTCCAAGAGCGACAGCAGCTCCTCCAAGGGCGGCAACGGCAACGGCGGCGGCAATGGCGGCAACGGCGGCAGCAAGGGCGGCGCTACAGCAGCAGCTACCAGCGCTGAGGACGGCGAGGCTAAGTCTGACGCTACCGAGAGCTCCGATACAGGTGCTGCACAGGGCGTTGCACTCGCAGTTATCGCACTCGCAGGTGCCGGCATCGTAGTTGCTAAGAAGAAGCACTAATATACCACTTCATCCAGAGAGGGAAATATACATGAAAAACAGCAAACGCATTGTTTCCATAGTTGTTGCTCTGCTTTCTGCATTGAGCATCACCGCCTGCACCTCAAAGTCTGCGGGCAAGGATAGTTCTTCTATGCCCGAGAAAAAGCTTGAAGAGAGCCAGCAGGATATAGTTGACCGCCTTGCAGGTGAGATGGAAGAACGCAAACTTGAGAACAATACCATTGACTGGTTCTGCCACTGGGATATCAATCCTACTGCTTCCGCCGATAAGGACATAGGCGTGGACCTGGCTCTGTTCAAGGCCAAGTACAACGGCGTTATCAAGTATAGCCAGACAACATGGGAGACCAAGTTCGACGACCTGGCTGCCCGCATCATGGCAAATGAGTCTCCTGACTTTATCCCTGCCGATGATATGGATTACTTCCCCAAGGGCGCTATCAAAGGCATGATCCAGCCGATCGACGATTACGTTGATTTTGACGACGAGCTTTGGGCTGATACAAAGGTAGCAAATGACAAGTTCCTCTACAACGGCGGACACTATGTTGCAGTTACCCGCGTTGACCCCAGCTATATCTGGATCTATAACACCAATGTTATCGCTGACAACGGTATGGAGGACCCCGCCGAGCTTTACAGGAACGGCGAGTGGAACTGGGATACCTTCTGCGATATGTGTAAGGAATTTACAGATGCGGATGCTGACAAGTATGCACTGGACGGCTGGTACTACGAGAACGCACTCACTGAGTCCTCGGGTCTGCCGCTTATCGACATGGTAGACGGTAAGATCGTCAGCAACATAGACTCTCCCGAGCTTGAAAAGGCTCAGAACATGATGTACGACCTCCAGAAGAACAACGTCGTATATCCTAAGCACGAGCACGACTGGAAGGTGCGCGGAGATGTATTCGGTACCGGTATCGCTTCGGGTCTGACCCTATTCTACCCGATCGGTCTCTGGGCTATCGAGGACGCTCCCAGCGTTACCGAGCCTTACGGCGATCTTTCCGCCGGAGAGGTAATGTTCGTACCTGTTCCCTGCGCTGCTGACAGTGACACTATGTACGTTCCTTCGAGAGTACACGGCTTCTGCATCTGCAAGGGCGCTCCCAACCCCGAGGGTGTTGCGGCATGGCTCGATTGCACACGTTATGCAGAAATAGATCCTGCGGCTCATCAGATCACTATGGATCAGTTCCAGAACGATTACGGCTGGACCGACGAGATGATGGAAATGCGTGACGAGATCTACGCAAGAGCAGCAGAGCATCCTGTATTCGAGTTTGCTCAGGGCGTTTCTAACGACCTGTCGAGCATTACAGATAATGTAATCAAGAATTCAATGAATCCCGCAGGCACTTCTTCCTGGGCTCAGACCGTTCAGGAGAACCAGAAGGCCATCGACTTCCTCATTGAAGAAGCTCAGAGCAAAATAGACTGATCAGCCTTCAATTTATTCCAACCTAAAGCGGGGCGGTACGCAGAAATGTTGTGCCGTCCTGCTTTGCTTTGGGATAAAAGCGTAGTATTTTTATTTAATTTGTGATATAATTTTTTGCACTTATGCAGTATAATCTATTCAACAGGAAAACGAAAGATCTTGTTGCTCACAGATCTGCGGCTTGCGGGAAGGATCACATCTTTTCGGCGGCGGCTGAACGGTGAAGCAGCAACAACAGTCCCGAACTATCCGGAGGTATTACTATGAAGAGATATCTGGCATTCGCACTCACGATCGTTATGGCACTTACTGCCGCAGGCTGCGGCGTATCGGAGGACAGCAGCAGCACCAAGGACACGACTGCCGCAGGCGAAACTACCGCCGCCGCAGAAGAGACTCAGACCGAGCCTGCTGCCGAAGAAGATTCCCCATACGACCTTCTCGCTGACTTCTCAAAGGGAGAGTCGGACAAGTTTATCTGTTCCGACGGCTGGTCGAACGGGTCGCCTTTTGACTGCACATGGAAGAAAAGCAGCGTTGCATTTGAAGACGGCTTGATGAAGCTCTCGATAGATTCTATAATCCCCGACGAATACAACGGCGGCGAGTACCGCACCAACGACTTCTACGGCTACGGTCTTTACGAGGTCAGCATGAAGCCCATCAAGAACATCGGCGTTGTGTCCTCTTTCTTCACCTACACCGGACCTTCCGACGGAAATCCCTGGGACGAGATCGACATCGAGTTCCTCGGAAAAGACACCACTAAGGTGCAGTTCAACTACTACACCAACGGTCAGGGCAACCATGAGTTCCTTTACGATCTCGGCTTTGACGCTTCCGAGGAGTTCCACGAGTACGGCTTTGAGTGGAAGGAAGACAGCATAACCTGGTACGTTGACGGCGAAGCGGTATACACCGCTGAGGAGAACCTCCCCGTCACCCCCGGCAAGCTTATGATGAACGCATGGAACGGCAAGGGCGTTGACGGCTGGCTCGGCAAGTTTGACGGCACAGTGCCGCTGACTGCCGAATATCAGTGGGCAAGGTTCACGGCTGCCGAGTAAAACGGATACAATGGCTGCTGCACCGCGGTGCAGCAGCTTTTTTTGTTCCCGCTGCCGCCGCTTGACAAACTGCCGCTTCCGTGATATAATAGCTCATGTATCAATGAATTGTCCGTGGGGGGAAGGTATGAGTAAGCTTATCGACAAGATGTTCCGAAAGCTCGGGGCGGAGACTGCCGAAAGGCGCAGGGAGCTTGTCTTGCAGTTTATAAAGTTCGGGTTCGTGGGGCTTTCCAATACCGCCGTCGCATGGGCGGTGTACTATTTCCTGCTCTGGCTGAATGACGATCTTTATATGGTCGGGAGCATCGCGGGAACTATCGTCGGCATCACGAACGGATTCTTCTGGAACGACAGATTCGTTTTTAAAGGCGGCGAAAATGACCCCGGCAGCAAGCTGAAAAGGCTTATGAAAACTTACGTCAGCTATGGCGGTACTTTCCTGCTCTCTACCGTGCTGCTCTGGGTCGAGGTCGAGTTTATCGGGGTCAGCAAGGCAGCAGCGCCTGTTATCAACCTTATCATCACCACCCCGCTGAATTTTCTTATCAACAAATTCTGGACGTTTAGGAACTCAAAGAAAACTTAAACATACAAAAGCCGCGTCTGCCCTTACGGAGAAAACGCGGCTTTCTTTTTTATTTATACTGTGCCGCCTTAGCTGTCACACCGACGAACGGCGGGTAAGGCGCTCCTGCTGACGCTCCCAGCGGCGAGCCATCGCAGGTATCTTGTCCTGCCAGTAATCTCCGATTATCTCTTGCGCAAAGAGAAGCTTGACTTCCAGCAAATACGGATAGAACAGCAGCAGCGGATATACCAGCACGCAGGGCAGCATATAAGGCAGGAAGTGCAGCCAAAATACAGCTACTCTAAGGTGCTTGCCGTCCATAAGCTTTACCGAAAGATCGCAGGCATCAAAGAAATTAGCACGCGGATTTATCGCGAGGATATACGGCACGAGCGAGAGCGATACGTAATAATGCACGAGCTCTCCTATCCACACCAGTAAAAAGCCTATGCAAAGCATGAAGAATACAAGATCCGTCATCTTTAGCTGAGAGGTAATGCTCTTGTTCCTGAAATGGATGATCCCCTGAATGCTCAGAAACAGCGGAAGGCTGACAAGTATCTTGTAAAGCAGCAGCTTTATCGCGCCCTGAACGCAGGGGATAACTATCCTGCTCCAGTTTCGCGTAGTGAATCTGTCAGCCTCGCTGCTGCCGTTCATATTGATGAAATAACGGATCAATACCGTTTCGATCGACGTAAAAAAGCAAAAATATATCAGAAAACGTACTATCAGCAAAAAGATATCAGATCTTGATATATCCCCGACGAAATTTGTAAAGAAGCTGTAATACGGATCGACGAACATATTCATTACAGCCGTGATAAAGCTCTCGAACAAATGTAAAACCGTGATCGCACCAAAAAAATAAACAATGGCTATGACAGCAACGTCGGTATTCTCCGCCAGCCGTTCCCGCGCCAATACCCTGATCTCCTTATCTGTCATACCGTATCACCGCCCTTTCAGTAGGTCCTTTTATCATTTACCGTCCTGCTCTGCGTCTATAAAATACTCGCCGCGCGGCTCGTCATACACCGCGGGGAAGCTGCCCAGCACTTCAAAAGCGCCCGAGCGCTGCCACATCGAAGCGGTGACGAGCACCTCAAAGCCTTCGCCGAAGCCGCAGGCGTATTCCATCGGCGGCAGCTTTGGCATACCGAAGCAGGCGAGCATATTCATGATTATGCCGCTGTGTGTTATGACCGCGCAATTGGTCAGCCCCTCGGTCATCATGTCGTCCATTATCTTTGTCAGCGCCTTCAGGCAGCGTGTTACGACCTGACGTGCCGATTCGCCGTTCGGCGGCGGATTATCAAGCCCACCCTTTAAAAACTCAGCGTAAGCGGGATCCCCCTTCAGCTCCTGCGGGGTCTTGCCTTCAAAATCTCCGAAGTCCATCTCAACAAGCTCGGGTATCTCGATCATCTGACAATTCGGTGTCATGATGTAAGCCGTTTGCAGGCAGCGTTTCAGCGGCGAGAGGTATACCCTCTGGAATGACGGATAGCCCGCCTGCTCTGCCTTTTCGTAAAGCACCTCTGCGCCCTCCTTGCTGAGCGGCAGATCTGTGATGCCGATATACTTGCCGTCGGCATTGCCCTGAGTTGCCCCGTGGCGGATAAACGTTATTCTGTAACCCTTCATATCAGTATCTCCTGAGCTTTCTAATATACTTGAACACAGCCTCCTCACCGCGGAGTTCGAGCATTCTTAGCAGAAACTCCAGCAGGCGCGAGGTCTCGGGGTGTATCATTCGCTTTCCCTTTGAGCGCATGAAATATTCGATGGGGTCTGAGTCGGTATACTCAGCACCGTTATATATCTTGCTTGCCGCCACGCGGTCGCAGAACATCTCCTTGACATACTTCACAGGCATTTTGACGGGTTCAAGGCGGCGTGTGCGAGGGTCGTAATCGGTCCAGTATTCAAAGTGGTGACGGTTCCTGCCCTTGTGGTGCATCCATGCGTAGGAGCAGCCGTAGGCTTCCCTTTCGCCCTCGTTGGGCGAGCGTGTACCCTGATAATAGATCACGCCCTTTATAAATTCGGTCGGAGTGAACTTTGAAAGATCGTGAAGAAGACCCTGAACGGGTATCCCCGCCTTTATGCAGTGGCGCATGACCATATGCCTGTGCCGGATCACGGTCCTCAGATGCCCGCGGAAGTTCCCCGCCAGCCGTTTTGGCGAAAGAAGCAGCGGGCGTTTACCGCCCCTGTGTCTGTAAGATGCCGCCTTTGTCATGATCGTCACCTCTCTATTATCAATAGAAGTTATAGCCCGAACCGTTCCATATAGCGGTCTCGGAGGAAGTCTTTACGGGAACTGCGAGCCTCAGAGCGTCTATGGAGCGCTGAGCGGCGTTGAGCTTTACATCGCTGTCAGCGAGCAGCTGCGAGGATATTGAAGTGCAGGTCACATGATAGCGGCGCTGCGGCAGCTTGCCGAATATCGCTCTGTTGACGCGGCGGGCGGCGTCATTTACCGCAGGCGCGTCGATGGTGATCTCAAAGTTATAGTTCAGGGTACCGATATAATCTCCCCTGCCCGTTACCGAGATGAGCGCGGTGCCTGTATAAATATTGTTCTGATAGCTGCAAACGTAATCAACGTCTTCGACCAGATCGTTTGAGTTGGCGATTATGCGGAACTTGGGGCAGACGGGTCGTCCCGTGAAGCCCGCTTCGGAAACACATTCGATATAGGCGTTCTCGATATTCACCTTTGTACGCGCCTCTATCTCTTCCGATTCGGTATTGCCCGACATATTATCATTGATGATTATATACGGCACCAGCTTGTAGAAGTAGTTGGTACCCGAGAACAGCCTTTCGTCCTGGAATATAGAACCGCTTTCGACCGAAGCGATATGCTCATACTCTCCGCCCGCTGTTCTGCGGAAAACCCCTATGCCGTCAGCCTCGCTGATAGCCTTCCAAGTAAGCTTTATCTTGTCGTCGGTGATCTCCTCGGCGGCGAATCTCTTTGCTTTGGTAAGGGTCACAAGTCCCTCTGCGTCGGCGCTGACCTTATCCGCCACCGCCTCAAAGGAGTTGTTCTGCAGCAGAGCCTTGCCCTCCTTGGTGCAGATTATGCCGAGCTCTCCGCCCGAGAAGTCGTTGCCCTTGACCTTGATATCCGTGCCGCTGCCGCAGCCAGTGAGCTTTACGCCGTAGCCTGCCTCCTGCTTGATGACGTTCTTCTCTACCGTCATGCTGCCGCAGCCTGTGTCAAGCTTTACGCCGCCCACATCGTTTTTCGAGAGGTTGTTCCTGCTCACCTTTGAATCGGTGGTGTTCCTGCAAAGCACAGCGACTCCCGAGTTGCCCGACATAGTGTTTCCCTCGACAGTAACGGTCTTGCAGTTATCAATGTTAAGACCGCTCTTTCGGGAATTTTTAACGGTATTATCGTTTATATCCAGCGATGAGGCATAGGTTATGTTGCAAAGCTGTACATCGTTGCCGCCGTCTATGGTGGTGAAGGTGTTGCCGCTGACGGTGCAGGTGTTGGTATCGTTTATCTTGAGCGCCGCGTCTGAGGAGCGGACGACGTTATTGAGAATGTCGATGTTATTGACATAGTAATCCGCTTCGGGCATGGTGGAGGTAGCTTTGGTATAGCCGCCGTAGATCTTTATGCCGAACGGCCAGTCCTGCGCCGATGTAAGAAAGGTCGAGATATCGTTGCCGCTTATGACGGTATCGGCGTCGTGGTTTATATTCGCAGCTGCGGAATCAAAGCCCGCTACAGGCGAAAAGAAATGCTTGAAGTTCTCATCGGAGATGTAATTGAAGGTTATCCCCGCTCCGCAGTCGGTTATGACATTGCCTGTGACAGAGCATCTGCGGTAGTTGTAGAGCATCATGCAGAGATCGTTTACGTTGTTGAAGGTGTTGCCCGTTATGGTGATATCAGTATAATACTTCCCGACCACCGCCGTATGCGAGCCTATTCCGCGCATAAGGTTCTTGAAGGTGTTATTGCGTATTATCACGTTCTCGCAGGGGGTGTCGTCAAAGGGAGCGTAGCCTGCGAACACCTCGTAGCAGTTCATGATGTCGAGCTGTATAGCTTCCTTGAGCAGCGAGCCGCTGTAACCGCCGAAGTAGCAGTTTTCGATAGTCATGCCGCTGACGCCGCCGCATTCAAGGTGGTGACCGTTCTTGTTGTTTATGATAGAAGTATTCCTGATAAGGATATTTTTAGCGTGGCCGATGCGTATATTTGAAAAGGCATAGGCGCCTCCGTATGAGGAAGTATTGCCGTCCCATGTGCCGCCGCGGATGCTGATATTCTCGGCACCCGAGTATCCGCCCGCGCCGGAGCTCTCATTCCTCAGCATACAGCCCGAATCAAAGCATTTGACGATCTTTGCATCGTCATCAAGCAGAAGGTCGGTATTTGAATATATCTTCAGCGAGCCGCTTATCTTATAGGTGCCCTTCGGCAGATATACCATCACCCTGTCGTTTTGCGAGCCGTTTTCGCCCGCGTAATTCAGTGCCGCCTGTATAGCATGGCGGCTGTCCTTTTTGCCCTCGGGATCTGCTTTATATTTCTTCACGACGTTTATCTTCTTTGAAGCATCAGCGTCGCTTACAGACGCGCCCCATGCCCCCGAACCGCCCGCGGCGTGTGCCGTGATGGGCAGCGCCGCAAAAGCGGCGAGTGCAATAAGTGCCGTCAGAATGAACTTTGAAACCGATGTTGTCATTTACTATTTTGTCCTCCGGATCTTTACACGATTTGTGCGCCATACTGTTTATATGTCTATTGTATAGAAACACACTATATATTATATCACAGCCACAAAGATATGTCAAGTTCGGCACTGACAAAGATATCGCAGTTTTCGTCATATCAGCTAATGTACAGACCAAAAAATGTAATATCTCATATTTTTTATGAATTGTGTCTATTATCCATTGACAAATTATTATCTTTGTAGTATAATATAATTAACTAACTATAACAAGTATGATAACTGCCCTCTCCAAAGGGCATGGTACGACCATTTATGACAAAAAAGGGGGTGCGGCTGTGGCAGCCAAAAACGAAAAGACCGTAGACGGCGTGCGCGCGGTAGAGATGTATTACCGCGTGATCCGCGATATATCGAGCGGCAGCTGTGCATTCTATCAGTCGCAGACCCGTCTGAACACCCCCGGCATGGGCACTCTCATGCCCGAGAACTTCCGCGATGTGGCAGAGGTCACGAGGCAGTGCATAAGCCTTTTCGAGCTTGAATACGTTCAGGCGCTTGAGGCTGTACAGAAGTTTACCGAAAGGGAGCTGAGGTTCAAATGGGTGTCTGTGTATATGCCGCCCAAATATCTGCTTGAGCCGGGAGTTGAAAAGAAGCTTGTAGATGTCACCGAGCGCCTTGAGGTGCCGACGACAAAGATATGCTTTGCACTGAGCGAAAAGCTCTTCGAGGAAACAGATCACGCGATCTCCGAAAACATCAAGAAACTCAGGAACAGAGGCTTTCACTTCATGCTGACCGATTTCGGCGGCGAGGGCAGCCCCGTTATGAGGCTTTCGGAATTTGAAGTGGATCACGTTATGCTCAGCCCCGAGATAACACGGTACATCGGCAGGGACGAGCGCTCGAACAACGCCGTAAAGGCGCTCATAGATTTTGCCTCTGACCTTAACGCCGAACCTATCGCGGACGGAGTGCAGAATGTGCAGCAGGCTGAAAGGCTTTACGAATTTGAATGTATGTACTGCGCGGGTTCTCTTGCGGGAAAATATATCGCCGAAAGGTATATCCGCAGAAGAAGCGAGGAAGCGGCAGAACAGAGATGATACAATAAGCATAGTTCAAGCAATATCGAAAAGGAGAAATTACATTGGATGAAAAGATAAGAGACGTCCTTGAGCTACGACGAACGGCCAAAGAGGTCAAACGCCACGTCGTTATAATGAGGGTGCTCGGACTTCTTGTTATAATACTTATAGCGATAGTCGCCATTGCCTATGCTATATCCTACTTCTACGACAAGTACGGCAGCTTTACCGTAAAGATCAACAAGTATGATATGATGAGACAGGGGCTGACGCTTTCCGAAACGCCCGAGTATGACAGGACTAATTCCGTGCTGAATGCGGATATCGTTTACGATATGACAAACATAAGCGGCGAGGATCTTCCCGAGAATATCGACATGATAAACGGGAGCCACAACGGCGAAAGCTACATAGCTTATACATTCTACCTCATAAACGCGGGCGACGACACGATAAGCTATCAGGGCGAGATGTCGATCGAAAATGTCACCAACCACATAGACGAGGCTGTCAGGATCGCCGTATATCAGAACGGCGAGAAAACCGTTTACGGCAAGACCAAGTCAAACGGCAGCGGCAAGGAATCCGACTGCGACAGTGAATTCACTTCATCCACCATCGTGATGAAGACAAAGCACGACGGTTTCGAGCCAAAGGCTCAGGATAAATACACAATAGTAATCTGGCTTGAGGGCAACGATCCCGACTGCACCGACGAGCTTATAGGCGGAACGCTGAAGCTCGGCATGGACTTCAAGATCGTAGAGACCACCTGACGGCGCTGATACCTGCAAGTCAGGAGCCATTATTAAATTATCAAAATATCAAGGAGCAGATCGGATATGAAAAAAGTACTGGGAATAATAATCAATGTTTTGGCATGGGTGATACTGATCTTCGCCCTGTTAGTGACCATCATGGTGTTCTCTTCGGGAAGAAACAACGGAGTTGCGAACCTTTTGGGATTTATCCCGATGACCGTTGAATCAGACTCGATGAAGCCGACCTTTGAGAAGGATGATTTCATCATCTGCAAAGAGATAGATGATATGAACACCCTCAAAAAGGGCGACGTTATAACCTTCTGGACGATAATCGAAGGTCAGAGAGTAAAAAACACGCATAGGATCGTTAAGATAGAAAACGAAAACGGCAGCGTAAGCTACATCACCCGAGGCGATAACAACGGCATCGACGACTCGGTACCCGTATACGCGGGCGATGTCATCGGTGAGTGGACGGGTGTCAAGGTACACGGCTTCGGCAAAGCCATGGATTTCCTCAGGACAAAGACAGGATTCTTTATCTGCATCCTTATCCCGATGGCGATATTCTTCCTCTTTGAGCTTTACAAGTTCATCGTGACACTGATAGAGGTCAAAAAGCCCGAGCTGAGCGAGGACGACGAGGAAGAGATCAAGAAAAGAGCCATCGAGGAGTATCTTGCGGCACAGAAGGCTGCGAACAAGGACTCCGAAGCTGCGGCAGAACCAAAGGCAGAGAAGCCTGCCGAAGAAGAGACTGCGGCAGAAACAACGACCGACACGGCAGATGATGCCGGCAATGAAAAGGATCCCGAAGAATAATAAACAGGCGCGGACCCGTAAATGATCGGAGAAAGCTATGAGTGTATTTCTAAAATGGTTCTTTGTATTTATTTCCGAAATGCTGAACGGCTTTGCCATTATCTTCATCGGCATCGGAAAGGGTATAAAGCAGATATTCAACATAAAAAAATACATAGAGATATTCAAGACCTATTCGCCCGAATTCGGCGCTGCGGGCTGGATACTTGCTGTGCTTGCCATAGTCATAGTAGCGGCGATATTCTTCCTTATCGGCTTTATGATAGTGCTTGCTGTCAGGAAGTATATCAGGTTCCGCCACTCTATCGTCAGCAACGAGGACCTTCTGGAAGAGATAGCCTCTCTCCAGAGGCAGGTGCTCAAAATGACGAAGGAAAAGGACGAGATCATGGCGATGAAGGTCGCGCAGATGGGCATTCCCTCATCGGGCGCACTCTCGCTCGCAGACGGCACGCTCTCACTTGGCGGAGAGGGTGCTGAGGAAGGAGCTGCTTCCGCAGAAGGCAAACTTGACGGCGACGGCGTTGTGCAGACCTTCGAGCACCGCTTCTCAAAGCTGCTTGAGGTCGATAACTTCTACAAGACCTACACCCCGCCCGAGTACAATAACGATATCACCCTTGAGGGAATATGCGAGGCTTACAGAAACTTCGCCTGCTCGCGTATGCGGCTGTTCTATGATATCAAGACTATACGCCTGTTCATTGCGGGCATGGCTTCAACAAAGCTCATCATACTTCAGGGTATATCAGGTACAGGTAAAACTTCACTTCCCTACTCCTTCGGCAAGTTCCTGCAAATCGATACCACCATAGCTTCGGTACAGCCCTCGTGGCGTGACCGTACCGAGCTGTTCGGTTACTTCAATGAATTCACCAAGAACTTCAACGAGACGGAAGTGCTCAAGAGGATATATTCCTCCAACTACAACGACGACGTAAACTTCATACTCCTCGATGAGATGAACATCGCACGAATCGAGTATTACTTCGCGGAAATGCTTTCGATACTTGAAATGCCGAACGCCGACGAATGGGAGCTGGATATCGTGCCCAACGTATGGAGCACCGACCCTGTCAAGCTCGACCGCGGCAAGATAGTTATACCGCAGAACATATGGTATATCGGTACGGCGAACAACGACGACTCGACTTACGCTATATCCGATAAGGTATACGACCGTGCTCAGCCGATAAACCTTGACGCTAAGGGCGTGGCTTTCGATGCACCCGATACTCCGCCCATGAACCTCAGCTTCTCGCACTTAGATCAGCTGTTCCATGAGGCTTGGGACAAGTACCCGATATCGCAGGAGAACTTAAAGAAGATACAGCAGCTTGACCTCTGGGTAATAGAAAAGCTCAGAGTTGCGTTCGGTAACCGTATCTTAAAGCAGATGGGTCTGTTCGTGCCCGTATACGTTGCCTGCGGCGGCGACGAGCTTGATGGTATAGACTACGTTCTCGCTACAAAGATATTCCGCAAGTTCGAGTCTCTGAACCTTGCTATGCTCAGAGAGGAGCTGCGCGAGCTCGTGGTTTACATGAACAAGTCGTTCGGCAAGAACAAGATGAACGAATCTATTGCTTACCTCGAAAGATTACAGAAACTGTTCTGATAACAAAACCGCCGAACATAAGCGCATATGCCTGTTTGGCGGTTTTTGGCAGACAGCGACAAACGCCCCTGCGGGGCTTATTGGCAAACGCCTCTGCGGGGTTTATTGCGGAAATATGCTGACGCATATTTCTCCAAAAAACGAATGACGTTCCTCATGCCTGCTATTTCAGGCGTGACGGGAACTAAAAAAACGTGACGGAAACGAAGAAAGGGGTGAGAGTGATTGCAGAATTTGTATGATGAATGGTATGAGGAGTTTAAGGGATCTGCCGAGCTGTTTGAAGAGGACGAATTGTATGAGTCACTCGATTCTCTTCTAAGGTCGAGCAGGAACACCTTTGCCATGAACAGGAAGATGATGGCGAAGGCGATCGACGTCACCTGGGTCGAGGCTATCGAAAACGGGCTGATACACGTCGATAACGTGCTGAGGAACCCGCGCCTTACCATCGAGGACGTTGAGGAGATAGTGCCGATCGCGCTGTCGAGGAAGATAACCGTTGAGTCGGTAAAGCACTTAGCTCAGCATACCGACCTGATACAGAGCATAGACGAAAAAACAGGCAAGATCACCCCCTCGAAGATACTCAACGTACACAAGGAAGAAAGCTATTTTACCTATGAGAACAAGTTCGTCAACACGCTGGTAGACAGGCTTTATATTTTTATAACGACGAGATATGAAAAGCTCGCACAGGTCGCACGCGATGAGGAGGTATACAGCTTAGGCTATGATACCACCGTTGATGACGGCATGGGCGGCAGGATGAAGATAGAGCTGAAGATCGAGACTACCGACAGCCTTGACACCTACAACGACAGCGGCTACACCGTATGGCAGAGGGTCGAGAAGCTGAAAAAGGCTATCGAGGGCTATAAAGGCTCGGTGCTGTGCCAGACGCTCGGCAACACCTACATCCGCCCGCCTGTCATGAGGACAAACGCCATCATGAAAAACGTTGACCTCAAGGCTTGCCTGACGCTCTGGCAGTACATAGAAAGCTATGATAAGGTCGGCTATGAGATAAACGTGGAAGACACCGCGGTAAGGCCGGAGGACAACTACATCAACGACTTCTACCGCCTTGTGATACTGAACCTGCTGCTGTTCCGTTCATATACCGACAAGAGCGGCAAGGATCTGACAGAGCTGAAAACGCAAAAGCTGAGGGCAGCCGCGCCGAAGTTCGTAAAACGATTCGGCAAGGAGATCTCGGGCGACTACGCCATACAGGCAGAGGGCGTTGCGGGATATATCACTTCCGACGGCGAGCTGAAGCTTAAAAAGAAGCTGCCGCCCGACATGATGAACATGTTCGGAGAGATAGATAAGGTCATCGCGACCGAGCGTGAATACATCGCAAAACGTGAAGCCGAAAGACTCGAACGCATACGCTTCGAGGAAGAGGAAGAACGAAAACGTCAGGAACAGCGCCGCATAGAAGAAGCACGCCTCGCCGAACTGGAGCGTATACGGCTGCAAAAGGAAGAGGAAGAGCGGCGGCTTCAGGAAATGCTGGAGAAAAAACGCGCCGAGCAGGAAGCCGAGGAACGCGAACGACAACGCCTCGAAACAGAACGCCTCGCGCGGCTTGAAGAGATACGCAAACGCGAAGAAGAGGCGAGGCTCAAACGCGAAGAGGAAGAGCGCATAGCCGCCGAACGTGCAAGGATCGAAGAGAACAAGGCGAACGTCCGCGGAGAGCTGGGCGAAGCCGAAGGCATCGACGCTGCGGAAATGCCGCACGGACCTACCGACGAAGAGCTTGAAAAGCAGGCTTACGATGAGGTCACGAAGGAAGAGATCGAGCAGGCAAAGGCTGCGATGGAGGAAGCGGCAGAAGCCGCGGAGGGATCGGACGAAGAAGCTCCTCCCGAATTCGAGGATCCGAGAGCCGTTGCCGCACGAATGCGTATCGAACAGCAGAAGAAGGAAAAAGAACGGCGTGAAAAGGAACGCGCCCAGCGCCTCAAAGCAGAACGCCTGCACTTCGAGAGCAAGCCGTTCGAGGTCATCAGGCGCGAATACTCAAAGAATCCCATCTGGGCGATACCGCGGCTTATCCGATGGATACTCGCCATGGTTTTCGGCATAATACCCGAAGATACCGACAGCCCCGCATTCAAGGCAAAACGTGCCGAGCTTGAGGAAAAGAAACGTCAGAAGGCAGAAGCCCGCAAGCAGCAGGAGATCATGGAGCGCTACTACCGCAAGTACGCGCACACCTTCAAGTACCGCCTGCTCAGGAGCATAGACGACCGCAAGTTCAAGAAAAAGCGCCGTCAGCAGATGAAGGGCAAGCCGAAGCCGAAGTACATACCGCCTCAGAGAACTGCCGAAGAGCAGAAGGCTATCGACGACCGCATCAGGGCGCTGTACAAGGAATACCATGTAAGCGCTCTCGAGAAGCTGCGCCGCAGACACGAAGAACGTCAGCGTGCGTTCAGAGAGTGGAAAAAGCAGAGGCAGCTTGACAAAGAACACGAAGCCGCACGCCGCGCTGCAAAGCTCGAAGCAAAGAAGGCAAAGGCGGAGAACAAAAAGACATCCGACACTTTGAGCACCCGCACGGACGGCAATACTCACCGCGTCGAATCAGATGATATCAAGATGGCAAAGCCCGCGGGCAGGGCATCAAAGATAGTATCGGGCATCGTGACCGTTATCGCTATACTGCTGCTCGCATTCGTGCTGTACATAATGGTATGCTCCGCAAGGGGCAAGGCTGTGAAGATATTCGGAAAGAGCCTGCTGACAGTGGTCACGGGCAGCATGGAGCCCTCGATACACACGGGCGATCTCATAATCGTCGAGAGCGTTGACACCGATCAGCTCAAAGAGGGCGACATCATCTCATTCTACTCCGAGCAGCAGGATATCAAGGGAATGCTCGTGACACACCGCATTACCGAAGTGACCGACGACGGGTTCATCACAAAGGGCGATGCGAACCCCGTTGAGGACAGCTTGAAGGTCCGCGCGGAAAACATAGTCGGCAGGTACACGGGCAAGGCGAGATTCTTCATCTGGCTCTATTCCTTCGCAAGCCCGCAGAAACTTCTGACGCTGCTGGTCATAATCCCGATATCGGCAGGTGCGGTATATGAAGTTGTTACACTCGGAAAGCTGGCGCGAAAGGTCGCAGAGGAAGAAAAAGTATCAGCCGAAGAGCTTCACGAACAGCTTATGCGCGATGCCATCGAAAAGGAAAAGAAACGCCTTGAAGAAGAGGGCTATGCCCCCGAGGACGCGCAGAACGAAGACACAGAAGGTGAGAACGAATGAATCAGGAAAGAATAATGAAACATCGTATGGTGACTGCCATTATCGCATGGGTCGTTACGTTCATCATCATGCTGGTGTTCATCGGACTTTACATCGACGAGACGCACCGTGTGCAGGAGACTTACCGCAGGCAGTATCTGACCGAGATAAGCCACGCAAGCAAGGAGATCGACTCATACATCAAGAACGAGGGCGATCTTCAGCTCAGGTATATGCGTATAGTCTCATACATGAGCGCCGCAAATTCCTACGCTTTTCTGATAAACGATAATTCGGATAAGCAGATCATAATCAACGAGCTTACTACCTGTCTGGTAAAATATCCCGAGCAGATGCACGAAAAGCTTGAGGATACAAAAACGGCACTCGATGACATCGCAGCCAACCACGACAAAGGCTACAAGGCGGCGAAGGAGATAGTCGATTCCGTTGACAAGCTTGGACACTAACGCTAAGGAGGTTACAGCTATGAGCGAAAAAAGCAAGCTAAAAAAAGAGATCAAGATCTGCCGTCAGACGATCGAAGAGATCGAGCGCAAGCGTTCGAGATCGCAGTCGGCACTCGTTCAGGCGGTACTTTTGCAGGAGGAACCCGATGAGAACGACGTTGAGTGGTTCAACAAGTACACGGGCGAGATAACCGCCTGCCGCAACCACATGATCGAGCTACAGAAGAAACTGAATTCGTTATAAAGACCATGACCGCCGTTTTCTTGGGAGAACGGCGGTTTATTCATACAATAACAATTGACTTTATTTGCCGATAGTGATATAATTAAGGTATATATAATAAAAGGTAAAATGACCGGAGGAATAGTTATGAAAACCATCACACAGATACTTACCGAAAAACTCGCGGCGGCGTTTGTTGAGTGCGGATACTCTGCTGAGCTCGGCAGTGTCGGCACTTCCGACAGACCCGACCTCTGCCAGTTCCAGTGCAACGGTGCTTTCGGCGGCGCAAAGCTATACCACAAGGCTCCCCGCATGATAGCTCAGGAGGTCGCGGATAAGCTTTCTAGCGACACCGATCTTGCAAAGGTCGAGGTAGTCGGCGCGGGTTTTATCAACATAAACGTTTCCGACGCTTTCCTGCTGGGCTACGTCAGCGGGCAGCTCGCCGATAAGGACCTCGGTATCCCGCAGGCTGAAAAGCCCGAGACCATCGTGCTCGATTACGGCGGACCCAACGTGGCAAAGCCCCTGCACATCGGTCATCTGCGTTCGGCTGTTATCGGCGAATCGCTCAAAAGGCTTGCTAAGGCTACAGGCAGAAAGACCATCTCTGACGTTCACCTCGGCGACTGGGGGCTTCAGATAGGCCTTGTTATCGCCGAACTCAAAGAGCGTCACCCCGAGTGGTACTGCTTCTCCGAGGGCTTTGACAAGGAAAAGTTCGAGGGCATTCCCCTCACCGCCGATGAGCTCAACGAGGTATACCCCTTCGCCAGCAAGAAATCAAAGGAGGACGATGAGTTCAAGGCTAAGGCTAAGGCTGTTACCGCTGAACTCCAGAAGGGCGAGCCCGCATACATCGCTCTTTGGGAGGAGATCATCAAGGTCTCCGTTGCCGATATCAAGAAGAACTACGACAAGCTTAACGTTTCCTTCGATTACTGGTACGGCGAGAGCAACGCGGAAAAGTTCGTGCCGCGCCTGATATCGACCCTCACCGAGCAGGGTCTGCTGCATGAGAGCGAGGGCGCTATGGTGGTAGACGTTGCCGAGGAGGACGACAAGGTTACTATCCCGCCCGTTATCGTCAAGAAATCCGACGACTCTAATATTTACGCTACCACCGATCTTGCGACCATTATCCAGCGCATGGAAGAATGGAAGCCCGATGAGATCTGGTATATCGTTGACAGCCGCCAGAGCCTGCACTTTACTCAGGTGTTCCGCTGCGCCAAGAAGGCGGGACTCGTGCCCGAGGGCACAAAGCTCGAGCACCTGGGCTTCGGCACCATGAACGGTGCTGACGGCAAGCCCTACAAGACCCGCGACGGCGGAGTTATGCGCCTTGAGCTACTGTTTGATATGGTCTACGACTACGCCAAGGGCATCGTTGACAAGTCCACCCATTCGGCAGAGGAGGACAAGGCTGACATCGCCCGCAGGATAGCGGTAGCTGCCATCAAGTTCGGCGATCTTATAAACCACAGAGCCAAGGACTACATCTTCGACATCGACAAGTTCATGGCGGCAGAGGGCAAGACGGGCTCTTTCCTGCTCTACACCATCGCCCGCGTGAACTCTATCCTCAGAAAGGCGGAGCTGCCCGAGGGCTTCAAGGCGGACACGATATACAGCGATTCCGAGCGCGATGTCCTCTTAAAGCTCGCACTCAGCGGCGAATCCTATGCTCTTGCTTACCGCGAGAAGGCTCCCAACATCATCTGCGAGAACGCTTACCAGCTGGCTTCGGCATTCTCTAAGTTCTATCATGACAACCATATCCTAACCGAGGAAGATGAGAACAAGCGCAACAGCTGGCTTTCGGTATGCTCGGCGGTCAAGACATCGCTTGAAAAGCACCTCGATATCCTCGGCATTGAGACCGTTGACCTGATGTGATAAAAGCACGACCACAAAAACAGCATACGGCAGCAAAAGGCTGCCTGTAAAAACAGAGGGATATGAAATGAAGAAACATACAATAAGGGCGGCAGCTCTGCTGATGGCACTTGTCATGGCTGTGTCGGCAGCTTCCTGCGGCAGCAAAGCAGATACCGATAACAGCTCGGCGACAAAGATCGATAACACCTCGGGCAGCAGTTCACAGGTAATAGATATTTACGAGCCGCCGATGGACATCGACTACGAGGGCGACGGCGCGGCAAGGGTCGAGGTTGACGGCACAAAGTTCACGGTTTCGGACAAGGAGCTTTGGATAAACGGCGTCAACACGCCCTGGGACAGGTGGAACGACTTCGGCAGCAGCGGGTTCAACTACGCTTTCTGGGATATGCACTTTGCCGAGCTTGAAGAAGCGGGCGTGAACGCCTCGCGCGTGTGGATAAACTGCAATGATATGGTGGGCGTAATATTAAACGACGACGGCAGCTTCAAGGAAGTCACCGAAAAGCACTGGCGCGACCTTGACGTGCTTTTCACCATCGCCAAAAAGCACCACATCTACATAATGGCAACGCTGCTCTCCTTCGACCACTTCAAGGATCAAAACAACCACTATCAGAACTGGCGGAACATGATACAGTCGAGCGACAACATCGACAGCTTTGTCGAGGGTTACGTTGTGCCGTTCGTGCAGAGGTACGACAGCTGCGATTACCTCTGGAGCATCGACCTCATGAACGAGCCCGACTGGGTGTACGAGAACGCCGAGTGCGGCAACATCGGCTGGGAGCACATCTCAAACTACTTCGCGCGTGCCGCAGCCGGCATACACAAAAACAGCGACGTGCTCGTGACCGTCGGGTTCGGTATAATCAAGTACAATTCGGATATGTTTGAGGGCAACAAGGGCTCGGACGAGTTTCTGCAGGAACTGTCTGGAGACACCGAGTCATACCTTGATTTCGATTCGACCCACTATTACTTCTGGCAGTTCCAGTATTTCAAATATCCGTTCAAGCGCGGACCTGTGAAGTTCGGGCTTGACGGCTCGAAGCCCGCCGTTATCGGCGAGACCGCAGCTGACGATTACGCCGAATCGGGACAGACGCTCGAACAGAAGTACGAAGACGCACTCGGCAGCGGCTGGAACGGCGTGATGGCTTGGACTTCGAATGAGGTCGATAACTGCGGCGGAATGACGCAGATAACTCCCGCTGTCAAAAAAGCTGTAGAGCTTGCCGACGACAGGATACACCCACTGAAATAAACGGAGACTCAAATGGAAAGATCGCGTACAGTTAAGAGAAAGCTATTCTGCGCGGCACTCGGCTGGCTTGCGGGGATAGCGCTGTGCGGTCACGCTCCGAATTTATATGTAATGATCGCTGCTGCGGGGATATTTGTCCCTGCGGCAGTTTTTACGCTTCGGGAAAGCCCGCGCCGACGTTATTTCACGGCAGCCGCGCTGGTCGCTGCGGGCATGATGCTCTCGGCAGCTCGGCTCGGGTGGTATGAAAACCATGTCGTCAGACCGCTCGAAGACTGCTCGGGCAGCGAGGTCGTGATGCGCGGGATAGTCACCGACCTGCGCGGGTACGAAAACGGCAGACGGTTCACGCTGCGCGGCAGGATAGAAGGCAGCGGTGTCACGACCTCGGTGACATTCAAGGCTGTCGGCAGGAATATCTCGGTCGGCGATGAAGCGGCGGTGAGATGTCAAGTCAGCACCCCGCAGAACAGCTTGACCTTCGACAAACAGGAGTACGACCGCTGCAACGGCGTTTTCCTCGAAGGCATCGGCGAACCGAGGGTAAGGCTGCTGAAAAAACAGCGCGACCCGTTCATCGGCAGCATCAAGCGGATAATGGAGCGCTCGGTCGCAAAGATCCGTGAGCAGCTGCCCGAACAGGACGGCGCATTCCTGACGGCTATCCTATGCTCCGACAGATCCGCCCTCACCGCCGAGAGCCGCTCTGCCGTCTACCGCGCGGGGCTCGGGCATCTCTTCGCGGTTTCGGGCACACACGTCGTCATCCTCTGCTCATTCATCGGAGCTCTGCTCGATCTTCTCTTCTGCCCCGCAAGGCTCAGATCGGCGGTCATGATGCTTTTCTGCCTGAGCTTTGCGGTGTTCTCAGGCTGCACGCCCTCGGTGGTGCGCGCCTGCATCATGATGTCCCTCTGCGAAGCGGGCGGGCTGTTTGACCGACAAAACGACAGCCCCACCGCCCTGGGGCTAGCCGCCATGCTCATCACCGCCCGCTGCCCCTACGCGATGTTCTCGCTCTCGTTTATGCTGTCATTCACCGCGGCGTTCGCGATCGGCGCGGTCTCCCCCGCCATATGCAGACGAAGGATCAAAAACGGCACTGCCCGCAACGCCGCTGCGGTGATGGCGGTAAACACGCTGACAGCACCCATCTGCGTGCTGTACTTCTCGGAAGTCTCGCTGATATCCGCGGCTGCCAACCTCATAATGATACCGTTCTGCTCGGTATGCCTGTGGCTTTGCTTTCTTTACATTCTGACGGGCGGCGTGCTGACTCCCCTGCTTGCCGCAGCGGGGCTTGCTGCAAGGGTCATACTAAAGGTCTGCTCGCTCATCACCGCTTCCCGCCTGAGTTTCGCGGGGACATACTTCCGCCCGCAGATGCTTTACATCGCCGTCGCTTCCGCTCTCGTCTTCGCGGCTTGCGCCTTTATCCGAAGGCAGCGTGAGAGCGTGATCCTGATGCTCGCTGCCTACCTGACGCTGATCGGCGGGTGGTTTGCCATCGACCGTCTGCCGAAGTCGAACAGGCTGACGGTCTATCCCGCGAAGTACGGCTACACCGCAGTGATCGAGCGCGGCGACGAAGTGCTGATCTTTGACAGCGGCGGTCATTACTCAAATGCCTACTCTGCTGCGGGACTTGCCGAACGCCGTCATCCAAACAGGATATACCTCTACACCCCGACCGTAAATCAGAAAGCATACGACCACTATAAGAAGGAGCTCCCGCGGATAGACGGCTGCTGCTCACCCGCGCAGCCATACGGTGCCGACTTCGCACGATTTGAGGGCAAGAGCCTTGAAGTGACCGTTGACGGCAAGCTCCTCGTTTTCGGCAGGGACACCCTCACGATAGGCGACAGGCGTTACAGTTCGGGCGGTTTCACCGACATCTCGGTTTTCCGTTTATGAGATCAAAACAGCTCCTACCCTTCAGCCAACTGCAACACGCCTTTCTCCGAATACAAAAAGAGCCGACCAAAAAGTCGGCTCCTTTTTATTGCGTGTGTAAGATCACATACCGGTAAGACCCGAACGCTCAACACCCTCAACGAAGTATTTCTGAAGGAAGGTGTACATTATGAGCAGAGGTGTTATCGCAAGCAGACAGCCCGATTCGAGCCATACTATGATCTGTCTTACGCTTACCGTCTGACCGTCGAACAGCTGCTGCTGGAGTGTAGCGTCGAGGTTTTTCAGCATCAGCGCAACGGTGTTGTTCTCGGTAAAGAACGAGGACGAAACGTAGAAGTCATTCCAATACCAAACGATGGAGAAGAGGAATACGGTAAGGAAGGAGGTCTTGGCGTTAGGCACCATGATCTTTACATAAGTCTCGAAGGGTCCGCAGCCGTCGAGGTATGCGGCATCCTCAAGCTCCTTGGGCAGTCCGCGGAAGAACTGGCGGAATATGTAGATAAACAGACCCGCCTTGATACCGTTTGCGAACAGCGCAGGAAGATACATGGTAAGTCCTGTATTGATGATCGAGAGCGGTTCGCCCTTTGCGTCATACAGAGGGATGATACCGAACAGCTTGAAGTATGCAAACTGTAAGTACAGAGGAATGGTAGTGATCTGAGGCGGTACGATTATCATGAGAAGAACTATCGCAAACAGAATATTTCTGCCCTTGAACTTGAATCTCGCGAAACCATAGCCTGTGATCGAGCAGGTAACTACCTGCAATACCGACGAAACAACGTTCAGCAGTATCGTGTTGAGTACGGTATTCTGGAAGGGGTGTGCCGCGTCCCAGTAATTGAATTTCATGACCGTTGCAGTCTCATGGATATTATCCCATGTAAAGCTCTTAGGGAGCCATACGATAGAGGGATCGTTCATCTGCTCGTTGGGTCTGAATGCCGTCGAGAGCATGAACAGCAAGGGGTACATGATTACGAAACCGAGGCCGAAGAGGATTAGTGCTCTGAAGAACGGCCATACCGCGCCGATTATGCGGCGGTTTCTGTTGTAGCGTATCTGATCGGGCGTGAAGTACTTATCAAGACCGTCCTTCTTCATTCGCGCCATTCTCGCCTTCTGCGATTTCTTGCGCTCCCTCTCAAATATTCTTTCTTCTTTCTTTGTAGCCAATGTGATCCCCCCTTTTTATTCTACTTCGTAGTAAACGAATTTGTTAATGATCGCCAGAACTACTGCGAGTATCGCACCTACGATCGCGAAGTAAGCCCATGCCATCGCGGCGGAGTATCCGTGCTCCCACTGCTTGGACTGGTTAAGTACCAGCGTCATAACGTCGTTGGAAGGATCTACGAAAGAGTCAACTATCGTATAAACGAGTGCCGAGATAAGGATAGGGCTGATATAGGGAACGGTTATCTTCCAGAAGTATTCCCAGGAGGTCGCACCCTCCATCGAAGCCGCTTCCTTAGCGGAGTAAGGTATACCCTGAAGTGCCGAAAGGAAGAGGATTATCTGGATACCGCACTTCCATATCAGGTTCATGATATCAGAAGTAAGTGCGGAGATAATGTTCGTCAGCTTATCGCTTATGTTGTAAATTCCGAGGAAGTTTAGCAGATCGTCTACGAGGTTTGTCTCGAACATGGTGCTGAACTGTTCGCTTCCGCCCGCATAACCGCCTGTGCTCATGTTACCGTTGATGATGTCGATAACAGGACCTGTAGCGATGATAACGGGGAGGAAGAAGATAGCACGCGCTGCCGTTCTGCCCTTGAACTTCTGGTTCAGGATAACTGCAACGAATACCGAGAACACTATGATAAGCGGGGTATTGAGCAGTGTGTCCTTTATCATTGCCGTCAGAGCGGGTACATAGTACTGATCCTTTCTGAAGGCGTTATAGTAATTCTTGAATCCGGGGTTTGACATCTGCATACCGCCGGTAACGATCTTAGTCTGGTGGAAGGAGTAGATGAGCGACTGGATCAGCGGTGCTATGAAGAAGTATATACTTCCCACGAACCAGAGTGCTATAAAGCCGTAGCCATACAGCGACTTTCTTCTTTCATAGGGGATATTCAGCCCCTTATGCTTTTCGGCGGGAGCTGCCGTATTGTTAGTCTTATCTGCCATCAGCTCTTCGCACCTCCTTCTTCTACCGCGCCCTCTGCAACGAGATCTATCGTCTCGCCGCCGACCTTTACCTTGAGGTTTGCGGTATCTACTTCAATAACAACGTCAGCCTGACCGTCCTTGCTGTAGGTGGTCTTGATGACATCGCCCTCGACCACATAATCAGAGATCGTGTAGTCGCTGACTGCCGCCAGCACCTTGCTTGCCACCTTATACTGATTAGCAGCATAAGTTACCCAGCCCGAGTAATGAGAGTAGAAATAATCATCGTCCCTTGTATCAAGCAGCTCATCGGCATCCTCATAGATCATATCGTAATTGAGGTTAGAACCTGCCGCCAAAGCTCTCATGAATGTAAGATCGGTGTTCGAGCTTGCGTTGATAGCCTTGGTGGAGTAAGGTACATAACCGTGGATGACCATCTGATAGAACGGGATATCGCCGTCGGTTATGTTGAATGCGCTTGAATATACGGGGATATCGGTAACTGCGCTGACGTAAGGCAGTACATAGGAATTCGCGCCAGCGGCGATTATCTTTTCTCCGTCGTCAACAGCAGCCTTGTAGCCGTCCACGATCTTCTTCATAGTATCGTTTCTGGAGGAGCCGTTTTTCTTGGAGAAATCGCTGACCAGCTTTGAGGACCAGTCGCCGTAGCCTACGTTCTCAAAGCCCGCATCTTTGAAGCTCTTGAGGGTCTGATCGAAGATCTTGACGTAGGTGTTGGGTGCGATAAGTGCGGGTGAAACGCCCGTTATCGCAACGCCGAACGCGGGGCTGTATTCCGACTGTCTCGAGTAAGCCGAGGATACGCGGATAGCTGTGTTGGAGAGCTGTGAGTAGCCCCAGCTTCCCTTCTTCATGGTGAAGTTGTTCATCGAGCTGTAGACCACGGTGTTGTCGTTGTTGAGCCCGAGGAGGTCGGAGTTCTTTCCGAGCTTGCCGGAAGCCTTCGCCTTTGTGGAGACCTGTTCCTTTATGGACTTATCGGTCCAGTCGTTATAGTTCATAACGATCTTATCGGCGCCTGCATTGTTGAGCTCTTCGATGATGGTCTTTGCCTGAGAGAAGGTAGTGAGCCTCTTCTTCAGGGTTATCGGAATACCGATGATGGACTCTTCCTTCAGAACGCCGCCGAAGGTGTCGATGTAAAGATCGCTGTCGTTGGCAGCGGTCTTCTGCTCAAGACCCTTTTCGTCAACGAGGTAATCCCTGTATACCTTTGCACAGTCTGCGTAATTCACGCCTGCGGTATTCTCTACGGGGAAGTATTCAACGCCGAACCTGTCGGTCTTGATGCCGTACTTTTCAAATACAGTGATCTTGTTCGAGTCGGTACCGCTCATGAAGAATTCATCGGTGCTTCGTGTCTCGAACATAAAGTAGCAGTTGTTGTAAGCCTGCTTGTTCTGACCGCTTATCTGAGCATTCGTCCAAACATTGGCCTCGCCCTCGGAAGCCACCATAACAAGTCCGTCGCTGCCCTGAACGGTCGCGAGAACGGGTATGTAAGCCTGCTCTGTAACGCGGGGGGCGTTAAGGGGAACGGCGGTGTAATCGGTACCGTATACCCTCTGCTGATAGCTTGCATAGTTGGTCTTGCCGTTGTTGTAATTGATAACTGCGCCACCGCCGTCGGGAACTATCATATATCCTTCAACGGGAGCCCCCGAAGCATCGACAGTGGAAGCCGCACCCATGTAGGGGCAGAACAGGAGCTTTGTAAGCACCTTGCCGTTTTCGCTCTCATTGTCCTTTTCGACGATATCCTTTGTATCAACGTAAACATGAAGGCTCTTGTCGGTAAGCTCAAAATGTGCTGTGAATCTGACGCCTTGAGTGCCGTAGTTGTAGGTAGCGGCAAAGCCGTTCGATTCCTTTCTGAATTTAACTCTTGCGCGGCTGGAGTAAGCGGGAGCGGGAAGCTCCGTTCTCTTCTCCTGTCTGAGGTCACCGATGTTGATAGCCATGCTCGACTGAGCCTGCTGTATCTGACCCTTCTTCATAGTTCCGTCCTTGCCGTCAACTATCGTCGGATCAGCCTCGGCGTTGATGGGAGAGCTCCACCAGCACTTGCCCGAAGACTTTGTCTGCAAGCAGAATCTTAAATTCTCCTCATCCATCCAAAGCTTCAGCTTATCGTTTTCTGCAACAGCCTCGCAGGTCTTTAGTGCCTCCTCGTCGGAGATCATCACTGCGGGCTCTTCTTCATCCTCGTCCTCTTCGGACTCAGCGTCTTCGGCTGCCGCGTCATCTGTCTCAGCAGCTGCGTCATCTGCTGCGGCGCTGTCATTCGCTGTCTCGCCTTCGCCTGCCGCCTCGGGATCCGCCGCTTCTGCCTCCTGAGCCTCAGCTTCGGGCTCTTCTGTCACTTCGGCAGCTGCTTCGGTGTCGGCAGCAGAAGTCTCAGCTTCGGCATTCACTTCGGCTGCGGTATCTGCCGCTGCGGAACCGATCGGCATCATCATGGAAAGAACGAGCGCAAACGTCAATACTTTTTTGTAACTTTTACTTTGCATTTCACACCATCCTTTCCTCATCAGCCTCGTATCCTGTACGCGATCTCGGTGTAGATCGTGTATACAAATACATAAACCTGCTGGAAGAGCGACAGAAGAAGGATCGCCAGGAAGAGTATCAGCAGCATCGCTACCAGCGTAAGAACGATCGAGATGAGCGTCTTGATGAGCGAATACTGGTGAACCGCCTTCATAGCGGATATCATAAGCACGATCGACCAGCCCATTCCGAGGTAATTGAAGAAATTCACCCAGATGGCTTCCTCAAGAATGAGGAAGTTTGAGAGTATAACTGCCGCATAGCTGCAAAGGATATAGGGTACCAGAGCGTAGGCGGAGTATATGCAGATCTTTTTAAGTGTGCCCTCGCCGTCGAGGAGGGTGCATATACACCAGTTGCCGATGACCCATGTCGCGAAGTATACGACAGACTGAACTACCAGCGGAACAACGTTGAATACCTTAACGGTATTTGTATTGAAAGCAAATCCGACCATTCGGTTGTTCGCCACCATTGCGATGAACAGCAGCAGAACGATGAACAGCGAGAGCTTTACAGAGCCCTGCTTTTTCCATCTGAGGTCCTCAAAGCCTTCTGTCGGGTGGAAGCACACATGTCTCACCCAACCGAGTGTAGAAAATTCATACATATGTTAATCCACCTCCATCATTCTTCTTCTGAGTCTTGTTATACCGTTAGATCTTATTATCTTGACCACGATGGAAAGAACCACCAGACCGAGGAGCACGATGGCTATAAGCGTAAAGTGATCCTGGAGCCACTGCTCTCTGTAATACTCGAACGCCTTGTCGTAGTCCTTCTTGTCGTTGGCTATCTTGAATCTCTTCATAGCCTTTCTGTACTCGTGATTTTTAAGATCTGCCTTACCGAGACCGATGTGCGCGTAGGTGTAGCCGCCGTCACGCTTGATGACCTCGTTCCAGTAAGGACTTGCCTCAACATAAAGACCTTCATCATAGTAGGAGAAAGCCTTATGCAGATTCTCACCGAATGAAGTTCTCTCGAACACGGTGATATCATTTCTGGTCTTTGCACCCTCAAGCACGATAACGTAATCGTCAAGTGCCTCTACCGCATTCGGGCTGGAGAATGATCCGCGCTGATCTGCGGCGGAGTTCTTGGTGCCGAATATGCAGATAAGGTTGCAGAGCCTGTCGTACTGGAATACACGGCCTGTCTCAAAATCAAGTACGTTTATCAGACCCTCATCGCTTATCGCGATGTCTGTAAGCTTTGTAGCGTAGGTCTTCTTGGTCGCCATATCCCATACGGCATCGGTGTGGTCGCCGAAGTTATAGTCGTTTCCGACAACGTTATCCCAGATGTTGTAGCCTGCGGGGTTTATCTTCTTTACCGCGTCGGTATCGGTGGATACCTCGGTAACGGTGTAGATAAAGCCTTCGTTGTCGATATCGAAGTTTGCATACTCAACAGGCACGTTTCTTGTCATACCCTCGATCTGAGCGTTTGAAGCTACCTTTCTCCAGAGCTTCTGTGCTACGACCTTGGCGGTGACTTCAACGCGGTTCGCACCGTAGAAGCCTGTGAATGAGCCGTCCTTCTTGAACTGCACCGAACCCGTGTTCACCGACTTTACAACGGCGTATACGTTCTCGGCGTAGTCAACTATCACCTTTGTGGGGTTGAAGGTCTTTGAGGTGTAAAGCTTTTCGGTAGGCTTTATGTATTCCTGCTCCATAGTGAGCTGTGTTGCGCTGTCTACCGAAGCTCTGACTACTCGGGCGTTTGCATAGTCGGCGATGAATATCGTCTGCTTGCCCGTGGTGGGGCTCTTCATAACGAAAAGACCCTGGGGCTCCTTGAGCATCGAGCCCGTGCCGTCTTCGGTAAGGGCTATCTCACCCGCAGAGGGGTCGAGCTTTGTAGGACCGTTTATGAAGTAATATCTTCCCGTTACCTCAAAGTCGGTGTTGAGTCTGAGTATCCTGCTGTTTCCCGTATCGGCTACCCAGATCTCCTTGTCGTCATAAACGAAGAAGTCTCTTGCCTCGCTCAGGGAATCGGAAGCCTCTTCGTTGTAAAATAGGGGATCGGCGGGATCTGAAAGCTTGTCAAGGCGCATATCCTTGCCCGTGACGGTCCTCTTTACGGTATAGCCCGCCTGAGATGGGATCGCCGTATCCCAGTTATCGTATGTGTAAGGTCTGTAAGGCTCATCCGCGAAAGCAGTGACGGACATCATAGACAAAGCCGTGCACGCTGCGAGCGACAGACTGATGAGCTTCCTTACGGAAAATTTAAATCCATTCACTGTATTATCACCTGTTTCCTTTTAATATAGATGTTGTTTCATTCTTATATCTCACCGGTTTAATCCTTCATACCTGAGTTCGCCATGGTCTCCATAACGTTACCCTGTGCAATGAGGAATACAACCAGCGGGGGGATCAGGAGCAATACAGCCGAGGCAAAGGTGACACCCTGTCGTGCCAGACCTGCCATCGAGATCTGCTGTACGATAGTCGGCAGCGTCTTGTACTCTTCCGAGTAGATGACCGAACCGCCGTTTATGTTCCATGCCTGCTGGAACGCGAAGATTATGATGGTCATGATAGCGGGCTTTGAGTTCGGAACAACTATCTGCCAGCATATCCTGAAAAGTCCCGCGCCGTCAACCTTCGCCGCTTCTACCATCGAGTCGTGTATGGTAGACATACTCTGTCTCATCAGGTAAAGGTTCATCGCTGTTGCGATATAGGGAAGGATCAGAACGAAGTAGGTGTCGATGATGTGGATCTTTGAGTACACGAGGAACTGCATGATCCATGTTGCCTGCGACTGGAAAAGCAGGGCAATAACGATTATCTTGTTGAGGATCTTATCGCCGGGGAACTTGCACTTAGCGAGCACGAACGCCGCCATGCAGGTAACGAACACGTTGAAAACACATATTACAACGGTCGTGAACACGCTGTTGAAGATGTATCTCGAAAGAGGTACTGTGTATTCCGCCGCTACCTTGAACATATCGTGGAAGTTCTTGCCGGTAGGATTGAGCACATAAAGCTTAGGCGGGAATACGAAAAGCTCTTCAACGGGCTTTAATGACTGTACTACAGAGTAGTAGATGGGGAATACCATGAATATTCCGAGTATCGAAAGGAACAGAAAGATGCAGATATCACCGCCGACAGAGCCGTTGATCTTCTTGCGCTTTTCTCTGACTTTAAGCTGTTCGATCGACTTTTTTCTTCTTCTTCTTGCCATTTGTTATCTGCACCTCCTTTAATCAATGTATTTGCCGAGCAGGCTGTTTACGCCCTTGTTCGCAAGGAGCATCACAAGGAACAGCACGAAGCATATCGCCGAAGCGTAGCCCATCTCGTATCTTACGGAACCGTAGTCGGTAGCGTGGTTCATAACGGTGTGAGCTGCGTAATCGGTAGAGGGCAGACCTACTAGCATCTGTCCTACGGAACCTACGGTAAAGGAACCTGCGATCTGGTTAACTGCCGCGAACAGCAGCGAGGGTCCCATCGAAGGGATGGTGATCTTGAAAAGCTCCTGCCAGCGGTTCTTTATGCCCTCGATAGCGCCCGCTTCATACATCGTCTTGTCGATGTTCTGGAAGCCCGCACGCATAGCAAGGAAGCCAGCGCCCATCGACATCCAGAGCTGTACGATGATGCACACGCCGAGGATATAGGTGGTATCTGTGAGCCACTGAACGGGCTTTGAGATGAATCCGAGGTCAAGCAGTATAGCGTTCAGATAACCGTACTGGTCACCGGAAAGTATCAGCTGCCATGTTACATATACGGAAGTAGTCATCGAAGGTGCATAGAAAACGAAGGTGAAGAAGGTCTTGAGGAATGGGTTCATCTCGTTTATCAGCCATGCGACCAGGAAGCTGAGCATATAAGCGAAGGGTCCTGTGAATACCGCGAAGATAAGGGTATTTCTGACTGCGATAAGGAATACGCTGTCGTTAACGAACAGAGTATAGAAGTTTGAAAGTCCGACCCACTTGGGCGCCTGTATCATATTGAAGTTGGTGAAAGACATCGGGAGACTCATTACAACGGGTATGATCGTGCAGAGCAGGAACAAAGCCATGAACGGAGCAAGGAGCCCGTAGCAGCCCTTATTGACTTTCATCATATGCCAAGTATAATGCCAGTAGCCCATCTTTATAGCCGGCGTCTGATTATTTCTTTGCTGGTTTGCCATTTAATTCCTCTCCCCTTTCTTACTCATACAGTGCAAGGTCGTTGTTCTTACGAGTGATCTCTTCATTGATATCCTTGTCATACCAGAAGAGGGTATCACGCGCATTTGCGTACTGGTTTGCAACCTCTCTGAAGGCGTTGTTGAGGTTTCTGGTAACGCCGTAGGAAGCGGGGATAACGGGAACTTCCCTCTGAGCCGTCAGCTGCTGGGTGAGCTTGCCCACCTGAGACTGAGTCCAGGAGAGGTTCTGGAGCGCGTTGAGGTTTGCGGTATCAAAGCGTCCCATTGTGCCGAGTACGGATTCGATATCCTGTCCGTAAGTGGTCTGGGTCTCATCGGAGGTGAACCACTTGATGAATTCCCACGCGCCTTCCTTATCGGGGCAGGTCTTGAAGATCAGGGCGCCCGATCCCGCGGAGGATGCGGTGATGTCGATCTTTGTGCCGTCCTTCAGGGTAACGCTGCCGTTTTCATTGGGTGTGCCGGGAACGTGCATGAAGTTCCAGCAGCCCTTGATCTCGGGAGCCGCAACGGTCAGCTGGTTGAAGAAGGTGTAGTTCTGGATCATTATAGGCATATCGCCCTGACGGAATCTTGTGAATGCGTCGTAAGTCTGGCTGAAGCTGTACTTGGTGTAGAACTCTGTCCACATCTCAAATGCGTTTACAGCCTCCTGCTTGTCGAAGTTTGTCTTTGTGAGGTCTTCGTTGTAGTAGTTGACACCCTGCTGCATGAGGAGCATAGCGAAGGTGTTGCCCGCTTCTGTTACAGGCGATACGGCGGTGACGCCCGATGTGCCGCCCATTACGGGGAGGATAAGACCTACTTCCATGTAGTTTCTCTGAAGTACAGGCAGTACGTTGAGCAGACCCTCCCATGTTGCGAGGTCGGTCTCGGGGTCAACGCCCAGTTCTTCAAGGATATCGCTGCGGTAGAACAGCATCGGGAAGGTCTGGGATACGGGCAGTCCGTATACGCCGTCGTTGTACTTATAAAGTGTAGTAGCGTCGGAAGAGAATCTCTTTATAACTTCCTCATAATCGGGGAACTGTGTGATATCCTCAAGCACGCCTCGTGAAGCCAGCTGTATCGGGAAGTCGCCGCCCATGAACAGTGCAAGGTCGGGGCCCTTTCCTGCGAATGTAGCTTCGATTATACCGCCCTGTACCAGCTTCATGTTTACCTTGGTATCAGCGGTAAGGTTGTATTCGTTGTTTACGAGGTTTGTAACGACGGTAGCGTTATCACGGCCGAGCGCGATCCAGCAGGTCATTACGTCATCGCCCTCTTCAAGATCCGTAAGGGAGTTGTAATCCTCAAAGAAAGAGCCGATGAAAGCGTCAAATCCGAACTTTAAGGAACGGAAGAAATTGTTCTTGCAGGGGGTGAATTCCTGATCCTTGCCCGCAAGCTCTATGAGGTCTACCTCAAGCGGCTGCTCGCGGTAGGTGCTCACCCATGATGAAAGCGAGGTAACGTTATCCTTGATCTGGCTCATCATCTCGGGGATACGGTCGGGCTTTTCGATACACTCGTCAAGGGTAAGTGCCATCTTTTCGAGAGTTACAGCCTCAGAACCGCCCTGATTCGAGAGAGTCTCGATCTCATCCTTGAGGGCTCTCAGCTGCTTGCTGAACGCCTTGAAATCGGGAATGATCTCGGGAATGGTGTGGTCGATCATGTAGTTGTTGTACTCATCGGGATCGGGACCTGTTATCTGTCTGATCCTGCGGTAGTAGTTGTTGATATCATAGGTGATGTTATCAAGCTCGCCCATGATAGAGCCGATCTCACCGGGAACAGCCTCAAGTGTGAGGGTGTGCTGACCTGCCGAGAGGTAGTAGTAAATGGGGTCTGCATTCTCGTCTTCGGTAACTCTGGGAGTTGTGATCGTCCAGTCGGAGTTGTAGTAGAACTTGATCTGGTCGCTCTGCTTGTTGGGAACTACACCGTCAATGTAAAGGCGGCGGTTTGAGTACATACCGCGCATCACGTCCTGCTTGGCGCGTATGCCGACCTTGTACCAGCCGTCCTTTGCAACGGTAACGTTCCATGTAGCAGACTGCGTGGACTGGCTCCAGCTCTGCTTTCCTATTGTATTGTATCTGGTCTTGGTGGGGCTCGTGCCGTTTACGCACGAGGTTATGTAAGAGTGCATATCGCTCGTCGGGAAGAGCGTGCGGTCGCTCTTTTCGTTCGCAAGCTCACCCTCAAGGGTGATGAGCTCATCGGCAGCCGAAGAAAGCTCGGAAGCATTGGGTGCCTGATAGTCATCGGGACCGGTATACTGATAAAGTGTGAAGTCCTTGAGCGCGAACTGCGCCTTTTCGGACTTGATGGTAACGACATTGTGCCCGTTCTCAAAATAGAAGAGAAGCGGCTCGCCCGAAAGTCCGTCGATATCTTTAAGCGGCTGATCCATCTGCCACTTTGCATATGCGACCTGACCGGGGCGGATATCGTTTCCTCTCGTATCCATGTCTATGCCGGTGCTGCTCTCTGTCGTGGCGTTCACCCATACCTTCGGAAGAGTGATACGTCCCGCGGTAGGATACTGGCACTCGCCGTTTACGTCAAACTCCAGCTCAACGTCGCTGGTGTTGCTCTCCTGCGGAACGTAATAGCTCACCTTTACGCTGTAAACGCCCGCCGAGGGAACATCCACCCCGAACGAGAAGCCGCCGTCCTGGTTCGCCCAGTTGAGGACATTGTCCTCACCGCCGACAGAAGCCATTGCTATGTCTGTACCGTCCAATACAGTGTAATCAGAGCTGCCCGCGATATCCGCAGCAGTCAGTGTGATCTCCTGATCGGAGCCTTTTTCGCCCGAATACTTGACGAAAAACTCTTTGTAGGATCCTTCAACGCGCTTGCCCTCTGCCCCAGCCGACTCACTGCCGCCGTCCGCCGAAGCAGCGTTCCCGACAGCGCCGTCAAGCGCAGCGGAATTCTCTTCTTCAGCGTCAGCAAACGCAGGTATCGCCGCCGAAGCCAGCATTACAGCTGCGACTGCGGAAGAGACAACACGCCTAAACCTTGTGTTATTCACAATAAATCCACCTTTCCAGTAAATTTGCTGTACTATAAACAGTCCCGCAGGCGGCATAGGTCTTTAAGACAGCCGCACCGCAAAGCTGATTACATTTTAAATATATACTATCCGCCCCACAGCAGGAAACGGCAATAGTCAAAACTGTTTTCAAAATGGCTCAGCCCGACCTGACGATGTAAAGCCTTCCGCTCTCATCGTCCACCTCGACCTTAACTCTGTCGCCGCCCTTGATGCCGAGCTTGTCCATGTGGTCACGCGGAAGCTGCAATCTTCCCGCGCGGTCCAATACCACAAGTTCTTCGTGGGTAAAGCCATCGTCGCCCTCCGCAGCAGCCGAAGCGTCCGCTTCCGTCTCACCGAAGCCCTTTATCTGCTCCAGCTCTTCCTTATAGGAACGCTTTCGCACGATCTCAGAGCTCGTCCTGCCGTCGCGTATCGCCACGACGCGGTCGATATGCCGTGCCAGCCGAACGTCATGCGTAACGATGACGACCGTGACCCCTAAGGTCTTGTTCACCTCTTTGAAGATATCGAGTATCATATTAGAGGTCTTGGTATCGACAGAGCCCGTCGGCTCGTCTGCAAGAAGCAGCTTCGGGTCGTTCGCAAGGGCAATGGCGATAGCCACCCTCTGCTGCTCGCCTCCCGACATCTGATCGAGGCGCGAGTTCTTTCGTCCCAGAAGCCCTACGCTTTCAAGAAGCTTCAGCGCCTTTTCGCGCCTTTTGCGCCGCCCGTCAAGCAGCATCGGCAGTTCAACGTTCTGCACCGCGGTAAGATACGGCACAAGGTTTCTCGCATTGTTCTGCCAGACGAACCCGACGGTATTGCGTTTATATTCAACATAATCGTTGTCTGTAAATTTCAGCAGGTTCTTTCCGTCAACGAAAAGCTGACCCGCACTGGGTCTGTCAAGTCCGCCCAGCATATTAAGGAGCGTTGATTTTCCGCTGCCCGAGTTGCCGACTATCGCCATCAGCTCTCCCCTGTCAACGGTAAGATCAAGTCCCTGGAGCGCCACGACCTCGACCTCTGAAGTCTTGTATATCTTCACAAGGTTCTCGCACCTTATCATAGCGCTGTCATTATCAGCTGTCATGCTGTTTTTATCAAAGCTGCTCAACGATCTCACCATCCTCAAGCGTGTAGACCTTGTCGGCCACATCCATCATACTGGGGTCGTGTGTCGTCATAATGATAGTCATACCGCGTTCAGCGACAAGTTCCTTGAAAAGCTTGACGATATGCAGCGCCGTCGCAGTATCCAGCTCGGCGGTAGGCTCGTCCGCGAAGACTATCAGCGGCTCGTGAGCTATCGCCCTCGCTATCGCCGTCCTCTGCTGCTCACCGCCCGACATCTCGGAAGGACGATGGTGCATACGCTTGTCAAGTCCGACAGCCGTCATGACCTCAACGACCCGCGCCCGCCTTTTATTATAAGGATAGTTCGCGAGCCTGAGCATGAAATCAACGTTTTCAAAAGCGGTCAGACCGCTCATGAGCGCTACCGACTGGAAAACGAACGCCATCTCGCGCCGTCTTATGTTATCGCGCTTCTTTTCCGAAAGCTTTGTGATATCCCTGCCGTCAAACACTACCTTGCCCTTTGTGGGCTTATCAAGCGCACCGAGGATATTGATGAGGGTGGTCTTGCCGCTGCCCGATCTTCCCCTGAGCACCGTCAGCTTTCCCTGCTCGATCTCGATGTTGATGTTTTTCAGTGCAGAAACAACGCTGCCGTCGCCGATCTTGAAGTCGCGGCAGACGTTTTGGGCTGAAAGTATGACCTCACCCATCGGACACCTCACTAATCATTTTGTACAATTTGCATATAACTTTATTCATAATAGCCATACTCATCATGTCTGTCATATCCTGTACCTGTGCGGTCAAGAATACAAATTTTTTAACTAATATGCACATTATAACGCCGCGTTTTTAGTAACATATGACAAAAAGAGCCTAATGGACTAATTCTAATTATATCAATTTTCATGCGGTTTGTCAAGTGTAAGAAAACGTTTACGGTATTCTTTAAGTCAATTTTCACAAATTTAGTCACTATTCACAATATAAAGATTAAATTTTGTATATTTTCACTTCTTTCATGTGACAATATTCGCATGAAACGGGTGTTATTATTATACTTGCAAAAAGGAAGTGAACGAAAATGTCAGTAGAATTGAAACTTGTTGCAGACAAACTGACTGCATATCTATCAGGAGACATAGATCACCACACCGCAGCAGCTATGCGAACGGAGATAGACCACGCACTAAGAACAAATAATATCAAAATATTAACACTCGACTTTTCCCGAGTGACCTTTATGGACAGTTCGGGCATAGGGCTTGTAATGGGACGACAGAAACTGGCAGCCGAACTCGGCGGAAGGTGCCGCGTAGCCGATCCGCCCGCCTATATATCAAAGGTCATGAAGATATCGGGCATTGGAAGGCTGTGTGAGATAATAGATACCCGAGCGCCCGTCCGCACGGGTCCACGCAGAGATGCTGCCGCGGGAGGTGAGGAAGAATGAAAAAATGTATAAACGAAATGAAACTGAGTTTTTCGGCAGTCAGCGAGAATGAAGCCTTCTCACGCGCCTGCGTGTCATCATTCACGGCACTGCTCGACCCGTACATCAGCGAGCTGGCGGAGCTCAAGACCGCAGTCTCCGAAGCGGTCACAAACTGCATAGTCCACGCCTACCGCGGTCAGCAGCGCGGTACTGTGTGGATACATATGCGCCTTTACTCCGACAGACGGGTATACATAAAGATTCGTGACAAGGGCTGCGGCATAGACGACATCGACCGTGCCATGCAGCCGCTTTTCACCACCGCCCCCGAAGAGGAGCGCGCGGGTCTCGGATTCGCGGTGATGGAAAGCTTCACCGACCGCCTGCGGGTAAGAAGCTCGCGGCAGCGGGGAACTACCGTTGTCATGGAAAAGACGCTCTCGGAGAAAGAAAAGGATGGATACACAGACTTGCAGGATACAGCAGCGGGCGGAAGAGAACTTAGGGCTGGTACATCTTTGTGCTAACCGCTTCCGCGGACGCGGGATAGAGTATGACGATCTTTACGGCGCAGGCTGCATAGGTCTTATGAAAGCTGCCCGCGGTTTTGATGAGGAGCGCGGTCTTAAATTCTCGACCTATGCCGTGCCCGTGATAATCGGCGAGATCAAACGGCTGTTCCGCGACGGCGGCGCGATACACGTCAGCCGAAGCGTAAAGGAGCGGTCGCTCAGGCTCAACCGGATGCGTGACAGCTTTGCCGCCGCAAACGGCAGAGAGCCGACAGTCAGCGAGCTTTGTCAGATCAGCGGCGAAAGCTATGAAAACGTGCTTGAAGCCCTGGACGCGGGGCAGCAGCCGATGAGCCTCACGATAGTGACCGAAGACGGCGTAGACGAAGCGGATATACCCGTCCCCTCCTCGGAGCAGGAGGTGCTTGATTCGATATCCCTCCGCCGTGCGCTTGAAAAGCTTGACGAGCGCGACAGAAAGCTGATATTCCTGCGCTACTTCCGCGACAAGACCCAGACCGAGACTGCCGCCGTGCTGGGCATGACTCAGGTGCAGGTATCAAGGCGGGAGAAAAAGGTGCTTGCCGCCATGCGAAGCAGCATTGAATAGGCATATAAAAACGGACGGGCACCCGATGGCGCTCGTCCGTGATACTTTTACTTGTTGTAGTAGTTCCACATATTGTTGTGTATAGTCTCGGATATCTCCGCTACATCCCTCATTCTTGCAGCGTCGGTGACGGTGGTCAGGCATATCACGATATACGGATGCTTTGCCGCCACAAGGCTGGTCTCGTTGTAGACCTCTCCCGTCCAGCCGCTCTTTTCATATACCGTATAGCGGTTGCCCAGCTGAGCGCGGATATTGGCGCCGCAGGTAGTGGAGAAGATGCTCTTTGCGAAGTCCTTGTATCTGCCCTTGTGCATATACCTCCACATACACGCCCACTCGCGTGTTGAGTCGCACGAGCTTACATATCCCCAGCGTGACTGCGGGTTGACCGAAGGCTTGCAGCCCAGCTTCTTGATAAACTTGTTGTATCCCGTATAGCCGAACTCGTCCTGAAGCATATAGTATCCGCAGTTGTCGCTGTATTCGCTTATCAGCTCCATCACTCGCTTGATTGTGTACTGCGAATAGAACGGCTGCGTGCTTATCCAGCTCGAACCCCCGCTGTAATCGGAGGGAAGGTATGTCAGCAGCTTATCCATCGGCGGATCGCCGTCCTCCATGCAGCGAAGACTGTAAAGGATATAAGGCATCTTGACGGTGCTTGCGGTGTTGAAGTAGGTGTCGGCATTGTAAGCCACCGCCGAGCCGCTGTCGATATCATAAAGCATATACCCCGCCGAACCGCCTAGTCTGTTCAGGTGGTATGAAAGAGTGCTCCTGTTGCTGTCGGAAAGCTTGAAGCCCTGCGGATTTACCTGCGTTACCGACATGGAATTGTTGTAGGAATCCATGATCTCGTCCACCGTCAGCTTGTTGAACACCATAGTCGCGATGGCAGGAGAAGCCCCGCCGAGCTGTATGCTGCTGCCGACCTTTGACACTGCACGGATCTTAATCTTTATCCTTTTTCCTGTTGGGAGAAGCCCCGTTTTCAGCTCGCCCTTTTTGCCCGAAACGGTTTTGAGCAGCTTGTACTTTCCGCCGTCCGCGGCATAGTAGACATTGTAAGCCGAAGCGTTCTTTACTCTTCTCCAGCGCAGAGTGACATAGCCCTTGGAGCGCTGTTTTATCTTGCAGAGCTCTACCTTTGCGGGCTTTGTGGTGAACTTCCCTACTGCCGCCTTGCCCTCATTGATCTTGCCGTCTTCCCTCTTGAAAGCGGTGACGCGGTAGGTGTTCTTCTGCCCCGCATCAAGCCCCTTTATGCGAATGCGGTTGCGTTTGAGCGTCTTGACGCGCCTGTACTTCTTTGTACGCTTGTCAAAACGATAGAGCCTGTAACCGTCAGCGCCCTTTACCTTATCCCAGGCGAGGGTATACCCATGCTCCGTCACCTTGCCGTATCTGAAATTCCCGACCCTGTCGGGCGCAGATTCAAGCGACTCGTTATCAAGCTGTTCGGACGCCTCGTACTCCTCATACTCTTCAAAATACGCGAAGCTGTCGGCGATAACATCATCATCGGCAGCAACAGCCGCAGGAAGCAAAGCCGCAGTCATAGCAAGGCAGACTGCCCCCGCAGTGATCCTTTTTGCGATCATATCTCTATCCTCCCAAAACAAAAATAGCGTGTCTCTTTTTTCTGTTTATCTACTTATGTTTTCTCCGCATCGCTGCGGAGCATTTCTATCACGGGAATAAACATCAGCCGCCCTAAAGCGAGATGCTGCAAGCCGTCACTCTATCCTCCAGTTTATCGGCGCTATGCCGTTCTTTTCAAGAAAGGCATTAACGGCGCTGAAATGGCGGCAGCCGAAGAATCCGTTGTACGCCGAAAGCGGCGACGGATGCGCTGCCGTGAATACCGCGTGCTGCGGCGAGGTTATAAGTGCTGCTTTTGACCGCGCGTGACCGCCCCACAGCAAAAAAGCCGTAGGCTGCTCACGCTCATTCAGCTTTTTTATGATGGCGTCGGTAAGTATCTCCCAGCCCTTGCCCTTGTGCGACATCGGCTTTCCCTCACGCACCGTAAGGGTCGTATTCAGGAGCATTACCCCCTGCTTTGCCCAGCAGGTCAGCTCGCCGTGCGGCGGCGGGTCTATGCCGAGGTCGCTTTGCAGCTCCTTGAATATATTTTGCAGCGAAGGCGGCGGCTTTACGCCCTTCTTTACCGAAAAGCAGAGCCCGTGAGCCTGACCCTCGCCGTGATAGGGATCCTGTCCTATTATCACCGCCTTGACGTCTTCAAAGGCTGTATACTTCAGCGCGTTGAAGATATCATACATATCCGGATAGACGCGGCAGCGGGAATACTCCTGTTTCAGGAACTCCCTCAGCTTCAGGTAGTATTCGGCGGTGAATTCATCTTTCAGGATTTCGTCCCAGCTGTTGCCTATGTGTACCATATCAGATACCTGCCGAACCTGCGACAGTTCCGACAACTATACCCAGCACCATTACCACCGCGATGGTGAGCATTACAATACGCATGACCAGCGGCTTGTCGCTCTGAGTTTTCTGCTTCATGGGCTTTGCACGCAGCTCCTCGGGCTTCTGTGCCTCTGCCGCTGCGGCGTTCTGCTGAGGAACGGGTCTGCCGCTGCTGTGCCTTTTCTTTGATGACTTCTTGCTCTTTGCCATAGATGATACTTTCCTTTCCTTCCGCCCCGAACGGGCATTAGATTATCTGTATTACAATTATATCATAGTAAGAAGAAAGATTCAAGTAGCTCAGGCAAAATTTGTACAATATATTAAAAATACTCCCCTCGTATTGTCAGTTACGCCACCGTCCTGCTTTACACGACGCTCAGCGCTCTGACCGCAGGAGTGCCGTTTTGCGCGGCGAGGATAAAATGCCTGCCGCTGCCGGATATCAGCATATCGCTTATCGGATCCTCGGCGTATTTTCTTATGACACGTCGAAGGGCGCGGGCTCCGGCTTCGCTGCCGCCGATGCAAAGCCCCGCGAGCATCTCAGCGCACTCGCTGTCGTATTCGAGCACCGCACCGACCGCCGCAAGCCGCGCTTTGAGATCCTCAAGCCCGCTGACGGCAGCCTTTGTCAGGGCGGCGGGATCAAGCGAGTCGAATACTATCACTTCATCTATCCTGCCCAGAAGCTCGGGCGAGAGCAGCTTTTTCAGCTCCGCCACGCCTGCCGAACGCCTTGTTTCCCGCCCGTCCGCGCCGAAGCCTATCCTGCCGCCCGCCGCTTCCCTGCTGCCGCAGTTGGTAGTGAGTATCACGATCGTGTTGGCAAAACTTACCTTGCGCCCCGCCGAATCGGTCAGGCAGCCGTCCTCCAGTATCTGCAAAAGCAGGTTGAATATATCGGGATGGGATTTCTCGATCTCATCGAACAGCACGACCGAATACGGGCAGCGGCGCACCTGCTCGGTAAGCTTTCCGCCCTCCTCGTAGCCGACATACCCCGCGGGCGCACCTATCAGCCCCGAGACCGCGTGCCGCTCCATATACTCCGACATATCAAGCTTTATAAGGCTTTCGGGACGGCAGAAAAGCTCCTCCGCGAGAGTCCGTGCCAGCAGCGTCTTCCCGACACCCGTGCTGCCCATGAAAACAAAGCTCCCCGCAGGTCGGCTGCCTCCCGCGAGCCCGAGCCTCAGCCGCCTTACAGAAGCCGCCACCTCCGCTACAGCCTTTTGCTGTCCGAACACCCTCTCGTTCAGAGAAGCTTCAAGCCCGCGCAGGCGTTCGTTTTCGCTTCGGGTCAGCCTGCCGCAGGGTATGCCCGTCCTGCGGGAGACTACGCGGCACAGGTGCTCCTCCGTCAGGATACCGCGGCGCGTCAGACCTGCCATTCCCGATGCCGAAAGCGGTTTGCCGCTTCTGAGACAGCTCTCAAAGGCTTCCGTCCCCGCGTCGTCGGAGATTTCCGCCGCTGCCGCCGAACAGGCTTCGTCGAGCAGGTCTATCGCCTTGTCGGGGAAGTGCGAATCGTTAAGATATCTGTCGGCAAGCATAACGGCAGCGTGCACCGCTTCATCGGGGATATCCACCCCGTGATGCCCGGCATAACCGCTCCGCAGACCCAGGAGTATCCGCTCGGTCTGTGCGGCATTCGGCTCATCTACCGTCACCCGCTGGAAACGCCTGTCGGCGGCGGGATCCTTCTCGATGCTGCTGCGGTACTCCTCAAAGGTGGTAGCACCTATCATCCTAAGCTTTCCGCGCGCCAGCGAGGGCTTTAAGATATTCGCAGCGTCGATGGCACCCTCGGCAGCGCCCGCACCCATTATGTTGTGCAGCTCGTCTATGAATAATACCACGTTGCCCGCCGCGACCGCCTCTTCGATGCAGCCTTTCAGCCGCTCTTCAAAATCGCCGCGGTACTTTGCCCCCGCAAGAAGTTCTGTCAGGCTAAGCTCAAAAATGCGTATGCCTTTCAGCCGCGGCGGCACCCGTCCGAGCATTATGCGGCAGGCAAGCCCTTCGACAAGCGCCGTCTTGCCGACACCCGCTTCCCCGACAAGACAGGGGTTGTTCTTTCTGCGGCGGCAGAGTATCTCCGCCATGCGGGTGAGCTCGTCATCGCGCCCTATCAGCGGGTCGAAGTCCATGCAGGCTGTGCGGGTGGTAAGCTCCCGCCCGTACTGCTCAAGCTTTTTGAGCCGCACCCTGCTCTCGGAAGATTCGGGAATGAGCTGCGCTTCGCCCAGACAGTCGGAGCATATCCCGCTGAGGTTCACACCCATGCCCCTGAGCATACCCGCTGCCGAGCATTTTGTGTCCTCAGCCATCGCCGCCAGTATGAACTCCGTCCCGCAGCGGCGGCACTTTGCATTGTCCGAAAGCCCGACAGCCGATGCGAGTATCTTGGAGCAGGCGGGGGTCAGCTCCCGCTCGCTAACGCGGCAGGGCGTACCTCTGCCGACGGTGTATTCAAGCCATTCCTCCGTCTTTCTGAGGGTAACGCCATGCTTTTTCAGCAGCTGCGCCCCCGTACTGCCCGCCATCGCCGTCATTGCAAGCAGCAGATGCTCGCTGCCAACATAGGTGTGTCCCCATCTGCCCGCACATTCCGCCGCCTCAGCTACAAGCTCTCGCGCCTTTGCGGTAAATCTGCTCATGTCAAGTTCAGCCATAGATATCCTCTCCTGTCGAATATATCCGACTTCCCCGAAAACCGCGGGCAAGTCTGTTATGAAAAGATTATTGACCGTACCCTTTCATATTATGCAGAGGACAGGCGGAAGTATTACCGACCGCTGCTCAGAGGGTATCATTACCCTTTGAGCACTCTTGACATTCATTATAAATAGGTATATAATATTCTGGTATATCGGCAGCAGGCACACTGCTGTCTCATCGGAAAGGAAAGATGCTTAATGGCAGAGCGATACAGACAGTCGCCCGACGATCTTTATTACGAATTTTCTTCTTCGTCAACAGGTCTTACTGATGAGCAGGCAAAGAAGAACATCGAAAAGTACGGCAGGAATGAGATCACTCAGGCAAAGAAGAAAACTCCGCTTCAGATATTTCTTTCACAGTTTGCCGATTTCATCGTCATAATACTGATAATAGCGGCGGCGGTGTCGGCGGTCATGGGGGATATCGAAAGCTTTGCCGTTATCGTGGTGGTCATCACCATGAACGCAGTGCTCGGCACCGTTCAGACGCTGAAAGCCGAGAGAAGCCTTGATAACCTGAAAAAGCTCAACGCCCCGAACGCCAAGGTGCTGCGCGAGGGCGAGGCTGTTATTATCCCCTCGGATCAGGTCGCGGTCGGCGATGTAGTTATCCTTGAAGCGGGCGACAGCATCCCCGCCGACGGAAGACTTATCGAATGTGCTTCGATACAGACCAACGAATCCGCGCTGACGGGCGAATCCCTGAACATCGACAAGAGCCTGGATATCATAGAGAACGAAGTGCCGCTGGGCGACAGAAAGAACATGGTATACTCGGGAAGCTTTGTCACCTACGGACGCGGCAAGTTCATCGTCACCGATATAGGCATGAACACCGAGGTCGGCAAGATCGCCGCCATGATACAGAACGCCGACGACAGAGCCACCCCCCTCCAGCGCACACTTGACAGCTTCGGCAAAAAGCTGTCCGTTGCCATCATGATCCTCTGCGCGTTAGTCTTCGGTATATCCATATGGAGGGTGCATAGGTACGCGGGCACCTTGAAGTTTGAAGACATCATGGATTCGCTTATGTTCGCCATCGCCCTTGCGGTAGCGGCAGTCCCCGAAGCACTCAGCTCGATCGTCACGATAGTCCTCTCCTTCGGCACACAGAAGATGTCAAAGGAAAACGCCATAATGCGAAAGCTCCAGGCGGTAGAGGGGCTCGGCTCGGTATCGGTCATCTGCTCGGATAAAACGGGCACCCTCACACAGAACAAGATGACCGTCCGCAGGATAGTTTCCGACGGTCACAGAATACAGGAATCATGCGTTGACGTACACAATGTCAATGAACGTCAGCTGATAATCGCTTCGGTGCTATGCAATGATTCAAGCTGCAAGGACGGCACGGACATCGGCGACCCCACCGAGACCGCCCTCATACACTTCGCACACAAGGTGGGGCTTGACGAGACTGAGATACGCAGAAACTGCAAGCGTATAAGCGAGATACCCTTTGATTCGGACAGAAAGCTCATGTCAACGCTCAACGTCGTAAACGGTCAGAACGTTATGTACACCAAGGGTGCGGCAGATGTTCTTATCGACCGCATGAACATCACCGAATCGGTCAAGAACGAGATCCGACATCAGGTCGAGCATATGTCAAAAAAGGGTCTGCGTATCCTTTGCTTTGCCTGCAGGGAATTTGAAGGCAGCACCCTCTCGCTCGAGGACGAGAACGACCTCGAATATATGGGTCTTATCGCCATGATGGATCCCCCGCGTGAGGAATCGGCTCAGGCTGTCGCGGAGTGCAAGAGCGCAGGGATAAAGCCCGTTATGATAACAGGCGACCACCTCATAACCGCCTCCGCCATCGCAAAGGAGATAGGCATACTCGAAAACTTCAGCGAAGCCGTTGAAGGCTCGGAGCTGGACAAATACTCCGACGAGGAGCTTCTCGACTTCGTCAAGGACAAGAGCGTTTACGCGCGTGTAACGCCCGAGCACAAGATACGCATAGTAAGGGCATGGCAGGCGCGAAACAATATCGTAGCCATGACAGGCGACGGCGTGAACGACGCTCCCGCACTCAAGCAGGCTGACGTAGGCGTTGCAATGGGCATCACAGGCACTGAGGTCTCAAAGGACGCGGCGGCAATGGTGCTCGCGGACGACAACTTCGCCACCATAGTCAAGGCTGTCAAGAACGGCAGAAATCTCTACGACAACATCAAGAAGTCGATACTCTTCCTGCTCTCGGGCAATCTGGCGGGCATTATTGCCGTACTGTTCAACTCCATCGCGGGACTTCCCGCCCCCTTCGCGGCGATACACCTGCTGTTCATAAACCTTCTCACCGACTCTCTCCCCGCCATAGCGCTGGGACTGGAGCCGCACACCGATAAGGTGATGAAGCGCAAGCCCCGCCCCGCGAACGAATCCATAATGACAAAGCCTTTCCTAATAGGCGTGGGCTATGGCGGTCTGGTGATTTCGATAGCTACAATCGCGGCTTATCTGATAGGATATAATACACCACATATCCCCGAACCGTCTTCATGGAACCACAACGAAGCCCTCGCCATGACAATGGCATTTGCAACGCTTTGTATGTCACGCCTGTGGCACGGCTTCTCCGCGAAATCCGAAGAGCCCGTTATGTTTACAAACAGATTCTTCAACAACAAGGCAGGGCTGGCGGCGTTTGCGGCAGGAATGATATGCCTCAATGCCGTACTGCTGATACCCGCCCTCAAAAAGATATTCAAGATCTCAACTCAGCTCGGTCCCGCAGAGATAGGCATCATCTACGCTTTGAGCTTCGGCTCGATGTGCGTGATACAGCTGATAAAGTTCATCGCCATGAAGCTGAGAAACAGATAACAAAAAAAGCACCGACCTGCGGTACATTCCCGCAGATCGGTGTTATTGTTTATTTTTCTCCTTCCACCTCAACGCCCGTGACGTAAAAAAGCTCGCAGGCGTGGTTGCCCGTGTCATCGCGGGTAAGCGAAGAAGACCATGTGAAGGTCGCACCGTTGCTCTTCTCGGCGTTCAGGTTCACAAGATATCCCTTGAGCCTTACGCGGTCGCCCATCTTTATCTTCTTGACAGCCTTTCTGACAGTGCCTGTCGCGGGGATGATATGGTTGTTTGAAGCCTGCTGCATAACAGCAGCCTGTCCGCCGACAGCCTGAAGCTCGGAATAGCTGTCGGTGTGCCAGTTGAGCCAGCGGTTCGCCTGCTCCCAGTGGAAATCTATCCTGTCGTTATACTCCGCGACCTTGCCCCATGCAAGCCCGAGATCAACGGGCGAGAGCCTGTCGCCCAGGCTCAGTCCAGCGTAATCGTGTGTGTGTACAACGAGCGCTTCTATCTCGTAGGCAGCCATATAGCTTACATTTACATCATAGCCCGACATTTCAAATGAAGTGCCGCCCGAAGCCTCCGTCTGCTTCGGCTCGGGGATACCCTTTATCCCCCTTCGGACGCCTTTGTCCTCCAACAGAAAATACACCAGTGCTGCTGCAAGCAAAAGAAACAGCAAAAAACCAAGCACGCTTTTTACGCGGGAACCTCTCATACCTCCACCCCTTTCGGTCCATGTGAGCCGTCGTTTTTCTATAGTACAGTATACCACATATATGCCGAAAAAGCAAGCGGTACCAATACCCCGACAGAGGCTTTAGGTACCGCTTTTTCCTGCCCGCGGGGAGAAAGCGGCGCCGGATAAAAAAGAGCTGCCGCATCTCTGCAACAGCTCTTTGTATAGATATCAGATCATATCTTTTTCAGATCACTTTCTCTTCTTTGCTGCAACAACAGCGCCCATTGCGAGCAGTCCGAGCGAAACGCCTGCTGCTGCACCTGTAGCGGGGTTGCTGTCAGATGCGGGAGAGGAAGCAGAGGAATTGCCCTTGCTGCTGGAAGAACTGCTGGACGAGCTGCTCGAAGAAGAGCTGCTGTCAGCGGCGGAAGAATCCTCGGAAGAAGATGTGTCCTCGGAAGAGGTATCATCGGTAACGTGAAGAGTTCCTTCCTTGAAGGTGATATCATAGTTGTCGGAAGTCACACCGAAGGCAGTGATAGGATAATCGCCTGCGCCGCTCTCCTTGCTGTACGCGCTGAAGTCGATGACCAGCTCGCCGTCGAGAACGCTCTCGTCGTCCTTGCCCTTGAAACCATCGTAAACAGCACCGTTAGCTTCGGGCTCTTCGCCTACGCTAATGGTAACATCGTTGGGAGTGATGGTGAGGGGTGCCTTGGTGATGTCCCACTCTACCTCGATATCGTCGGCAGTCTCATACTGACCGATGAAGTGAACGTTGAAGGTGTAGCTGCCTACATCCTTAGCACTGGTGGTTCCATCGAACTCATAGTCGGTGCCGTAAACAAGGTCAAAGCCCGCGCAGGTAACAGTTACCTCTTCGGGGTCAACTGCCTGCTCCTCGGCGTTGTATACTTTGGAGATGTCAGCCTCTACCTCGCCAGAGATGTTCGCAACGGAAGCCTGAACGCTCGGGTCGAGAGACTCAACGAAGGAGCTTGTTACAGACTCACCGGGAGCGATGGTGCCCCAGTCAAATGTCAGAGCCACCTCATCGTCCTTGAGATTATAACCATTCAGATCGCCTGCATCGATCATTTCCTGAGTAAGATCCATAGCGGTCTCATCTACGGTAGTAGGAAGTGTGTCATCATCCTGCCAGAGATATTCATACTGATAAGCATTCGTGGTGACCCATGAACCTGTCGAAGCTCTTGCACGCTCATCAAAAGAGAAGAAGAAGAAACCGTCGAGGGACCTTCCGCCCTTTGCAACAACGAATGCACACTGATCCTTGGTGTAGGGAATGTTGGAATTAGGATTGCAGATGACCTTATTAAATGTCTTGTATGTACTGTTTCTGTCAACGTCCTGATCGGGGTCGATAGCGCGAACGTATCTTACCGAATCAACAGACTCATCGCTCAGGTTGGTGGCGGTAACGGTAACGTTGAAGTACTTGTCGTTGGTGGTGAACTCAACTACCTGCTCTACCTTGATGTTCTCGGCAGTGATACCTGTGGTAACAGCTCTCAGCTTGCCTGCTGCAACATCGGACTCGTCAACGGTCGTGATCTCCTGGATAGGATCCTCCCAGCCATAGCAGTCGGTCAGCGCACAGTTGGAGTTGTTGTACATGGTCTCGCCCTTCTTATAGGAGAAGAGGAAACGTTCCTCGGGAGTGCCGGGGATAAAGAAGTCGCCGGTCGTAGGATCGTTGCCTACGTCAAAGCCGTCCTTGTCGCAGACAAGTCCGAGCTGTTTTCCGTGACCGGGATGGAAACCCTCGGGAGCGCCGGAAGTAGTTCCGAAGGAACCGATCTTTGCGATACCTACCTCGATGTAGTTGCCGCCGAGATATACGTTGCCGTTTTCATCGGTAGCGGAACGTGCGCCAACGGTAGGCAATTCCGCAGCATCAGCACTTGCCTTTACAGCGGTATCATTCACAAGACCGCCGAAAGCAGGAAGTGCAGGAGCGAATGCCAGAGTAAGCGCCAGCAGTGACGCTGTGATAAACTTAGCCTTTTTCATATCAATTGTCCTCCTGTATTATCGTTTTGTTTCTTTCTCGCTTTTGATAATTTGCAAAAACATTTTACAAAAACTATATTCATTATAGCATATATTCTTTATCTTGTCAATAGGTTTTAACAAATTGACCTCATTTTTTTATCACATTATTTTCACATTGCATCTCATGCCGTGCCGCCGCCCTGCCCCCTCTGATGAGGTCAGCCGATGTATTTCGACGGTTTTAAATAAAATGTATAAAACGGCAGTATACAACCTGCGGGGGATTTTGCAAATGAACCAAAAAGTATAAAACTACGACCGAATTTCTTGCGTTTTCAGAAAAAATGTGCTATAATAAATCCGACAGACATCATAGACTTATATAGTAGTTTTTTATCAAGGAGGATAAAGATATGAAACACAACATCATGAAGCACACCCTTGCGGGCGTACTTGCCGTACTCTGCGCCGCAAGCTGTCTGCCCGCCGCAGCATCGGCAGAGGGCACCTTCAGCCTTCATGCTCTGACCGCCGAAACCGGCACCGAGACAGAGGCTGAACCTGAGGCTGAGCCGGAATTCACCTACCAGAAGCTTTCCGACGGCACCTTCAGGATCTCCAAGTACATAGGCAGCGCCGCCGAAGTGGTGATCCCCTCCGAGGTAGACGGCGTTAGCGTTACCGCCATCGCACGCCGCGCGTTTTCAGGCTGCTCCGAGGTAACGAGCGTTACCATCCCCGAGGGCATCACCACGATCGGAGACTACGCCTTTGAAAAGTGCGCCGCCCTCAAGAGCATAGATATCCCCGACTCCGTTGCGTCCATCGGCAACAAGGTCTTTGTCAAATGTGCTTCGCTTGAAAGCATAAACGTCGGCGCCGACAATGAAAACTACAGCTCCTTCGACGGCGTGCTCTATGACAAAGACGGCGCAAAGCTCATCACCTGCCCCAATAAAAAGGAGACCATCGAGTTTCCCGAGACTGTCACAGCTATCGGCGCCAATGCGTTTGAAAACTGCTCGGAGCTGACAGCCGCCGAGATACCCGCCGCCGTCACTTCCATCGGCGACTCCTGCTTCGCCAACTGCTCAAAGCTTGGATCTATCACCATACCCGAAGGCATCAGTACCATCAATTACTGCGCTTTCCAGGGCTGCTCCTCCCTCACCGAGGTGAATATTCCCGAAACTGTCAACATAATCGCACCGGCTGCGTTTCAAGGCTGCTCCGCCCTTACGGGCATCGTGATCCCCGAGCGTGTCAACATCATCAATGACGCTGTTTTCAACGGCTGTTCTTCACTCACCGATATCGTGATACCGGATGGTGTTGTAAGCATTGGCAACACTGTCTTCAACGGCTGTTCCTCTCTCAGCGTGATCGTGATCCCCGATGGTGTTGAAAGCATCGGTGACGCGGCTTTCAGCGATTGCTCTTCGCTGTCTGAGATAAGCCTGCCATCTGCCATCACAACTATCGGCGCATCTGCTTTTCAGGGCTGCACCTCTCTTACCGCGATCAATATCCCCGAGGGCGTGAAGAACATCAACGGTGAAGCATTCCGCGGCTGCACAAAGCTCAGGAGCATAGGCATCCCCGACACCGTAAATTACATAAGCAACGGCGCTTTCTGGGAATGCAACGATATACAGAGCGTTTTCTACAGCGGCACCGAAGCTCAGTGGAATGACATCAGCATCACAAACGGCAACGACAGCCTTAAAGACTCGAGCATATACTACTCCAGAAGCCTGATAAAGAGCCCCGCACTCACCTTTGAAAACGGCGAGGAAGCGGTAAAGCTCGAGTGGGAAGCCAACGAAGAAGCCGATAAGTATGCGGTATGTATACTGAACGAAGAGGGCAAGTGGCAGATCATCGCCAAGACCACCGACACCTCTCTCATCGCAAAGGGGCTCAAGGGCGGCACGGAGTACAAAATGGCTGTCATCGCGCAGTTTGACGGCGTCTGGAACATGGACTTCTCAAACTACATCATCGCGAACCCCACTGAAAAGGCGATACCTAAGTATCCCACTGTGACCGACATAGAATACAACGAAAAATACCACCAGTTCAAGATAAAGTGGACGGCAATTCCCGACGCGCAGAATTACGGCATCGCTGTATATCTCGCGGGCAAGTGGAAGATACAGACCCAGACTATCCCCGGCACCACCACCACCTTCACCTCGCCGAAGCTGACGGCAGGCAAGAGCTATCAGATGGTAATAGCCGCAAAGGTAGACGGCAGCTGGGATCTGAACAGGCTCAACAGCAGAGCATTCACCGTCACCGTAAAGTAAAAGATATCCCTTACGAAGAGCTGTTGCAGCAATGTGACGGCTCTTTTTTTACGGAGCGTTTAAAAAATGAAGATATATTCATTTGGTAATATTGAAAAGGGCACGGGAATGTGGTATAATCATTCTCGGGGCTGTCTGCCGCGGCAGACGGCTCATAAGGAAAACGGAGGTAAAAAGAAAATGTTCAAAGGAATGGTAAAGCGCGCGGCTTCGGCTGCGGCGGCTTCGGTCATCGCCCTGAACTGCATAGCGCCGATGTGCGTTTATGCGGGTCAGCAGCTGGGTCAGACCGATTTTGATGACGGCGTCGGACTGCCGTGGCACATCTGCGAATCGACAACAGGCAAGATGGAGTTCGATATAGACGGCGGCAAGTATAAGATAAAGATCGTAAACCCGGGCGGCGCTTCCAACGGCGGCGAGGACAGATGGGACTGCCAGTTCCGCCACAGAGGTCTCAAGATCGTTTCGGGGCATCAGTATCAGGTGTCATATGAGATAACGCCTTCAAACGCGGGCAAGTATTACACAAAGATAGGAAACCTCGACGGCGATGTTGAGGTTTGGCACAATATGTCAAACGGCTATGACCTCGACGCTACATGGGACCCCATTTCCATAGGCGCGGGCGAGACTAAAAAGGTAGATGTAACATTTACCGCCAACCAGTCGATAGATGTCGCAGAGTGGGCATTCCACCTCGGCGGCGACGGTCAGTATACCCCAGGCGGCTGCTTCCCCGCAGGCACCGAGATCACGTTCGATAATATGTCGCTCATCGACCTTTCGGGCGACGAGAACGATTTTAAAGCTCCCGAACCGTGGCAGCGTGCGGATATACTCACCAATCAGGTAGGCTATTTCGCAGAGCGTGAAAAGAAGGCTACCCTGCTCTGCACCGATGAAAAGGATATCTCCTTCGAAGTGATAGACGATTCCGGCAAGAGCGTCTATGAGGGCAAGAGCGAATACTTCGGCTACGATGAGGATTCGGAAGATACCGTGCATATCATAGACTTCTCCGACCTCGACAAGAGCGGCACCTTCCACATCGAAGCCGCAAACGGCGCTGTCAGCCGCGACTTCAAGGTGTTCGCCGCCGACGAGGTCAGCGATTATTCGGCACTTCTCTATGATTCGCTCAATTACTTCTATCAGAACCGAAGCGGCATTGAGATCGAGGAGCAGTACATAAGCTCGGGCGACAAGTCCTCGCTGGCACGCGCTGCGGGACATACTTCCGACAATGCCGAGATACAGCAGACATGGGGTTACAGCGGCACGAGCGGCACTCTTGATGTATCGGGCGGCTGGTACGATGCGGGCGACCACGGCAAGTATACGGTAAACGGCGGACTTTCCCTCTGGATGCTCCAGAACCTTTACGAGTTCTTTGTAAACACAGGCAATGAGAGCGTCTTTGCCGACGGCTCTATGGTGATCCCCGAAAGCGGCAACGGCTTCCCCGATCTGCTCGATGAAGCACGCTGGGAAATGGAATGGATGCTCAAGATGCAGATCGACAGCGGCGACTACTCGGGAATGGCTTACCACAAAGCCCACGACGAGACTTGGACGGGACTTGGTGTCGCCCCCGCCGATGATGACAAAAAGCGTATAATCAAGCCGCCCACGACTGCGGCTACCTTAAACCTCGCCGCCTGCGCGGCACAGTCCGCAAGGCTCTGGAAGGAGCTTGACAGCGGCTTTGCCGACAGCTGCCTTGAAGCCGCAGAAGCAGCCTATGCCGCAGCCAAAAAGCACCCCGATATGTATGCCCCGCTTGACGAGAGCGTCGGCGGCGGTGCTTACGGCGACAAGGACGTAAAGGATGAATTCTACTGGGCTGCGATGGAGCTTTATGCCGCAACGGGCAGCAGAGAGTACCTGAGCGATGCCGAGAATTCGGAATACTATATGGAAGTTCCCACCTCTCTCGGCAGCGGCGAAAGCGTTGACAGCGTCGGCACGTTCGACTGGGGCAATACAGCGGCGCTCGGTACTTTTACCGCACTTCTCAACCCCGATATCTTTGATGCTTCCGACAAAGCGGTGAAGTCGCTCACCGAGGCTGCCGCTTACTATCTTAAAACAGAGAGCGAGCAGGGCTACGGTCTTCCCTACGCACAGAGCACCCTGAGCTACAACGACAGCGACAAGGGCTACCTCTGGGGCTCCAACTCATTCGTTGCCGATAACGCCATTGTTCTGGCATACGCCGCTGCACTCTCCGGCAGCGATGACGGCTACACCGACGGTGCGCTTCAGGGGCTTGATTATCTGCTCGGCAGAAACGCTATGGACTACTCCTACGTCACGGGCTACGGCACACATAGCATTGAGAACCCCCACCACCGCTGGTGGTCTAATCAGATAGATGAAAAATTCCCGAAGGCTCCCTGCGGTGTCCTCTCGGGCGGACCCAATTCGGGTATGCAGGATCCCTGGGTAAGAGGCATGGGCTGGAAAAAGGGCGAGGTAGCTCCGCAGAAGTGCTACACCGACAGCATCGAGGCATGGAGCGTCAACGAGTGTACCATAAACTGGAACGCTTCCCTCGCATGGCTCACCGCATTCTCTGCACTCAATGCCGAGATAAAGCCGGGCGAAGGCGGTGCAGCTGTCGGCATCGAAAACAACGGCGGCGATGCCGAACCCGCCGAAAACACCACCTATGATGAAAAGAAGGCTGCAAAGACCGCCGAAAAGGTCAAGAGCCGTCAGGCAAAGGACGGCGGCAGCGACTCGGAAGACACCGGCATGAGCAACACCGTGAAGCTCGCCATCGTGGCAGCTTCCGCGCTGATCGTCATACTTCTCGCCACCGAGGTGTTCGTATATAAAATGGCAAAGCTTAAAATGCAGGCTAAGGACAAAAAGGAATAACGCCGAGATCTCTTCGGACTGTATTCCCGCATAAAAAAACAGCGCCCCCTCAGGACTTACGTTCCGAGGGGGATCTTTTTCAAAAGTTCCGCACCGCCCCTCTTGACACATCAAAAATTTTGTGTTATAATACATATCAAAGGCAAATAAACCAAATTTCTTGTGTTAAGAAAGGAGCGTTACTATGTCCGCAGCCGAAAGATACAAGCCCACAGCCGCCATCTGCCGCAGCATAAGATCGCACAGAGAACGCCTCGGGATCGGGCAGAAGGAGCTCGCACGGCGGGTAGGCGTTCAGCCGAATGCCGTCAGCAACTGGGAGACAGGCTTCTCAAAGCCCAACACCGACCTCTTTATCCCGATATGCGAAGCACTCGGGATAACGCTCTATGAGCTGTTCGATATCACCGACCCTATGCTCAGATACTCCGAGCGCGAAAAGCTGCTGCTCGAAAAATACCGCAGCCTCTCCGAGGGTCACAAGTACGCCGTTGACAAACTGGTGACATCGCTTTGCTATGTCGAATCGGCGGATAAGTGTCCCGATATCACCGAGCTTACCTATTTCAGCCGTTCCCTCGCGGCGGGTATCGGCGACCCGACGGATTTTGAGGACGAGGGCGAACCTATGTATCTCTACTCCTCCGAGCTTGTGGATTCCGCCGACTGCGTGTTCAGCGTGAACGGCGACAGCATGGAGCCCGAATTTTCAGACGGCGATATGGTGCTCGTGCAGCGTTTTCCCGACTGCACCGAGCTCTCTGAGGGCGAGATAGGTGCCTTCATCGTCGGCAACGAAACATACGTCAAGGAGTACCGCAGGGACGGTCTGCATTCGCTCAATGCAAAATACAAGCCGATGAAATTCGGCGATGAAGAGCGTGTGTTCTTCATCGGCAGGGTCGTGGGCGTGCTCGACCCCGATGATATCGCTTCGGATGATGACGTAAAAAGATACTATTCGCTCCGCGGGCAGACCTGACTCCGCCGCCCGCAGGCAAGGAGGTGCGGAGATGGAGCGCTGTTACATATGTATAGACCTCAAAAGCTTTTACGCTTCGGTGGAGTGCGTGGCAAGGGGGCTCGATCCGCTGGACACCAACCTGCTGGTCGCAGACAACACCCGCACCGACAAGACGATATGCCTTGCCGTATCCCCGCCCCTCAAAGCGATAGGCGTTCCCGGCAGACCACGCCTGTTTGAAGCAAAGCAGGCGATCGAGCAGTATGAGTTCATCTACAAGACAAAGGTGGATTATATCATCGCCACGCCGAGGATGGCGGAGTACGAGCGCGTTTCGGCACTTATCTACTCGATATACCTGCGGTACGTTTCCCCCGATGATATCCACGTTTACAGCATCGACGAATGCTTTATCGACTGCACCGAGTATCTGCACTTCTATGAGCGTGAGGCGCAGATTACGGGAAAACACCCCGCGCATATCATGGCGATGACGATGATACGCGACGTGCTGGCAAAAACGGGGATAACCGCTACCGTCGGCATCGGCACGAATATGTACCTCGCAAAGGTCGCTATGGATATCGTGGCAAAAAAAGCTCCGCCCGACAAGGACGGGGTGCGTATCGCCGAGCTGAACGAGGATTCCTACAAATACCTGCTGTGGGATCACACGCCGCTTACAGATTTCTGGCAGATAGGTCCCGGCAAGGCAAGGCGGCTCAACAAGGCTTATATGTTCACGATGGGCGACATCGCCGCACGGACACAGTGGGACGAGGAATGGTTCTACCGCACCTTCGGCATCGACGGCGAGATCATCATAGACCACGCATGGGGGATAGAACCCGTAACCATGCGGGACATAAAGAACTACAAGACCGACAGCCACAGCCTGTCAAACGGTCAGGTGCTGCCCCGCCCCTACAAGTTCGACGAGGCGCGGCTCGTTATATCCGAAATGACCGATGTGCTGAGCTTTGAGCTGTTCCGAAAAAAACTCACCACAGACCGCCTGACATGGTGGGTAAGCTACGACCCCAAAAGCCTTGAGGTCTTCCCGGGGTATGAGGGTGCCGTCTGCACAGACTTCTATGGACGGCTGCACCCAAAGCATTCAAACGGCACGGTGCGGCTCAAAAACCGCACCAACGTCGTCAATGAGATGACCCCCGCGCTTCTGGGGTCATTCGATATAAAGACAGACCACCGTCTGCTCTTCCGCAAGCTAGGCGTCGCCGCCAATGATGTCATCATCGACAACGGCATATGCCAGCTGGATATGTTCACCGACTACGCCGAGCAGGACAGGCACAAGCGGCTGCAAAGAGCCATGCAGGAGGTCAGGGTGAAATACGGTGCGAACGCGGTGTTCAAGGGCGCAAACCTGCTCGAAGGCGCCACCATGCTCGAACGCAATTTGCAGATAGGCGGTCACAAGGCGTGAAGGCGGTGATGATATGAAGTACAGAAGCATCGGAGATATGCCCCGCCCCTCGGGGTTCAGATACCAAGCCGTTGCCGAAAAGGGAAAGCCCCGCCACGAGCGCTTCGATACGTTTTACATCAGACACCCGTTCATGGAGATGGGCAAGCGGGCAAAGATATTCGCACCCTTCGATGCGCTCAACGGCTTCGGCGATGCCGTAAGCGCAAAGCGTGAGCGGTATGTCGAGCGTGTACAGCTCTCGGAAAGCGATGCTGCCGAGCTGAACAGCAGGCTTGAAGCCCTCCGCGAGCTTATACCGACCGCCCGCGATGCCCGCGAAAAAATGATATCCGCCAGGCTGACATACTACACCCCCTGCACCGACGTAAATAGCGAGCATTACATGACCCGCGGCAGGTATGTGACGATATCGGGCACGGTGACGGAGCTTGACACCGTCTTCGGGCAGATAACCGTGGGCGGCAGAACGGTAAAACTCAGGGATATTCTTCGGATAGAGTTATGAAAAAAGGCAGCACTGCAAAATAATAATGCGGCGCTGCCTTTATTGTTTATGTTCGGATCACCTGTTGTCTATCTTCTCGGGATAAAGGTCGTGCTTTGAGAGCCTCTCCCATGCCGCCTGCTCCCACCTTGTGCCGGGTCTGCCGTAGTTGCAGTAGGGGTCTATGGACAGCCCGCCGCGCGGCAGGAACTTGCCCCATACCTCTATATACTTCGGATCCATCAGCTTTATCAGATCGTTCATGATGATGTTCACGCAGTCCTCGTGGAAGTCGCCGTGGTTCCTGAAGCTGAAGAGATAAAGCTTCAGCGACTTGCTCTCTACCATCCTGACATCGGGGACGTAGGAAATGTATATCGTCGCAAAATCCGGCTGTCCCGTGATAGGACAGAGACTTGTGAATTCGGGGCAGTTGAACTTTACAAAGTAGTCGCGGTCGGGATGCTTGTTCTCAAAGGTCTCAAGCAGCTGCGGCGAATAGTCCGATGAATAGCTGACGTTATTGTTCCCGAGCAGCGTGATGCCCTCGGTTTCGCTTTTTGTCCTTCCTGCCATGCTCATTCTCCTTTCATAAGCGGATCATGAAGTCCGTTCGCTTCAAATGCCGCTATCCTGTCGCGGCAGGTGCCGCATACCCCGCAGGGACGCTCGCTGCCCTCGTAGCAGCTCCAGGTAAGCTCATAAGGCACGCCCAGCTCGGTGCCTATGCGTACAACGTCGGCTTTGTTCAGGCTGACAAAGGGCGCTTCTACCCTAAGCTGCCCGCCGCTCCCGACGAAGATCGCCTCGTTTATCGCGTTGTTGAATCTCTCCGAGCAGTCGGGATAGGCGTTGCCCGCCGCATCGTCGCTGTGTGCGCCGTAGTATATCACGCCGCATTCGTTCGAGAGAGCAACGCTCGCCGCCGATGAAAGGAACAGCCCGTTGCGGAAGGGAACGTATGTAGAAACAGGCTTGCCGCCCGTCTTTTTCAGCTGCTCCGCATAGCTTTCCTCGGGTATCTCCTCATCAGAGCCCGCCAGCAGCGAGCAGTCGGAATCGGCAAATATGGGCGTAAGATCGAGCGTTTTCCATTCAACACCGTAGTGCGCGACTATCTGCTCTGCCGCCTGTATCTCTTTCTTGTGCTTCTGCCCGTAGCTTATGGTCAGCGCGATGACGTTTTCCGCTCCGTACTTGTTCACTGCCATCGCAAGGCAGGTCGTGCTGTCAACGCCGCCGCTGAAAAGTACCATTGCTTTCATTTGTAATCACTCACTTTATCATGTCTTTAAGCTCTTTGTTGGTGCGGAACTCACCCAGCAGCGTGGTAGTCTCGGTCCTCGCATTTGTGTTCTTTATCCCGCGTGCCGTCATGCAGCTGTGCGAGCCGACGATCTTCACGCCGACATCGGGCGTGCCCGCCGCTTCGGATATTATCTCGGCTATGTCCCTGCCGAGCCTTTCCTGAAGCTGCAAACGCTTTGCCGCCATGTCGCATATCCGCGCTATCTTGCTGAGCCCCAGCACCCTGCCGCGGGGACGGTATCCGACGGTCACGGTCATATCATACATCAGCGCAAGATGATGCTCGCAGTAGCTGAATACCGTGATGTCCTTCATGACGATGGCCTCATCGCAGTCAGAAGGCTCGGCGGTAAAAGTCTTTCCGAACATCTGCGCGATCTCATGATTTGTATAGGCTGTGCCCTCCAGCACCTCCTCTATCATATCCGCCACGCGGGAGGGAGTCTCTATAAGTCCCTCTCGTTCGGGATCCTCACCGATGGCTTCAAGCAGCCCTTTTATGTGATACTCTATCTTCTCTCTGTCCATTTCAAACACCTCTCATTTCGGGATCCCAGATAAACTTGTGCAGCTGAAGCTGGAGCCTTACATCTCCGAGCTTTCTCGTCTTCATGAACTCTACCATCTCCGCAGGGTCTATGCTCCCGAAAACGGGGCTGAGATATACCTTGCATACAGGGCGGTAAAGAGCTATGATCTCCGCCGCGCGTTCTAAGTCTTCCCTGCCCGCGCATACGAATTTCAGCGTATCGCTCTCGGTCAGCAGCGCCATGTTGTCAAGGTACATACGCTCCTCCATGCCGCTTGAAGGCAGCTTGTGATCCATCGTGAATGAGGGTCTGTGCTTTGCATCGCAGCGGCTGAGCGGCTGAGCGCCGTTTGTCTCGATCTCAACGAACAGCCCCAGCTCCGCGAGCGCATCTGCAAGCTCGCCTATCTGCGGCTGCAAAAGCGGCTCGCCGCCCGTCAGCGTTACGTTTTTTATGCCGTTTTCTGATATCGCCTGCTCTGCGATCTGCACAAGCTGCGCTGTGTCCGTGACCTCTGCGCGGACATCATTTTTATTCGCCCACTTTGTATCGCACCAGCTGCAATCAAGGTCGCAACCCGCGAACCGAAGGAACAGTGCGAGCTCCCCCGCGCGCTGCCCCTCGCCGTTTATGCTGACAAAATGCTCGACAAGCCTGAACCCGCTCATGACTCACACCTCATATACCGCGCAGTTTTCGGGAGTCTCATAGACCGTCACCGAGCTAACATTGAGCCCGTCCCCGCGCAGCAGCTCAAAGAAATGCTTTGCAAAATTCTCGGCAGTCGGTCGAAAAGGCACCTCCGTGAGGGAAAACCCCTCCGCCGCGAGAGCCTTCAAAGTCTCTGCCCTGAGACTTCCCGATTCGTAGATGAGCGTGTGGTCAAAGCTGTCGGCAATTGCCCTTACCGCCTTTTTGAAGTCGCCGAAATCAATTATCATGCCACGCTTCTCACCCTGCTGCAAAAGCTCGCTTTCGGATATCTCGGCAGCTATGCACCAGCGGTGACCGTGTATATTCGCGCACTTCCCGTTATATCCCGAGAGAAAATGTGCGCTGTCGAATTCTGCTTTTGTTTTAAGCTTGTACATATCATTCTCCAATAAAAAAAGCCCGCTGATACAGCAGGCAGACTCACAGGCAGCGACAAACATCCATCGCTGCAAGCTCTAACGTGAAAATGCCCTGGTTTTGTTTTTAGACAGGATGGCGCAAACGAACTGTCTGAGGCAACACGGTTGCCAAATTATATTATACCACTTTATCCGGCTCAGGTCAATTAATTTATTATTAATTTTCGGGCATTTGCATAGCTTCATTCCCGTCCGTCGATCCGAGCCAGCAGCTCACCGTAAAGCTTTAATCTGGTCGCCGTAGCCGTGCTGATGCCCTCTACCCTGCAAAGCTCATCTATCGGCGCCGACAGCACCCCTTCAATGCTCCCGAAGGTCTCAGCCAGCCGATGCGCGGTCATATTGGTATCCCTCTGCGGGATGCAGTTGAACAAAATTATCTCAAGAAGCTCGTGCGGATAATAATTGTCAAAGCTGCAATCGTTGTTTCTGAAGCGGCAGAGAGCGCGCTTGCGATGATGCTTGTGAGGATTGTTTGCAGACACAGGCAGGCTCCTTTCTGTGATAGTTCCGTTCTTTGCAGGACAGCTTATACTATTATTATTGTAGCACGATTTTGTATATTTGTCAAATTTACATCTCACTCAAGGAAATACCGGGCTATCAAGATGAAAAAGGCGGCACCGAGCCGCCTTTCAGTTATTCTCAAATAAAAAAACAACCGCCTATCGGTTGAGTAGAGCATACTTGAAAAATATGTTCTACTCAGCCGATAAGACGGCTGAAATGAAGTCGGAGTGACGGGACTTGAACCCACGGCCTCTACCACCCCAAAAAGAACACATAATTTCACTTCAGCCGAAAAGTAAGACAATAAATAGTATATCACAAGATTCATCGTGATTCAAGCTATTTTACCATTTGTTAAGTTTTTAAAGGGAGAAATGTTTATGAAAGCAAGGATAAAAGAACCTCGTTTTGCTGTCGGTAAAGAAATATCGGCAGAACGTATATATAGCAGATTACAGCAATCCTGCGGCTTTAGCAGAGCCGAAGCAGAGGAAAACCTGAGAATCCTTTGTGAAAATGGATTGTGTGTTCGTTCTTCCGAGAATGGATATACAATGCTTGCTACACCTAGCATTATCAGTGATATGAGGTAGTGATTATGGCAGATTATGGATATTTCAATATAAACAACATGAATCGGAGACAACCTCGATTCTTTAAGCTGTACAAGTATTTTCTGCTCGATGATTCTTTTGCTGATCTGAGTAGCGAAGCAAAGATTGCCTATTCCCTCTTTGAGAACAGACATCAGTCCTCTGTTGGCAATCCGTCTTATAAAGATGAAAAAGGATTCTTTATCTTCTTTTCAAGACAAGAGATCATAGACAGCATGAATTGTTCCGAACATAAGGCAGCAGCAATTATGAAAGAACTTCTTAACTTTGGACTTGTTGAACGCTCTGCGAAACTTGGTGGTTTTTCCGGCAAGAAAGATTCCGCACAGTATAAGCTGTATGTTAAAGACTACGTTGATTTCATTAAGTCGAAAGCTAAGAAAGAACGCACTGGAGAATATGATTCAACGAAAACTCGCGACTTCATCATGATTCCCTTTTCCTTGTTTGATTCAGACAAGGAATTTTTTATTCTCCCGATAAATGTCAAGATTACATATGCTATGCTGCTTAACCTTTCTCTTATTTCTTTTGACAACGAGAGTTACCACGACGAGGACGGAAATATCTTCGTAAAAATGTCAATTAAAGATTTACAGACCGTATTTGGCGGTGAGAAAAGGTGTAGTAAGAGTTCAGCTATCAGGTATTTTGATAAGCTGAATGAAGCAGATCTGATAGAGAAAAAACACATCGGTCAAGAGTTCAGGATATATGTAAAAAACATCTTTGCAGGCAGTGTCAAAACCGACATAACAGATGGTGTCAAAACTGACATAACAGATGGTGTCAAAACCGACATAACAGGTGGTGTCAAAATTGACATAACAGATGGTGTCAAAACCGACACTTCCCCTTGTATAATTAGAAAAAATAATTATACAAGTATAACTAGACAAGAGAAAAGACAATTGGAATTAGACAGCAAACTTCAACCGTCTGACGGCATGACACGCAGCGCATATCGTAAAGAACTTTACGAACGTTTTGATATCGAGGGTTATAAAGATTTACTTGAAGTCTTAACTAAAGACGATGCGTTAATCTCAAAAAGACTTACAGTCTACAAGGCGTTAATCAATGCTATCGTGTGGGCAAGGTTTACTGCTGTAACGCTCAATATCAGCGGTGATGATATAACATCAAGTGACTTCATTACTGCAATTGATTCTCTGACCGATTCAGAGTTGGAGAGAATCACCGACTGGATAGTTGAGTACAACGTAGACTACAACGTCAACTACTTGCTTACAGCACTGTATGATGAAGCGGTGGTGATGGTATGAAGCATACGAAAGACAAGACAGCGTTCTTTGCTTCAACGGACGGTGAGATCGTCTTACTTGACGGCAATGAAAAACTTCTTTGTAAGACGAATCCGAAAGACGAAAACTTCAAAAATGCTCTTAATGATGCAGTGAGCAAGACCGACACGATAGTTCATGCCGATCTTGCTCTTTTTACTACACTGTCAAACAGTTTTTCTGAGGAAAACAGGAAACGATTTGGTCTTGCAAAGAAAGAAATGTCAAAAGGTGGACGAGGAAAGCGACCGTCAGACGATGAAGCATACGCTATGATGACAGGTATGCCTTATCCCTCAAATGACAGTGAGGACGATGATGAAGAAGAATCGTCAACGGTAATTGAGGATTGCATGAAAGCATTTGCAATTCTTCTCGGTGAATATAACAAGAAGAATATGCTTAAAAAGCAGAGCCTTGAAAAAGCACTTGATTACTACGGCATTGAGATTGACGGAGATCTGTCAACGGCAGAAGTTACGGCTGCTGCCGTTAAACAGGTATGGGACACAATGAACCCTTTCTATTATTCTGAATGATATGGAATAGCATTCATCTTATTTATTTTCCCTTTAATATACATTATTAAGCCGTCCATTTGCAAGGTGGGCGGCTTTGATAATGTATAACATTATGCTATCATATAAGGCATTTACTGAGAATGGCTTATATGGTGGCATAAGCCACCCGGTATTCACAGTGATAGCTACACTGGCGGCAGGTATCTTGTTCTTTCGCCTGCCGCACGGATACCGTTATATAATAATGAAAGAACATGATTTAATGAAAGGACGGTAATTATTATGAAAATTATCGCAGTTGCAAATCAGAAAGGCGGCGTTGGCAAAACCACGACCGTAATAAACCTCGGTGCGGCTCTCGCACTCAAAGGCAGCAAGGTTCTTCTTGTAGACTTCGATCCGCAGGAATCGCTCTCAAACTTCTTCGGAATCTACGGTGCTGATAACAATATCGGCACCGTTCTCTATTCCACGATCAACAAGCAGGAGATCAACATGAGTGAGTTTGTTGTTCATAATGAACTCAACAACGTTGATATTCTTCCCTCGGAACTGAACACCATGAACAGACTTGAAAAGGAAATCATCGGTGTTCGGAGCAAAGAAACAGTTCTCAAGCGTATGTTCAACAGATACGCAGACTTCTTCAATGAGTATGATTACATAATCGTTGATTGTCTCGCAAGTCTGAATACCATGCTTGACAATGCTCTGACAGCAAGTGACTATGTTCTGATTCCGTGTCAGTGCGCTCCCCTTTCCTTTGCCGCAGTTCCTAATCTGATCTTGCAGATCGACGAAGTAAAGGAAGAACTGAATCCTTCACTTTCCGTACTCGGCATAGTAACAACATTCTATGACCGTTCCAAGAATGGAAACATGACAAAGGAAATGCTCTTTGACAACTACTCTGACTTGATGTTCAGAACGATCATCACACGTTCCGCAGCAGCTTCGGATTCGGCACTGAAAGAAAAGGCTTGTGTCCTTTCTAACGCAAAGGATAACAAGGTATCAGCCGCATACAAGCAGCTTGCAGATGAAGTGATAAGCAGAGTGAACGGATAAGGAGGTATGACTTATGGATTTTGCAAAGGTAAATAATAAATTTGACGAGCGTAAGAACAATGCAAAGACAATTGATGTTATCATTAACGAAAATGCTGTGTCCGATAGTGAAGAACTTCCCATAAATAAGGTAGATGTTTTCGTTGATACTGACGGCAACACTCAGCCTTATGAGATCGACGAAAACAAGGTTGAAGCACTGAGAATAAGCATAGAGGAACAGGGACAGATAGAGCCTATAATCGTCCGTGAAGTAAAGAACGGACGATATCAGGTGCTTGCAGGACACCATCGACTGGCGGCTTGCAAAGCGGCTGAGAAGTCTACAATACTCGCAAGAGTGGTTGAGTGTGATGATTGGAGAGCCTATCAGATAGTAGTTGAATCGAATATCAAGCACGGCAATCCGAAGCCGAGTGAAATAGCCAAGATACTTATCAACTATAAGCAGAATGCAAAGGAAAACGGAGAAAAGCTGACGAACAAAATGCTTGCTCCAATGTTCGATATATCGCTAAGGCGTGTGCAGCAGCTTTTTAAGCTGACAAAGCTTGTTAATGATGTTGTTGAACTGATAGATGATGGCTACATTAGTGTTAACAGCGTTGACGAAATAGCCAATCTGAAAGCAAAGCAGCAGCGTGTACTCGGAGAGTATGTATATCAGCTTGATAAAGCCCTCAATGAGGGCGGTGTCAAAAAAGCAGTTGCATTTCTTACAGCGGAGCCGCAGTTGACAGTTGAGGAACTGGATGAAAGAATGACTGCAAAGACCGCAAGTAAGAAGTATAAGAACGCTGTATTTAACACGGCGTGTGACAATCTTATCCTTGCAGCGAAAATGAAAGAACAGACAGAAGAACAGCTCTCGGAATTGGTAATACATCTTCTTTC
>JAILFN010000003.1 GCA_024697545.1 Ruminococcus sp.
GAAAGGACTTGATAAAATGGAACTGAAAGACACGATCGAGCTGATGCAGTCGAAAGATTACAAGGAGCGTTTCAAGGCGGAGTATTGGCAGCTTAAATGCAGAATCGAAAAGCTGCATGGAATGCTTGTCAAGTACGATGCAGGAACGCTCGGCTTCACACCCGACTGTTCTATCGCTCTGCTCAAAGACCAGCTGGGCATTATGAGGGACTATCTCTACGCATTGCAGGTCAGAGCCGAGATCGAGGGCATTGAGCTTTAGTATATAATACGCGAATAATCGCACCCCGAGCAATCGAGGGCGGTTTTCTTATACCCGAAAGGAAGTGAACAACATGGATATCACGCAGCATTCCGGCGTTTAACGTCAAAATGCTCAACATAGGGCGGAAATGTTAATGATATTTCAAGCAAAAAAGTTATTGAACTTTGCAAGATTTTCTGTTATAATATAATTTATGGGAAAATTCCCGCGCATTTCAAGCAGTTATTTTTTATTCGCATAGAAGAAAGGCTAAGGTGTTTATCATGAAGAAGATCATTTCCGGCAAGGTAAGAGAGGTATACGAGACCGACGAAGGCAATCTCGTACTGGTAACTACCGACAGGATCTCGGCTTTTGACGTTATCCTCGATTCCACTATCCCCGGCAAGGGCAAGGCTCTCAATCAGATTGCACTCTACTGGTTCGACCTTACCAAGGATATCATCCCCAACCACATCATCTCCGACGAGCTTTCGGATATGCCCGAGATGTTCGCTCAGGACAAGGAACAGTATCAGGGCAGGACTATCCTCACCAAGAAGCTGAAAATGCTCCCCTACGAGTTCATCGTAAGAGGCTATATGTTCGGCAGTATGTGGGGCGAGTACAAGGAGAGCAAGACCTTCTGCGGTCAGCCTGTTGAGGGCGAGTATCAGCTCGCCGAAAAGCTCGCTGCTCCTATGGTGACTCCTTCCGTAAAGAACACCGAGGGTCACGATGAGAACATCACTATGGACAGACTCAGAGCCGAGCTTGGTGCCGAAGAGGCAGACAGGATCGCCGACATCTGTGTGAAGATATACAACAAGTGCTACGAGGACGCTAAGACCAAGGGTCTTATCATCGCAGACACCAAGTTTGAGTTTGGTTATGACGAGAACGGCGTGCTCACTTTGGGCGATGAGGTAATGACCCCCGACTCCAGCCGTTTCTGGGCTGCCGAGGATTACAAGACAGGCATCTCCCCGAGATCTTACGACAAGCAGTTCGTCCGCGACTGGCTGATCGACAACAAGCTCAACGGCGTAACGCCCGCACCCAAGCTTCCCGACGAGATCGCCGAGAAGACCGCACAGCTCTACAAGGAGTGCTACACCAAGATCACAGGAAGAGACAGCTACAAGTAAACTAAAGATGATCTGCCGTATCGGAATGGTACGGCAGATATTATTATCGGGAGATACATCATGAACAACAGAGAAACATGGAGCCGTGCCAAAAGCGAGCTTACCGCTTCCCTGCTCTCCCTCGGTTTTCCCGCCGAGCTGGGGGACATCATAGCGCAGCATATAGGCAGTCCAAAGGGCATGGAACGCATGACCGCCTATCTGAACTACGTCCGCCCGGACAAGGTGGAGCTGATAGCAGACGAGATGCTGGCGATCAAAGCCGACATCGACCGCTGGCGTGAAAAGAAAGAAAGCGAACGGGCGAACATCGCCTACAACAACATACTCAATCAGGGGCTGGATGATGATTGATCCCGCCGCACAGCAAAAAAGTCTCCGCACCTTTTGGCAGGCAGCGGAGATTTTTTATTATAAGCTGCATCATACCCGCCGCCTTGATAACTGCCTTACGCACAGAACTGCACAAGAGCTTATGCGTTATGCTTCTATTTTGTGAATTTTCCGAAAATGTATTGACAGCATGAAGGAAATGTGGTATACTGATATTGGTTAGTTAATGCTAACCACATAAAGCAGCGGATGGTTAGCATACACTAACCCGAGATATAGAAGGAGTTTAAAATGAGTATTGTTATAGTAGGCGGCAATGACCGCATGGCAACAAGATATCAGGACATCTGTAAGTCTTACAGAATGAAATCAAAGGTATTCACGCAGATGCCTGCCGATTTTGAGAACAAGATAGGCTCGCCCGATCTTGTAATAGTTTTCACGGGTACCTGCTCGCACAAGATGCTCGGCGGAGTCAAAAAGCACAGCGAAAAGCTGGGCACGCCCGTAAGGCACCTGCATTCTTCAAGCGTCAGCGCATTGAGAAATCTGCTGTCCGAGTACGGCAGCAGGTGTTAATAACCTCCCTCTCCACCAAAAAGACCGCCCTTCGGTGCTTGCCGAAAGGCGGTCTTTAGCTTATCTCAGATCTTTACCCGCGCTCTGTCAATGTCCGTTTCCGACGCACAGCTGCCGAGCGGTATTGCATGGCTCATTATATGATGAACGGGGGAAAAGCTCCCCCGTTTATCGGCTTATTTTTTGGCAGTATGGCACTTGCCTTTCATGGCGCAGCTCGAACAGCCGCACCCGCAGCCGCCCTTGCCCGAACGTTTATCCCTGACAAGCGTTCTGACGGCAAGAGCTATAACAGCAGCAAGGATCACTATGACCACGATATTGCCGATGTTTGCACTTAACCATTCTGCCATAAAGATCACTCCTTTAAGCCTTGCTTACTGCTACCTTTGCAGTAAGCTTTGTTGCTTCCTTATAGGGTCTTACCAGCATATAGATCATTGCCGCAAGAACTGCTATAGCGAAGATGATGCCTACAACGTTGGGCGAACCTGTCACTGCATTGCCGAACTGAGTTATCAGGAACGCGATAACATATGCAAATCCGCACTGATAGCCGATGGCGAACCATGTCCACTTAGCGTTGTTCATCTCACGCTTTATCGCACCGATAGCCGCAAAGCAGGGAGCGCAGAGCAGGTTGAATACCAGGAAGGAATAACCCGTGATGCTTGTGAACTGAACGGCAAGCTCCTGCCATACCGTTCTCTCTCCGCCGCCGTAAAGAGTACCCATCGTGCCGACGATGTTTTCCTTTGCAACAAGTCCCGTGATGGAAGCAACGGCTGCCTGCCAGTTGCCCCAGCCGAGGGGAATAAATATCCATGCGATAGCATTTCCGAGCTTTGCAAGGAGAGAAGCGTCAAGCTGATCCTCTTCGAGCATACCGAAGCTGCCGTCGAGGAAGCCGAATCTGCTGGTGAACCAGATTATTACCTGGGAAATAAGTATAACGGTACCCGCCTTCTTGATGAACGACCAGCCGCGCTCCCACATGGAACGGAGAACGTTGCCGACGGTGGGCAGGTGGTATGCGGGAAGCTCCATTACGAAGGGTGCAGGATCGCCCGCGAACATCTTTGTCTTTTTGAGCATGATGCCCGAGATTATTATAGACGCCATGCCGATAAAATATGCAGAGGTAGCTACCCATGCAGAGCCGCTGAATACAGCACCCGCGATCATAGCGATGAACGGCACCTTCGCACCGCAGGGAATGAAGGTCGTAGTCATGATGGTCATGCGGCGGTCGCGCTCGTTTTCGATGGTACGGCTCGCCATGATGCCGGGAACTCCGCAGCCCACGCCTACCAGCATGGGTATGAAGCTCTTGCCCGAAAGTCCGAACTTGCGGAATATTCTGTCGAGCACGAATGCGATACGCGACATATAACCGCAGGCTTCAAGGAACGCAAGCATTATGAAAAGCACCAGCATCTGAGGCACAAATCCGAGTACCGCGCCGACACCTGCTATTATGCCGTCTATCACAAGGCTCTTTACCCAGTCGGAGGCGTTCATCTTATCAAGTGCGCTCTCCGCAAGTCCGGGTATGGAAGGAATAAATGTGCCGTAGTCTGCGGGATCGGGTTCTTCGCCTATCTTCTCGATGCTCGCAAGCGCCGACTCATAGTTCTCAAGTGTTGCGGTCTCTTCCGAGATCTCAAGAGTCTCTTCGTCCTCGACTTCGTATGTAAACTCGCCTGTCGGGGCTGTGCCGTTTGCTTCAACATAAGCGTCATAGCCGTCGATTATGAGCTGTGCGCCCGCATATTCCTCGGCAGCCTCTGTATACTCGGCAGTTCCCTTTCCAAAGAGATAGAAGCCGTCGCCGAAGATATTGTCATTTGTGAAATCGGTAAGCGGTGCGCCTACACCTACCATAGCCACCCAGTATACCGCGAACATTATCGCCGCAAAGATCGGAAGTCCGAGGAAACGGTTGGTAACTATCTTGTCGATCTTATCGGAGGTGCTGAGTGCGCCCTTATTTTTCTTTTTATAGCAGCTGTCGATAATGCTTGTTATGTAGTTGTAACGCTCATTGGTGATTATCGACTCACTGTCATCGTCAAGCTCCTGCTCGACCTTTTCGATATCCCTGTTGATGTGGGTGATAACACTTTCGGGAAGCCCCAGCTTTTCGATGACCTTGTCGTCACGCTCGAAAAGCTTGATGGCGTACCATCTCTGCTGCTCTTCGGGAAGATCGTGAACGCAGGCTTCCTCGATGTGTGCGAGTGCGTGTTCGATAGCAGGATCAAAGCGGTGTACGGGACCGCCGTGCTTTGTTCCCGCAGCGGCAACGGCAGCCTCGGCAGCAGCCTCAATGCCTTCGTTTTTCAGCGCGGATATCTCGACGACCTTGCATCCGATAGCTTCGGAAAGCTTTGAGATATCTACCTTATCGCCGTTCTTTTTAACGATATCCATCATATTTACCGCGCATACGACAGGTATACCGAGCTCGGTCAGCTGAGTTGTAAGATAAAGATTTCGCTCAAGATTCGTACCGTCGATCAAGTTCAGGATAACGTCGGGGTGCTCGTCTATCAGATAGTTACGAGCCACGACCTCTTCCAGTGTGTAGGGCGACAGCGAATAGATGCCCGGAAGATCCGTAACGATGACATCACTGTGCTTTTTAAGCTTACCCTCTTTTTTCTCAACAGTAACGCCGGGCCAGTTTCCGACGAACTGATTTGAGCCTGTAAGCGCATTGAACAGCGTGGTCTTTCCGCAGTTCGGATTACCCGCAAGCGCTATTTTTATACTCATCAATATTCCTCTCCTTTAATTGTTAGTCAAAGCTAACTTTGCTGTAAAAAAATTGAGGCTCATACAACCTCTACCATCTCAGCGTCTGCCTTGCGGATAGAAAGCTCATACCCGCGCACAGTGACCTCAATCGGATCGCCGAGCGGCGCTACCTTGCGGATAGTCACGGGCGTTCCTTTTGTAAGTCCCATGTCCATGATGCGGCGCTTTACGGCACCTTCGCCCGTAAGCTTCTTTACCGTCACGGTGTTGCCTACCCTTGCATCTCTCAGTGTCATTTCTTCTCCCCCTATACCATTATTTTCATTGCCAGTTCGCGGCTGACAGCCACCCTTGTTTCTTTGACATTGACGATCAGATTCCCCGACATTACGGAGATCACCGTGACTTTTCCGCCAACGGCAAAGCCCAGATCTTCAAGGTGTCTGCGGACTTCATTCGTTCCGCCAATGCGCGTGATGGTGTAGCACTCGCCTGGATTTGCAGATACCAAAGGCATCATTACAACCTCCTTTTGGTTAGTACAAACTAACTTTTCATATTGATTATACACCGCTAACTTATAGCTGTCAATACTTTTTCACATTATTTGTCGGAATAACAGAGAAGTTAGCCTGAGTAAACCAATATTTTTGTTAGTTATACCTAACTGCAAAAACTGCCGAACATAAGTCGGCAGTTCTGCTCTTTCGGTAAGTCTTGTTATCAGGCAAGCTGCTTGCCGAGATCGCGGCACTTTGCAAGTGCGTCATCGTCGGGAGTATTGTTGCAGATAAGACCTTCGCCGCCTACAAGTTCAGCACCTGCTGCCTTTACTCTTTCAGCCCAGAGCCTCATCCACTCGCCGTCGCCCCAGTCATAAGAACCGAAGATCGCTACCTTCTTGCCGCTCAGCTTACTTTCGGCAGCCGAGAAGAAAGGCTCAAATTCGCTGTCCTCAAGCTCTTCGGCACCCATTGCGGGGCAGCCGAATGCAAGTGCGTCATACTCGCTGACATCACCGTCGAATGCCGAGACCTGTACTGCGGAAACACCCGCACCCTCGGCAACGGCGTTCGCCATAGCCTCAGTGTTGCCTGTTCCCGACCAGAAAATAACTGCTGTTTTCATTATTTTACCTCCTATATTAAGCCACGCATGAGCGCAGCTGTTTACCTTTTTCAAGCTCTCTGCAAAGGTTTATCCTGCATTGATCGTAGCGCTCGAACATTTCCTTTGCGCGTTCAACATCGCCGTAGACCTTCCACATACCGCAAAGCTTGCACTGCCTGCCGCAGTTTTCGATAAAGCCTTTAACGTCTTCCAGCGGATAGCCGAGAAACACGCCGATCTCGTGGGGAAAATCCTTTTCGCAAAGACGGCTGCAAAGCCTGTCAAGGCACTCCCCTGTTCCCCAGTGTCTGCCGTATCCGCAGCCAACGAGGAATTCTCTGACCGCCGCATCGGAAAGGGTGCTGTCAAGCAGCTGTCTGTCGTAGATGTAGATCATCGTGCGCGCAGAGCATCTGCTGATGAACCTTGCGCTTATCCTTTCGCCGAAGCAGCTTTCCGCAAAAAGCTTTGAGACTTCATCAAAGTCAAATTGCGAAACGGATAATGTCGGCAGGCTCCCGCATTTCAGCCCCATGAGCGTAGGTGCAGCGTGAAATGCAAGCAGGCTTTCAAGTCTTTTTCTTTCCTCGGCAGACATTGCGTTGCTCCTTTCATCATATCGGTTAGCTTACTCTAACCCACATGAATATTATACTGTGAAAATCTCTGCAAGTCAATATATGCACCAAAGATTTGTAGAAATGAATAAATAGTTTGGCTAAACTAACCGCCGGTTTTGTCGGATAGTTAGAAAACGCTAACCGTTTCTTTACTAATTATTGACACAACCCTCTGCGGGTGATATCATATATTTATGGCAGGCTGACGCCGACCGATAATACAAAGTGCAAGGAGAGCAGAAAAATGCTGACAAAGCAGCAGAAAAAATATCTTATAACCATATATCTTCTGGGACAGAACGCCGAGCGTGTTCGCATCACCGACATCGCGGATTATCTTCATGTCGCAAAAGCGAGCGCTGTAAAGATGTGCAAGAAGCTTACCGAGGAAGGGCTGATAATAAAAGAGCCCTATCGTCAGATAGTCCTTACCGCAAAAGGCGTTTCGGAAGCGAACGGGCTGTTTACCCCCTGCGTTATCCTTCAGGAATTCTTCGCTTCAAAGGTAGGTATCGAGCCGAAAAAAGCGGGCGAAGCGAGCATGATGATATCATCGGTGCTTGACGAAGAAACGGTAGACAAGCTGGTGAGCTATGTGCTGCACCAAAGCGTATGAAAAAAGTGCTTCTTATGATGTGATACAGCAAGCTTTATTTTTTTCGCAAAGCTAAAAAAGAGTTTACACCTTTCATAATGAGAAATATCCGACCCGCAGCGCAAGCCGTGAGTCGGATATTTCTGTTATTAGATAAGGGGAGGTATTACTTTTTAACGTTAAATGCGCCCATCTTCGGATAATCTGCCGCTGCGCCGAGCTGTTCTTCTATGCGGAGCAGCTGGTTGTACTTGGCAACTCTTTCGGATCTTGAAGGTGCGCCCGTCTTGATCTGGCAGGTGTTCAGTGCTACCGCAAGGTCAGCGATCGTTGTATCAGCGGTCTCGCCCGAACGGTGGGAGGATATTGCGGTATAGCCCGCCTTGTGAGCCATCTTGATAGCTTCAAGAGTCTCGGAGACAGAGCCTATCTGGTTGAGCTTTATGAGTATCGAATTTCCCGCACCGAGCGAAATGCCCTTAGCAAGTCTCTCTGTGTTGGTAACGAACAGGTCGTCGCCTACCAGCTGTACCTTGTTGCCTATCTTCTCGGTCATCTTTACCCAGCCGTCCCAGTCTTCCTCGTCAAGACCGTCCTCGATGGAGATGATGGGATACTTGTCCACAAGTGCTTCCCAATGAGCGATAAGCTCATCGGAGGTGAATTCCCTGCCGCTCTTGGGCTGCTTGTAGAAGCCCTTGCCCTTTTCGCTCTTCCACTCGGAAGAAGCGGCATCCATTGCGATCATGAAGTCCTTGCCGGGCTCAAAGCCTGCTGCCTTTACAGCTTCGAGTATCTTCTCGATAGCTTCTTCATCGCTCTTTAAGCTGTTGGGTGCAAAGCCGCCCTCATCACCTACTGCGGTAACGTCGCCCATTTCCTTGAGCAGCGCCTTGAGAGCGTGGAACACCTCAGCACACCAGCGGAGACCTTCCTTGAAGCTGGGAGCACCCACAGGCATAATCATGAACTCCTGAGTATCTACCGCGCTATCTGCGTGAGCGCCGCCGTTTAAAATGTTCATCATCGGCACGGGGAGCTTTGTTCCCTGAATTCCGCCAAGAAATCTGTAAAGCGGGATATCGAGAGATGTCGCTGCTGCTCTTGCACAAGCGATGGACACAGCAAGTATCGCATTAGCGCCAAGGCGGGACTTGTCCTTTGTTCCGTCAGCCTTTATCATAGCAGCGTCAATGGCATATATATCAGAGGCATCCATACCCGTGATAGTCTCGGCAATGACCGTGTTGATATTCTCAACAGCCTTCTCAACGCCCTTTCCGAGATAGCGGCTCTTGTCGCCGTCACGAAGTTCAAGTGCTTCAAACTCTCCGGTAGATGCACCGCTCGGTGCTGTACCTCTCGCCACTGTACCGTCAGCGAGGGTGACCTCAGCTTCTACCGTGGGATTTCCGCGTGAGTCAAGTATCTCTCTGCCTATTACCTTTTCGATCTCCAAATAATCCATGTTAGTTCTCCAATCTGCCGTGCGGCATATATTTAACGTGATCACTCACATTATTGACGCGCAGACCCGAAATATTCAAATGCCCTATCGCACCGAGCTATCCGAAAGGGGTCTGCTGTGACTTATTCGCGGTTAGCTTCCACTAACTACTAATATTATATCACAGCTTTTCGGGTATGTCAATAACTTGTGAAGCGTCATTGGCGACAAATCCGCAGTTTAGGAATGCCGTAAAAATGTACTAAAGCCCGATTCTGCCAAAAACCGCTTGACAACTTTAAAAAAATATGATAAGATATTTGTTAGGTGTGTCTAGCCACACTTTTTCATATCATTATGCAGCAAAAAGAGCCCGATGCTCCTTACGGAGTTCACCGGGCTCTTATATTTTATGCGATAACTGCACGATCATCGTGCGGGGGGGGGAACTTACCTTACAGTAACATCAATAGCGTGCTTTATAGCCTCAGCCACGCCCCATGTGCCGTTCACCTTTGCGGCGATGGCTACCTTGTAGGTCTTGCCGGGGGTCATGTTCTTCGGGGTGGTGTAGCTTGTGGTGTTAGCAGCGATCGACTGCGTCTGGATCCTCCACTTGCCTGCGAGGTACACCGCGATGCCGTAATTCTGTGCGCCCGAAACGGGGTTCCAGTTGAACTTGATCTGGTGGTACTTCTCGCTGTACTCGATGGTCGTGATCTCGGGATAGGTAAGGCTTACGGGGGTCGTCTGTTTCGGTACTGCCATCACGATGTAGGTGAGGGAGTAGCCTTCGCCGCCGTTTGTGCCGAGGGTCACGGTCTCGCCCTGACTGAAATCGCGCTTGTACAGTGCCAGCTCAACGTCGTTGGACGAATACATCGAACTGCCGACAGCGCTCCACGAGCCCAGCCAGCCGAGGTTGCTGCTCACTCTCGTGTCTACGCCGATGTAAACGGTGATGTCTGCGCCTGCGGTGAATGTCGCGAGGTCGGAGGTGAACAGCTTGGAATCGCAGGAGGTGTGGATAGTCTCGGCGTTTGCAAGGTAGCTCGGAACGCCCGAGATGGTGAAATCGCGGTCGCCGAAGATCTGTGCGCCGTTGTTAAGACCGTAGCCTATCGACCATGCTTCGTCGTGGTCGCGGTCATTGATCTTGAGGTTTCTGATGAGGTTGCCGTTGAGCGGTTCGGGCTCGTTTTCGGTCACGAGCACGAAGTAGTTCACGCAGCTTGTCGAGCCGCCGTTGGTGCCGAGGGTGACCACGCTGCCTGCCGAGAATTCCTTCTTGAAGACATTCATCGTCAGGTCATTGGAGGTCGTGATGCTCTCATAGGTGTTCGTCCAGCTGCTCAGCCATGACGGCAGACCGGCGGAAACCACGCGGCTGTCAACTGCGGTGTACACGGTGATATCGGAAGCCGCGGTGAAGGAGCCGAGGTCGGAAGTTACCGACTTGGAATCGCAGGCAGTTCTTATTGCCTCAGCGCCGTTGAGCGACGAGGGAACGCTCACTGCCGT